>JAPUFC010000027.1 GCA_027492275.1 Mesorhizobium sp. | reverse complement strand
AACGCCGGCTCCTGTCCGAGGCGCACGACGCGCCGGCGGAGATCGAAGCCGGCGGCAACTGTCCGCGACCGAAAGCAGGGACGCCAGCTGCTCGGCGCGCCTGGTCACCCGTCCATGCACCTCGCCGACCCGATAGGCGTGATAGGGCAGGCCCGCCAGCACGCTGTTGCGCCGGACACGGCCGGGCGCGGGCGCGTCGGCCGCGATCCTGGCCGGGATGCAGCCCAGCGTGCGGCCCCATCCGACGATGCCGGCGATCTCCGGCTCGTTGATGCAGTTCTGCAGCGAGACGACGATGCCGTCGCCGGACAGGTAGGGCGCGATCATGGTCGTCGCCCATGCGGTGTCGTAGGATTTCACGCCGATGAAGGCGATATCCACCGGCGCGTCATAGGCCAGTTGCGGCACGTCGCTGATGTCCAGCGCCCGCATCTCGACGCGGAAATTCTCCGCCTCGGTCATGCCTTCCAGCGCAAGCCCGTCGCGCCGGATCGCCGCGACGTGGTCCGGCCACGGATCGATCAGCGTGACCGTCTCCCCTGCCCGGGCCAGATAGCCGCCGACATAGCCGCCCATGGCACCGGCGCCGACGATGGCGATGTGACCTGTCATGTCCCCTCCCAATAGAACAAGCGCCGGGGCCTGCCCACGCTTCCCGCGTCAGCCGGCCTGTCCCGCGCGCGCATCGGCGACGGCTTTCCTGCCGATCAGCAGCTTCTGGATCTCGCTGGTGCCCTCGTAGATGCGAAGCGCGCGGATTTCGCGGTAGAGCGCCTCGCAGACATTGCCCTTGAGCACGCCCTTGCCGCCCAGAAGCTGCACGGCCGAATCGATCGTCACCTGCGCGGACTCCGTCGCCTTCAGCTTGGCCATCGCCGCCTCGATGGTGATCCGGTCCGCGCCGCCATCACGAAGCCAGGCGGCGCTGTAGATCAGAAGTTCGGAGGCGACCGTCTCGGTCACCATGTCGGCGAAGCGCATCTGCGTCGCCTGCTGGTCCGCCAGCACGACCCCCGCGAGCGTCCGCTGCACGGTCCAGCCCAGCGCCTCGTCGATGGCCCGGCGCGCGAAGCCGGCGGCGGCGGCGGCGACGCTCGGGCGGAACACGTCCAGCGTCGCCATCGCCACCTTGAAGCCCTCGCCCGGCCGCCCGACCAGCGCTGAACCATCCACCCGGCAATCCTCGAAGGCGATGGTGCCGAGCGGATGCGCCGCGACCACCTCCAGCCGCTCGACCAGCCGCAGGCCTGGATTGGCTGCGTCGACGATGAAGGCCGAGAGGCCTTTCGCCCCCGCTCCCTCTCCAGTCCGGGCGAAGACCACGTAGTGGTCGGCGAGGCCGGCATTGGATATCCAGGTCTTCTGCCCGTTCAGCACGTAACCGTCGCCGTCGCGGCGCGCCGACGTCTCGATATTGGCGACGTCGGAGCCGCTGCGCGCCTCGGACAGGGCGAAGGCCGGCATCGCCTTGCCTTCGCCGGCGGGCGCCAGATAGCGCGCGCGCTGCTCCGCAGAGCCGAACAGCGCGATGGCGCCCGACCCGAGCCCTTGCAGGGCGAAGACGAAATCGAGCAGGCCGGACCGGTGGGCGAGGATCTGGCGCGTCAGGCACAGCGAGCGCACGTCGTGGCGAACCCGGCCCCCCGCGTCCGGGCGCGGCGCGGCGGCCGCCAAAAGCCCGGCCTCGCCCAGGCTGCGCGCCAGCGCGCGGCATGTGCGGTCGAGGTCGCCGTGATCGTCGACCGCCTCGTCGGGCAGGGCCGCGGCCCACTCCGAAACCCTGCCGGCGAGGATCGCATGCTCCTCGCCGAAGAAGGGGTATTTCAAGACGGGCGGAACGAAAGCCGACATGCCTGCTACCCCGCCATGTATTCGCCGCCGGCCACGACGAGCGCCTGGCCGGTCACTGCGCCGGCCTCGGGCCGGCACAGATAGTCGACCGCCGCCGCGACCTCGTCGGGCCGGATCAGCCGGCCGAGCGGGATGGTCTGGGTCAGTTTCTGGCGGATCGAGGCTTCGTCGCCGCCCGAACGCCGCGACAGCGTCTCGACCTGCGTCGAAACGAGGTCCGTATCCGTGTAGCCGGGGCACACCGCGTTCACGGTGACGCCCTTGCGCACCAGCTCCAGAGCCAGCGCCCGCGTCAGGCCGATGACGGCATGCTTGGCGGCGCAGTAGGCAGACACGAAGGAATACCCCACCAGCCCCGCCGTCGAGGCGACGTTGACGATGCGCCCCGTCCTCGCCTCCAGCATGTCGGGCAGCGCCGCACGGATGCAGCGGTGGACCTGGACGACGTTGAGTTGCAGCACCTTCAACAGGGCCTCCTCGTCCTGGTCGAGGATCGCGCCGGACCACGCCGCGCCGGCATTGTTCACCAGCACCGAGACCGGACCGAAACGCCGCCTGGCTTGCGCGAAGGCCGCATCCACCGCCGACCCTTCGGTCACGTCCGCGGCCACCGCCTGAACATCGCCGCCGATCGCCGCCGCCGCCTCGCGCAACACGTCCGCCCGCCGTCCGACGATCGTCACCCGGTGGGTCGAGGCGAGCCGGCGGGCGACGGCCAGGCCGATACCCGTCCCGCCGCCCGTGACCAACGCATGTGGAAGGGGCTGCCCCATCGCCATCCGATCCGGCTAGTTTCCTTCGAAGACCGGCTGCCGCTTTGCCGCGAACGCCTCGTAGGCGCGGCGGAAATCCTCGGTCTTCATGGCGATGGCCTGCGCCTGCGCCTCGGCCTCGATAGCTTGATCGATGGTCATGTTCCACTCCTGCTGGAGCATCTTCTTGGTCAGGCCGTGCGCGAAGGTCGGTCCGGCACGCAGGTCGCGCGCGACGGCAAGCGCAGTGTCGAGCGACTCTCCGGCGACCGCCAGCCTGTTGTAGAAGCCCCAGCGCTCGGCCTCCTCGCCCGTCATGACGCGGCCCGTGTAGAGGAGCTCCGAGGCGCGCCCTTGGCCGATGATGCGCGGCAGGATGGCGCAGGCGCCCATGTCGCAACCCGCCAGGCCGACGCGCACGAACAGGAACGCCACCTTGCTGGCCGCCGTGCCGACGCGCAGGTCGGAGGACATCGCGATGATCGCGCCGGCCCCGGCGCAGATGCCCTCGATCGCCGAGATGACGGGCTGCGGGCAGTTGCGGATCGCCTTGACCAGATCGCCGGTCATCTGCGTGAAGTCGTAGACGCCCGGCATGTCCATCTTGACCAGCGGCCCGATGATTTCGTGGACGTCGCCGCCGGAACAGAAATTGCCGCCCGCGCCCGTGACCACGACCACCTTGATCCCGTCGACATATTTTAACGACCGGAAGAAATCCGTCAGCTCCATATAGCTGTCGAAGGTCAGCGGATTCTTCCGCTCCGGGCGGTTCAGCGTCACGGTGGCTATCCCGGCTTCATCCACGGACAGCTTGAAATGCTGCGGATTGAGGCTGCTGACAGAAATCTTCTTCATCGAAACCGGGCTCCCAAAGGCGATACCATGCAGGCCAACATGCGCCCCACCGCGCGCAGGCTGACCAAGAAAACGAATGTGTCGCAATATATTTAACCCGATATCCGCGTCAACATCTATCTCGACTGGCGTGATACATAATTTTTTATCTTTTAATATCAAATTCTTATAATATAACTGCGGCGACTAGCGCTTGACTCTCCTCCCTGAAAACACGCTATAGAAACCGAATATACCTTAAATAAATTTCCGTGAGCGGACTCGGGTAGGATGGAGGAAACGGTGGCGAAGGTAGCGGTTGTGACGGGCGCGGCATCGGGCATAGGCAGAACGGTCGCCGCGCGGCTGCACGCGGATGGCTTCAGGGTGGCCCTGCTCGACCTCGACGAGGCCAAGGCGGTCGAGGCCGCCAGGGAGATTTCGGCGGAATCGGCCGCAGGCTACCGCTGCGACATCACCGATCTGGCCTCGGTCGTCGCGGCGCGCGGGCGGATCGCGGCGGAGCTGGGCGCACCCTCGGTCGTCGTCAACTGCGCCGGCTGGAGCGTCATCCAGCCTTTCGCCAAGAATGACGAGGCCTTCTGGAACCGCGCCATCTCCATCAATCTGACTGGAACGGTCGCCGTGACCCACGTCTTCCTCGAGGACCTCATCGCCGCGGGCGAAGGCCGCGTCATCAACATCGCGAGCGATGCGGGACGCGTCGGATCGACCGGCGAGACCGCCTATTCGGCCGCGAAGGGCGGCGTCATCGCCTTCACCAAATCGCTCGCCCGCGAGATGGCGCGCCATAAGATCACCGCGAACTGCGTGTGCCCCGGCCCGACCGAGACGCCGATGCTGATGGTGCAGGACCCGCAGCGCATCGAGGCCCTGACCAAGGCCGTTCCGATGCGGCGTCTGGCCAAGCCCGACGACATCGCCAACGCCGTCTCCTTCTTCGCCGCGTCCGGCTCCGGCTATGTGACGGGCCAGGTCCTGAGCGTCAGCGGCGGGCTGACAATGGCCGGCTGAACGGGCTCGGCGCCAGCCGGCCCGCTTATTCGGCGGCCGCTTCCATGCTCCGGCAGGCCTGCCGGGCGATGGTGACGAAGGAACGGCCGAGACCGCCGGCCTTCGCGCGCAGGGCCGCGCAGGCCAGGTCCATCTTCAGCGCCGGCGCGATGGGCACGTAGACCACCCCCTCGATCGGCGGCTGCGCCCCCGACGGCAGAAGCGCCACGCCCAGCCCCGCCGCCGCGAAAGCCGTCAGGGTCGAGATCTGCGTCGCCTCCTGCACGACGCGCGCCTCGAAGCCCGCTTCGCGGCACCATTTGACGACGGTGTCGTGCAGCCTTGGAATGTCGCGGCTGGAATACATCACGAGGTTCTCGCCGGCGAGTTCCGCGAGCGCCATCGTCGCCCGCCCCGCGAAGCGATGTCCCGCCGGCACGGCGGCGACGAGCCCTTCGCGCAGGATGATCGCGGTCCTGATGTGGCGGTCCGAGGCGGGCGTCCTCACCAGGCCGACATCGATCTCGCCCTTTCGCAGCAGATCGAGCTGGGCAAGCGTCGTCGCCTCCCGGAACGACAGCTCGACCGCCGGATGCCGGGCGGCGAACGCCGTGACGATGCGGGGCAGGACCCCATAGGTCGCCGAACTGACGAAACCGACGCGCAGCCGCCCGTCCAGACCCCGGTCGACCTGGCGGATTTCGATGGCCGCCTTCCCCGCCATCGCCATCACCTCGCGCGCGTGATCGAGCAGCCTTTCGCCGGCCGGGGTCAGCGCCACCGTGTGACGGTCGCGCCTGAACAGCGCCACGCCCGCGACTTCCTCGAGCATCTTGATGCGCCGGCTGAGCGGCGGCTGCGTCATGCCGAGCCGGTCGGCGGCGCGGCCGAAATTCAGCTCCTCCGCCACAGCCACGAAGAAGGGCAGCGCCTCCAGAAGACGGGACATGCGATTGCTCATTCAATTCCTGTATCACCGAGGGCGACAAATAGCACTTCAATTGTCGGGGCCCGGTCGGCCACTATCGGGCATGTTCGGACATGGCGGCCGCTGGCCGGGGAGGCAGGAATGGAACCGATCGCAGGCATCCGCATCGTCGACATGACGTCCGTTCTCATGGGGCCCTACGCGACGCGGCTTCTCGGAGACATGGGCGCGGACATCATCAAGATCGAAAGTCCGCAGATCGATTCCATGCGCACCGTGAAGCCGTCGCGCTCCGACGGCATGGCCGGGGCCATCCTGAACCTGCACGCGAACAAGCGCAGCGTGGTTCTCGACCTGAAGCAGGAGAAGGCGCGCGAGGCCGCCCTGCGCCTCATCGCCGAGGCGGACGTCTTCGTGCACAACATGCGGCCGGGCGCGATCGCCAAGCTCCGGCTGGACTATGAGAACGTCAAGGCCGTGAACCCCGACATCATCTATTGCAACGCCTACGGGTTCGGCCGCGACGGCCCCTACCGCGACAAGGCCGCTTACGACGACGCGATCCAGGCCGCCTCCGGCATCCCCGCCCTCATCGCACGCGCGCGCGGCGAGCCCGACTTCTATCCGTCCGCGATCTGCGACAAGATCGGCGGCCTGACCATCGTCTACTCCGTCCTCGCCGCGCTTCTCGGGCGAGCTATGGGCAAGGGCGGACAGGAGATAGAGGTGCCGATGTTCGAGACGGCGGCGGCCTTCAACGCCATCGAGCATCTGTGCGGCTTCGCCTTCGACCCGCCCCTGGAGGATTTCGGCTGGCGGCGCATCCTGGCGCGCAACCGCCGGCCCTTCCCGACCAGCGACGGCTACGCCTGCATCCTCCCTTATTCCACCGAGAACTGGCGCGACTTCTTCATCTTCGCGGACCGCGCCGACCTCGTGCATGACGACCGCTATGCCACCCATCCCAAGCGGATCGCCAATATCGACTTCCTGTACGGGCTGATCGCCGAGGTCGCGCCCCGGCACAGCACGGCGGAATGGATGGCGTTCTGCGACAGCCACAGCATTCCGGCCATGCCGGTGCTCGACGGGCCGGAACTGTGGAACGATCCGCAGATCCAAAGCTCAGGCGTGCTCGGCTACGACGAGCACCCCACAGAAGGCAGATACCGGACGGTCAACCAGCCGGCCCGCTTCGGCGGCGCGGGTAGCACGATCCGCCGCCACGCGCCGCGCGCCGGCGAGCACACCGCCGATATCCTGGCCGAGATCGGCTATGCTCCGGAAGAAGTCGGCGCGATGATCGCCGCCGGCGCGGCCGTCGAAGGGTGACGCGGTCCATGTCGGAAAACGAGCTTGTCCTGTTCGAGACGCGCGGCAATGTCGGCGTTCTGACGCTGAACGATCCGAAGCGCCGCAACGCGCTGTCGGAAGCGATGATCGACCAGCTTCTGACCCGGATCGAGGAGGCGTCGCGCCGGCGCGATCTCGGCTGCCTGGTGCTGACGGGGGCCGGCGGGGCGTTCTGCGCCGGCGGCGACGTCAAGGACATGCGCGACCGCGCTGGCTATGCGTCCGGCGGCCCGGCCGACATCCGCGACGCCATGGGCGCGATCTTCCAGCGCATCCCGCGCGCCTTCTTCGCGCTGGACCTGCCTGTCGTCGCGGCCGTCGCGGGCCCCGCGATCGGCGCGGGCTGTGACATCGCGGCGATGTGCGACATCGTCGTGGCCGCCGAGAGCGCCTCCTTCGCCGAGAGCTTCGCCCGGCTCGGCGTTCTGTCCGGCGACGGCGGCGCCTGGTTCCTCATGCGCTCCGTCGGCTACCAGCGGACTGCGGAAATGACGCTGACCGGAGACGCCGTCGACGCGCGCAAGGCGCTGGCATGGGGGCTGGTCGGCAGCGTCGTCGCGGAAGCGGATCTGCTGGACGAGGCGCTGAGGCTCGCCGGCCGCATCGCCCGGAATCCGCCCCGCACGCTGCGGATGGCGAAACGCCTGCTCAGGGAAACCTATCTGGCGTCGATGCATTCCTCGCTGGAACTGGCAGCCACCATGCAGGGCGTCGCCTTCCACACGCAGGATCACCGCGAGGCCGTGAGCGCCATGTTCGAGAAGCGCGCCCCGGAATTCAAGGGCGAATAACCACGCCCTGCGCGAAACCCGCGCTTGCCACTATGCGCGTCGGCGTCGGTCAGGATATAGCCATGGCCATCGAACGCGTCTGACGTCGCCCGACCGGCGGCGCAAGCAGGAGGAAGCATGAGCAACCGGCAACCATCCGTCGCCATCACGCGGGAGGGCGCCGTCGCGCTCATCACGCTCGACAATCCGCCGGTGAACGCGCTGAGCGCCGCGTTGCGGTCCGCGCTGCACGAGGCCCTGCTCGACGCTTCGCAGGATCGGACCGTGCAGGGCATCGTCATCGCCTGCGCCGGGACGACCTTCGTCGCCGGGGCCGACAT
The DNA here is from genome assembly GCA_027492275.1 of Mesorhizobium sp. GTDB lineage: Bacteria > Pseudomonadota > Alphaproteobacteria > Rhizobiales > Rhizobiaceae > JAPUFC01. The sequence continues at coordinate 96,173 of JAPUFC010000027.1, read as the reverse complement.
GAGCGAGTTCGGCACGCCGAAGCAGCTTCAGTTCCCGATCCTGCCGGACCTTTGCAACGCGATCGAAGCCTCCCGCGTGCCGGTCTGCGCCGCCATCCACGGCAACGCGCTGGGCGGCGGACTGGAGCTGGCACTCGCCTGTCATTACCGCGTGGCCGAGCAGAAGGCGAAACTCGGCATGCCCGAAGTCCTCCACGGCCTGATCCCCGGCGCCGGCGGCACGGTGCGCCTGCCGAGGCTGGTCGGACCGGAAAAGGCGTTGGACATGATCGCCTCCGGAAGCCCGATCGGGGCCGCCGATGCGCTGGCCTGCGGCCTCGCCGACGCGCTCGCCGAGGGCGACGCGGCGGCGACGGCCGTGCGCTTTCTTCAGGAGCGCATCGAGGCCGGAACGCCGGCGCCGGTCAGCCGGCGCGACGACAGGCTGGCGGCGACGCGCAGCGATCCGTCCGGCTTCGAGAAGCGCGCGGCCGACATCGCCGGCAAGGCGCGCGGGCTGACCGCCCCGCTCGCCGCGATCGAGGCCGTCCGCAACGCCGTCGACCTGCCGGCGGATGAAGCCCTCGCCGCCGAGCGGAAGATTTTCCTGGAACGCCTCGCCTCCGCCGAATCGCGCGCGCTCCGGCATCTGTTCTTCGCCGAGCGCGAAGCCGCCAAGGTGGACGACATCGCCAAGGACACCAAGGCCCGGCCGATCGCCGCCATCGGCGTCATCGGCGCCGGCACGATGGGCGGCGGCATCGCCATGGCCTTCGCCAATGCGGGCTTTCCGGTGATCATCCTGGAAATGACCGACGAGGCGCTGAAGCGCGGTTTCGGCCTGATCGAGAAGACATACGCCGCTTCCGTGTCCCGTGGTTCGCTGAGCGAGGCGGCGATGTCCGAGCGCATGGCGCGGCTGACTGGCTCGACCGACTATGCCGGCCTCGCCGGCTGCGACCTGATCGTGGAGGCGGTGTTCGAGGACATGGCCGTGAAGCGGGAGGTGTTCGGACGCCTCGCCGCCGTCGCCAAGCCCGGCGCGATCCTGGCGACGAACACGTCCTATCTCGACGTGAACGAGATCGCCGCCGCCTCGGGTCGCCCCGGCGACGTCGTCGGCCTGCATTTCTTCTCGCCGGCCCATGTCATGAAACTGCTGGAGATCGTGCGCGGCGCGCAGACCGCTCCCGATGTCGTCGTCACCGCCGTTTCGCTGGCGCGCAGGATCGGCAAGGTGCCCGTCGTGGTGGGCGTTTGCCATGGCTTCGTCGGCAATCGCATCTATTCCGCCTATCGGCGGGAGGCCGAATACCTGATGGAGGACGGCGCATCGCCCTATGAGATCGACGCCGCGCTGGTCGGCCTCGGCATGCCCATGGGCCTCTTCGCCGTCACGGACCTGTCGGGCCTCGACATCTCCTACGCCATGCGCCGCAGCCTCGATGCGACCCGCGACCCCAACGAGCGCTACGTCCGGATAGCGGACAGGTTGGTGGAAGCAGGCAGGCTCGGACGCAAGACCGGCGCGGGCTACTATTCCTACGCGAACGGCAAGCCCGAGCCGGACCCCTTCACGCTCGATCTCGTCGCGGCCGAGCGCGCGGAGAGAGGCATCGTGCCGCGCACCTTCTCGCCCGGGGAGATTCGGGAACGCCTTCTGGCGACGATGGCGAGGGAGGGAGAGGCGATCCTGGCGGAGAAGATCGCCCAGCGCGCCTCGGACATCGACGTGGTGATGGTCAATGGCTACGGCTTCCCCAAGGCCAAGGGCGGCCCGATGTGGCTGGCGCGCAACCCCGGCTGAGCGCCTTTACGTCATGCCTGCGGTCACCGCGGCGAGGACGATGTAGCGCGCAGTCTTGGCCAGCCCGACCAGAAGGACGAAGCTCCAGAGCGGCTCGCGCAGCGCGCCGGCCGCGACCGTCAGCGCGTCGCCGCCCAGCGGAAGCCAGGAGAGAAGCAGGCTCCACCGGCCCCAGCGCCGATACCACGCCGAGGCGCGCCCGACCGCGCCTTGCGGGATCTGGAGCCAGCGCGGTTTGCCGGCGGCCATCAGCCCCCTGCCCAGCGCCCAGTTCACCACGGCGCCGAGCGTGTTGCCGAGGCTCGCGACGCAAACCAGCCAGACGGGCGGATAGCCAGCGAGCTGCAACCCGACCAGTACGGCCTCCGATTGCGCGGGCAGCAGCGTGGCGGCGGTGAAGGCCGCGACGAACAGGCCGCCGAAAGCGAGAAGATCATCCATGCGGTTCCGTCGGCATTTGCGTGCGCTGAGCACCTGCTACAAAAATTTCTAAGCCTCTTGAAGCTCTAGGCACTAGAGCATCTACCTTGCCTGCATCACGCTTGCGACAGGTGCGGACAATGAGCATGGAAACCCTGAAAACCCGCTTTCGGATCGAAGGCATGGATTGCGCGGCCTGCGCCGCCAAGATCGACAGGGCGGCCCGCACCGCGCCGGGCGTCCGCGACGTGAACGTGTCGGCGACGGCCGGAACCATGCTGCTCGACCACGACGACACCGCCGATCTGGACAGGATCGCCGAACGCGTCGGAAGACTCGGCTACAAGGTCGCCGGCATCGCCCCCGCCGGCGGGGCAGAGGCGGCCAGGCCGCATGCACTCGACGCATGCCATGATCACGACCATGATCATGGGCACGACCACGATCACGGCCATGAAGCAGAGCATGCCCATGACCACGAAGCCGGCGGACACCGCCACGACGGCGCCGGCAAACGGCCGACGCCGGACAGCGAGGCCTCGCTGGCAGGGCTCCACGGCCACGACCACGGTCCGTCGGACGGCCCCTGGTGGGCGACGCCGAAGGCGCGGCTGACCTTCGTCTGCGGGCTCGCCCTCGGAGCGGCGTTCCTGCTCGGGCATTTCGTGCCTTCCGTGGAGCGCTGGGCGTTCATCGCCGCCATGGCCGTCGGGCTGATCCCGATCGCGCGTCGCTCATTTGCGGCGGCCCGGATCGGCATGCCCTTCACCATCGAGACGCTGATGACCATCGCGGCGGTCGGCGCCGTGTTCATCGACGCGAGCGAGGAAGCGGCGGCGGTGGTGTTCCTGTTCCTGGTCGGCGAGCTTCTGGAAGGCGTCGCCGCCGGACGCGCCCGCGCCAGCATCCGCGCCCTGGCCACGCTGGTGCCCAAGACCGCCCTGCTAGAACGCGACGGCAGGACCACCGAAATCCCGGCCGAGCAGCTCGAAGTGGGCTCGACCATCCTCGTGCGCCCCGGCGACCGCGTTCCCGCCGACGGCACGATCCTCTCCGGCGACACCGCCATTGACGAATCGCCCGTCACCGGCGAATCGGTGCCCCGCAGGAAAGGCGTGGACGATCCCGTCTTCGCCGGAACGATCAACCAGGACGCGGCGATTCGCGTCTCGGTGACGGCGGCCGCGCAGGACAACACCATCGCGCGCATCATCCGGCTGGTGGAGGAAGCGCAGGAATCCAAGGCCCCGACGGAACGCTTCATCGATTCCTTCTCCAGATACTACACGCCGGCCGTCATGGCGGTCGCCGCGCTGATCGCCGTCGTGCCGCCGCTCGTGGCGGGAGCCGGCTGGGGCGAATGGGTCTACAAGGGGCTCGCGGTGCTGCTGATCGGCTGCCCCTGCGCGCTGGTCATCTCCACGCCCGCCGCGATCGCCGCCAGCCTGTCGGCGGGCGCGCGGCGCGGCATGCTGATGAAGGGCGGCGCGGTGCTGGAATCGCTGGGCAGGATTACCAGGGTCGCCTTCGACAAGACCGGCACGCTCACTGCCGGCAAGCCGGTGGTGACCGACGTGGTGGGCGTCGGCAGAAGCGAGGACGAGGCCCTGCGGCTGGCCGCCGCGCTGGAGGTCGGCTCGTCGCACCCGCTGGCGCTCGCCATTCTGGGCGAGGCGCGGAAAAGGAACATCGATCCCGTGTCGGCCGAGAATGCCCGTGCGCTCGGCGGCGAGGGCGTCGTCGGCGCGGTCGACGGCGTCGAGCTGTTCCTCGGTTCGCCGCAGGCGGCGGCAAGGCGCGCCGGGCTTCCGGACGGACTCGAAGCGGGCATCGCCGCCCTCAACGACGCCGGCAAGACCGTCTCCGTCCTGATTGCCGGCGACGCGGTGGCGGGCCTTGTCGCCATGCGCGACGAGCCGCGCGCCGACGCGGCCGACGGCATCCGGGCGCTGAACGAACTCGGCATCGGATCGGTCATGCTCACCGGCGACAACCGTCGCACCGCCGCCGCCATCGCGGCCGGGCTGGGCATGGAGCCCCGCGCCGAGCTCTTGCCACAGGACAAGCAGCGCATCGTCGGCGAGATGCGCGCCGCCGGCGAACGGGTCGCCAAGGTGGGCGACGGCATCAACGACGCGCCGGCCCTCGCCGCGGCGGATGTCGGCATCGCCATGGGCGGCGGCACCGACGTGGCGCTGGAAACCGCCGATGCGGCGGTTCTCAACGGCCGTGTCGGCGACGTCGCCGGCATGGTTCTCCTGTCGCGCGCGACCATGGCCAACATCCGCCAGAACATCACCATCGCGCTTGGCCTGAAGGCCGTGTTCCTCGTCACCACCGTGCTCGGCATCACCGGCCTGTGGCCGGCGATCCTGGCCGACACCGGCGCCACGGTGCTGGTGACCGCGAACGCCATGCGCCTGCTCGCCTGGAAGGGCCCGAACTGAGCCGCCGGAGCGGCCCGCCCGATCAGCGCACGACGATCGGCGTTCTGGTCGGGACACGCTCGTAGAGGTCGATCACGTCCTGGTTGATCATCCGCACGCAGCCGCTCGATACTGCTTTGCCTATCGTCCACCACTCGGGCGATCCGTGGATGCGGTAGAGCGTGTCGACATTGCCCTCGAAGATGTAGAGCGCGCGGGCGCCGAGCGGATTTTCGAGCCCCGGCGGCATGCCGCCATTGTCGGCGCTCCATCGGGCGAGTTCCGGCTGGCGGGCGATCATCTCGTCAGGCGGCGTCCATTTCGGCCACACCTGCTTCCACAGGATCTGCGCCCGGCCGGACCAGGCGAAGCCGGCGCGCCCGAGCCCGACGCCGTAGCGCATCGCCTTGCCGCCGGGCTGCACCAGATAGAGATAGAACGAGCTCGTATCGACGACGATCGTTCCCGGCTGCTCGCCCGTCGGGTCGTCGACCAGCCGGCGGTAGAATTTCGGGTTGACCCTGCTCAAATCGACGGCCGGCAGCGGGAAAAGCTCCTCCGGCATGGCGCGATACATGGAGACGAAGGAAGGGTCTGGGCGCGGCTCGGGACGCTCCGGCGCCGGAACGTCCGGCGGCGCGGAGGTGGTGGCGCATCCGGCGAGCGCGGCGGCCGCGGCCAGCGAGCCGGCGGACAGGAAGGTCCGCCGTGAGAGCGGGGGAAGAGTGATGTCTGACAATGGACTGGCTCGAATCGTGAAGGACGCGCGGTCCGCTGGCGGACGGCGCAGGGACTGACCGGACTGGCTTGCCGGTCGGCAACGGGCGGGGCGCACTATCGTTGCGGTGGTGGAACCACGACGCCCGGTGCGGCCGACGCCACGAAAATGGAGGATCGCCCGGACGGAAGGCTGGCCGGCGAAACGCCCCTCACCCCGAAGACCGCCGACAGGAGCTTGCAGGAATCCTGGGCGCAGGGTTTCGAATGCTCCGCCGACGGCGCGGAGCCTGTATCGTTGTCCCCGTCGTCCGGCTGAATGTGCGCCGGAACGTCGACATGCTGGCGCGCGCATTGGCTCTCGCCGGCCGATACGCCCGGCGCGTTAGCCGCGAGCGCGGCATGGGACGCGAACAGCAGCGCCGTCAGGACGACGATCAGGGTCCGGATCACGGCGCCCGTCCGGCGCTCTTGTCCCTCCGGCGGACGAAACCGCCGGAGGCGGCCGGCAGCATCATTTCGCCGGTCCGGGCTGGTGCGGATCGGCCAGCGCCGCGTCGGGCCGCGACACCGGCACGGCGGTCCTCGACGTCTTCTTGGCGAGGCTCTTGGCGCCGTCGCGCTGCAGGAGCGAGCGGAACACCGGATGCATCCCGCCATCGGTGTACGCATGGGTGGTGATGGTTCCGGACGACACCAGCGACTGGATCGCCCGTTCGTCGGACTGCTGGCGCGACGCGACGAGCGGGTCGGCCTTGCCGGCCTCCGCCGGACAGGCGGCCAGCGGATCGTCCGGCAGCCGGTCGGCTCCCGGCGCGCCGAAGACGTAGCCGCGCCCGCAGTAGCCGACCTGCGGCGGCTGCTTCGTCACCTCGAACAGGTCGTAGCCCTGTTTCAGGTTCTGCCAGAACGCGTAATTGGGGTCGCTGCGGTTCTCGGCCATGTTGCGCGGCGTCATGCGGAACGGATAGGCCTGAACCTGGAAGATGCGCTGGCCGCCCTTCAGCGCTTCCCGCGCCACCGCGTAGATCTCCGCCACGCCTTCGTCGGTGAGCGCGTAGCAGCCCGACGACGAGCAGGCGCCGTGCACCATCAGCGCTTCGCCGGTATAACCCAGCGCCGATTCCAGCCTGTTCGGGTAGCCGAGGTTGAAGGACAGGTAGTATTGCGAGTTGGGATTCAGCATGCCGGCATCGACGGTGTAGAATCCCTCCGGCGCCTGCCGGTCGCCGTTGCGCTTCTTCGGGCCGAGCTTCCCCGACCAGCGGCACATGGGATAGGTCTTGAGCAGCGCGTAGCGGCCCGAACGATCCCGCTTCCAGATCTCCAGCTCGCTTTCCTGCTTGAAGATGCGCACGACGATCGGATCGGACGGCGACATGGCGCGGCCGCGCATGTCCGACACGAGCTTGGCCGGGACGGGCTGCGACGCCTTCTGGTTGACGTCCATGACGGACGACACGCAGCCGGCGAGAACGATCCCGGCGAAGGCAAGCCCGACGATGGAGGAAACCCTGCGAACCACGTGACGAATCCATTGCGCCGCGCCGAAACCGACGGCGCGCTTTTCCAACCGTGCCGCCGCGTGGTTAACACAGGCCTAACGGATCGTCCGCGCGATAAAGAAGCGCACGGCCTCACAAAAGATTGAAAGCATCGTCGGATGCCTACCCGGCGCGGCGCGCCGGGACTACATTAAGCTCCAGCGACTATAGGTTTGGAGACTGTCATGCTGACGATAGGCGAGCTGTCCCGCCGCACCGGGGTTAAGGTTCCGACGATCCGCTACTACGAGCAGATGGGGCTCATCGCGCCGCCGGAGCGGTCGGAGGGCAACCAGCGGCGCTACAGCCGCCAGGAGCGGGAGCGGCTGTCCTTCATCAAGCACGCGCGCGACCTCGGGCTGACCATCGAGGCCATCAAGGAACTGCTGAAGCTGAGCGCCCACCCCGAAAAGCCCTGCGAGCAGGCGGACCGCATCGCCGCCGCGCAGCTCGATCTGGTGCGCGACAAGATCGAGAAGCTGAAACGACTGGAAAGCGAGCTGGAGCGGATCGCGAACTGCTGCACCGGCGAATATATCAAGGACTGCTACGTGATCCGCGCCCTGGCCAATCACGAGCTGTGCGACGGCGAGCATTGATCGCGGCTGGCGGCCCGTCACCGGCGTAGCGGCATCTCGCGGAAAGAATGGTCACGACTGAAAATTGGCGGCCAGCCCCGCCGGGAAGCCGTCGAGCAGCGCGTCGACCGAAAGCCGGCTCCCCGCCTTGATCCGCGAAGCGGTGAGCACATTGGTGAACGTTCCGCGTTCCAGCTCCGCCGGGAGCTCAAGCCAAGCCTCGGGAACGGTATCCCCAAGCCCGTAACGGAGCCGGGGAAGGATCGTCACCATCGCCTCGGCCCCGCGCATTCGCGCGAAGGCGGCGAAGTGCCTTGCGCCCCGACCCGATACGACGAGCGGCCTGTATTCCGCTTCCTCGAAGAAAGGTACATGGCGGCGCCGGACGTTAAGACAGCGGGCGACCATGCACTGTTTCGCCGCTCCGAAGTCGGGAGCATCGGGCGGATCGAAGGTCTGCCCCGCTTCCGCCAAGCCGGCGGCAAGCCGCGAAAAATCGACCGCACGACGGTTGTCGGGATCGACCAGGCTGAAATCCAGCCGCTCCGAGCCCTGATAGATGTCCGGCGTGCCGGGCGCGGTCAGCTTGGCCAGCGTCTGCGCCAGCGAATTGTACATACCCGCACGGGCGAACGGCTCCAGCGTCTGCGCGAAGTCGCGCAGGAAGCGCCGATTCGCCGGCTGCAGGACATCAGCCGCGAAGGCCTTGGCGGCCCGTTCGTACTCCTCGTCGACGGCGAGCCAGTCCGTGCGCAGCTTAGCCTCGCGCATCGCCTTCTCTAGCCAGCCGTCAATGCGGCCGGCGAATGCCGACAGCGCCGCGTCGTCCGCGATGTCGACGCCCATCGGCCACGCACCGGCCAGCGTCTGGTAGAACAGCCATTCGAGATGCGGATCGGGAAGCCGCTCGCCGTCTACGGTCCTTCCGGCCCCGGTATTCATCTCCCGCCAGCGGCCGACGGCATCGGCCCAGACCAGCGGCGCCTCGCTGATCGCATAAAGCCGCGCCCGCGCGTCCTCGCCGCGCTTGGTGTCGTGCGTGGCCGTCGCGAGCAGGCCCGAGCCCATGTTGGCGAGCGCCTCGTGGAAGCGGCGCCGCGGCTCGGCGACGCGCGCGGGCGAACCGCCGACCTCGTTCAGGGCGATGAGCACATTGTGGCGGTAAAACACCGTGTCCTCGACGGCCTTCGCCATGACCGGGCCGGTGAGTTGCTGGAATTTTCGGCGAAAGCGCGACACGCCGTCGTCGGCCGGGACCGAGCAAAGCGTGTCGGCGATGAACCCCAGCCAGCGCGGCGACGCCCTTCCGGCCGAAACCGCCCTGTCCACCGCGCCGGCCAGCACCGCGCGGTCGTCGCCGTCCAGCCCGGCTTCGTCGCCATAGGTGCGATAGACCGGCAGCGCGATGACGATCTCGCGGATGGCGTCGGCGACAGCCTGCCGGACGTCATTCCCCTGCCCGGCGATATCAACCGCCATGTCCGTCAGGGCGGAAAACTCCCCGGCGAAATTGCGCCGGAGCATCAGCGTCTTGGCGTCGCGGATGTTCTCGTCCAGCGCTGTGTCCGAGCGGACGAAATCGCGGTATCGCCGCTCCAGACCGGCCAGCCCGTTCTGGTCCGCCAGCAGATGCGACACAGCGGCGATGAACTCGTAGCCGGTGGTACCTTCGATCGGCCAGTCGTCCCGCAAGGCCTCGCCCTCGGCCAGGATTTTCTCGACGAAGATCGGCATGTCGGGACCGACCGCGTCTCGGAGGCGCCGAAGATAGGCTTTCGGGTCGGACAGCCCGTCGACATGGTCGATCCGCAGCCCGTCGACCTTGCCCGCGCGCACCAGGTCGAGCACGAGACGATGAACGTCGTCGAACACCGAGTCGTCCTCGACGCGCAGGCCGACGAGGCCGGCGATCTCGAAGAAGCGGCGGTAGCTGAGCCTGTCCGACGCGTCGCGCCAGCAGACCAGCTCCCAGGGCTGGGCGTCGTGCAGCCGCGCCAGGAAGGCGGCGTCGCCGGACAGTTCGGCCAGCGCGCCGTCCAGCGCCGACGGCGTCTCCTCCGACAAGGACGGAAGCATCCCGGCCACCAGACCGGACCGCCCGCCGAGCCGCTCCGCGATCATGGCATGCGTCAGGGGGTGGATCGGGATCAGGTTGTCGAAATAGCCGAAGGCGAGGCAACCCGCCTTCCGGTCCGCCGCCAGCCGGATTTCGCCCTTGGCCAGAATCTCGGAAAAAGCCTCGCCGAGGATCGGCAGGGTCAGCCGGCGCGTCCAGTCGATGTCGAAATGGCGCGCGAAGGGGCTGGCCTCGCCCCATTGCACCACGCTGCGCCACCACGCATTCTCCAGCGAGGCCGCCATGTGGTTCGGCACGATGTCGAGGATCAGGCCCATCCCAGCCCCGGACAGGGCGCGGTGCAGGCGCTCGAAGCCCTCCCGTCCGCCCAGCGCCGGGTCGAAGGCGTTGCAGTCCGTGACGTCGTAGCCGTGGGCGGAGCCGGCCGTCGCCGTCATCAGCGGCGAGGCGTAGAGATGGCTGACGCCCAGCCGCTGGAGATACGGCACGATCCCGACCGCCTTGTCGAAGGTCATTCCGTCGCGGAACTGAAGGCGGTAGGTCGCCACGAGCGGGATGGCGCCCGGCGCGGTCATGCCGCGCTTTCGAGCACGACCATGGAGCGGCCGGGCAGGCCGAGGTCGCCGTCGCGGCGCTCGCTGCCCTCGGGCGCCACCGTTCCGGCCGCCGTGTCCAGCAGCATCCGCCACGGCTGCGCGGGCAGCGAGAACGGCACCTCCTCATGATGCGCGTTCACCAGGACGAGCAGGCGCCGCCGGCCGTCGCTCAGCAGCGCGCCCATGCTGCGCGTGTGCGGATTGTCCCAATCCTCCTGCGTCATGGCCTGCCCGTCCGGCCGCAGCCATTGCACGTCCGGGTCACCGGCGGGCGTCGGGCGGCCGTGCAGGAAGCGCGGCTGCGCCAGCAGGGGCTGCCTGCGCCTCAACGCGATCGCATCGCGCACGAAATCCATGAAGTTCGTCTGGCGCTCGTCGTCCTCCCATGACAGCCAGTTCATCATGTCGTCCTGGCAGTAGGAGTTGTTGTTGCCGCCCTGGCTGCGGCCGTTCTCGTCGCCCATCAGGATCATCGGCGTGCCCTGCGACAGAAGCACCGTGGCGATAAGGTTGCGCCGCATGCGGTCGCGCAGGTCGAGGATGCCCGCATCGTCCGTCTCGCCCTCCGCGCCGCAGTTCCAGCTCAGATTGTGCGAGTGACCGTCCTGATTGTCTTCCTGATTGGCCTCGTTGTGCTTGTCGTTGAAGGAGACGACGTCCGTCAGCGTGAAGCCGTCATGGGCGGTGACGAAGTTGATGCTCGACCAGGGGCGGCGGCCGCGCTTCTCGAACAGGCTGGCCGAGCCCAGAAGATTGCCGGCCAGATCGCCGGCAAGCCCCTCGTCGCCCTTCCAGTAGCCGCGCGCCACGTCGCGGTAGCGGTCGTTCCACTCGCTCCAGCCGGGCGGGAAATTGCCGGTCTGGTAGCCGTCCGGCCCGGTGTCCCAAGGCTCGGCGATCAGCTTGACGGTGGACAGCACCGGGTCCTGCCGCACGGCGTCGAAGAAAACGGCGTGGGAATCGAACACGTCCCGGTCGCGGCCGAGCGAGCTGGCGAGGTCGAAGCGGAAGCCGTCGACATGGCATTGCTCGACCCAGTAGCGCAGCGAATCCATCACCATCTGCAGCACGCGCTGGTGGCGCAAATTCATCGTGTTGCCGCAGCCCGTCGTGTCGAAATAATAGCGGCGGTCGTCGGCCAGCATGTAGTAGCTGGCATTGTCGATGCCGCGGAACGACAGCGTCGGCCCCATATGGTTGCCCTCGGCCGTGTGGTTGTAGACCACGTCGAGGATCACCTCGATGCCGGCCTCGTGCAGGCGGCGCACCAGCAGCTTGAATTCATGCAGGTTCGCGCCGTGCGACAGGTAGCGCGGCGCGGGCGCGAAGAAGCCGATCGTGTTGTAGCCCCAATAGTTCTTCAGGCCGCGTTCGATCAGATGCCGGTCGTCGAAGAAGGCCTGCACCGGCATGAGTTCGACGGAGGTGACGCCGAGCTTGACCAGATGGTCGACGACGCGCGCGTCGGCCAGTCCCGCGAAGGTGCCGCGCAGTTGCGCGGGCAGGTCGGGATGGCGCGCCGTCATCCCCTTCACATGCGCCTCGTAGACGATCGTGTCCTTCCAGTGGGTGCGCGGGCGCGCATCGCCGCCCCAGGTGAAGGCAGGGTCGATCACCACGCATTTCGGCATCACGAAGGCCGAGTCGCGGCGATCCATGGCCAGGTCACCGCGCGGATGGCCGATGCGGTAGCCGAAGGCGGCGTCGTGCCAGCGAATCTCGCCGCGAAGCTCCAGCGCGTAGGGATCGAGCAGCAGCTTGTTGGGATTGAAGCGATGGCCGGCTTCGGGCGCGTAGGGCCCGTGGACGCGGTAGCCGTAGAGCTGCCCCGGCCGCACGTCCGGCAGGTAGCCGTGCCAGACCTCGTCGGTGAATTCCGGCAGGGCGACCCGTTCCACTTCGCGCCGTCCCGCCGGATCGAAGAGGCAGAGCTCGACCTTCTTGGCGTTGGCCGAGAACAGGGCGAAATTAACACCCGATCCGTCCCAGGTCGCCCCCAGCGGATAGGGCAGGCCCGGCTGCACCGAATGCCCGGTCTTCGACATGAACCCTCCAGATCGATCAACGGAATGTGCGTGAAGCCGACAGGAACACCCCACGGCGCCAGGAGTTCCAAGCCATGCCCGGCTTTCGAAGCGCGTTTCGAGTTCTTTTCGCTTTGCTCGGGAACCAGGCCCGCCGCGAGAAGTTCGATGCCGTCGTCGCCGCGCCGCGGTTTTGAGGAGGAAACGATGAAGCCCGACAAGACCAGGCCCGCCAGGACTGGAAAGTCCGATCCCCGCGCCCCGACGGTCACCGAGGATGCCGTCATCTATCCGGATTCCCCTTCGCAGCAGAAGGCTTCCGTCCCTGACGATCGCAAGGACGGCGAGACGCCGCAGATGCAGGCGGACTGCGGCGACCTGTTCCGGTCCTGGGCGCATCGGTAGAGGAGTGCGGCAACCGGGGGTCCAGAACTCTGCCTGGGGGCCGCGCCCCGACCCCTCGGGCGGCTGGCGCTTCCGCCTTTGGGCGCCCGACATCCCGGCCGTCTCGTTGCGCCTCGACGGCGATGAGGTGCCCATGCGCCGCCTCGAAGCGGGCTGGCACGACGCCGTCGTTGCCCACGCGCGGGCCGGATCGATCTATGAATTCGTGCTGCCGGAGGGGCGCAGCGTGCCCGACGCCGCCTCGCGCGCACAGCAGGGCGACGTGCATGGCCCGTCGCTGATCGTCGACCCCGAGGCCTATGAATGGCGCAACGCGGCGTGGAAGGGCAGGCCCTGGCACGAGGCGGTCATCTACGAGCTTCATGTCGGCACTTTCACGGTCGAAGGGACGTTCCGCGCAGCGATCGAGCGGCTGGAGCATGTGGCAAGGCTCGGCGTCACCGCCATCGAACTGATGCCGATCGGCCAGTTCTCCGGCCGTCGCGGCTGGGGCTATGACGGCGTTCTGCCCTATGCCCCGCACAACGCCTACGGAACGCCCGACGACCTCAAGGCGCTGGTGGACGCCGCGCACGATCACGGGCTGATGGTCTTTCTCGACGTGGTCTACAACCATTTCGGCCCGGACGGGAACTATCTGCCGTCCTATGCGCCGCGGTTCTTCGACCCGGCGAGGAAGACGCCCTGGGGCGCCGGCATCGATTATGCGCGGGCGCCGGTCCGCTGCTATGTCATCGACAACGCGCTGTACTGGCTGGACGAGTTCCGTTTCGACGGCCTGCGCCTCGACGCCGTCGACCAGATTCGCGATGCGTCGGAGCCGGAACTGCTGGCCGAGCTGGCCGAGCGCGTCCGCGCCGCGTTTCCCGGCCGGGACATCCATCTGTGCACCGAGGACAACCGCAACGTCACCCATCTGCATGAACGCCGTGACGGACAGGCCGTCCACTACACCGCGGAGTGGAACGACGACTTCCACAATGCCGCCCATGTGCTGCTGACAGGCGAGAAGGAAGGCTACTACGCCGACTTCAGGGACGATGCGGCGCGAAAGCTGGCGCGCTGCCTGGCCGAGGGCTTCGCCTTCCAGGGCGAACACACGATCGACGGCGAAAAGCGCGGCACACCGAGCGCGCATCTGCCGCCGGTCGCCTTCGTCGCCTTCCTGCAGAACCACGACCAGATCGGCAACCGCGCGCTCGGCGAGCGGCTTTCGGTGCTGGCCGGCGGCCGGCGGCTGGAAGCGATGAGCGCGGCGCTGCTTCTGGCGCCGCATATCCCGCTTCTGTTCATGGGCGAGGAGTGGGGAGAAGAAAGACCGTTCCTCTTCTTCACCGACTATTCCGGCGATCTGGCTAAGGCCGTGCGCGACGGCCGGCGGGAGGAATTCTCACGCTTCTCCGGCTTCGGCGCGGAGGTGCCGGACCCCAACGACGACGCCACCTTCGACAGGTCACGGATCGACTGGAGCATGGCGGCCACGCCGGAAGGCGCGGCCAGCATGGAGCGGCTGCGGGCCTTGCTGGAGACAAGGCGCGAGCACGTCGTCCCGCTGCTGGCGAACGCGTCAGGCGGTTCGGGACGGATCGTGGCGTCGCGGGATAGCGCCTTCGCCGTCGACTGGCGCTTTCCCGACGCCGTTCTCCAGATGCGCTGCAATTTCGGCGAACGGCCCTGCCGGCTCCCGCCGATCGTCGGCAGGATCATTCACGGACAGGCCGCGCCCGACGGCGAGCACGCCGCATGGACCGTCACGGTCGGGGTCCGGGACGAGCCCGGCGAAGCGGCGACGCAACACCGTTAGGCACGGGCCGCGAGAACGAGCCCGCGCCGCGGCGGGACCCGTTCTCCTTCCGATCATCAGCCGCCAGTGTCTCCACCGGATGCGTCTGGCTCGACGCGTCAGGCGGCTTCGCGGGTCGCCTTCTGATTGACGCCGCCCTGCCCCAGCGACGTGAGCGCCTTGTCGGTCGCCTCCTCCTCCTTCAGCGTCTGCTGCAGAAGCCTGACGGCATCCTTCATGCCGAGTTGCTCGGCCCACGCGATCAGCGTGCCGTAGCGGGCCATCTCGTAGTGTTCGACGGCCTGAGCCGCAGCCACCAGACCCGCATCGATCGCCGGGGAGCCGTCATACTCCTCCAGCACCTCCGAGCCTTCCTCGATGATGCCGTCGATGGCCGGGCAGGTCTTGCCGCGCGCGGCCTTACCGAGAATCTCGAACACCTGCTCCAGGCGCTCGACTTGCCCCTCGGTTTCCTCGCGATGCTTCTGGAAGGCGGCGGAGACTTTCTCGTCCTCGGCGCCCTTCGCCATTTTGGGCAGCGCCTTCAGTATTTTCTTCTCGGCATAGTAGATGTCCTTGAGGCCGTCGAGAAACAGGTCCTCGAGACCCTTGGTCGACGCGGTCGATTTGCGTGTGGTTGCCATGGGAAGCTCCCTTCAGGTTTGCGGCGTTCAAGAACTCGGAGCGCGTGTCCGTGTTCCCTTGGCGCACCCGAACTATCGTCGCCGCCCACACTTCTGCCGGAAGCTACGGGAGGGACGGCAGCCTGACGAAATGGCCTTCCCGCGCTTCGATCAACGAACCCTCATTGCCGAAAGACAGCGGGCCGAGCGATCTTTGACGCGCCCGTTCACGCGCCGGGTCCGGTATCGGCACGGCGGAGAGCAGCCGCTGCGTGTAGGGGTGGAGCGGATTGGAGTAGAGATCCACAACATTAGCCAGTTCGACGATACGCCCGCGATAGAGCACCGCGACGCGGTGGCATATGTGCTGGACCATGCGCAGGTCGTGCGAGATGAAGATGTAGGATACTTTCGTCCTTTCCTGCAGATCGGCCAGAAGATTGACGATCTGCGCCTGGATCGAGACGTCGAGCGCCGCGATCGGCTCGTCGGCAACGATCATGCTTGGCCCAAGGATGAGCGCGCGCGCGATACAGATGCGCTGCCGCTGCCCACCTGAAAACTGGTGCGGATAGCGGCCCATGGCGTCCGGGTCGAGGCCGACGAGCCTGAACTGCTCGGCGACGACATCCCTCCTTTCGGACCGGTTCCGATACCGCCCGTGAATGACGAGAGGCTCGGCGACGAACTCGCCTACGCGCATCCGCGGATTGAGAGCCGAGAACGGGTCCTGGAACACGATCTGCATGCGCTGCCGCACCTTCTGCAGCTCGTTCTGCGAGGACCTGGATATCTCGCGTCCCTCGAACACGATGGAGCCGGAATTCGGCGGGCTGAGCATGCAGATGGCGCGCCCGATCGTGCTCTTGCCGCTGCCGCTCTCGCCAACCAGCCCGAGCGTCTCGCCCGCGTTCACATGAAAGGATACGTCATCGACGGCAGGCGGCGCCTCGCGCGGCGCGCTCTCATAGCGCTTGACCAGGTTTCTGACGTCGAGAAGCGGAGATGGTCCCGGCATCAGCCGACTGCCTCCCTGCGCGTCACCTTTCTCAAATCATACCACGCGGCGACGAGATGCCCGGGCTCCGCGTCCTCCGCCTGCCGGAGCGGAGGACGCTCCAGAAAACAGCGCTCCGTCGCGTACGGGTTTCTCGGTGCGAAAGGATCGCCCGCGGGCAACGCGTGCAGGTCGGGCGGCATGCCGTCGATCTGGCGCAGGCGCGTTCGCGCGCCATGAACGTCGCTGACGTCCGGCAGGGAGTTCAGCAGCCCGAATGTGTAGGCGCTTCGCGGATCGTTGAAGATGGCGTCGACCGGGCCGCGCTCGACGATCGCGCCCGCATACATCACCTGTACCGTATCCGCGATGCCTGCGACCACGCCCAGATCATGCGTGATCCAGATGACGGCCATCGACTTCTCGTCCTTCAACTCACGCACGAGCTGGATGATTTCCGCCTGTGTCGTGACGTCGAGCGCCGTCGTCGCCTCGTCGGCGATCAGGAGGCGTGGATTGCAGGCGATCGCGATGGCGATCATGATGCGCTGGCGCTGGCCACCGGAGAACTCGTGCGGATAGCTGTGGATGCGGCTCGCCGCGTCGGGAATACGCACGCGATCGAGGAGTTCGACCGCCCGGACATGCGCGGCCCTGCCGTCCATCTTCATGTGGCGGCGCAGCACTTCGGTGATCTGCCTGCCGATCGTCAGAACCGGGTTCAGCGAGCTCATCGGATTCTGGAACACCATGCCGATGCCGTTGCCGCGCAGGTCGAACATGGTTTGCCGCGAGGCGGTCAGCAATTCCCGTCCGTCGAAATGGATGCGGCCGGAGGTGATTTCGGCCGGCGGTTCCGGCAGCAGCCGCAAGATCGACAGCGCATGCACGCTTTTCCCGGAACCGCTCTCGCCGACGATGCAGAGCGTCTCGTTCGGCATGAGGTCGTAGGACACGCCGTTGACCGCGTGGACGTGGCCGCGATCCGTCCTGAACCTGACGGAGAGGTCGCGAATCTGCAGGAGCGGCGTTTGCGTGCTGGTGTCCGTCATGTCACCTCTTGGGGTCGAACACGTCGCGCAGCCAGTCGCCTATGAGATTGATGCTCAGCACGACGAGCATGATGCCGAGCCCCGGAAACGCGGCCAGCCACCAGGCGCGCGATACGTAGCTGCGCCCTTCGGCGAGCATGCGGCCCCAGCTCGGCGTCGGAGGCTGCATTCCGACGCCCAGGAAGCTCAGCGCCGATTCCATCACGATGACGCGCCCGAGCTCGAGCGTGGCGACGACGATGATCGGCGCCATGATGTTCGGCAGGATATGCCTGACGCAGATGCGCCACGCGCTCGCGCCTGCGGCGACGGCGGAGAGGACGAACTCCCGCTCGCGCAGTTGCAACACCTCTCCGCGGACGATGCGCGCGTACCTCGTCCAGCTCGTCAGTGCGAGGATGACGATCAGGTTGAAGAAGTTCGCGCCCATCGCCGCCACCATGAGCAGCGCCAGCAGCATCAGCGGGAACGCCAGTTGAATGTCCGTGATCCGCATGAGGATGCGGTCCAGGATGCCGCCGGAGAAGCCGGAGATCATGCCGATCGTAACGCCGACGATGCCGCCCACGACCACCGCGCAAAGCGCGACAAGCAGGGTCGCACGGCTGCCGTAGATCATGCGGCTGAGTATGTCGCGTCCCAGTTGATCGCGCCCGAGCGGCGCGCTTCCCATTTCGGTGAGGCTTAAGGTGGGCTCCGCCAGCCGTCCGCGCAGATCCGACCGTACCGGATTGTCGGGGGAGACCAGCGGCGCGAATATCGCCAGCAGCACCACGATCGTCAGCACGAAGAGCCCGACATGGCCGCCTTGAATGTTTTTGAAGAAGGCCGCCACGCTCATGCCCGGCCCATTCTGGTCAGCCGGATGCGCGGGTCGATCAGCAGGTAGAGCAGGTCCACGATGAAGTTCACGAAGATGTAGATCGCGGCGATCGTCGCTGCGGCGGCCTGAACGACGGCGAAGTCCTTCGTCTCGATCCCCTGCATGACCAGACGCCCCACCCCGGGCCATGCGAAGACCGTCTCGGTGATCACCGCGCCTCCCAGCAATTCGCCGGCAAGGATGCCGACCATGGTGACCACCGGCAGCAGGGCGTTGCGCATGACGTGCCATACATAGACGGCGCGCGGTTTCAGGCCCTTCGACCATGCCGTCCGAACGAAATCCTCGGAGACGACTTCGATCATGCTCGATCGCAGCAGCCGCATGACGCTGGCGGCCGTGAAGGTCGCGAGGGTGATCGACGGCAGTATGAGATGGCTGAGGCTTCCTGTTCCGCCGCTCGGCAGCCAGCCAAGCGACGTGCTGAACGCGAGAATGAGGATGATGCCGAGCCAGAACACCGGCGTCGCCTGTCCGAGGAGCGCCAGCACGGTGGCAATGGGCGCGAGGATGGTGCCGCGCCAGCGCGCCGCGACGAAGCCCAGGGTCCCGCCGACGACGATGCCGATCACCAGAGCCGATACGGCAAGCAGGATCGTCGCCGGCAAGCGCTCGAGCACGAGATCCATCGCCGGTCTCTGGAACTGGAACGACACGCCGAAATCGCCCCGCGCCGCGTTCCACATGAATTGCAGGTATTGGACGATCAGGGGATCATCGAGCCGCAGGGTCTTGCGCATCAATTCGATATCGGCCGGGCTCGCGCCCATAGGAAGCATCATGATGACCGGGTCGCCGAGCATGCGCGCGGCGATGAAGACGATCGTCATCGCCCCCCAGAGCGACAGCAGGACTTCGCCCAGTCGCGTGAGCAGATATCGGTAAAGCATACGGCCTGCGGCTCGTTTCTATCGGTCCCCTACTGGGCGACGCTGATGTCCATGGCGCGGAACACGTCGTCCGGACGCGTCTGCCACTTGATGCGGTCCCGCAGGGCATAGGGCGTCGGCTGGTCGAACAGGACCAGGTGAGCCGGGCTGGCGCAGAAGCTTTCGGTCGCCTTCTTGTAGAGCGCCAGACGCTGGTCGGTGTCGGTCAGCGAACGCGCCTCGCGGATCAATTTTCCGAACTCCTCATTGTCGTAGTAGGCGTAAATGTTGCCCGGCTCGAGCAGTCCGAGCATGCCGTCGGCGTTCAGGGTCGGCCAGGATTGGCCGATATAGGACAGCTCGGCCATCTGGCCGGCGTTCTGATACTTGTCGATCCAGCGGCCATACTCCATCTCGACGATTTTGGTGTTCACCCCGATTTCCGCCCACTGCGCGGCGATCGCCTGCGCCATTTCGGACGCCAGGAGATAGCGGCCCATCGGCACCTCGAATTCGAGCGTCAGACCTCCCGCGAAACCCGCCTCGGCCAGCAGCGACTTCGCCTTCTCCGGGTCGTAGGGGAACGGCTTGAGATCGGGGTTGTAGCCGAAATAGGCCGGATTCAGCGGCTGGCACCGGCTCAGTTCGCCCTGCCCGTCCCAGATCGCTTCGCGCAGCGCTTCCTTGTCGATGGCGTAGTTCAGGGCAAGCTTGAGCTTTGTATTGCCGGCGAACGGCGGCTTCAGATTGTTGAACTTGACGTAGACCATGCGCGTCGACGGCACCGAGGAGGCCGAAACGCCGTCGGTCGCGTTGATGCGCTCCAGTTCGAAGGGCGGGATACCGGCAATGAAATCGACTTCGCCGGCCAGCAGGGCCGCGATGCGCGATGAATCCTCCGGGATGACGCGGAAGCTGACATTGTCGAAGGTCGGCTTGCCGTCGGCATAGTTCGCCTTCGCCTTCAGCGTCACGCGGTCGCCGGAGACGTAGCTGACGAGATCATACGGGCCCGTGCCGCTCGCCTCGATCGCGGGGTTGTGCGACTTTGTCCACGCCGGCGACATCATGAATATCTGGGACATCTGGTCGGGGAGCGATGCGAACGGCTTGTCGGTCACGAACTGCACGGTGACGGGGTCGACGACCTTGATCTCCTTGATGGTCGAGAGCCATGCGCGCACCGGCGACTTCGTCTCGGGATTCAGGATACGTTCGATGTTCCACTTGACCACCTCGGCATCGAGCTTCGAACCGTCCGGGAAGACAAGGTCGTCGCGCAGATGGAAAGTCCAGGTCAGGCCATCCGTCACTTCCCACGACTTCGCTGCCGCCGGATGGATCTTCATGTCCGGCTGGCGAATGACCAGCGGCGTGTAGATGTGGCTGATGACGGACAGATCGGTGCCGACCGTGTTGGTCATATGCGGATCGAGCGTGACGACATTCGCCGACAGCGCGAAGGTCATGTCTTCTGCCAGCGCGGCGCTTGCGCTGAGGACGAAGGCGACGCCTGCGGCTGCCGCCTTTAGAAATCGGGAGTGAAACATCTGTTGGCCCCTGTTTTCGAGACATGCGTTCGAGAGACTGGAAGCATCCTGTGGCTCAAGCGGCCGCCTGATGCTCCGAATTTGGCCGGGCCGCCGCTTCGGCGGCCTCGAGATTGCGTGTAACGTCCCGTCCGAGTTCCGCCAACTCTTCGGCTTCCAGCGGTCGGTAGCGATCGAGCGCCTTGAGAAGCGGCGCGAGAAGCCGGTTGCGGAACGCCTTGCGGCCGCCGCTCGGCTGGGCAAGGACGACCGCCACGATGCGCCGCATGAGCTTGTCGTCGAAGACGGCTTCCCAGATCCGGCGTTGCGGGCCGAAGTCGAACATCCTGTCGGCGTCGGGCTTCGGCTGACCGGCGCGCAGCGCCTCGGTCGCGGCCGCGTCCACCACGCCGCCGCCGACGACGACGCCGTAGTCGGTCCGCGCCGCTTCGTCTGAGACCAGACCGCGCTTCACGTCCCACAGAACGGCCTCGACATCGCGCTCGAAGGGATTGCCGTAGCCGCCGCCGCCCGGCGTCAGCACGGTGATCGTATCGTTTGGACCGAGGTCGACCACATCGATCTTGCCGAGATCGCGCTCATCCTCGCGTCCCATGTTGAGGATGGTTCTCGCCTGCGCGCCGGGCTTGCCGCCCAGCAGGCCCCATGGCTGGAAGCGGAAGCGATCCATGCCGCGTCCAAGCACCTGCGACCCCAGCCGCTTGGCCTTGAAGGTCAGCTCCATGCCGGTGCCGCCGCGCCATTTGCCGGGGCCCCCGGAGTCCGGGCGCAGACCGTAGCGCAGGATGGTCACGGCCGCGCCGGTCTCCGTCACCTCGATCGGATTGTTTCCGATGCTGACCGGACCGCTGTGGCGGCCATCCGGACCGTCATGGCCGTTCCACGCGCCGCCGCCGCCGACCATCGGCTCGACGACCACGACGTTGCGGTCCCCGTTCGCGTCTTCCGGTTCGGCGAGAACGGTCGGGATGATGAGCCCCGCGCATGCCGCCGGCATGAACTCCGGCAAGGCTTGCGCAAGAGCGCCGTTCTCGGTGTCCATCACGCGATGGACGACGGCATGTCGAACGCCGACCGGCGCCGGGAAGATCGGATGCAGCACGGTGCCCTTGGGCGTGTGGATCGAGACGGGATCGAGCATGCCGGCATTCTGGGGCACGGTCTTGTCATGGGTGAGCACGAACGACGTCAGCCAGGACGTGAGCTGCGCATGGCGAATGCCGGCTGTCGGGATGTTGTAGGCGGCGGCCACCTGGAGATCCGTGCCGTCGAAGTCGAGATCGATCAGCCCGTCCGACACCGTCATCTTCACGCGGATGCGGATCGGGATCGGGGACACTAGATCGTCGTCAAGAAAATCGTTGAACTCGTAGACGCCGTCCGGAATCTTGCGGAAAATCTCGCGCGATTTCAGCGCCGTGTACTCGATCACGTCGCCAAGGCTGTTCTCGAACGTCTCCAGCCCGTGCTGCTCGATGATGCGCTGGACGCGCTTCTCGCCGAGCGACATCGCCGCCAGCATGGCGCGCACGTCGCCCATGTTGGGTTCGGGGGTGCGGCAGTTGGAGCGAAGGAAGCCCTCCACCACCGGATCGATCTCACCCTTGCGGACGAGCTTGACCGGCGGGATCATCAGGCCTTCCTGGAAGATGTCGCTGTTGCTCGGCGAGATGCTTGACGGGACGCGGCCGCCGACATCGGCGGAGTGCACGAAGGCCCAGCCATAGGCGACGAGCTTGTCTCCGTGGAAGAACGGCCTGATGACCGTCAGGTCCGGCAGGTGGGTCGCGAGGCCCTTCGACATGTAGGGGTGATTGGTGAGGATGACGTCGCCCGGGTCCAGATGGCCTACGGCCTGGATGGCGGGGCCGCAGTCGAGGTCGAAGAAGCCGGAGACGCCGACATTCTGCGGATAGGCGACGAACTTGCCCGAAAGGTTGGCGATCGCCGTGGAGAAGTCTTCCGACTCCTTGATGTACAGCGTGCGGCCGGTCCGCTTCAGAAAATACGCCATTTCGGAAGCTGCCGCGCTGAGCTTCATCGACATGATTTCGAGCGTGACGGGATCAAGCTTCATCGGCATTGCTCCGATTGATCAGAAGAGTGCCTGTCGGATGAACGGTCACAGTCCAGCCCGGAGGAACCCAGGTGGTCGTGTCGGACTGCTCGACCACGGCCGGTCCCGCGAAGACCGCGCCGCCACCGAGGCTTGGCCGCTGGTAGACGGCGCTCTCCACCCAGCCGCCACGGTGGAAGATCTTGCGATGCGACGAAGGCTCCACCTTGCCCTGATGCGGCGCGAGCGTCGCCAGCGCGACCTCCGGCACCATGGCGATGATGCTCAGGCGGACCGACACCGCCTCGACCTTTTCGTCGGTCTCGCGGAAATCGTAGAGCGCCTCGTGCGCCTTGTGGAAAGCTTCCGCCACGCCGGAAAGGTTCTTCGACGCGACGACCTCCTCATCGACATGGACGATCATGTTGTGGGACTGCCCCGCATATCGCATGTCGATCTGGTACTCGAAGCGGTGGCCGCAAACGGTCATGTCCTCCGCGGCGAACCAGGCGTCGGCCTCGGCGCGCATCTCGGACCATGCCGACCAGATCTTGGCTGGAAGATCGTACCAGCCGGTCTGGCCGATGCTGCGCAGATAGTCGCGGCGCGCATCCGCCATGACCGCGCCGAGGGCGCAGAAAGTGGCTGCGGCGGGCGGCACCGCGATGCCCGGAAGCCCTGCATCGTCGGCCAGCATGACGGCCTGCGTCGGGCCAGCGCCGCCGAACGGCATGATGACATGCTCGTTCGGATCGTGGCCGCCCTGCGCCAGCAGCTTGAACAGTTCCGTCGACATGCCGACCGTCGCGATGCTGAGCGCTGCCTCCGCCGCGGCCTGCGGGGATGGCAGGCCGAGACGCTTCGCCACGGCGTCGAGCGCCGCCAGCGCCGCATCGACGTCCAGCGTCATGCGGCCGCCGAGGAAATTCGTCGGGTCGATGATGCCGAGCGCGATGTAGCAATCCGTCACCGTCGCCTGCGTCCCGCCGAGCCCGAAAGCTACCGGCCCCGGCCGCGAGCCGGCGCTTTCGGGACCGACCTTCAGCAGACCGGCCGAGTCGATCTTCAGGATCGAGCCGCCGCCGGCGCCGATGCTCGACACGCCGATGACCGGCATCATCAGCGGCAGCGCGCCGATGTGCGACGACGTCGTGAACTCGACCCGCGCATCGGTAAGGATCGCGATGTCGGCGCTGGTGCCGCCCATGTCGAAGGTGATGCCGCTGGAGATGCCGAGATCGCGCGCCAGTCGCGAAGCGGCCACGGTGCCGGAAGCCGGCCCCGACAGCATGGTCTCGATCGGCCGCTCCAGTGCGCCCGACAGGCTGAGCACGCCGCCCGACGACGTCGAAAGCTGCAGTTTCGCCGTGGTCGACAGGCCGGCGATGCGCGTTTCCAGCGACTGGAGATAGGCCTCCATGAGCGGATGGACCTTCGCGTTCAGGCAGGCGATGACGGCGCGCTCGTACTCGCGAAGCTCCGGCCACACCGATGCCGAGCACGTGACGAGAAGTCCCGGGATGCGCGCCTTGATCTCGCGCTCCACGGCGGCTTCGAGCTTGGGGGAGATGTACGCGTTCACCAGGACGATGGCGACGGCTTCCGGTGCCAGGCGTCCGATCTCTTCGCAAACGGCGTCGAACTCCGCGGCCGTCGGGAAATCGGTGATCTCGCCGGTGGAATCCGCGCGCGCGGAGATTTCCAGAACGAGATCGCGCGAAACGATCGGATCGGGCTTCACGGCATGCAGGCTGAGATGGTTCGGCAGGCGTCCGCGCTCGATCTCCAGCAGGTCGCGCAGGCCGCGCGTCACCAGGACGACGGTGCGGGCGCCTTTGCCCTGCAGCACGGCATTCAGGCCGATCGTCGTGCCGTGAACGACGAGCAGGCCGCGGGTCTGGCTGGCGATCGCCTCGTTCTGCAGAAGTCCGCGCAGGCCGGCCTCTACGGGCGCCGAGGGGTCCGCCGGATTGCTCGGCTCCTTGTGATAGTGCATCTGACCATTCGGAAGCACCGCCACGAAATCCGTGAACGTGCCGCCGGCGTCTATGCCAACCCTCAGCGTGCCGATCGACGGCATCCGCACCTCAACGCCCATTTGCCCTTGCACCCATCTGAATGTGTCCGCCGCCCGCCTTCTTGTCCGTGGCCGTCCGTCAGCAGGCCTCGGACAGCGCGAAATCGATCGCGGCGTCCGAATGCAGCAGCGTCGAGTCGAAGATCGGCAGCGGCAGATCGTCCTGGCTGATCAGCAGCCCGATCTCGGTGCATCCCAGGATAACGCTGTCGACGCCCTTGGCGCGGCAGCGTTCGACGATCTCGACATATCGCCGGCGCGACTCGTCACGGACGATGCCCTGGCAAAGCTCGTCGAAGATGATCGAGTGGATCACTTCGCGGTCCGCCTCGTCCGGCACCATCACCTCGAGGCCGTGCATCTCCGAAATGCGGCGGCTGTAGAACGGCTGCTCCATCGTATAACGCGTCGCCAGAAGCAGAGGCCTGGAGCAACCGGCGCGACGGATGCTCGATCCCGTCACATCGGCGATATGCAGCAGCGGGACCTTGACCGCCGACTGCACCTCATCGGCCAGCAAATGCATCGTGTTGGTGCAGATCAGGATCGCATCGGCGCCGGCGCTTTCGAGATCCCGGCCGATCTCCATCAGCCGCTGCGCAGCCTTCGCCCATTCGCCGGCCTTCTGGAGCGTGACGATCTCGTCGAAATTCACGGAACGCATGAGGATGTCGGCCGAGTTCAGGCCACCGAGGCGGTCCCGAACCTGCTCGTTCATGCGGCGATAATACACCGCCGTACTTTCCCAACTCATGCCCCCGATCAATCCAATACACCGCACCTCAGTTTCCTTCCGCACTGTTCTTGTGACGCCGGAAGACAACTGTAGAATTTCGCAACCGCGAATAAAATCCATTCTAATGACAATCCCGCACAAGCTAAGCCAGAATTTTCTTCATCGATGCGATTTTGGAGAATTTTTCACCCGCAGGACAGTCCCCCTCAAGGTAGATAGTTCGTTGGTATCGCGGTCGTGAACTTCAACTCCTCCATGGCGATCGCGGAGACGAGGTTGGAGAACTCTAGCTTCTCGATCATTCGCTTGTAAAGCACATCATAGCTCTCAATGTCGGGCACAGCGATCCGCAGCATATAGTCGACCTCACCCGTCAGCCGATAGGCCTCCAGCACTTCCCCCATGTCGAAAATAATCTTTCTGAAGGAATTCAGCCAATCACTACTGTGCCGCGGCGCCTTCACGGAGATAAAAACGGTCAGCGGTACATTGGCTTTCTTTTGATCGAGAAGAACAACGCGCTTCCGGATCAGCCCGTCTGCTTCCATCTTCCTGATACGGCGCCAGCATGGCGTCTGGGACAAGCCGACACGTTCGGCTATTTCCGCCACCGGCAGGTCCGCATCGCTCTGGAGTATGTCGAGGATTTTTCTATCAAACGAGTCATACATGAAATTTCATACCCATGGATCGCTGAAAGGAAATTTCAGACTAGAAGTCCGAGTGAGAAATTTCTACTCTTTCCGCGTAATATACGTCTCAAAATAGCTCACTCTTTCACGGTCGTCCGTGTTGAATTGTGCACATGCGAAACGAGGATGGCCCATCATGTTGAATCAGACCGTCGAGGCACGCCTCGAGGCTTCCTGCGGGCTTGCCGCCGACCATCCCGTCATGGCCCTGTGGCGCCGCAACGACATCATCAACCGCGCGGAAGCCGGCAGCGAGCTCGCGGTGCTTGATCCGGCGGAGCCGGGGGCGTTCCCTGCTCCCACGAGAGCCGCCCTCGCGGCTCGCATGGCCCGCGAATGCGGGAGCGACGCGCTTGCCGGGGAATACGGGTCGCTTGCTTCGCAGGGCACCGCGGACGACGAGAACATCGCGCACGGCAGCCCGCTGGACTGGATCGTCGACACCGGCCTGCGCGCGGCCGCCCGTCATTGCGACCTCCTGACCCTGAACCCGACGGGCGCCACCCGATCCGACATCGAAGCCCTGCGGGAGGCGGGCTTTTCCGATGCCGACATCGTTGCGCTTTCCGAACTGATCGCCTTCGTCAACTATCATGTGCGCTGTATCGAAGGCCTGCGCCTGATCGCGGAGGCCGGCAAATGAGCGTCGTCCACGATTTCACGACGGATGTGCTGACCTGGAACCCCTACGTGGAGCCGGTCGACCTGGACGCCGCCACGCAGAGCCAGCGCGCTGCAATGGGCGTCACCGCGGCCACGCGCAGCGTGTCGGTCTACACGCGCGTCCTTGCCCATGACGCGCAGACCCTGCAGTCGCGCACCCCTCTCTTCAACGCCATCATGTACGGCAAGGAGGGATTGTCGCGCGGCGACAGGGAACTCGGCGCCATCGGCGCGTCGATCTACAATGGCTGCGTGTACTGCACATCGGTCCACGCCCGCTTCTACCAGCAGTTCGGAGCAGTCCCCGACATCATCGAGACGATCTTTGCCGCGGGCACGGAGGCGAAGCTTCCCGAGCGCGAGCAGGCGATCTTCGATTTTTCGGTCAAGCTTTCGCACACACCGCCCTCGGCCACGCCCGACGACGTTCGACGGCTGAAGTCCGTCGGCCTTTCCGAAGCCGAGATCGTCGACCTCGTTCGCGCCGCTGCGCTGTTCGGCTGGGCTAACCGTCTGATGCACACGCTCGGCGAGCCGCAGCGCGGCTGATGAACGACGCGACTGTCACCTCCCCGACAGCGGCGCCGCGGCCGGATCCCGCTTCGCTGGCCAGGCACGAGGCCCGTCTTGCCGCCGAGCTCGGCATGCTCGGCCTGCCGGCGAAAAACTGGGTGCCGCTGCGACACGGACCGGACGGCAGACCGCTTCTCGATGCGGTGATTGTCGGTGCCGGCATGTATGGGCTCGGCGCGGCGATCGCGCTGGTCCTCCAGGGCATCCGCAACATCGCGGTCCTGGATCGCAGCCCCGAAGGCCGGGAAGGGCCATGGGTCACATTCGCGCGCATGGAGACGCTGCGCTCGCCCAAAACGCTGCCCGGACCGGCCAACGGCATCCCGGCCCTGACCTTCGAGGCCTGGTACGGGGCGAAGTACGGGGCCGCCGCATGGGACGTGCTCTACAAGGCTCCGAACGGCATCTGGCAGGACTATCTCTGCTGGCTCCGCAACGTCCTGGCCCTGCCGGTCAGAAACGGAGCGGAAGTCGCAGCGATCGAACCCCACGCCGGCTTCGTTCGACTGACGTTGGCGGATGGCGGCGTTCTTCACGCGCGTCGCGTCGTGCTCGCCACCGGCCGCAATCCCGACGCGGCCAGCATCCCGGATTTCGTCGATCCCGACTTGCTGCCGGACTATGCCGGTCACACCTGCGCGGACATAGACTTTCAAGCCCTGTCGGGACGGCGCGTCGCGGTCGTCGGCTCCGGCGCGTCCGCCTGGGACAATGCGGCGGAGGCCTTGGAGGCTGGTGCGTCCGTCGATATGTTCGTCAGGCGTGAAAGCCTTCCGCAGGTCAACAAGGGTCGCGCGCCGATAGCGACGTCTCCGGGCTTCTTCCGTGGTTGGTCGGCGCTTCCCGACGCGACCCGCTGGGCGATGGCGCACTATGCGTCCCGGCACCCCGCTCCCCCGCCACACGAGACGGTGATGCGCGTGCTTGCCTCCCCCGGCTTCACCATCAGTTTCTCCAGCCCGGTCTCAAAAGCGTTTCGCGATGGAAGCGCGGTCGGACTGGCGGTCAACGGAGTCCGGCGGAATTTCGACTACCTCATCGTTGGCACGGGCTTCGGCGCGACCGTGGATGATGTGCCGCTGCTTCGTCAGCTGAGACATCATATCGCGCTTTGGGGCGACCTTTACGACCCGCCTGCGGAACTGCGCAGCCACACGCTGTCACGCAGTCCCTGGGTCGGCCGGGGCTTCGAACTCCGCGAGCGCGCGCCGGGCGCGTGCGCCGGGCTGTCACGCATCCATGTCTTCTCGCCGGTCGCGGCTACGAGCATGGGAACCGTATGCACCGATGTGCCGGGCGTCAACGTCGGTGCGGACATGCTGTCGCGCTTCATCGTCGAGGCCACCGCCGCCGAGGATATCGAAGCCATCGGGGCGTCCATCGACGCGTTCGCGGAAACCGAGCTCATCGGCACCCCCTTCCACGTCCCTTGAAACCCGCTGCCACATCCTTCAACAGGGAACCGGAGTACCCAATTTGGCCTGGAAACTCGATCTCTCGAAAGTACCTTATGCGCTGCCCCAGCCGGCGGGCATGCGCGACGACATCCATGTTCCCGGCGCGCTGGATCTGGATGCGGCGGACGAGCACTGGATCCCGCAGTCCGACGGGGTCTGGTTCAGGCCCCTGGTCCTCAATGTCAGCCACGGATACTACGTCAATCTGTTGCGGGTCCGGCGCGCGGGCGTGCTTTCCCGCCACCGGCATTCCGGGCCCGTCCACGCCTTCACGCTGCGCGGCCGCTGGCGCTATCTCGAACATGCCTGGACCGCATCACCCGGCGACTACATTTTCGAGCCGCCCGGCGAGACCCATACGCTCGTTGTTCCCGAAGACGTCGACGAGATGATCACGCTCTTCCACGTCACCGGCGGCTATGTCTACGTCGACACGATGGGAAATCCGCTTGGCTACGAAGATGTCTTCACCAAGCTCGAAAGCGCGAAGGCGCATTTCGAGAGCATCGGCCTTGGAGCCGGCTTCGCCGATCGATTGGTGCGGTAAAGCGACATGGAAGAGCATCGTCGGCCGTCGGCGGCCAGTGGTCGCCTCCAGGCAGGTTGTCCGGCTTTTGCCACGGACCGATGCCGCCAATAGCTGATTGCTGCAACTGGTGGGCCCGGAGGGACTCGAACCCCCAACCAAGCGGTTATGAGCCGCCGGCTCTAACCATTGAGCTACAGGCCCCACGCGGGGCTGATTAGTGGCTTTTGCGCCGGCGCACAAGGCTCCCGCGCGCGCTGCCGCAATGCGGCCACCAATCGCGGCCAGGTTGCGGGCGCCTTTGAAACGGAGATCCTGAATGAGAAAGACCCTGCTGGCCATGGCGATGGGCGCGGCGATCCTGCCCGGCATCGCCGCCGCGCAGAGCCAGCCGCCGCCCCGCATCGTCGTCATGGGCGAGGGCGAGGCCGTCGCCCCGCCGGACATGGCGCTGCTGTCGCTCTCGGTCATGCGCGAGGCCAAGACGGCGCGCGAGGCGCTCGACGCCAACAACGACGCCATGGCGGCCGTCATCTCGGCCATGAAGGGGTTCGGCATAGAGGAGCGCGACCTGCAGACGGCCGGCATCCAGATCAATCCGCGCTACAACTACGAGAACAAGCCGGACGGCAGCCAGACGGCGGAACTCGTCGCCTACCAGGTCACCAACACGCTTTCCATCCGCGTGCGCGACCTGCAGAAGACCGGCGAGATCATCGACCGCTCGGTGTCTCTCGGCGTCAACCAGGGCGGCAGCGTCTCCTTCGCCAACGACGATCCCTCGACCGTGATCGCGCAGGCTCGCGAGAAGGCGGTCGCGGACGCCTTCACCAAGGCGAAGACGCTCAGCAAGGCGGCCGGCGTCTCACTAGGCCGCGTGCTGGAAATATCCGAGCAGAACTCGGCGCCGCCCCCCGGCCCGATCATGGCCAAGGCCATGCCGTTCGATTCGCGGGAAGCCGTTCCGATACAGGCGGGCGAGAACGCCTATCGCGTCCAGGTCAACGTGGTGTTCGAGCTGCGCTGACCGGCCGCCACGTCCGCCGGATGAAAGAAAACCCCGGAGGCGGAACGCCTCCGGGGTTTTTTCGGGAATCGCCGGGTTTTTCGCCCGGCCACTCGACCGTGCTACCGTTTACCAGCGAGCTGGCTTACCAGCGAACGACCGGGCAATCGCCCCGGCGGCCGAAGGTCACGTAGACCCTGTCGCCATGCCGCCGGCCTGCTACCTCGATGGTGCGCCGATCGGTATCGACGACGCGGGCATTGCGGATGCCCATGCGCGAAGCCTTGCGCACCGCGTCGCTGGCGCTGCAGCTTCGCTCGTCCCAGCGGTCGCGGTAGCGGCTGCGCCCGTCGACTCCGACGCGCGGACCGTCGCGGCCGCCGAATTCCAGATAAACGCCGCCGTCCTGCGCCAATGCGGGCACGGCCGCAACACCGCCGAGACCCATCACGGCCGACATGACCAGGGCCTTCACGAACGTCTTCATACTGCTTCTCCTTCGACTGGCGGGCCGCTTCTGCCCGTGTTGATGAAGCGAAGTTACCCCGGTCGTTCTGAACCTGACGCGAACCGGCCGTTCATGGCCGGTTCATGCGAAAATACGCCGCCGACAACGCGCCGTGCCCCTCAAGGTTCCTCGGCCAGCATGTGATCGAGATAATCTTCCGCGTCGGCGAGGTCGTTCTCCGAAGCCGTGACGCGGCCGCGCACCGAGATGCCGGCACGATGAACCGTATCCGGATCGCCCGACACGAGCGGATGCCACCAGGCCAGATCCCGTCCCTCGGCCACGAGCCGATAGGCGCAGGTGGAGGGCAACCAGGGGATCGTGCGGACATTGCCGGGGGTGAGGCGCACGCAATCGGAAACCCGCGCCTGCCGGTTCTCGTAGTCGGAGCAGCGGCATGCGCCGGCGTCGAACAGGCGGCACCCGACACTGGTGAAGTAGATGTCGCCTGTGTCCTCGTCCTCCAGCTTGGACAGGCAGCACTTGCCGCAGCCGTCGCAGAGCGATTCCCACTCCGTCCCGGTCATCTCCTCCAGGGGCTTCGTCTTCCAGAAGGGTCGCGCCATGCCCGCACATCTGTTCCCGAAGGCTTGAAAGGTCAAGCGTTATGGCCGATGCGCGCCGCGCCACATCCGCGACACGAAGAACCCATCTTGCCGCCCAGAAGATGTGGACCTTCACGCTAGGAAGCCTTGCCAGAACCGGAACCAAATTGTCTCAGGACGGTTTGCGGCTCGGATGGGACGCTGAGGACAGGAGCATTATCGCGATGATTCGCCACCCACGGATTTTGGCCGGCCCACGGATTGTGGCCGGCACGGCGCTGAGCCTGCTGATGGCCTCCGCGCCGCTCGGCGCCTATCCCCTGACGGGATCGACCACGGCCGCCCCGCATGGCGGCTTGCCGCTGGTCAAGGTTCAGGAGGATTGCCCGGAAGGCCAGGAGTGCGGCCCACGCCAGCGGCAGGGCCGTGAACGTCAGCGGCAGCAGGAGGAAGGCGCGGCGCCCGAGCGGCAGGAGCGCCGGCAAAGGCAGGAAAGGCAACAGGAACAGCAGGCCGAGCCCGGCGACAACGCGCCGCGCCCGGAGCGTCCACAGCGCCGGCAGCGCGAGGAAGCGCAGCCCGAAGCCCAGCGCCCGGAACCGGAAGCCCAGCGCCCGGAACCGCAGGAACGGCCGCAGCGCCGGCAGCAGCGGGAGAGCGCACCCGAGGAAGCGCCGCGCCAGCAGCCCGCGCCCCGCCCCGAGCCCGAGCAGGCGGTGCCCGAGCGACCGCGGCGCGAAGCCCCGCCTGAAGCCGCGCCGCGCGAGGAAGCTCCTCGCCCGGAACGGCAAAGGCGGGAAGAACAGCGCCGCGAAGCGCCGGCCGAGCGTCAGCCGGACGCCCAGCGCCCCGCCGAGCAGCCGCCCGCGGCCGAGACGCCAACCCCCGAGGTCAGGCCCGAGCCCGAGCAGCGGCCGGCACAGCGGCCTGACCGGAACAGGGGCGACACGCAGGCGCAGCCGGAAGGCGGATCGCGGCCTGCCGAGCGCCCGCGTGATCGCCAGCCCGACCAGCCGCCCGTCCCACCCGCGCAGGAAGAGCCGGCGGCCGGGCAGCAGGGTCAGGCACCGGAGGCACCCGCCGAGGCGCCCATTCTGGACAGCCAGAAGGCGGAGCCGCGCCCGGAGGGCGAACGGCCGCGCCGAGGCGACGACCGTAATCGCCAGCAGGGCGAGCGGCCGGACCGAGCGGGTGGAGACAGGCCGTCCGGAGACAGGCCAGCCGGAGACAGAAACGCGCAGCGTCCGCCGGTCGATCCCGGTCCGCCTCCGGTGGACGACCGCGCCGCGCAGGAAGCCGCGCAGCCGAGGGAAATCCGTCCCGCCACCGCCGAGGAAGGCCGTCGCCGCGACCGTCGGCCCGACGACGATCTACGTCGCCGCGAGCGCCCGAGCGGCGCCGACATCGTGCGTGAGCTCGGCGACCGGCTGATCCTCCAGCTCGGCGGCGAGACCATCGTGGAGAGCAACGAGCGGCCGCGCATGACGCGCGGGGCGCGCGACGTGTACTACGAGGATCTCCCGCAGGGCAGGACGCGCGAGGTGATCCTGCGCGACAACGGCGTGCGCATCGTCACCATCCGCAACCGCTACGGCGACGTGGTCCAGCGCTCGCGCATCGACCGCGACGGTCGCGAATACGTGCTGAGCTACGTCGACGAGCGCAATTACGAGCGTGTCCGCGACTGGCGCGACCCCGGCGACGACCTGCCGCCACTGCGTCTCACCATTCCACGCGACGACTATATCCTTGAATCGGAGCGGGCCCGCGACCCGGATGACTACTACGAGTTCCTGGAACAGCCGCCGGTGGAACGGGTCCAGCGGCTCTATTCGGTCGACGAGGTCAAGCGCTCGGCCCGCGTCCGCGACATCGCCCGGCGCGTCGACCTCGACACTCTGACCTTCGAGTTCGGCTCCGCCTCCATCCCCGAGAGCGAGGTGAGACGGCTGGAGGGCGTTGCGACGGCGATGGAGCGGCTCCTGGACAAGAACCCGGCCGAGACGTTCCTGATCGAGGGTCACACCGACGCAGTCGGCAGCGACATCGCCAATCTGGCGCTGTCGGACCGCCGCGCCGAGGCCGTCGCCCAGGCGCTGACGGATGTGTTCGGCATTCCGCCCGAGAACCTGTCCACCCAGGGCTATGGCGAGCGCTACCTGAAGGTGAACACACAGGCGCCCGAGCGGGAGAACCGCCGCGTCGCCATTCGTCGCATCACACCGCTGGTGGCGCCTGTCGCGAGCGCGAAGTGAGAGAGTCGTGAGGGGCGGGCCGTATTGATCGCACGGCTTCCGCACCCCACATCAAGGCAGGCGTTCCCTGCCCCGTCCCTCGCGGGACGGAAGGCCCGGCCGGCACTCTCCCCGGCCGGGCCTTGCTTTTCGCCCGCAGCATGA
Organism: Mesorhizobium sp.; assembly: GCA_027492275.1. Classification (GTDB taxonomy): domain Bacteria; phylum Pseudomonadota; class Alphaproteobacteria; order Rhizobiales; family Rhizobiaceae; genus JAPUFC01. The sequence continues at coordinate 62,605 of JAPUFC010000027.1, read as the reverse complement.
ACGGCCGGACTCCGGCAGAGAACCAACGCCGGCAAGCCGTTGAACCGATTCGGGAATCGCTCAGCCCCGGAAGATCAGCCCGGCGCCGAGCGCGATGAAGGCGAAGCCCAGCGCGTGGTTCCAGGTGATCCCCTCCTTGAGGTAGAACACCGAGAAGACGACGAACACGACGAGCGTGATCACCTCCTGCATGGTCTTCAGTTCGGCCGCCGAATAGACCTCGTGGCCGATGCGGTTGGCCGGCACTGCCAGCCAGTATTCCACGAAGGCGATGAGCCAGGAGAAGATGACGGCGGCGTAGAGCGGCGCGGTCTTGAACTTGAGATGGCCGTACCAGGCGAAGGTCATGAAGACGTTCGAGCCGATCAGGAGCAGGATCGGCAGCACCTTGGGCGAGAGCAGCGTGGACATGGAGAAGCCGGACCGAGAGGGACGCGCAGTCCTGTGCCGCGCGCGCTCCTTTGTCAATCCGCCCCGCCTGCACTATGGTTCCGGCAGGAGGATCAGGGATGCAGATACGCGCGGACAGGGAATGGGAGCTGACGATCGGCCCCGACACGGTGCGGCTTCTGATCGAGAAGGCCAAGGCCGTCAGCGCCGGCATCAACGAGGATTATGAGGACGGCGCCGAGCACGAGGTGGAACTGGACGGCGACGGCCGCGACAGCCACCATCATGACGGCCTTGCCGAGGAGGAAGAGGAAAACCTGGGCGAGGCGGAGCTGCGCGCGCTGCTCGGCGACCTGAACGTGGACGAGGCTGCCGAGATGGTGGCGCTGATGTGGATCGGTCGCGGCGACTACGAGCCGGCCGAATTCGCCGAGGCGGTGGAGGAAGCCCGCCGCCGCAACATCAAGCGCACGGCCGACTATCTCCTCGGCCAGCCGACCCTGGGCGACTGGCTGGAAAACGGCCTCGAGGCCATCGGGGCCTGACGCCTGACGCGCGCGGCAACCACCGTCCGCCGGAAGCGTTAAGGAACATGACGTCGACCCAACGGTTACGGCTCTTTGCCCTGACGCTTATGGCGGCGTTGGTTTTTCCTGTTTCCTCCGGTTTCGCCGTCGACCTGCCGCCGAACGGCCCGAAGCCGCGCCTTCACCGCCAGGCCGCCGAAAAGGGGCCCGATGTCGTTCCCGTGCCGGACCGGCGTCCGGAACCGCAGATGCTTCCGGTCCAGGGCCCGCCGGCTCCCGAGCAATCCGCCGCGCCAGACAAGGCGCCCGACAACGCTCCCTTGCCCGACAAGCGCCCGGAGCCGGAGATGCGCCCCGTCCAGGGTCCGCCGCCTCCCGAGCAGCCAGGCCCCGAAAAGACCGCGTCGCAAAAGCCGGGCGAGGACGCCGGCCCTCCCGACCATGCGCCCTTGCCCGAACCCGACCCGCGCGATCATCTCATCGGGCCGCCGGCTCCTCCCACGCCGCCCAAGCCGGCGACGCTGCCCGATCCGCGCTCGGACGACGTGCCGGACCCGTCCGGCACGCTGCCGGCGACGGAAGCCGCGTGCCGCGCCCGGCTGACCGAGCTCGGCGTCTCCTTCAAGGAGGCTCCGGCCGAGAGCGACCCGCACGGCTGCTCGATCCCCTACCCGCTCAAGGTGGAATCGCTCGGCGGGGAGATCGACCTGTCTCCCGACGCCGAGATGAACTGCGCCATGGCCGAAGCCGCCGCCCGCTTCATGAAGGATGCCGTGCATCCCGCCGCCGAACAGGAGCTGGGCGCGGGGCTGAAATCCATCGGCCATGCCTCGGCCTATGTCTGCCGGCCGCGCAACGGCACCAACAAGCTGTCGGAACACGCCTTCGGCAACGCGCTGGACATCGCCACCTTCAATCTGAAGGACGGCCGCTCCGTCCAGGTCGAGGCGACCACGGACGAGAAGATCGGAAAATTCCTGGCCGCCGTGCGTAAGGCGGCCTGCGGCCCCTTCAAGACGGTCCTTGGACCAGGCAGCGACGCCGACCACGCCCTGCATTTCCATCTCGACCTGCAGCCGCGCCGCAACGGCTCGACTTTCTGCCAATAGCGCCGTAGCTGCGGCCGCATTTCCGCCGCAGGCGTGAACGCGGCCGCTGATCTTTCCTTTACCGGCCCCGGTTAAGATGCCCGCTTCCAGCACGAGGCGGACCGCGTCCATGCCATCCCAGCCCAACCTATGCAGGCAAGCATCGGCCAGCCGTCCGGCTCTTCTCGGCATGCTCCTTTCGGCCGCCCTGCTGGCGGCGTCCTGCACCACCGGCGACGTCATGGCCCTGCAACCGGCGGTCGACGTCGGCCAACGCACGGCCGCCGTCGCGTCCCCGGCCCTGGCGCCCGAGCCGGTCGTCGCGCAGCAGCAGCTCACCGGCATGCAGACGCTGGTGCCGTCGAATCCCATGATGGTCGCCTATCCGCGCGTCGAGCAGCCGCTGTCCACGCCGCCCGTCATGCCGGCCGGCGAGGCGGAATGCCGCCGGCAGTTGCGCAGGCTCGGCGTGACCTGGCGTGATCTCGCGCCGATCGACGACGGCCCGTCCTGCAACATCGCCAACCCGGTTTCCATGTCGGCGATCGGTTCGGCCGAGATCAAGCCGGCCGCCACCGTGACCTGCCAGATGGCGCTCACCTTCGCGCGCTGGACGAAGGAGGAGCTCGTGCCCTCGGCCCGCCTGCGCTATTTCTCCGGCGTCAAGCGAATCAACCAGGGGTCGAGCTATTCCTGCCGCCGAATTTCCGGCTCGCGCACCATGTCGGAACACTCGACCGGCAACGCCATCGACATCATGAACATCGAGCTGAACAACGACAAGGACATCGACGTCAAGAAGCCGGGTTTCTTCTCGTTCCGCCAGCGCGGCCTGCTGAACAACGTGCGCGCCGACGCCTGCAAGTATTTCACCACCGTGCTCGGGCCGGGCTACAATTACGATCACCGCAACCACTTCCATTTCGACATCATGCAGCGCCGCAACGGCAGCGTCGCCTGCCGCTGATCCGCCCGCCATCCACAGGCCCCTTTCGCGACGCCCCGGTTTCGCGCTAGAAAGCGCCATGGACAAACCTCCCCGAAAACGGCGAAAGCGTCGACGAACGCGCGCCGCCGCGACTGGCCTGCTCGTCGCGACCACGGCCTACATCGCCCTCGCCTACGGGCTCGCGCCCGAGTTCTGGTATCTTCGCGACGGCGCGCGCATCGACATGCCCGGCGCCATGATCACGACCACCAGCGACGGTATCTGGGGCGATCCGATCAATGTCGGCCTCATCGGACCGCGCGAGGACGTGCTGCGCGCCTTCGCCGCCGCCGGCTGGAATCCCGCCGACGCGATCACATTGCGGACGTCGCTGGACATCGGGCTCAGCGTCATTCTCGACCGTCCCTATGCCGACGCCCCCGTCAGCACGCTGCTCTACGCTGGGCGGCCGCAGGACCTCGCCTTCCAGAAGGCGGACGGCACGAGCCCCGACCGCCGGCACCATGTCCGCTTCTGGAACATGACCAGGCCCGGAATGGCGCTCTGGCTGGGCGCGGCGAGCTTCGACAAGGGCGTCGGCGTCAGTCACGACACCGGCCAGATCACGCATCACATCGCGCCCGACATCGATGCCGACCGCGACCTCGTCGTCGCCGACCTCAAGGCCGCCGGCTGGATCGGCTCGACCACGGTGGTGCCGGGGGCCGGCGCGACGACGAGCGGGCGCAATGGCGGCGGCGATCCCTACTTCACCGACGGCATGGCCGTGGTCGCGGTGCTGGAAACCGCCCCGTGACCGCTCCATTTCCCATTCTACGAACTGGAAGACAGTGAACCGACATGGTCTACGTTGAGATCCTCATCGTCATCGTGCTCATCTGCGTGAACGGCCTGCTGGCCATGTCCGAGCTGGCCGTCGTCTCGTCGCGCCCCGCCCGGCTGAAGGCGATGGTCGAGCGCAAGATCGGCGGCGCGGCCAAGGCCCTCGAGCTCGGCGCCAATCCCGGCCGTTTCCTGTCGACCGTGCAGATCGGCATCACGCTGGTCGGCGTGCTGTCGGGCGCCTTCTCCGGCGCGACGCTGGGCCAGCGTCTGTCCGTGTGGCTGGCCGCCGCCGGCATGCCGGAAGGCGCGGCCAACACGCTCGGCGTCGGCATCGTGGTCGCCGCCATCACCTACGCGTCGCTCATCATCGGCGAACTGGTCCCCAAGCAGATCGCGCTGCGCAACCCGGAGGCGGTCGCCTCGAAGGTCGCCCCGGCGATGGCCGTGCTGTCGAAGGTCGCGCTGCCGCTCGTGCTGCTGCTCGACATCTCCGGCCGCTTCGTCCTGTGGCTGCTCGGCCAGCGCGGCGAGTCCGAGGAGAAGGTGACGGACGAGGAGATCAAGATGCTGGTCGCCGAGGCCGAGCACCACGGCACGATCGAATCCGACGAGCGGCGCATGATCGCCGGCGTCATGCGCCTCGGCGACCGCGCCGTGCGCGCGGTGATGACGCCGCGCACCGAGGTCGACTGGCTGAACCTCGAATGGGACGAGGAGACGGCGCGGAAGATGCTCATGGAAACGTCGCATTCGCGCCTGCCGGCCGGCGAAGGCTCGGTCGATGCCATGATCGGCGTCATCCAGACGCGCGACGTGCTCGCCGCAATGCTGGCCGGCAAGCCCTTCGACCCGCGCGGTCATGTCCGCCCGGTGCCCATCGTCCACGACCAGTCCGACGCGCTGGACGTTCTGACCGCCTTGAAGGAAGCCAAGGTTCCCGTCGCCCTGGTCCACGACGAATACGGACACTTCGAAGGCATCGTCACGCCCGCCGACATATTGGAGGCGATCACCGGCGTGTTCCGCTCCGACCTGGACGAGGGCGAGCCGCAGGCTGTGCAGCGCGACGACGGCTCCTGGCTCATCGCCGGCTACATGCCGGCCGACGAGATGGCCGACCTGCTGGACATCGACCTGCCGGAAAGCCGCGACTACGAAACCATCGCCGGCTTCCTGCTGTCGCACTTCCACCACCTGCCGGCGACCGGCGAGGTGGTGGACGCGGCGGGCTGGCGCTTCGAGGTTTTGGACCTCGACGGCCGCCGCATCGACAAGGTGCTGGCCACCCGCCTGCCCCAGAAGAGCACGCGGCGGGCGCACTGACGGCGGGCGGCTAAGGCCGCCCCGCCGCGCCGGATCAGGCCGCCTTAGCCTGGGCCTTGTCTTCTCTCGCCGCCTTGAGCACCTTCGCCCACCAGGCGACGTCCTCGACCGTGGCGGCCGCGGCCTGGTTGAGATGCTCGAACTCATCGAGCTTCCTGCCCTGCTGCATGACCTGGACGAAATCGCCCCAGGTGATGTGCACCGCGTTCTTGACCGGCGCCATCTGCAGCTCGATGGCGATCATGCGAAGCTGCTCCACGGCGCGCGCGCCCCCGACGCCGCCATAGCCGACGAAGCCGATCGGCTTGTGCACCCATTCATTGTACGCGTAGTCGAGCGCGTTCTTCAGCACGCCGGTCGGGGCGTGGTTGTATTCGGCGGCGGTGACGATGAAGCCGTCGAGCGCGGCGATCTTCTTTTGCCAGCGCTGCGCCACCTCGCTCTTGGACGGCCCCCAGGCCGGCGAGCGGTCCTCCTCGAAGAAGGGCAGCGGATAATCGCGAAGGTCGACCGTCTCGATCTCGATGTCGTCGCGCCTGGCGGCGATGGCCGCGATCCAGTCGGCCGGCTTGTCGCCGAACCGCGCCGGACGCGTCGAGCCGATGATGATGCCGATGCGGGGCTTGCTCATGCTATACTCTCCTGTCGAAACTTTGTGGTATCCTTCGGATACTGACATTACATAGGTGACTGGCGTCGCAAATCGCAAGGAGGCACTTTTTTGAAACCGAGGCACCTGCACCTCACCGAAGACTGCCGCGCCGTGTCGGACATCCTCCAGCATGTCGGGGACAAGTGGACCGTGCTGGTGGTCGGCAAGCTCGGCGGCGGCACCATGCGCTTCACCGAGCTGCGCTCGGCCGTCGGCGGCATCTCGCAGAAGATGCTGACCAGCACGCTGCGCGGCCTGGAGCGCGACGGCTTCGTCACCCGCACCGTGCACCCGACGGTCCCGCCGCGCGTCGACTACGAGCTCACGCAGCTCGGCCGCGAGCTGCTGGAGCCGGTGAACGCCCTCGGCGAATGGGCGAGGCTGAACGTCACGCGCGTGCACGACGCCCGCATCCGCTTCGATGCGCGCTGCAAGGACTAGACGACCCGGAGTTGTCCGCTTCGGATTTTAACCAAATTTGAAGTAAACCAAAGTTGCACCCCGCCCATGCAGCTTTGAGCGAAGACAACGGTTAACGTCTGGTTTACATTAGACGGCGGTTCACGAGGCAGCGCGGCTCATGCAGACCTTCGACTACAAAGTCGACAAGCAGGCTATAAAGGCCCTGTCGGTGCTCACGCCCTGGCGCACGGCCTGGGCCATTGCGTTCGACTGGCTGGTCGTCGCGGCCGCGATCGCCGTCAGCAGCTATTTCGCCAATCCCGTCGTCTATGTCCTCGCCGTGCTGGTCATCGCCGGCCGCATGCACGCGCTCGGCGTGCTGATCCACGAATTCGCGCATTACCGCTTCATCTCCGACAAGACGACGAGCGAATGGATCGGCGACATCTTCCTCGCCTGGCCGCTCGGCACCACCGTCGACGGCTACCGCCGCAACCACCTCGCGCACCACCGCTACACCAACACCGACCAGGACCCCGACTGGGTGGTCAAGTTCGGACGGCAGGAGTTCACCTTCCCGCAGCGCTGGCAGTACATCCTGGCCAATCTCGTCGGCTATCTCATCACGGTCAACTCGATCCGCGACATCCGCCTCATCCTCGGCCGCCTGAACAAGGACCAGGACAAGGTCCCCCGCCCCTACCGTCTGAAGCGCCTCGCCTTCTACATCGGCGTCCTGGCGCTGGTCACGGCGTTCGGCGCGTGGAAGGGTTTTCTGCTCTACTGGATCGTGCCCTATTTCACGATCTTCCTGCTGTTCCTTTACCTGCGCAGCGTCGCCGAGCATTTCGGCTCCATGGACTACGACCACGAGCTCGGCGCGTCGCGCACCGTCTACCCGCATCTGTGGGAGCGCGCCTTCCTGGCCCCGCATCAGGTGAACTATCACCTCGACCACCATCTCTATCCGAGCGTGCCCTTCTACAACCTGCCGCGGCTCCACGCCCTGCTGATGCGGAACGAGCAGTACAGGCGCGACGCGCATATCACGCGCGGCTACGCGACCGGCGTCCTGCGCGAATGTCTGAGCGAAGCGGCGAAGGAACGGGTGCAGCCGGCGGAGTGACCCCGGCGGGCGGCGGCGGTCACGCCTCGGGCGGCACCGGCGTCGGGTTTCCATCCCTGTCCAGCGCGACCATGACGAACTCCGCCGCCGTGACCCGTTCGGTCACGTGGGTCAGGTAGCGCCGCACCCAGGCTTCGATCTTCAGCGTCATCGACGTCCGCCCGACGCGGTGCACCGACGTGTAGATGGCGAGCACGTCGCCCACCTTGACCGGCTTCTCGAACGCCATCTCCTTGACGGCGGCGGTCACCACGCGGCCCCGCGCGCGCTCCGAAGCGCGCACGCCGGCCGCGTTGTCCATCTGCGACATGACCCAGCCGCCGAAGATGTCGCCGGCGGGATTGGCGTCGGCCGGCATGGCCGTCGTCCGCAGGGTGAGTTCGCCGGTCGGCTTCGCGTCGTCGGCCATGCCTGTCCTCTCGGGTTCAGCAGCCCAACCCATGCCCTACGCCGGCGCGTCTGCCAAGCCCCGCGCAGGACGGACCGTGCGAGGCACGGTCGAGCAATACCTTCGTCTGACGCGCACGCGGCGGCCGGCCGCTTCTCACGCTCCGGGCTTTCTGCCATATGTCGCCCGCAACCCGATTGCTGGAATGCTCCCGTGCCCATCTGGACCGAAATCGTCGGCTCCCTCGCAGCGACGCTGACGACCTTCTGCTGGCTTCCGCAGATCATCAAGATCCTGCGTCAACGCAAGACCGACGACATCTCGCTGATCACCACCTCGGTGCTGGCCACCGGCGTGTTCCTGTGGATCATCTATGGATTCGCGCTCGGCTCCACGCCAATCATCGCCGCCAACATCGTGTCCTTCCTGTTCATCGCGAGCATCGTCGCGCTGAAGCTCCGCTACGGCTGAGCGGCCCCCTCGCCGCTGACCTTGCGCACCAGCGACGCGGTCGCCAGCAGCGCCGCCATGTCGGCGATCATCGGCGCGACATGGGTGCGGTAGTCGAGCGTCTCGCCGATGGGCGGAAGCTCGAAGAAATTCTTCGACGTGGGTATGACGAGAAAACCGTCGGAATCGTGCAGCGCCACCCGCGCCGGCTGCTCCGGCCACGCTTCGCGCAGCCAGGCCAGCGCCTGCGCCAGCCGCCCGGCGACGAGAGGCTGCGCCGCCTCCGGCGCGTTGGTGCGGAAGTCATAGGCGTCGTCGATCGCCGCGATTCCCGACTGGAGCTGCCGCATCTTCTGGCCGAAGATGCCTTCGAAGAAGCGGCTCATCGCGCCGGATTTGTGCGACGCCACCAGCACGCCCGGAAATGGCACGGCGTTGTCGAAGGCCACGATCACCCCCTTGAAGACCCTGGTGTTGGACTTCCCGCCCTTCTGCCACAGAACCGCCTCGTAGAGCTCGAAGGAAAAATCCTCGTAGCGGCCGGAGATGACGTCGTCGAAGGACTGCCCGTCGAACGCGCCGACCGTCTCGCGCGGAAGGCGGCGGAAGCTCTCGGGCGTCTCGTTCTGCCGGTGGCGCATGTCGCGCACGAAGCCGAACACGATGGGCAGGATGCGCGCGCGGAAAGAGGCCTGCGTATCCCGCGCCGGCTTGCGCGCCCACCGGTAGGTGACCAGCAGGCCGAAGAAGGCGATCACATAGAGGAACACGTGCGGAGCGGACGCCCACTGCTCGTAGGGATCGGCGACGCCGTTGAAGACCCACGCCAGCGCGGCCGTCGCGACCACCAGCGCGCCCAGAGACAAAGGCACCCGCCAGCGCACCGCCGCATGGGCGCGGGCCCGCTCCGCCTCGTAGCGCTCCAGATCCGCCTTGATGCGCGCGATGGCCTCGTCGCCCGGCATGAAGTCTTCCGCGCTCATCCCGCCCCTCCGGTCAACGACCCCGCTAAATCATCATAGCGGCCAAGGGAAGGGGAAAGCGAGGCGGTTTCCTCCTGACAGCCTGCTGTCAGCAACGGCGGCCGCGCTTTCGCCCCTACGGCGGTGGCGACTTCCCATTTGCGTCGTCGCACCCCATATTGTCGCGATGGCCATATCGAAGAAGACGACCCGTCCGGCGGATGATGCCGAGCGCGCGCCGCGCAAGCGCCGCAGCCCGCTGACCGATTTCATGGACGCCTCCGAGCCGCTGGAAACCAAGGGCTTCGAGGAGGCGCCGCAGGCGGAATTCTCCGGCGCGCCGCTCGCCGGCTCGATCGCCGACTGGGCGGAGCAGATTTCACGCGAGGCGGAAGCCGACGGCCGCCAAGAACCGCGCGTCGGCGGCAAGCCGTCGAAGAAGATCCCCGAACGCTCCGCGGCCCCCACCAGGACCGCGCGCGGCACCTCCATGGGCGGCGCGGCCTCCGCCAAGGAGCGCGCTGCGGCCGGCCTCAACCCGGTTCCCGGCCTCGACATCAGCCTGGAGGACGCCGAGGCGCTGCCGAACTCCGGCGTGACCGCCACCGTCGAGGCGCTGTCGCGGCTGATCGAATCCGGCAATCCGCTGCACAAAAACGGGCAGATCTGGACCCCGCACCGTCCGGCCCGCCCGGAAAAGTCCGAAGGCGGCATCACCATCCGCATGGACACGGACTTCAAGCCGGCGGGCGACCAGCCCCAGGCCATCGCCGATCTCGTCGAGGGCGTTTCCCGCGCCGACCGCACGCAGGTCCTGCTCGGCGTCACCGGCTCGGGCAAGACCTTCACCATGGCCAAGGTGATCGAGCAGACGCAGCGCCCCGCCCTCATCCTCGCGCCGAACAAGACGCTGGCCGCGCAGCTTTACGGCGAATTCAAGAAATTCTTCCCGGAGAACGCGGTCGAGTATTTCGTCTCCTACTACGACTACTACCAGCCGGAGGCCTACGTGCCCCGGACGGACACCTATATCGAGAAGGAATCCTCCATCAACGAGCAGATCGACCGCATGCGCCATTCGGCCACGCGCTCGCTGCTGGAGCGTGACGACGTCATCATCGTCGCCTCGGTCTCGTGCATCTACGGTATCGGCTCGGTCGAGACCTACACGGCGATGACCTTCCAGATGCAGGTCGGCGACCGGCTCGACCAGCGCCAGCTTCTCGCCGATCTCGTGGCGCAGCAGTACAAGCGGCAGGACGTGAACTTCGTCCGCGGCTCCTTCCGCGTGCGCGGCGACACGATCGAGCTCTTCCCTGCCCATCTGGATGATCGCGCCTGGCGCATCACCATGTTCGGCGACGAGATCGAATCCATCGACGAGTTCGACCCGCTCACCGGCCGCAAGACCGGCGCGCTGAAAAGCGTGAAGATCTACGCCAACTCGCACTACGTCACGCCGCGCCCGACCTTGAATCAGGCCATCAAGTCCATCAAGGAGGAGTTGCAGCATCGGCTGCAAGAGCTTGAAAAGGCTGGCCGTCTGCTGGAAGCGCAGCGTCTGGAGCAGCGCACCCGCTTCGATCTGGAGATGCTGGAGGCGACGGGCTCCTGCGCCGGCATCGAGAACTATTCGCGCTACTTGACCGGCCGCCGGCCCGGCGATCCGCCGCCGACGCTGTTCGAATACGTGCCGGACAACGCGCTGGTCTTCATCGATGAGAGCCACGTCACCGTGCCGCAGATCGGCGGCATGTATCGCGGCGACTTCCGCCGCAAGGCGACGCTGGCCGAATACGGCTTCCGCCTGCCCTCCTGCATGGACAACCGTCCGCTGCGCTTCGAGGAGTGGGACGCCATGCGCCCGCTCTCCGTCGCCGTCTCGGCGACGCCCGGCGGTTGGGAGATGGAGGAGGCCGGCGGCGTCTTCGCCGAGCAGGTCATCCGCCCCACGGGCCTCATCGACCCGCCGGTCGAGGTGCGCCCGGCCAAGACGCAGGTCGACGACGTGCTCGGCGAGATCCGCGAGACCACCCGCAAAGGCTACCGGACGCTGTGCACCGTGCTGACCAAGCGCATGGCCGAGGACCTCACCGAGTACCTGCACGAACAGGGCATCCGCGTCCGCTACATGCATTCCGACATCGACACGCTGGAGCGCATCGAGATCCTGCGCGACCTCAGGCTCGGCGCGTTCGACGTGCTGGTCGGCATCAACCTGCTGCGCGAGGGCCTGGACATCCCAGAATGCGGCTTCGTCGCCATCCTCGACGCCGACAAGGAAGGCTTTTTGCGCTCCGAGACCTCGCTGATCCAGACGATCGGCCGCGCGGCGCGAAACGTCGACGGCAAGGTCATCCTCTATGCCGACCAGGTCACCGGTTCGATGGAACGGGCGATGGCGGAGACCAACCGCCGCCGCGAAAAGCAGGTCGCCTACAACGAGGCCAACGGCATCACGCCCGAAAGCGTGCGCTCGCGCATCGCCGACATCCTCGATTCGGTCTACGAGAAGGACCACGTCCGCCCCGAGATCACCCATGTCGCCGACGCCGGCGCGATGGTCGGCAACAACCTCAAGGCGCATCTGGAATATCTCCAGAAGAAGATGCGCGACGCCGCCGCCGACCTCGATTTCGAGCAGGCCGCCCGCCTGCGCGACGAGATCAAGCGGCTGACCGAGATGGAGCTCGCCATCTCCGACGATCCGCTGGCGCGCGAGGTGGAAAGCCTGAGCCCCGTTTCCGGCCGCGAAAAGGGTCGTCACAACAAGGGCCGCGAGCGGCATCGGACCGTCGACGGCGAGACCAGATCCCTGTTCGCCAAGCCGGACCTCGACGAGATGGGCACGTCCGGCGACCACGCGACCCCGGCGGGAAAAGCTTCGCTGTTCCGCAAGCAGGGGCATCAGGAGGCGCACGGTTCCGATTTCGGCATGCCCGACGACGGCGGCGGCAACCCTCTTTTCCGCAAGAATTCGCTGGACGAGATGACGGTGCGGCGAACGGAAAAGCCGGTCGACGGGGTCAAGCCGATCCGCCGCGAGAAGATCGGCGCCGGCTCCTACGAGGACCCGGCCGAGACGAAGGCCCGCAAGCGCCGGCCCGGCAAGACCGGCCGGCCCGGCCGCTGACCGCGCCTCGATTCACCATGCCTTAACCATGGCTGGCATGGCTTGTGGCCGGCTGCGGGTTTTTGCGGCTCGGCGGCTGCTTTCGCCACCTTGATCGCTTAGTCCGTGTCCGAACAGTCCGGGGAGCCAGAAACTGCCGAACCGAGAGGGGACCGCATGCACATGCTTTCCGTCACCGCCGCGCTGGCCCTGTCCGTCATTGCCGGCGTCTTGACGGCAAGCGCCTTCTTCATCCCGGATTCGGCGGCCCGCGCCTCGTTCAGGCCCTCTGAGTCCCTCGAGCCCTGCGCGAATACGGAAACGCGGGTCTACATCGACGCGCTGGGCGAGCCCGTGGCCATCGGCTGCCTGCAGCCCTTGAACCGGCTGGACTCGCCGATTCCCGACCTCCAGCAGCCGACGCCGGAGCTTCTGCGCTAGCGCAGGCGATGGTCCGACGGGCGGCGGGCGCCCGCCCGGTCTCAGCAGGGGCGATCGTCGACCACGCGGTAGCCGGCGGCGTCCGCCTCGCAGGCATTGCCGAAGGTCCTGACCGAGCCGCCGCGCTGGCCGCAGACCGGCCGGTACTCGCGGGTGCAGAAGCGCGGCTCGTCGCGGCCGCCGCCCTGGCCCCAGCCGCCGCCGTCGTTCCCGCCGCGCCGGCATTCGCCGCGGCGGACGATGCGGTATCCCGCCCGGTCGGCCTCGCAGGCATTGGCGAAAGTCTGCCTGTCACCGCGCCGCTCGCCGCAGACGGGATCGTATTCGCGCGTGCAGAATTCCGGGCCGGGCCTCGGTCCGGGACCGGGCCTCGGCCGGTCGGGTCCCTCGTCCACCACCACGGTGCAGGACGCGAGCATCAGGAGCCCGAGCAACCCGACGACCGCTTTTTTCAGGACGCCCAGGGACGCGATCGCCATTTCCTTCTCCATGACTTGGCCGCGAGGTCTGGCTCGATAGTCATGATTTCAAGGGCGAAAGCAATCCCGCTCCGCATCCGACGAAAGTCGCCGGCCGGCGGGCCTGGCCGGGGTCGTCTTGAAAGCTTTATGTTTCCATGCGATACATTCCGTGTTCGGGCATTTGCTGACCCGGAGAACTGGAACGTTTGCGCGACCCTTTTCCCGACCCTGTGAATCTCTGACGACCCTGCTTTGGCGGGGGGTTTTCGTGCGCGAATGCACACCGCCAAGACGATCCGCCGCTCGCGGGCGGAGGCAGACCGGAACCGGGTAAGGGAGCACCCACATGACCCAGACAGGTATCGTGAAGTTCTTCAACACGACCAAAGGCTTCGGCTTCATCAAGCCGGACGGCGACGCCAAGGATGTGTTCGTCCACATCTCGGCCGTCGAGTCCTCCGGTCTGCGCACGCTGATCGACGGCCAGAAGGTCAGCTTCGACGTCGAGCCGGACCGCATGGGCAAGGGCCCCAAGGCCGTCAACCTGCGCATCCTCTGAGACCTGGCGGCGGGCCTCGCCCGCCGGCGGCGAAGCCTGGCGACAAAGCCGTATTCAGGCCGCGCTCTTTCGTGGCATGATCGGCCGCGTCGGCGTTTCATGCCGCAAGGAGGATGATCGACATGATCTCGCTTAGAATGATGGGCGGCATGCTGGTCGCGGCCGGTTTGTGCCTCTCGGCCCCGGCCGGCGCGGCGCCCGCCATCGACCCGCCTTCCGCGGAACCGCTTCCGCTCGTCAATGTCGGCGGCTGCCATTCCGACGTGCGCCGGCACTATGTGCCGGAATTCGGCCGCACCGAATGGCACCGCCACCGCCAGCCGGGCTGCCGCCCCGTCCGGGCCGATCCGCCCAGCCAGGCCGCCCCCCGCGACTGCCACCGCGACGTGCGCCGGCACTATCTGCCGCAATATGGCCGCTCCGTCGCCCATCGCCATGTCGGCGAGAGCTGCCGCGCCAGGGTCTACCGCGAGTATTCCGGCAGGCCGCGTCCGGACCGGAGCTGCGTGCAGCTCGGCCCGATCTATTTCTGCGAGGACTGAGGGCACGGATCGCCCGGCACGGCCTCCGCATGCCGCCGTTCCGGCGGGCAAAAGTTTCCGCTTGCCCGCCGCCCGGAAATAATGGCACAAAAACCGCCTTCGGGCCTTCGCGGGACCCGGAAACGAAAGGTGTGCCCGCAACTGTAGGGGAGCGGGTTTCGCGCAAGAAGAGGATCGCAAGATCCCGGGACGGCTCCTTTCTTTCCGCCGGCCGGCTCGAAGCGGCTCGGACACGATGTCCAGCCGGGACTTTACCAGTGGGATAGAGGAGTTTCCCATGCCGCAGACCGGCACTGTCAAGTTCTTCAACCATGCCAAGGGCTTTGGCTTCATCACGCCGGACGACGGGCAGAAGGATGTGTTCGTCCACATTTCGGCTGTCCAGGCCTCCGGCCTTCCCGGTCTCGAGGACGGGCAGAAAGTGCGTTTCGACACCGAGCCGGACAAGCGCGGCAAGGGCCCCAAGGCGGTCAACCTGTCGGTCGGCTGACGGCCTGAGCCGGTCAGCCCGGACCGGCTTCGATCGAAACGGCCTTTCCCGTGCGCGAGCGCGGGATTTCTTATGCTTTGCGCTTTGCCGCCCTCCGAAGCCGGCGAGCGCCCGACCGTTCAGCTTCCATTCAGCGAGCCGGCGATAGAAATCCGCCATAAGGTTTTCGGCCCATGCGGCCGGTTCGCGAAGGAGTGAAGCATGAACCGTCTTCTCAAAAGCGCAATCCTCTCGACTGCCGTTCTGGCGACGACCCTGACCGCGCTGCCGGGGGCGCAGGCGGGCGAACGCTGGCGCGATTCCTATCGCGTCGAGCGCCATCACCATTCCTCACGAGGCGATCTGGCCGTGGCCGGCATTCTCGGCCTGGCCGCCGGCGCGCTGGCCGTGGGCCTGACCTCCCGCCAGCCCGTCTATCAGGAGCCCGTCCACCAGGAACCCGTCTACGACAACCCGTACCGCCGGCCGCGTCCGCAGCCGATCCGCGAATACTACCCGCGCGAGACGGGTTCCTACGGCTCGCTGGAGCCGTGGAGCCGGGCCTGGTACCAGTATTGCGTCGACCGCTACCGGTCCTTCGACGCGCGCAGCGGCACCTTCATGGGCTATGACGGCCAGCGCCATTTCTGCGTCGCCGACTGAGCCGGACCGTCCAACGGCGCGAAGGGGCGGGTCCGGCCGGGCCCGCCCCTTCGTTACATCTGTCCGTTGAGGAACGGATTGGTGCGGCGTTCCTCGCCGAACCGGCCGCCCGGCCCGTGCCCGCAGATGAAGCCGACCTCGTCGCCCAGCGGCAGCAGCTTCTCCTTGATCGACCGGATCAGTGTCTCGTGGCTGCCGCCCGGAAGGTCGGTCCGGCCGACCGAGCCCCGGAACAGCACGTCGCCGACATGGGCAAACCCGGCCGCGCGGTTGAAATAAACCACGTGGCCGGGCGCATGGCCGGGGCAATGCAGCACCTCGAAGCGGTGGTTGCCGAACGACACCACCTCCCCTTCCTCGAGGAAACGGTCGGGCGCGCAGTTGCGCACCGCCCCCTGCAGGCCGAAGCGCGCCGCCTGCGTCTCAAGGTTGGAAAGCAGCGGCTGGTCCGCCGCATGCGGTCCGACGATGTCGACGCCCAGCTCGTCCTTCAGATCCATGGCGCCGCCGGCGTGGTCGATATGGCCGTGCGTCAGCCAGATCGCCGTGACCTCGACTCCGTGCTCGCGCAGCGCCTCGCGGATCGCGTCGAGGTCGCCGCCCGGATCGACGACGACGCCCGCTTTCGTGTCCACGTCGAACAGCACGGTGCAGTTCTGCTGGAAGGGGGTGACGGGAACGATGAAGGCGTTCAGCTGGCCCATGCTCTCTCCTGCGGTTCGCCCCGCATATAGAGCCTGCCGCCGGACATGACAAAGGGCGGCCGCGCGGCCGCCCTTTGTCATGTCCTCGCAGGCCGCTTCAGCGCTTGTTCATCGCGCCCATGACGGCGCCGACGATGGCCGTCAGGATGGCGCCGCCGCCGACGCCGCCCACCGCGTCGCCGAGCATGCCGCCCAGCGCCCCCGCGGCCGCCGGATCGGCGCCGAGCAGGCTGCCCAGGATCTGGCCGCCGGCGACACCGCCCACCGCGCCGCTGATGATCTTCGGCAACTGGCCCATCGCCGCCTGCTTGATGGCGGCTCCCACGGCCTGACCGCCGATGACGCCCGTCACGATCTGCACGATGATAGGAAGTAGCGCGTCCATGATTTCCCTCCACCAGAATCGGATCCACCGTCCGACCCGCGCATGGAAAACCTGACGCAGGGGAAAGTCAAATCGTCGCGGGAGGGGTGTCCGCTAACGCCTTCGTCCAAGCCGCCTATTCCGCCGCAATGGCGCGCCTCGGCTGCACGGCCTCGGCATAGTCCGCCATCAGCGTCGCCGTGATGCTGCCCACCTCGAAACGGTGGGGGCCGATCTCGGAAACCGGCGTCACCTCGGCGGCGGTGCCGGTCAGGAAGCACTGCTCCATGCCGGCCATCTCCTCGGGCAGGATGGCGCACTCGACCACCTCGATGCCGCGATCCCTGGCCAGGCCCATCACCGTGCGCCGCGTGATCCCGTCCAGGAAGCAGTCGGCCTTCGGCGTGTGCAGCCTGCCGTCCTTGACGAAGAAGACGTTGGCGCCCGTCGCCTCCGCCACCTGGCCGCGCCAGTCCAGCATCAGCGCGTCGGCATAGCCCCTGGCTTCCGCCGCGTGCTTGGAGATGGTGCAGATCATGTAGAGGCCGGACGCCTTGGCCCGCGACGGAGCCGTGCGCGGGTCGGGCCTGCGGTATTCGGCCATGTCCAGGCGGATGCCCTTGAGCTTCTGCGCCGGGTCGAAATAGCTCGGCCACTGCCAGATGGCGACGGCGCAGTTGATGCGGGTGTTCGGCGCCGCCACGCCCATCTGCTCGCTGCCGCGCCAGGCGATGGGGCGCACATAGGCGTCCTGAAAACCTTGCCGGGCAAGCAGCGCGCGGCACGCCTCGTCGATCTCGGCGACGCTATAGGGAATGCCGAAGCCCAGGATGCGCGCCGATTCGTGCAGGCGCTCGGTATGCTCGGTCAGCTTGAAGATCTCGCCGCCATAGGCCCGTTCCCCCTCGAACACGGCGCTGGCATAGTGCAGGCCATGCGTGAGCACATGAATCCTGGCATCGGCCCAGTCGACGAACTTGCCGTTCATCCAGATAGAGCCTTCGAGCTGGTCGAAAGGAACGGACGACATGATGACCTCCCTGGTCTCGCTTCGTGGCGCTTTACGCCGGTCGGCGCGACCGGTCGAAAGGCAAAGCCTCCCCGCCCCCGGTCAAGGCCGGAGGAACGTTGCGGACATGCTGAAAGTGCTTGCCTTTTCGGTCGCTATCCGTCGAAAAGCTTTTCAATAATTACCAGTCGCCGAAAAATATGTCAATAATGCTGACATATTTTTCACATGCAGGACCGCAGATGACCGACAGTGCCGACGCCAGCCCGATCAGGACCCCGCTCGCCGCCGGCGACGAGCTCGACCTGCCGATCATCGAGCTGCTGTTCTTCGCCTACCGGGATTTCACCTCCGATCCCGACCAGATCCTGATCGAATACGGGTTCGGCCGCGCGCATCATCGCATCCTCCACTTCGTCAACCGGATGCCCGGGCTCACCGTCGCCGAGCTGCTCGACGTGCTGAAGATCACCAAGCAGAGCCTCGCGCGCGTCCTCAAGCAGCTCATCGACACCGGCCATATCGTGCAGATCCAGGGGCTGCGCGACCGCCGCCAGCGCGAGCTCTACCCGACCGCCAAGGGCCGCGCGCTGTCGCTGGCGCTGGCGCGGCCACAGTCGCGCCGCATACAGGCCGCATTGGAGGGCTGCACGAGCGAGGACCGGACGCTGATCGAGCGTTTCCTGAAGTCGATGGTCGACCCGGAACTGCGCCGCCAGATCGACAGCCTGCCGGGGCACCAGTCCCGCGCGACATCCGGAGGTCCGGGCCATGGAGACGATTGACGCCGCCGAAGCGCCGCAACGGCTGCTGGACGATGACGCCCCGCATCTGCTGGTCGTCGACGACGACACCCGCATCCGCACACTTCTGAAGCAGTATCTGGGCGAGAACGGCTTCCGGGTCACGGTGGCCGGCAACGCCGCCGAGGCGAGGCGCAAGCTGGTCGGCCTCGACTTCGACCTGATCGTGCTCGACGTCATGATGCCGGAGGAGAGCGGCGTCGACCTGACGCGCGCGCTGCGCGCCGAGAAGAACGTGCCGATCCTTATGCTGACCGCCCTGTCGGAGACGGACAGCCGCATCGCCGGGCTGGAGGCCGGGGCCGACGACTACCTGTCCAAGCCCTTCGACCCGCGCGAGCTGATCCTGCGCATCGGCAACATCCTGCGGCGCGGCGGACCGGCGTCCACCCCCAAGGTCGAGCAGATCGTCTTCGGGCCGTACACCTTCCAGATCGCCCGGCGCGAGCTGAAGCGCGGCGGCGAGGTCATCAAGCTCACCGACCGCGAGCAGGAGATCCTGGCGATCTTCGCCGCCCGCGCCGGCGACACCATCCCCAGGCACGAGCTGGTGGCCGGCGAATCCGACGTCGGCGAGCGCACCATCGACGTCCAGATCAATCGCCTGCGGCGCAAGATCGAGAAGGACCCGTCCAATCCCGTGTGGCTGCAGACCGTGCGCGGTATTGGGTATCGCCTGAGCGTCGAGTAGGATGCGCCGGCGCGGCCGGCATGGCATGCGCGGCGAAACGGAAGGCTGATGGCCACCACCGATCTGGACAACCGCCGGGGGCTCGGACTGCTCGCGCGCACCGCGCAGTGGCGCGCGGCCGTGGCGCGCCGGTGGAACTATTTCTGGCGCCTCGTCGGCATCTACCTGCCGAAGCGGCTCTACGCCCGGTCCCTCATCATCGTCATCACGCCGATGATCCTGCTCCAGACCGTCGTCACGGTCGTGTTCATGGAGCGGCACTGGCAGACGGTGACGCAGCGCCTGTCCATGGCCACCACCCGCGACCTGGCCGCGATCATCGACATGATCGAGACCTATCCCAACGCGCCGGACTACGCCAACGTCATCCGCATCGCCCGCGACCGCCTCGACATCATCGTCGAGATCCTGCCGCCGTCGCCGCTGCCGGTCCCGGGCCCGAAGCCGTTCTTCTCGATTCTCGACCAGATCCTGTCCGCCGAGATCACCAAGCAGATCAACCGTCCCTTCTGGATCGACACGGTCGGCGATTCACGCATCCTGGAGGTGCGCATCCAGCTCAAGGACCATGTGCTGCGCGCCTTCATCCGCCGCAGCCTGGCCTATGCGTCCAACACGCACATCTTCATCATCTGGATGGTCGGCACGTCGCTGGTTCTCCTGATGATCGCGATCCCCTTCCTGCGCAACCAGATCCGGCCGATCATCGCCCTCACCGAGGCCGCCGAGAGCTTTGGCAAGGGCCGCCCGACGCCGCGCGATTTCCGCCCGCGCGGGGCGGAGGAGGTGCGCCGCGCCGGCATGGCCTTCCTGCAGATGCGCGAGCGCATCGAGCGCCAGATCGAGCAGCGCACGGCCATGCTGACCGGCGTCAGCCACGACCTGCGCACCATCCTGACCCGCTTCAAGCTGCAGCTCGCCATGAGCAGGACCAGGCTCGACACGGCGGCCCTGAACCAGGACATCGACGACATGCAGTCGATGCTGGAGGCCTACCTGGCCTTCGCCCGCAACCAGGCGGAGGAAGACCCCGGCACCTTCGACCTCGACGCCTTCCTCGGCCGGCTGGGCGAGGAGGCGCGGCTGAAGAAGCGCACCCTGACCTCCAATCTGACCGGCGACCCGGCGATCCATGTCCGGCCGAACGCCTTCTCGCGCCTGCTCGGCAATCTGGTCGGCAACGCGCTCCGCTACGCGCAAACTGTGCATATCGAGGCGCGCCACTCGCGCAACTCGCTGGTCGTCATCATCGACGACGACGGCCCCGGCATTCCGGCCGCGAGCCGCGAGGAGGTCTTCAAGCCATTCGTGCGGCTCGACATCGCCCGCAACCTCGACGCCAGCGGCACCGGGCTGGGCCTCGCCATCGCCCGCGACATCGCCCGCAGCCACGGCGGCGACATCAGCCTCGCCGACAGCCCCATGGGCGGCCTGCGCGCCACGGTGCGCGTTCCCGCGTAGAACATGTCTAGCTGGAAATGAGGCTAAGGCAGCAGGTTCAGAACAGCCGGCCGCCGTTCGGCACGGTGCGCTCGATCGCCCCCAGAACCACCTCGCCCTCCTCGTCGGGAAAGCCGAGCGTCAGCACCTCGGACATGAACGGGCCGATCTGGCGCGGCGCGAAGTTGACCACGGCGAAGACCTGCCGGCCGACCAGCGTCTCGGGCGAATAATATTTGGTGATCTGCGCCGACGACTTCTTCACGCCGATCGGCGCGCCGAAATCGATCTTCAGCTTGAAGGCCGGCTTGCGCGCCTGCGGAAAGGGCTCCGCCTCGACGATCGTTCCGGCGCGGATGTCGACGCGCTCGAAATCGGCGAAGCCGATCTCCGGCTTGCGTTCGTGCGACGATCCCATCAGGCGTTCCCGCGCGTCTCGAAGAGCACGCTGGACAACGCGTCCTTCGCCGAGGTGCCGGACCAGACCACGAACTGGAAGGCCTGGAAATAGCATTCGCAGGCCTCCAGCGCGCTGGACAGCAGCACCTCCACCTGCGCGCTGGTCGGCTCCGCGCCGCCCGCCAGAAGCAGCGACTGGCGGAACATGATCGCGCCCTCCGTCTCCCACAGGTCGAAATGGCCGAACAGCATCTGCTCGTTGATCTGCGCCAGCAGGCGCATCACCTCCAGCGTGCGCGCCTCCGGCACCTTGAGGTCGAACGCGCAGGCCAGATGCAGCGCCTCGAAATCCTCCATCCACGAGAACGACACGTGGTATTCCGACCACGTTCCGGTCACCGAGATGGAGATCTCGTCCTCGCCCGTCCGCTCGAAGGCCCAGTCGTTGCTGTGCGCCACCTGTTCGATGACATCCACGGGATGGATGTCGCGGGCGATCTCCAGTTCGATCAGTTCCATGCGAATATTCCTGTCGTTGCGAAGCAGACGGACGCGCTCCGCGAAAGGGCACAAGACGGCACATCGGATGCCGATCCCGGGATGAACTGGACGCACACGGCCTGCCACCGGGAAGCCCCGCGGCCCCGGCGCATGACCGCTTCCCCGAATCATGCAGTAAATTCAGTGTATTGAAGCAGAGTCGCGTGAACAGCCCTTTTTTGGGCGCGGCGCTGTTTGCATGTGGAAAGCCATTGCCGGCTCAAGTCTGCCATCGCCGGTAAGCGATTCAGCGGCCAGCGCTTTTTGCGGTTTCGCCTTTGTGGAAAACT
Organism: Mesorhizobium sp.; assembly: GCA_027492275.1. Lineage (GTDB taxonomy): Bacteria > Pseudomonadota > Alphaproteobacteria > Rhizobiales > Rhizobiaceae > JAPUFC01. Next base: position 41,036 of record JAPUFC010000027.1, on the reverse strand, counting down.
TTAACGAATTATTTTCCGTCGGGGCTTGCCGCTGGGCTCTCCGCGCCGGCGAGCCGGGCTTCGAGCGCCTCCAGCCGGGCGGCGAGCGCCTTGTTCTCGGCCCGCGCCTTCACCGCCATGTCGCGCACGGCCTCGAATTCCTCGCGCTGCACGACGTCCATCGTGTTGAGGATCTTCTCCGCCTGGCCCCGGAACGCCGTCTCCACCTCGCGCCGCACCCCCTGCGCCGCACCGGCGGCGTCGGTCATCAGCTTGGCGAATTCGTCCAGGATGCGGTTCGGACCGGTCGACATGGGATACCTCCAGCGCTTCCCCTGACGTAGTGCCGCGCCCCGGCAAACGCAAGGCGTGCCCGCCTTGACCTTGCTCCGGCGCCGCTGCATGGTCCGCGCCGACCCGTCGCGGAGCCTTCCTTGCTCGATTCCCTGCTGCTGCCGCTGGCCGCGCTGCCCTTTCCGAACATCGACCCCGTCATCGTCCGGCTGGGGCCCGTCGCCATCCACTGGTACGGGCTGGCCTATGTCGTCGGCATCCTGTTCGGCTGGTGGTATTCAAAACGCCTCGCCGCCACGCCCGGCCTGTGGGGGCCGAAGGGCTCGCCGCTCAAGCCCGAGGACATCGACGACTTCCTCGTCTGGGCAGCGCTCGGCATCGTGCTCGGCGGCCGCATCGGCTATACCCTGTTCTACGATTTCCAGCGCTACCTCGCCAATCCGCTCGACGTCTTCGCCATCTGGCAGGGCGGCATGTCCTTCCACGGCGGCTTCGCCGGGACGACGCTGGCGATGATCCTGTTCGCCCGCTCGCGAAAGATCCCCGTCTGGTCGATGTTCGACGTCGTCGCCGCCGGCGTGCCGGTGGCGCTGGGGCTGGTGCGGCTCACCAACTTCATCAATTCGGAGCTGTGGGGCAGGCCGAGCGACATGCCCTGGGCCGTCGTATTCCCGAACGGCGGACCGTTTCCCCGCCATCCGAGCCAGGTCTACGAAGCGCTGCTGGAAGGCCTGGTGCTGTTCCTGCTGCTGTGGCTTCTCACTCATCGCTTCAAACGCCTCGCCACGCCGGGCTTCGTCGCCGGCGCCTTCGTCGCCGGCTACGGCGCGGCGCGCATCTGCGTGGAATTCTTCCGCGAGCCGGACGCGCAGCTCGGCTATCTCGCCGGCGGCTGGCTCACCATGGGCATGGTCCTGTCGCTGCCGATGGTCGCGTTCGGAGTCTGGGCAATGCTGCGCGCGCGGGCCGCGGCCGCTTCCTGACCATGACCCCGCTCTGCCGGCGCATAGCCGAACTGATCGAAGCCACGGGTCCGATCTCGGTCGCCGACTACATGGCGCTGTGCCTGTTCGACCCTGCGCACGGCTACTACACGACGCGCGAGCCCTTCGGTGCGGACGGCGATTTCGTCACCGCGCCCGAGATCAGCCAGATGTTCGGCGAACTGGTCGCCGTCTGGCTGGTCACCGCCTGGCGCTCCATCGGCGCGCCGCTGCCGGTCACGGTCGCGGAGGCGGGTCCCGGCCGCGGCACGCTGATGCGCGACATCATCCGCGCCGCCGGCAGGATCGCGCCCGACTGGAAAACCGGCGCGCGCTTCGCCCTTGTCGAGGCCAGTCCCCGCCTGACCGCCATCCAGCGGCGGACGCTCGACGGCATGGGCGTCGCCCTGTCCTGGCATGAAACCGTCGACACGCTGCCCGACGGGCCCCTGCTGATCGTCGGCAACGAGCTTCTGGACGCCCTCCCCGTCCGCCAGTTCGTCTTCCAGGATGGAGGATGGCATGAGCGCGCCATCGGCCTGGACGACGAAGGCAGGCTGGTCTTCGTGCTCAAGGTCGGCTCCTTCGACGCTTCGTTGCTTCCCGATGGCCAGAAACCGTCCGAGGGCGCGACGTTCGAGATATCTCCCGCCCGCTCGGCCTTCATGCAGCGCATCTGCGAGCGGCTGGCGACGCGCGGCGGTGCCGGGATTTTCTTCGATTACGGCCACCTGCGAACCGGCTTCGGCGACACGTTCCAGGCCGTGCGCCGCCATGCCTACGAGGACGTGCTGCAAAGCCCCGGCGAAGCCGATCTGACCTCCCATGTCGATTTCGCGGTGCTGGAAAACATCGCCCATGCCTGCGGCCTCGCCACCGCGACCGCCACGCAGGGCGACTTCCTGCTCGGCATGGGGCTGGTCGAACGCGCCGGCCGGCTCGGCGCCGGCGAAGGCCCCGGACGGCGCGAGGCGATCCGCGCCGCCGTCGAGCGTCTGGCCGGCCCGGAGATGATGGGCACGCTGTTCAAGGTGCTGATGCTGGCGCCGCGCGGCACCGGCACCCTGCCGCCGGCACCCTGGGTCCAGCCTTGACGAGCGCGGCCCCGCCGGTCAACAACAGCGCCATGCCGGCTGACAACGTGCCCGCCCCGCTGCGCTCCCCGCTGCTCGAAAGCATTGCGGGCGAAGGCGTTCGCCATGGCTTCTTCACCCGAATCGGCGGCGTCTCGACCGGCATCTATGCCGGCCTGAACACCGGAACCGGTTCGGAGGACGACCCCGGAAGCGTGCGCGTGAACCGCGACCGCGTCGCCGCCTGGATGGGCGTCGCGCCGCAAAACCTGCTCAGCGCCTGGCAGGTCCATTCGCCCGACGCGCTGGTCGTGCGCGAGCCGTTCGCCGAGCGGCCTAAGGTCGACGCGATGGTCACCGACCGGCCCGGACTGGCGCTCGGCGCATCGTCGGCCGATTGCGGGCCCGTCCTGTTCGCCGACGCCAAGGCGCGCGTCGTCGGCGCGGCGCATGCCGGCTGGAAAGGCGCCCTGACCGGCGTACTGGAGAACACGGTCGCCGCCATGGAGAGCATCGGCGCCAGCCGGGAGAACATCGTCGCCGCGCTCGGCCCCTCGATCAGCGCCGCCGCCTACGAGGTCGGGCCCGAATTCGTCGAGCGCTTCGTCGCCGCCGAAAAGGCCAACCGAGACTATTTCACGCCGTCGGCCAATGCCGGCCGCTCCATGTTCGACCTGCCGCGCTACACGATCGACCGGCTGGCCGCCGCCGGCGTCCGGGCCGAGCATCTCGGCCGCTGCACCTACGCCGACGAGGACCTGTTCTTCTCCTACCGCCGCACCACCCATCGCGGCGAACCCGATTACGGCCGGCTCATCTCGGCCATCGTCCTGGAGGATGCGTGATGGCGCTGCATTTCGAGCGAGAGGAATTCGACGCCCGCCGCGACCGGCTGCTTGTCGAGATGGGCGAGAAGAAACTCGACGCGCTCCTGCTTTTCGCGCAGGAAAGCCTGTACTGGCTGACCGGCTACGACACGTTCGGCTACTGCTTCTTCCAGTGCCTGGTGTTGAAGCGCGACGGCTCCATGGTGCTGCTGACCCGTTCGGCCGACCTGCGGCAGGCGCGGCACACCTCCATCATCGACAACGTCGTGCTGTGGACCGACCGCGAGGGCGCCAACCCCGCCGCCGACCTGCGCAACCTCCTCAACGACCTCGACCTGCTGGGCAAGCGCATCGGCGTCGAATACGACACACACGGCCTGACCGCGCTGAACGGCCGGCGCCTCGACGAGCAGTTGCAGACCTTCGGCCAGGTGGCCGATGCGTCCGGCATCGTGTCGCGCCTGCGCCAGGTCAAGAGCCCGGCCGAGATCGGGAAGGTCGAGACCGCCGCCGCGCTCGCCGACGCCGCGCTCGACGCGGCGCTGCCGCTCATCAGGCAGGGCGGCGACGAGGGCAGGATCCTGGCCGCGATGCAGGGCGCGATCTTCGAGGGCGGCGGCGACTATCCTGCCAACGAGTTCGTCATCGGCTCCGGGCCGGACGCACTGCTGTGCCGCTACAAGGCCGGCCGGCGCAAGCTGGGCAGGAGCGACCAGCTCACGCTCGAATGGGCCGGCGTCTTCCATCACTACCACGCGGCGATGATGCGCACGGTGCTGGTCGGCAAGCCGTCCAAGCGCCATCAGGAGCTGTTCGAGGCCGCGCGCTCGGCCTTGCTGGCGGTCGAGAAGGCGATGACGCCCGGCAACAGCTTCGGCGACGTCTTCGAAGCGCATGCCCGCTCGCTGGAGGCGAGCGGCCTCACCAAGCACCGCCTGAACGCCTGCGGCTACTCGCTGGGCGCGCGCTTCTCGCCGTCCTGGATGGACATGCCGATGTTCTACCAGGGCAACCGCGAGCCGGTGGCGCCGAACATGACGCTCTTCGCGCACATGATCATCATGGATTCCGAGACCGGGACCGCGATGACGCTGGGTCGCACCTATCTGACCACCGAAACCGCGCCAAAACCCCTGTCCCGCCATGATCTGGACTTGATCGTCAAGTGATAGGAAAAAGGGGGCAATGAACGAAGGCGGCGCAGCGATCGCCGGCGAAAGGCCAGGGGAGTTCCGGGGATGAAGCGTTGGCCCGCAGCGGCCGTGTCGTGCCTCGCCATGCTGGCGGCGGCCTGCACGAGCAGTCAGGATGTCCTCAACCCGTCCGCCGTCGCCGCCTCGCCGCCCTCGCCCGGCCAGACGCCGCCTTCCGACGCCCCGGCATCGGTGGCCGCGATCCCGCCTGCCGTCGCGTCCCGCACCAGGCTGCGGATCGACCCCATCGTCGGCGCCAGCGTCGAGGCGGCCGCCCCGCTGACGGAACGCCTCGCCGGCCAGGCGCGGGCGCGCGGGCTCGGCATCGCCGGCAGCGCCGACCAGACGGCCACCCATGTCCTGAAAGGCTATTTCTCCGCCATGACGGAGGGCAGGCAGACCACGGTCATCTATGTCTGGGACGTCTACGATCCGAGCGGCAACCGGCTGCACCGCATCAACGGCCAGCAGGCCGTCGCGTCCAACGGCGCGGAAGGCTGGGCCGGCGTGTCCGCGCAGACCATGCAGGCGATCGCCGACACCACCGTCAACCAGTTGGCCGGCTGGCTAGCCGCGCAGCCCGGGTAGGTCCGTTCCCCGGTGTTCACCCTTTTTTGGGATCAGACAGCGAAAAAGACGTGCGCCGGCTTGAATTGACGCGTGAGCCCGCTAAAAGCCCGGTCATCCTTCGAGTGGGCATCCCCGGGAACGCTTCATGAAACTCTTCGCAGGCAACTCGAACCGGGTGCTGGCCGAAGGCGTCGCACGCTATCTCAACATCCCGCTCGGCAAGGCCACGGTGCGCCGCTTCGCCGACCAGGAGATTTTCGTCGAGATCCAGGAGAACGTGCGCGGCCAGGACGTGTTCATCCTTCAGTCGACGTCGTTCCCGACCAACGACCACCTGATGGAACTGCTGATCATGATCGACGCCTTCATGCGCTCCTCGGCGCGGCGCATCACGGCGGTCATCCCCTATTTCGGCTACGCCAGGCAGGATCGCCGCGCGTCGGGCCGCACGCCGATCTCGGCCAAGCTGGTCGCCAACATGATCGCGCGGGCCGGTGCCAACCGCGTGCTGACGCTGGACCTGCATGCCGGGCAGATCCAGGGCTTCTTCGACATCCCGACCGACAACCTGTTCTCGGTGCCGGTCATGGCGCGCGACGTGAAGGCCAAGTACAAGCAGCTCGCCAACGTCATGGTGGTCTCGCCCGACGTCGGCGGCGTGGTGCGCGCCCGCGCGCTGGCCAAGCGCATCGACGCGCCGCTCGCCATCGTCGACAAGCGCCGCGAGCGGCCGGGCGAATCCGAGGTCATGAACGTCATCGGCGACGTCAAGGGCAAGGACTGCCTGCTGATCGACGACATCGTGGATTCGGGCGGCACGCTGTGCAACGCCGCCGACGCGCTGCTCGCCAAGGGCGCGACCAGCGTCACCGCCTACATCACCCATGGCGTGCTGTCGGGCGGCGCCACGGCCCGCATCGCCGGCTCGCAGCTCCAGGAACTGGTCATCACCGATTCCATCCAGCCGACGCAGGCCGTCGACGACGCCCGCAACATCCGCGTCGTCTCCATCGCCGACCTGATCGGCGAGGCGGTCTCGCGCACCGCGCAGGAAGAGTCGGTCTCCAGCCTTTTCGACTGAGCTCCCGCCGAAAGCGATTCCGCCGCAACGGCTTGGTCGTCATGGCGGATTCTCCGGCTGAAGGTGAGGAACGGCCGATGCCTGCCGCTTCTTGCACCGGCGGGTCGCTTCCGCTATAGCACCGCCACCCGCGTAGACACCCTTGGAGGCAACGCGGGCGAATGCCGCGTGTCTGCGCGGCTTTCGACGTTTACGGGCAACGCTTCGTTCCCGTGGGCGCTCCAAACAACCCGAAAGGAAAAGCCATGAGCCACGGCAACTACGAGCTCAAGGCCGAAGCGCGCGAAACGGTCGGTAAGGGGTCCGCCCGTGCAGTTCGCCGCGAAGGCAAGATCCCGGCAGTCATCTACGGCGACAAGCAGCCCCCCCTGTCGATCGCCCTGTCCTACAAGGACATCTACTACAAGATCCACGGCGGCGGCTTCCTGACCACCGTCGCCACCATCGACGTCGGCGGCAGGAAGATTCAGGTCCTGCCCAAGGACTTTCAGCTCGACCCGGTCCGCGACTTCCCGCTCCACGTCGACTTCCTGCGCGTCGGCAAGAACACGGAAGTGAACGTGAACGTGCCCGTGCACTTCATCAACGAGGAGAAGTCGCCCGGCATCAAGCGCGGCGGCACGCTCAACATCGTGCGCCACGACGTGGAGTTCCACTGCCCGGCGGACTCGATCCCCGAGTTCATCACCATCGACCTGGACGGCTCCGAGATCGGCGATTCCTTCCACATCTCGGCCGTGAAGCTGCCGGCAGGCGTGCGTCCCGTCATCCAGGACCGCGACTTCACCATCGCGACCATCGCCGGCACCGCCGCCGCGCGCTCCGAGAGCGACGGAGAGGCCGCCGCCGGCGAGACGCCGGCCACGGAGTAGCCGCGGGGAGCCGAAGCCATGCTGGTCTTTGCTGGCCTCGGCAATCCGGGCGCGAAATACGCGAACAACCGGCACAATGTCGGCTTCATGGCGGCGGACGCGATTGCCCGCCGCCATTCCTTTTCGCCCTGGTCGAAAAAGTTCAGGGCCGAGATCGCCGAGGGTCGCATCGACGGCGCGAGGGTGCTTCTCCTGAAGCCGCAGACCTTCATGAACCTGTCCGGCCAGTCCGTCGGCGAGGCGCTGCGCTTCTACAAGCTCGACGCCGCCGCCCTCACCGTCTTCTATGACGAGCTCGACCTCGCGCCCGGCAAGGTGCGCGTGAAGATCGGCGGCGGCGCGGGCGGCCATAACGGCATCCGCTCCATCGACGAGCATTGCGGCAGGGACTACCGCCGCGTACGCATCGGCATCGGCCATCCCGGCGTCAGGGAGATGGTCCACGGCCACGTGCTGGGCGACTTCGCCAAGGCCGACGGGCCATGGCTCGACGCGCTGCTGGACGCCGTCGCCGCCAATGCGGGGATGCTGGCGAACGGCGACGACAACGGCTTCATGAACCGCGTGACGCTGGCGCTGCGCGACACGCTGCAGCCGATCTCCGACGACGACCGGCCGCCGCAAAGGGCGCCGCGCGAAGCGCCGAAGGCGCAGAGCCATATCCGCCAGGCGCGACCGCAGAAGCCGGCGGTCAAGCTGCCGGAAAGCGGACCGATGGCCGAGATGCTGAGGAAGCTTCTCGGCAAGGGCTGACCGCCGGCTTCTTGCTCCTGTCGACATCGAGGCTTATCTTTCGGACACGAACCTCGTGTTTCCGTGAGCCCGTGCGATGAAGAACGTGACCATCTCCATGGATGACGACCTCTACCGGATCACCCGCGTGGAGGCCGCCAAGGCCGGCAAGAGCATGTCCAGGCACATCGCCGACAGATTGCGCCAGCCGGCGCGCCTGCCCGCCCCCGACGAGGAGCGCAGGCTTCATCTGGAAGCGCTGGAGCGTGTTTTCGCCGGTCCCAAACTTCCCATCTCGGAGAATGGACGTATGCCGACGGCGGAGGAGCGAAATGCCAGACGCTAGGGTGTTCATCGACAGCAACACCCTGTTGTACACTTTCGACCGGTTGGAATTGGAGAAATCCGAAAGCGCTCAACGCTGGCTACGAGTCCTGGCCGATCATCGCATGGGCGTGACGAACCTTCAGGTGCTGAACGAAGTTGCGAATGTCGCCATTCGAAAAGCGTCCCGATTTGGCAAGGATGATCCGTTTTTCCGCATCGACGCTTTCGCGCGGTTTGGAACCACACCCGTAACATTCGAGACATCGATCGCCGCGCGCGCATATCACGCAAAGTTTCGCTACTCCTGGTGGGACTGTCTCCTGCTCGCCTCGGCCATCGAACTGGGCTGCACGCATTTCCTGTCGGAGGATTTGCAGGACGGCCGGACCATCGAAGGCTTGACGATCGTCGATCCTTTCGCCCATAGCCCGGAGCGAATTCTCGTGTCCTGATCGGATTCCTGCCATGGCCTTGAAATGCGGCATCGTCGGCTTGCCCAATGTCGGCAAGTCGACCCTCTTCAACGCGCTGACGCGCACCGCCGCCGCGCAGGCCGCAAACTATCCGTTCTGCACCATCGAGCCGAACACGGGCGAGGTCGCCGTTCCGGACCCGCGCCTCGGCCGCATCGCGGCGACCGCGAAGTCGAAGGAGATCATCCCGACCCGCATCTCCTTCGTCGACATCGCCGGCCTCGTGCGCGGCGCCTCCAAGGGCGAGGGCCTCGGCAACCAGTTCCTCGCCAACATCCGCGAGGTCGATGCCGTCGTCCATGTGCTGCGCTGCTTCGAGGACGACGACATCACCCATGTCGAGGGCCGCATTGACCCGGTGGCCGACGCCGAGACGGTCGAGACGGAGCTGATGCTGGCCGATCTCGACAGTCTCGAACGACGGGTGGTGCAGATCCGCAAGCGCGCCCAGGGCAAGGACAAGGAAGCGCTAACGGTGCTGCCGATGATGGAGCGCGCGCTTGAGCTGCTTCAGGACGGAAAGCCCGCGCGCACGCTGTTGACCGGCCTGTCCGCCGACGACCGCCGCATCCTCGACGGACTGAACCTGTTGACCGCGCACCCGGTTCTGTACGTCTGCAACGTCGCCGAGGCGGAAGCGGCCACCGGCAACGCGCGCACCAAAGCCGTCGAGGCGATGGCCGCCGTGCAGGGCGCACGCACGGTCGTCATCTCCGCCGCCATCGAGGCGGAGGTCGCGCAGCTTCCCGACGAGGAGGCGCAGGAATTCCTTGCCGCGCTCGGCCTCGAGGAGCCCGGCCTCGACCGTCTCATCCGCGCCGCTTACGAGCTTCTCGACCTCATCACCTACTTCACCGCCGGGCCGAAGGAAACGCGCGCCTGGACCATCCACAAGGGCATGAAGGCCCCGCAGGCAGCCGGCGTGATCCACACGGATTTCGAGCGCGGCTTCATCCGCGCCCAGACCATCGCCTATGACGACTATGTCACGCTGGGCGGCGAGACGGCGGCCAAGGAAGCCGGCAAGGCCCGCGACGAGGGCAAGGACTACGTGGTGCACGACGGCGACGTGATGCTGTTCAAGTTCAACACCTGACGGATGGACAGCGGACTCATGAGCGAGCAGCCGCAAGGACTGGCTTTCGAGGATTTCGCCGAAGGCATGGTGATCGAGCTTGGCGACAAGCTGGTCACGGCGGAGGAGATCATCGAGTTCGCCAGCGAGTTCGATCCCCAGCCCTTCCATCTTGACGAACAGGCCGGCAGGGCGAGCATCCTCGGCGGTCTCGCCGCCTCGGGATGGCACACATGCTGCATGCTGATGCGCATGGTGGCGGACAAGGTACTGAACGGCTCCCTCGCCCAGGGCGCACCCGGCATAGACGAGTTACGCTGGCTGAAGCCCGTACTGGCCGGCGACACGTTGACGGCCCGCATCCATGTTCTCTCCACACGCGTCTCCCGGTCCCGACCGTCCATCGGCTTCATCGCGATGCGCTCGGAGATGTGGAACCAGCGCGGCGAGCGCGTCATGGAACAGTCGAACAGCGTGATGTTTCGCCTGCGCGGAGGCTCGGCATGACGCTCGACGACTATCTCGATCTCGGCCGCAGGATAGAGTTGGGTTCGCACCGCTTCACCGCGCAGGCGATCATCGATTTCGCCCGCAAATACGACCCCCAGCCCTTCCACCTCGACGAGGCCGCGGCCAGGGGGTCGCTTCTCGGCGGCCTGTGCACGTCGGGATGGCACACGGCTTCGGTCTGGATGAAGCTCAATCTCGCCCACAGCGCCGCCCGGAGCGGCGACGGGTCGGCGCCCGTCTTCGGCCCCTCCCCCGGCTTCCGCAACATGAAGTGGCCCATGCCCGTCTTCGCCGGCGAAACCGTGAGCTACAGCCGCACCTCGCTTTCGCATCGCGCGCTCGCGTCGCGGCCGGGGTGGCGCTTGCTGTCAGGCCTCGCGGAAGCTCGCGATTCGACCGGCGCCCAGGTCATGGAGTTCGAGACCGCGGTCCTGTTCCACGCCCCGCAGTAAGCCTGTCGCGGTCAGTGGCCCTCGAAGGCCACCAGCGTGCGCACCGGCACGCCCAGCGCCTCCAGCCTGGCGCGGCCGCCGAGGTCGGGAAGATCGATGACGAAGCAGGCGGCGACGATATCGCCGCCCATACGCTGGATCAGCCTGGCGGCGGCTTCGGCCGTTCCCCCGGTGGCGATCAGATCGTCGACCAGAATCACCTTCTCACCGGGCGCGATGGCGTCCTTGTGCATCTCCATCTCGTCCAGCCCGTATTCGAGGCTGTAGGCGATGCGCACCGTCTCGTGCGGCAGCTTGCCCTTCTTGCGGATCGGCACGAAGCCGGCCGAAAGCTGGTGCGCGACGGCCCCACCCAGGATGAAGCCGCGCGCCTCGATTCCCGCCACCTTGTCCACCTTGCCCCCGGCATAGGGGTAAACCAGTTCGTCCACGGCGCGGCGGAAGGCGCGCGCGTTGCCGAGCAGCGTGGTGATGTCCCGGAAAAGGATGCCGGGCTTGGGATAGTCCGGTATGGTGCGGATGGAGGCGAGCAGCGTCTCCTCCAGCGAGTGCTTCATCGGTCGTCTCCGGTCGCGGCGGTCGGACAGTCATCAGGGCCACGATGACCGTGGCCAGATTGGCTGCGAAGCAGGCAAAAGAAAAGGGCGCATATGCGCCCTTTCGACGGGATCGGTCGGTGCCGCTCAGTGGGCCACGTTGGCCCAGACCTTCCGCTTGGTCATGTAGAGCAGTCCGCCGAACAGAACCAGGAAGATGAGCACCCGGAAGCCGGTCCTCTTGCGGTCCTCCAGATGCGGCTCCGCGGCCCACATCAGGAAGGCGGACACGTCATGCGCATACTGGTCGACCGTCTGCGGCGCGCCATCGTCATAGGTGACCTGGCCGTCCGAGATCGGCTTGGCCATGGCCAGCGACTTGCCGGCGATGAAATAGGGGTTGTAGTGCGTCCCCTCGGCTACTTCCATGCCGGCCGGCGGCTGCTCGTCATAGCCCGTCAGCAGCGAGTAGATGTAGTCCGGCCCGTTCTCGGCATACTGCGTGAAGATGTCGAGGACGAAGGTCGGGAAGCCGCGTTCCACGCCGCGCGCCTTGGCGATCAGCGAGAAATCGGGCGGAGCGGCGCCGCCATTGGCAGCGGCCGCCGCCGCGCTGTTTGGGAACGGCGACGGGAAATGATCCGACGGCAGCGCCGCCCGCTCGAACATCTCGCCATCGGCGTTGGGGCCGTCCTGCACGGTGTACTCGGCCGCCAGCGTCTTCACCTGCGCCTCGGAATAGCCGAGCCCTTCCAGCGTGCGAAAGCTGACCAGGTTCATCGAGTGGCAGGCCGAGCAGACCTCCTTGTAGACCTTCAGGCCGCGCTGGAGCTGTCCCTTGTCGTAGGTGCCGAACGGGCCGGCGAACGACCAGTCCTGCTGACGCGGCTTGTGGATCGGGAAGTGCGTCGGCTCCGCCTCGTTGTGGCCTTCCTCGGCGGCCGTGGCGGCGAAAGCGCCGCCCATCACAAGAGCGGCAGCGGCGAAGAGGTTGAGAACTCTTTTCATTGCGAATGTCCCTCTCGACGCTTCCGCTCAGCCCTTGGTGTCCGGCGCGGCGGTCGCGCCGGCGGGATGGCCGGCCCCGCCCTTGTTCTTCTCGAGCACGGCTTCCGTGATCGAGTTCGGCGTCCGGCGCGGCGTCTCGATCAGACCGAGCAGCGGCATGATCACCAGGAAGAACGCGAAGTAGTACAGCGTCGACAGCTGCGACATGATCACGTAGGCGCCTTCCGCCGGCCGCGAGCCGAGCCAGCCGAGGAACAGCGCATTGGCCACGAACAGCCAGAAGAACAGCTTGTACCAGGGACGGTAGACGGCCGAGCGCACCTTGGAGGTGTCGAGCCACGGCACCACGAACAGCACCGCGATCGAGCCGAACATGGCCAGCACGCCGCCGAGCTTGGAATCGATCGGCCCGATGTTGAAGGTGATGGCGCGCAGGATGGCGTAGAACGGCAGGTAATACCATTCCGGCACGATGTGAGCGGGCGTCTTCAGCGGGTCGGCGACCGTGTAGTTGTCGGGGTGTCCGAGATAGTTCGGCATGTAGAAGACGAAATAGGCGAACACGGCCAGGAACACGATCATCGCGAAGCCGTCCTTGATGGTCGCGTAGGGCGTGAAGGCCACGGTGTCGGTCTTCGTCTTGACCTCGATGCCGGTCGGGTTCGTCTGGCCGACGACATGCAGCGCCCAGACGTGAAGCACGACGACGCCGGCGATCATGAAGGGCAGCAGGTAGTGCAGCGCGAAGAAGCGGTTCAGCGTCGGATTGTCGACCGCGAAGCCGCCGAGCAGAAGCTGCTGCACCCACTCGCCGACCAGCGGGATGGCGGTGAAGAAGCCGGTGATGACCGTGGCGCCCCAGAAGCTCATCTGTCCCCACGGCAGCACGTAGCCCATGAAGCCGGTCGCCATCATCAGGAGATAGATGATGCAGCCGAGAATCCACAGCAGCTCGCGCGGCGCCTTGTAGGAGCCGTAATAGAGGCCGCGCATGATGTGCACGTAGACGGCGATGAAGAAGAAGGAGGCGCCGTTGGAATGCAGGTAGCGCAGCAGCCAGCCCGAATTCACGTCGCGCATGATCTTCTCGACCGAGCCGAAGGCGAGCGTCGTGTCGGCCGCGTAGTGCATCGCCAGCACGATGCCGGTCAGGATCTGCGCCACCAGCATGATGGAGAGGATGCCGCCGAACGTATAGGCGTAGTTCAGGTTGCGCGGCACCGGATAGGAGACGAACGAATCGTGCACCAGCCGCGGCAGCGGCATGCGGCTGTCGAACCAGCGTCCGATGCCGCTCTTCGGCGAATAGGTCGAGTGTCCACCGCTCATCGAAACGTCCCCCTGTCTCAGCCGATACGGATGGTTGTGTCTGAAATGAAGCTGAATACCGGCACGTGCAGGTTTTCGGGCGCCGGACCCTTCCGGATACGGCCGGCCGTGTCGTAGTGCGAGCCGTGGCAGGGGCAGAACCAGCCGCCGAAATCGCCGGACTGGCCGAGCGGCACGCAGCCCAGATGCGTGCACGAGCCGATCATCACGATCCAGTTTTCCTTGCCCTCGCCCGCCGAGCGGTCGAGGTCGCTGGCGGTGGTGTCGGCGGCGAGGTTGGCGTTGCGCGCCACCGGATCCTTGAGGTCGGCCATCGGGACGGCCTTGGCGGCGTCCACTTCCTGCGGCGTGCGGTTGCGGATGAAGATCGGCTTGCCGCGCCACTTGGCGGTCAGCGACATGCCCGGCTCCAGCGACGAGACGTTGACCTCGATGGTGGCGAGCGCCAGCGTCGAGGCGTCGGGCCGCATCTGGTCGATGAACGGCCAGGCGACCGCGCCGGCGCCGACGACGCCGGCCATGCCGGTGGCGACGTAAAGGAAATCGCGGCGTGTGGGTTCGGACGTATCGGCTGCGCTCACGGGACCTATCCTTTCGCCTGTCGCCGGCGGAAGGGCTCTTCCCGCACCTCGCGCCGGTCCGTCAGCGCATGGCGGAAAGGCTAGCGAAATTCCCCCGGCAATTTGCCATCCGTTTATGCGTGAAGCCGGGTCTTGTCCAGCCGGGTGATAAGGCTTGGGCAGATTGTCGCGGGTTTGCCACAATTCGCTGCGCAGCGCCCGAATCCGCGCGCCGCCTCACGGTTTCGCGCCGAGCCTCGCCAGCACGCCGCGCGGGATCCGCATCTCCCTGATCAGCGCCTCGTGCCGGCGCAGGCCGCACAGTTCGCGCTGCACGAAATAGGCGTAGACGGCGTCGGCCGCCGCCTGCAGCAGCCCGTCGCGCCGCGCCTCGTCCGAATCGCGCAGGACGGCGAGGCACGCTTCGGCCTTCTTTCCCGCCCGCCCGAGCGCGTCGGCTTTTTCGGCGAGGATGTCGGCGCCCAGGAGATCGAGAGCCGATTCAGGCCCCCGTGGGCGGAAGAGGTCGGTCATTCCGCCGCCAGCCTGTCGCCGAGGAAGCCGCCCGACTGCCGCTTCCAGAGCTGCGCGTAGAGCCCGCCGGCCGCCAGCAGGCTCTTGTGCGTCCCCTCCTCCACGATGCGCCCGCCGTCCAGCACGATCAGGCGGTCGAGCGCGGCGATGGTCGACAGCCGGTGCGCGATGGCGATCACCGTCTTGCCCTCCATCAGCTTGAAGAGGTTCTCCTGGATCGCCGCCTCCACCTCCGAATCGAGCGCCGAGGTGGCCTCGTCCAGGATCAGCACGGGCGCGTCCTTCAGCATCATGCGGGCGATGGCGATTCGCTGCCGCTGCCCGCCCGACAGCTTGACGCCGCGCTCGCCCACATGCGCGTCGTAGCCCTTGCGGCCGCGCGGGTCGGTCACGCCCATGATGAAATCGTGCGCCGAGGCGCGCCTGGCGGCGTCGACGATCTCCTCGGCGGTCGCGCCGGGCCGGCCGTAGCCGATATTGTCGCGGATCGAGCGGTGCATCAGCATCGCGTCCTGCGTGACGACGCCGAACTGCTCGCGCAGCGACGCCTGCGTCAGCGAGCGGATGTCGCGCCCGTCGATCAGAATGCGTCCGCCCTCGACGTCGAACAGCCGCAGCATCAGGTTGACGATCGTCGTCTTTCCCGCGCCGGAGGGGCCGACCAGCGCCACCCGCTCGCCCGGCCGGACGTGCAGGTTCAGCCGGTCGATCACGCCCTTGCCCTTGCCGTAGTGGAAGGAGACGTCCTCGAAGCGGA
The DNA here is from genome assembly GCA_027492275.1 of Mesorhizobium sp. GTDB lineage: Bacteria > Pseudomonadota > Alphaproteobacteria > Rhizobiales > Rhizobiaceae > JAPUFC01. Next base: position 25,871 of record JAPUFC010000027.1, on the reverse strand, counting down.
TGTCGCCCTTCGCCCGCGGCATCGTCGCGGCGTCCGGCGCGTCGCTCAGCGCCGGCGTCACCGAAATGGTGCGCGTCGCGTCCTGCACCGTGGCGTAGTTGCGGATCAGGCCGTTGATGTTGAACATCATGTAGCCCGACATCTGGTTGAGGCGGAAGACGAGGCCCAGCGCCGCAGCGATCTCGCCGCTGGTGACGCCGCCGGCGATCCATTTGGCGACGCAGATGGCCATCACCGCCGCCATCATGAAGCCGTTGAGGATGGCGACCGAGGCGCGCACGCTGGTGACGACGCGCGTCAGCCGGACCACGGCGGCGAGGAAATTCTCCATCCCCTCGCGCACATAGGCGTGCTCGCGCTCGCCGCGGTCGAACAGCTTCACCGACACGATGTTGGTGAAGGCGTCGACCAGCCTGCCGTTGAAGATGGAGCGCTCGTCGGCGGTGGCGCGCCCCGCCCGCCGCATCTTCGGCAGCAGGAAATAGACGATGCCGCAATAGCCGACGAACCACAGCGCCACCACCAGCCCCATCCACGGATCGACGGAGACCAGCACCGTCACCGCCAGCGCGAAAAAGGTCAGGAACGACCACATGGTCTGCAGCGTGGTGACGATGAAGTCGCCCACCGCCTCGCCGCCCTGCATGATCTTCGTGGCGATGCGGCCGGCGAAATCGTTCTGGTAGAACTCGTAGGGCTGGTCGATCACGCGGCGGAAGGACTGCCAGCGCACCAGCGAGTAGAAGGCCGGCACCACCACCTGCTGCTCGATCACGGTCGAGCCGATCATCACCGCAGCGCGCACCACCAGCACGAGCGCCAGCAGCCCGGCGAGCTGGTGCCAGTGGTCGGCCAGCAGCGTTTGCGGCGAGGAATGGTCGAGAATGTCGATCAGCCAGCCGACGGACCAGTAGAGCCCGGCATCCACCGCGCCGCCGAGCCCGCCCGCCACCAAGAGCAGGAAGAACGGCAGGCGCGCCTGGTTGGCGAAATAGAGGATGAACCGCCAGGCGTCGCGCGGCAGCACCGCGCGATCCGTGTCGGCGAAGGCGTCGATGGAGCGCTCGATCGGCCGCCACAGGCTGCCGTCGGGATCGTCCCGCGCGGCGGCCCGGCGGCCACCCGGTTCGGCGATGCTCATTCCGCTGCGACTTCCTTTTGCGCCGGCGCTGCGTCGTCGGGCAGGAAACCGCCCGACTGCCTGGCCCAAAGCTGGGCATAGAGCCCGCCCTTTGCAACCAGTTCGTCATGCGAGCCCTGCTCGATCACGCGGCCTTGATCCATGACGACCAGCCGGTCCATGGCCGCGATGGTGGACAGGCGATGCGCGATGGCGATCACCGTCTTGCCTTCCATGAGGCGGTAGAGATTCTCCTGGATCGCCGCCTCGACCTCCGAATCCAGCGCCGACGTCGCCTCGTCGAGGATCAGGATCGGCGCGTCCTTCAGCATCACCCGCGCGATCGAGATGCGCTGGCGCTGGCCGCCCGACAGCTTGACGCCGCGCTCGCCGACATGGGCGTCGAAACCCTTGCGGCCCTTGGCGTCGGAAAGCTTCTCGATGAAGTCCGCCGCCTCCGCGCGCCGCGCCGCCTCGCGCATCATCTCCTCGGTCGCGTCCGGGCGGCCGTAGAGGATGTTGTCGCGCACCGAGCGATGCAGCAGCGAGGTGTCCTGCGTGACCATGCCGATATGGGCGCGCAGCGAATCCTGCTTCACCGCCGCGATGTCCTGGCCGTCGATGAGGATGCGCCCGCTTTCCAGGTCGTAGAAGCGCAGCAGCAGATTGACCAGCGTCGACTTGCCCGCGCCGGAGCGCCCGACGATGCCCACCTTCTCGCCCGGCCGCACCGTCAGCGACAGCTCCTCGATGACGCCTTTGCGCCTGCCGTAGTGGAAGCCGATGCGCTCGAACGCGATCTCGCCCCTGTCCACGACGATGTCGCTGGCGTCCGGCCGGTCCTCGACCAGGCGCGGCAGCGAGATCGAGCCGATGCCGTCCTGGACCGTGCCGATGTTCTCGAACAGGCCCGACACCTCCCACATGATCCATTGCGACATGCCCCACATGCGCAGCACGAGGCCGATGACCACCGCGACCGCGCCGATCGACACGATCTCGCCCAGCCAGAACCAGATCGACAGCGCCGCCACAGAAACCAGCAGCAGGGAGTTGAGCACATAGAGCGCGGCATAGAGCTTGGTCACCAGCCGCATCTGCGCGTGCACGGTGTCCATGAACCCGCTCATGCCCTCCTTCGCATAGGAGGATTCGCGGCGCGCATGCGAGAACAGCTTGACCGTCTGGATGTTGGTGTAGCTGTCGACGATGCGGCCCGTCATGACCGAGCGCGCGTCGGCCTGCTTCTCCGCCACCTTGCCGAGGCGCGGGATGAAGTAGCGCAGCATCAGCACGTAGCAGACGATCCATACGGCGAGCGGCATGGCCAGCCGCCAGTCGGCCGAGCCGACGATGAACAGCATGCCGAGGAAATAGACCACGACGTAGTTCAGCACGTCGATGAGCTTGATGACGCATTCGCGCACCGCCAGCGCGGTCTGCATCAGCTTGGTGGCGATGCGGCCGGCGAACTCGTCCTGGTAGAAGGTCATGGACTGCTTGAGCAGGTAGCGATGCACCTGCCAGCGGATGCGCATGGGGTAGTTGCCCATCAGCGTCTGGCTGTGCACCAGCGACTGCACGAGCACGGTCAGCGGCAGGACGAACAGCACCACGGCCGCCATGCCGGCGAGCTTCCAGCCCTCGATCTGCAGGAACGTCTGGCGGTCGTGCGCGGCCAGCCAGTCGACGATGGAGCCGAGGAAGCCGAACATCCACACCTCCGCGATGGCGATGGCCGCCACCAGCAGCGCGTCCATGGCGATGAAGCGCCACGACCCTTTCGTGTAGTGCAGGCAGAACCCGACGAGCGTCTTCGGCGGCTCGACCGGCTCCTGCGGCGGGAACGGATTCAGGCGGGTTTCGAACCAGCGGAACATGTCTTGTCTCGAATGGATCCCGCGCCGTGTCAGGCGGCGCGGGAGTGCTGCGTTTCATCGGTGGCGCGCGTGGCGCCGGGCGTGGGATCGCCGGCCTCGGTGATCCCCATGTAGGTCGCCGGCGGCGTTTCGCCGAGGGGCGCGGACAGCAACGCCGCCAGCGACGGGGTCCGGCGGCCGGCGGCGACGGCCAGCAGGCCGAGGAGCCGCTCCCCCGCACCCTTCCGGCCGGCGGAGGCGCGCTCCGCCGCCGTGGCGGGCGGGTCGCCATTGGCGCGCGCCTCGGCTACCAGCGCCGCCATCAGCACCAGATAGGGGTCCCGCAGGCGCGCATCGCCGCCCTGCGGCCGGAGGACGGGATCGAAAACGACGCGGGCTCCATGCCCGCCGGGCAGTTTATGGGTCATCGCAGGATTCCTTGAGCAAACCGGGCGAATTCCGGCGGAACCGATGCGAACTCCTTAGATCAGGGAATGTATCGAACCGATGCCGCCGTCAGGCAAGATGCCAGCGGGTGGGGCTTCGCCCCGGGGCGGTGATGTCAATGGTCGTCATGAATTCCATCAGCCCCTCCATCGGTTAGCGTTGAACAGGGGCGTTGCTATAGACGGTTACATTGGAAAAGGCTACCCGCTGCCGGCATCTTTCGACGGTGCCGCCGACGTCTCCTGACAGGGTGGTGCCCGATCGCAACGGAGCGAGGCCGATGGCGGCAAATCTGCGCGTCGCGCTCTACCAGCCCGACATCGCCGGCAACACCGGCACGATCCTGCGCATGGCCGCCTGCCTGGGGCTGGCGGTGGACGTGATCGAGCCAGCCGGCTTCGACCTCTCCGACCGCAACCTGCGGCGCGCCGGCATGGACTACCTGGAGATGGCCGCGCTGAAGCGGCATCTGGACTTCGCCGCCTTCGAGGAATGGCGGAGGGCGGAACGCCGGCGGCTGCTCCTGTTCACGACCAGGGGCGCCCGGCCCTACACCGATTTCGCCTATCGCACCGACGACATCCTCCTGTTCGGCCGCGAATCGGCGGGCGTGCCCGATAATGTTCATGCCGGTGCGGACGCCCGCCTCCTCATCCCGATGCCCGGCGGCGGGCGCAGCCTCAACGTGGCGCTGTCGGCGGCGATGGCCGCCGGGGAGGCGATCAGGCAATGCTCGACCGGCGCATGAAGCGCCGGATTCGGCGTCGCAGCCGCCCCGCCCAAGAGACTGAAAAGATTCAGTCCGCCGCCGGCAGTCGCCTGATGGTGAATTCGATCACGTCGTTCGGCCGCTCGAACCAGCTCTCGATCTCGGTCCAGTAGGCCTGCTTCGGCCAGCGCTCGAACCACTCCTTGGCCTTGTCGCGCGCCGCCACCCTGGGAAGCACGAAGGTCTCGCGCAGGAACCCGTCACGCGGCCCGGCGGCACGCGAGCGATCGAGCCTCTTCTTCAGCCCGTCGAGCGGTGGCCTGGCCGGGGTGCGCACGAAGAACTCCTTGACCCTTGCGGGGATCAGATTAGGGATCGGCGGGAAAAATGACGAGTCCTTTATGGGATGATTCCGTCGCACCCTGATTCGCGGAGGGCATGAGCATGGAGCGCCACGGGCCACCGCCTGAACTTCCGGCCGATCTCGCCGACAAGAAGGAGACCGCCCGGCGCTGGTTCCAGGAACTGCGCGACACCATCTGCGCCGGGCTGGAGGAGCTGGAGACCGAAACGCTGCGGCCCGGCGTCGCCGCCGCGCCCGGCCGCTTCCAGCGCACGCCCTGGCAGCGCGAGGAGGGCGCCGGCGGCGGCGGCGTCATGTCCGTGCTGCACGGCCGCGTCTTCGAGAAGGCCGGCGTCCACATCTCCACCGTCCACGGCGAGTTCACGCCCGAATTCCGCCGCCAGATGCCGGGCGCGGACGACGACCCGCGCTTCTGGGCGTCCGGCCTCTCGCTGATCGTCCACCCCTGGAACCCCAACGTGCCCGCCGTCCACATGAACACGCGCATGGTGGTGACGTCGCGCCTGTGGTTCGGCGGCGGCGCGGACCTGACGCCGATGCTCGACAGGCGGCGCACGCAGAGCGATCCCGACACGGTCGACTTCCACCGCGCCATGCGCTTCGCCTGCGAGAAGAACGCCGCCGTCGCCGACTACCAGCGCCTCAAGCAGTGGTGCGACGAATATTTCTACCTGCCGCACCGGCAGGAGGCGCGCGGCGTCGGCGGCATCTTCTTCGACTATCTGCATTCGGCCGAGGCGCGCGGCGGCTGGGACGCCGACTTCCGCTTCGTGCAGGACGTCGGCCGCTCCTTCCTCGTCGCCTACCAGCATCTGGTGCGCCGCAACTTCAACACGCCCTGGAGCGAGGCCGACCGCGAGGAGCAGCTCGTGCGGCGCGGCCGCTACGTGGAGTTCAACCTGCTCTACGACCGCGGCACCGTGTTCGGCCTCAAGACCGGCGGCAACGTCGCGTCGATCCTGTCCAGCCTGCCGCCGGCGGTCAAATGGCCGTGATCGCGGTTTGCGCCGCATCTGTGGCCAAACCGTGCGGCCGCGCGCGGATTGTGGCACGCAGACCGGCGCGGATTTTCTTTTTGGTCGAATAGGCGGGCCCGTGCGGCCGACCTATCTCTGGAAACGGGCCGGGTGGCGCCGGCGGTTTCCTCCTCCGAAGCCGCGACGCGACGCCGCCGGACGACCCATCGTCGCGCGGGCCATTTGCGGGTCCAGACCCCATGCCCGCCCGAAACAAGGGAGCCTGCCATGCGCACGCTTGTTCCCGTGGCCATCGCCACACTCCTCGCCACCTCCGCCTTCGCCGCCACCCTTCAGCAGTCCAGCGGCACGGTCCGACTCTACGACCATAAGGCCATGACCCTGCAGCTCGCCGACGGCGAAAGCTTCATGCTGCCCGCGAACTTCAAGGACCCCGGCATCAAGGTCGGCGGCCATGTGGCGGTGAGCTGGGAGAAGTCCGGACTGGACAACATGGCAAGGAGCGTCACGCTCATCAAGTAACCCGCGTCACGCTCATCAAGCAACCGGCCCGGAGGCATTGGCCGGTCGCGAGGACCGGTCCCGGAAGGCGGCGCGAGCCGCCTTCTTGCTTGCAGTTTACACGTCCCGCTGACGGGCGGTTAACCAGCCCCGCAAATCCTTGTCCCGACAGGGGCGCGATCTCAATCAACCATCAACCTTCCGCGCGAAACATGGCCCCAAACAGGCGTCACGGGGGCTGCGGGTATCATGTTCAAGCGTTTCATTTCCGACAGGTCGGGAAACTATGCCATCCTGACCTCGGTGGCGGCTTTGCCGCTGCTGCTGTCGGTCGGCTTCGGCGTCGACTATTCGCGGCAGGTCAGCGCCCGCAGCCATCTTCAGGAGCTGGCGGATTCGGCCGCCCTGGCGATGGTCATCTCCGGCGAGACGGACAAGGAGAAGCTCACGGCCATCGCCGAGGAGTTCATCGAGTCCAACAAGCACGTCAAGCGCCTCGACACCGTCACCATCGCCAGCCTCGAGCCGACCGACACCGACGTCGACATCGACCTCGTCACGCGGATCCCGACCTACTTCATGGGCCTCGTCAACGTCGACACGATGGAGGTCAACGCGTCGGCGCTGGCCAAGCGCGCCGTGACCGGCAGCGTCGAGGTGGCGCTGGTGCTCGACAACACCGAATCCATGAACTACGACAACAAGATCGGCACGCTGAAGACGGCCGCGACCAACCTCGTCACCCAGCTCACCTCCAACAAGGACGCCGACGTCCGCATCGGGCTGGTGCCCTATGCCGAGCAGATCAATGTCGGCACCTCCAACCGCAACGCCTCGTGGATCTCGGTGCCCGGCGACTATTCGAACTCGGTGACCGAGACGACCACGACGGAAGGCTACTGGAACCAGAAGACCAAGAAGGCGGTGCCCAACGAGTGCGAGACCTGGAAGGAGGCCGGAAGCTCGACGACCATGAAGGACGGCGTGCCCGTCACGACGACCTGGGAACGGTCCTGCTCCAAATGGAAGATGGTCAATGACGGCCCGCCGGTCTGGGTGCCCGAAAAAACCACCACCAAGACCACGACCACGACCTACACGTGGCGCGGCTGCGTCGGCATGCGCGTCTCCGGCGGCAAGCTGGTGCTGAACGACGGCTCGCCCAGCGTCAAGTATCCCGGCCTGATGAGCAAGAACAACGCCTTCAAGTGCCTGACCGAGATCGTTCCACTGACCAGCAACGCGGCGACCGTCAAATCCGCGATCACCGGTATGATCACCTCGCGCGGCGGCAAGGACGGCTACGCGACCTACACCCCCAACACCTATATCCCCGGCGGCATGATGTGGGGCATCAACCTCCTGTCGAGCAGCGAGCCGTTCACGGAAGGCCTTGAGTATGACCCCAAGAACGAGAAGCCGCGCAAGGTGATCGTGCTGATGACCGACGGGCTGAACACGATGCGCACCCTCACCTCGGGCAACGTCAACACCGACTACCTGAAATCCGGTTCCTTCATCGGCGACACGGCGTCCGCCAACGCCACGCAGCAGACGCAGACCAACACCGACACCACGACGCTGTGCACCTACGCGAAGGCGCAGAAGATCGAGATCTTCACCGTCGCCTTCAAGGTCGACGACGGCGCGGCCAAGACGATGCTGCAGGATTGCGCGACCGACAAGTCGCACTATTATGACGCCTCCGACGAGAGCAAGCTGCTGGCCGCTTTCTCCGGCATCGCGCAGTCGCTGACGCAGGTGCGTCTGGCAAGATGAGGCTGCAACCTTCGCCGCGTTCGTGGGTTAGGGTGCTTGCTCACGCAAACCAGGGAAGGAGTGTCCGATGAAGGAGTTCCATTGCGGTTCGCTGGTGCCGGGATGCGAGTGGCACACCCGTCACGAGGACGAGGCGGAGATCATCCGCCGGGCCGTCGAGCACATGCGCGAGACGCATGGCGAAACCATCATCCGCGAGACCATGGTCGAGGCCATCCGCTCGCGCATCGACAGGGCCCGCGACGCGGCCTGACCCCGTCCGCCCGACCTATCCAGTCGTGACGCGCCCGAGCAGCGCGTCACGATCGAGCCGGAAGCCGGACTCGATCCACTCCTCCTCCAGCCGCGCCAGAGTTTCGCCGACCTGCGGCCCTGCGGAAAGCCCGGCCTGGAGCAGATCGGCGCCCTTGAGCGGAAAGGCCGGCTTCTCCCACCCTTCCGCGAAGCGCAGCAGCTTGAAGAAGCCGCCGGCCTGGATCAGCGCCGCGTCGTCCGCCGCCGCCTTGGCCCGCGCTCCCGCCAGCCGCAGCCGCAACTGGTCGACCGCTGCCTTGGGGTCGCCGCGATAGAGCATCCTGGCCAGCGCCGTCTCGGTCAGCTCGGGCGCGAGCGGCAGGCCAGACGCCCAGTGCCGCAGCCGCAGCCGCTCGGCGGTCGAAAGCTTGAGCCGGTCGGCCAGCGCCTCCATGCGCGCCGGGTCCGGCGGCACCATCGCCTCCAGCCTCAGCAGCGGGTCGGCCTTCCAGCCGAGATCGCGTTCGGCCGCGACCAGCCCGTGGATGGAGTCGATGCCCCAGTTGGCGCTCTCCGGCAGCACCACGCTCAGCACGCCCGCCTGCCGCATCCACAGCAGCGCCCGCGACGGATCGGGGGCCGACAGCATCTTGCGCAATTCGTTCCAGACGCGTTCGGCGGAGAGGCGCGCCAGCCCGTCCTTGAGCCGCGCGCAGGCCTTGAGCCCCTCGGCGTCGGGCCGGCCCGCGCCATACCAGGCGAAGAAGCGGAAGAAGCGCAGGATGCGCAAGTAGTCCTCGCGGATTCGCGCCTCCGCGTCGCCGATGAAGCACAGCCGCTTCTCCCCGATGTCCGCCACCCCGCCGACCAGATCGACCACGGTGCCGTCGGCCTTCGCGTAGAGCGCGTTGATCGTGAAATCGCGCCGGCCCGCATCGGCCTGCCAGTCGCGGCCGAAGCGCACCGTGGCGCGGCGCCCGTCGGTCTCGACGTCGGCGCGCAACGTCGTCACCTCGATCGGGCGACCCTGCGCCAGCACCGTGACGGTGCCGTGTTCGATGCCGGTCGGCACGGTGCGGAAACCGGCGGCCTCGGCGCGCCTGACCGTTTCCTGCGGAAGCGTGGTGGTGGCCACGTCGACATCCGCCACGGGCTCGCCGAGCAGCGCGTTGCGCACCGCGCCTCCCGCGATGCGCGCCTCCTCGCCCTCCGCCGACAGCACGACCAGCAGGCTTTGCAGGCCCGGCTCGCGAAGCCAGGGCGCGCGCCCGGCGATGGAGACGGCCTCGCTCACCGGTACAGGCGCTCGTAGACGGAGCGGATGATGCCCGCCGTCAGGCCCCAGATGTAGCGTTCGCCGAACGGCATAGCGTAGAAGAAGCGCTCGCGCTCGTTCCAGACGCGGCTGGCGCGCTGATGGTTCGCCGGGTCCATCAGGAAGCGCAGCGGCACCTCGAACACGTCGTCCACCTCGTCGGCGTTCACCGTGACGAGATAGTCCGGGCGCACGATGCCGAGCACCGGCGTGACCTGGTAGCCGCTGCCGCTGAAATAATCCGGCATCCGCCCCACCACCTCGATGTCGCGCTCGCCCAGACCCACCTCTTCCAGCGTCTCGCGCAGGGCCGCCGCCTCCGGGCTCACGTCGCCGGGATCGATGCGGCCGCCGGGAAAGGCGATCTGCCCGGAATGCGCGCGCAGCGCGTCGGCGCGCTTGGTCAGGAGCACGCCCGCCTCCTCGCCGTGATCGATGACCGGCACCAGCACCGCCGCGCGGCTCAGGCCTGGCCGCATGATCATGTCGCGCAGGTCGGGATTGAACGTGTGGTCGCCCTCGACCCGGTCCGTCGGAAGCGGCCCTCCCGCCTCGATGCGCCGGCGGAAATCCTGCGCGGAAAACTGCGAGGGCGCGATGATCCCGTCGCTCATGCGCCTGCCCGCCGCAGCGCCTCCGCCGTCATGATCGGATAGACATCGCCATGCGAGCGCACCGCGAACACCGTCCCGCCGCCGGCCTCGATCTCCTCGCCGTGCTCGACAAGCTCGTACATGACCGCGCGCGACAGCAGCGCCTCCAGCCGGCCGCGCACCAGGACATAGGGCTTCAGCCCGCCCGTCCCGGGCTCGTCGACGAAGCGCAGCGGATTGTCGGGGCCCGCCTCGACCACGTCGCCGACATTGGTGCGGAAGGTCAGCACCCGGTCGCCGCCGGTGCCCAGGACGTTCATCTCCACGGCGACGAAGGGCGCGTCCTCGACGCGGATGCCGACCTTCTCGACCGGCGTCACCAGATAGGTCCTGCCGTCCTCGTCCTTGCGCAGCACGGAGGAGAAGAGCTGCACCAGCGGCATGCGCCCGATCGGCGTTCCGAGATAGAACCACGTGCCGTCGCGCCGGATCTCCATGTCGAGGTCGCCGCAGAATTCGGGATTCCAGCGCTCGACGGGCGCCGCGCCCTTGCCGGCGCGCGCCGCGCGCGCGATCAGCGCCGACAGGCCTGCGGCGTCGGCGGGCGCCCGGTTGCGTAAGCTGTTCTGCTCGGCCATGGTCACGAAATAGTCACTGTCGTCGCGCTTGTCAGTGGGGTGGGGTGATTTAAGTTTCGGGTAGAGGACCCGGGGGTGCGAGTCGAGGCCTTTGTTTCGGCGCCGCATCCGCCAGAACGAAGAGGCCGGCCGCGCATGAGTGTCATCGCCAAGGAAGCACCGCTGGACGAGAAGGAGATGGTCGCGCAGGCCGAGCGCGCGCTGGCCGACATCGCCCGCGTCAAGGACGGCGTCGGGCGCGTGATCTTCGGCCAGGAGAGCGTCGTGGAGCGCACGCTGGTGGCGCTTTTCGCCGGCGGCCATGCGCTTCTGGTCGGCGTGCCGGGCCTGGCCAAGACCAAGCTGGTTGAGACTCTGGGCACCGTGCTCGGGCTGGATTCGCGCCGCATCCAGTTCACGCCCGACCTGATGCCATCCGACATCCTCGGCTCCGAGGTGATGGAGCAGGACGATGCCGGCCGCCGCTCCTTCCGCTTCATTCCGGGCCCGATCTTCGCCCAGCTCCTGATGGCCGACGAGATCAACCGCGCAAGCCCGCGCACCCAGTCGGCGCTGCTCCAGTCGATGCAGGAATACCACGTCACCGTCGCCGGCGCGCGCCACGACCTGCCCGCCCCCTTTCACGTGCTGGCCACCCAGAACCCGCTGGAGCAGGAAGGCACCTATCCGCTGCCGGAGGCCCAGCTCGACCGCTTCCTCATGCAGATCGACATCCTCTACCCGGCGCTCGACGCCGAGCGGCGCATTCTCCTGGAAACCACCGGCGTGGCCGAATCGCGCGCCTACCCCGTGATCGATCCGGCGCGGCTGCGCGAGATCCAGACGCTCATCCGGCGCATGCCGGTGCCCGAAAGCGTGGTCGAGGCCATCCTGTCGCTGGTGCGCTCGGCCCGCCCCGGACAGGGCGACGCCGAGACCGACAAGCTCATCGCCTGGGGGCCCGGCCCGCGCGCCAGCCAGGCGCTGACGCTGTGCGCCCGCGCCCGCGCCCTTTACGACGGAAGGCTGGCCCCCTCGGTGGATGACGTGCACGCGCTGGCCGAGCCGGTGCTCCAGCACCGCATGGCGCTCACCTTCGCGGCCCGCGCCGAGGGCATGACCGTGCGCGACGTCGTCGCAAGACTGGTCAAGGCCGCGCGCGGATGACGCTGGGCCGCCCGGCCGGGAGGCGTCCATGGCGCTGATCGGCGAAGTCACCTCCGCCGTCGCCACGCGCGATGCGCTGGCGCGCGGCCGGGCGCGCGCGGCGCTGATCCCGGATTTGCTGGTCGAGGCGCGCCGCCTCGTCAACACCGTGATCGGCGGCTGGCACGGCCGCCGCAAGCGCGGCATCGGCGAGAATTTCTGGCAGTTCCGCCCCTATGTCGAGGGCGAGGCGATCGCCAGCATCGACTGGCGGCGCTCCGCCCGCGACGACCACACCTATGTGCGCGACCGCGAATGGGAAGCGGCGCACACCGTGTGGCTTTGGGCCGACCCCTCACCCTCCATGCTCTACAAGTCGCGCGGCGCGATGGTGTCGAAGGAGTCGCGCGCGCTGGTGCTGACGCTGGCCCTTGCCGAGCTTTTGTCGCGCAGCGGCGAGCGCATCGCCTGGCCGGGCCTGACCGACCCGATCGCGGCCCGCAACGGCGCCGAGCGCATCGCCGCGCAGCTCGCCCACGCGCAAGAGCTGCCCGCGCGGCCCGACCTCTCTTCCATACGCCGCTTCTCCGACATCATCATCGCCAGCGACTTCCTCGACCCGCCAGAGGAGATCATGGCTTGGCTCGACGTGCTCTCCCGCCACGGCGTTCGCGCCCACCTGATCGAGGTGGCCGACCCCGCCGAGGAGAGCTTCCCCTATGCGGGCCGCACCGAATTCACCGATCCCGAGAGCGGCGAGAAGCTGACCGCAGGCCGCGCCGAGACGGTGCGCGATGAATATCGCCACGTCTATGCCGCCCGCCGCGAAGCGCTGGCCGCGTGGTGCAAGCGGCTCGGCTGGAGCTACACGGTCAACCACACCGACCGGCTGGCCTCCGAGGCGCTGGTTCGGGTCCACATGGCGCTGGGCGCGGACGGCGGCCGCCGATGAGTTGGCTGCCGCTCACCTTCGGCTTTCCGGCCGTGCTGTTCGGCCTGCTGGCGCTGCCGGTCATCTGGTGGCTGCTCAGGCTGACGCCGCCGAGGCCGCAGACGGAAGTGTTTCCGCCGCTCAAGATCCTCGCACGCGTGCTGCGCAGGGAGGAGACGCCGCACCAGAGCCCCTGGTGGCTGACGCTGCTGCGGCTGCTGCTGGCAGCGCTGGTCATCCTCGCGCTGGCTGAGCCTGTCTGGAACCCGCGCGAGCAGATCGCCACGGGCGGCCGGCCGCTCGCCATCGTCATGGACAATGGCTGGGCCAGCGCGCCTGGCTGGGACCTGCGGGCCGCCACGGCGCAAAAGCTGATCAACGACGCCGGCCAGTCGGGCGCGCCGATCATCCTCGCCTTCACGGCCGAAAAGCCCAATGCCGAGATCGGCCCCTTCGACGCCGCCGCCGCGCTGGAGAAGCTGAACGCCGTCGAGCCCCGTCCCATCCCGGTGGATCGCCAGGCGGTCTACGCCCGCGTGGCGCAGGCCTTGTCCGCCCTGCCGCAGCCGACGGTCGCCGTGCTGTCCGACGGATTGGCCACCGCCGCCGACGAACAGGCCTTCGCCCGCCTCTTCGGCAACGCCCCGGCCAGCATCTTCTGGGCCGTGCCGGACCGCCTCGGCATGGTCGGCCTGACCGCCGTCGAGAACGGCGCGTCCTCGCTCACCGTCACTGCGATCCGCGCCGCAGGCGACCCCGCGCCGCGGCAGGTGACGGCTGGCGCCTTCGACGATCGCGGCCGGCGCATCGCCGACGCGACCATCACCTTCAATCCCGGCGCGGCGAACGCCACCGGCTCCTTCGTCGTGCCGTTCGAGCTGCGCAACGATTTCACGTCCATCGCCGTCGATGGCGAGGCGCAGGCCGCCGCCGTGCGCGTGCTCGACGAAAGCTCGCGCCGCCGCCGCGTCGGCCTCATCTCGCAGGCGGAGGCCGATCAGGCGCAGCCGCTGCTGTCGCCGCTCTACTACATCTCGCGCGCGCTGGAGCCCTTCGCCGACCTGATCGAGCCGTCCACGGCCGACCTCGCCGAGTCGATTCCACAAATCCTGGACCGGAAGCCGGCGATGATCGTCATGGCCGATGTCGGCACGATCCCGGTCGAGGCGCGCGCGCGGCTGGTTGAATGGGTGGAGAACGGCGGCACGCTGGTTCGCTTCGCCGGCTCGCGTCTGGCGGCGGCCGGCAATGACGAGGAACTGCTGCCGGTCCGCCTGCGTCTCGGCGAGCGCTCCATGGGCGGCGCGCTGTCGTGGACGACGCCGCAGCCGGTGACGGAATTCCCGCAGGGCAGCCCGTTCGCCGACCTGACGCCGCCCTCGGAGGTCACCGTGACACGGCAGGTTCTGGCCGAGCCGACCTCCGACATCGCCGAGCGCACCTGGGCCAACCTGGCGGACGGCACCCCCCTGGTGACAGGTGCCTCGCGCGGCGAAGGCACGGTGGTGCTGTTCCACGTCACGCCGGAAGCCACATGGTCGAACCTGCCGATCTCCGGCACCTTCGTCGAGATGCTGCGCCGCATCGTGCAGCTTTCGCGCAACCAGGGACAGGCGACCACCGACGCGCAGGGCCAGACGGCATCGCTGGCGCCCTATCGCCTGATCGCCGCCGACGGCGCGCTGGCGCCGCCGTCCGGCGACGCCCAGCCCCTCGCCCCCGGCCCGGCGCCGCTGCCGGTCACCATCGAGAACCCGCCCGGCCTCTACGGCTCCGAGGAAGGCGTGGTCGCCCACAACCTGCTGCCCGCCGACGCCGCCTTTGTGCCGATCGCGCGGCCTTCCGTCTCCGCGCCGGTGCAGGATTTGCGCTACGCCGAGGACCAGTCGCGCGACCTGCGCGGGCTGCTGATCGGGCTGGCGCTTGCGCTGATGGCGCTGGACACGCTGGCCGTGCTGTGGATGGGCGGCCGGTTCTCGCGCCGCCCCCGCCGCGCCGCGACCGCCGCTATCCTTGTCGCCGCCGCCTTCGCGCTGGCCGCCCCCGATGCCCGCGCGCAGGACCAGAAGCCCGGCGACGTCGAGGCGGTCGAGGCCATCTCGACCACGCGCATCGCCTATGTGCTGACCGGCGTGTCCAGCGTCGACGCGATCAGCCGCGCCGGCATCACCGGGCTGAACCGCTTCCTCGTGGAGAAGACGGCGCTGGAGCCGGGCGAGCCGGCCGGCGTGGACATCGCCAAAGATGAACTTGCTTTCTACCCGCTGATCTACTGGCCGATCGACCCGGACGCGCCGATGCCCTCCGAGGCGGCGATCGCGCGCGTTGACGCCTATATGCGCTCGGGCGGGACGGTTCTGTTCGACACCCGCGACCAGTATTCGACCGGCATCGACGCCAACTCGACCAGCCCGGCGACGGAACGCCTGCGCGACATTCTCGGCAGCCTCAACGTGCCGCCTTTGGAGCCGGTGCCGGCCGACCACGTGCTGACCAAGACCTTCTTCATCCTGCCGGAGTTCCCCGGCCGCTTCAACGGCAGCCCGCTCTGGGTGGAAGCCTCGGTCAACGCCGGCAGCGACGAGAACAGGCCGGTGCGCGCCGGCGACGGCGTCACGCCGATCATGATCACCGCCAACGACATGGCCGGCGCCTGGGCGGTTGACGAGAACGGCGAGCCCCTGCTGCCAACCGTGCCATCCGACCCGCTGCAGCGCATCTACGCGCTGCGCGCCGGCGTCAACATCATGATGTACATGCTGACCGGCAACTACAAATCCGACCAGGTCCACGTGCCTGTCCTGCTGGAAAGGCTGGGGCAATAGCATGAACTGGTCTCTGTCGCTCGAACCACTGCTGTCCTGGCCATGGCTGGCGCTGCTGCTCGCGCCGCTGGCGCTTCTGGCGCTGGCCGGCGTGCTGCTGCGCCAGCGCGGCGCGTGGCTGCGGCTGGCTGCCTTCGCCGCGCTGGCCGCCGCGCTCCTCAATCCCGTGCTGCTCGACGAGGAGCGCGAGCCGCTGAAGAGCGTCGTGGCGCTGATCGTCGACCGCAGCCAGAGCCAGGACATCGGCGCGCGGCAGACCGAGACGAGCGCCGCCCTTGCCGGGCTCCAGGAGCGCCTGGCGCGCTTTCCGCAGTTCGACGTGCGCGTGGCCGAGACCGGCCGCGCCGACGCCGCCGACGAGCGCACCCAGACTAGATTGTTCGGGGCGCTCGACGGCGTCTTCCGCGACGTGCCGCCGAGCCGCATCGCCGGCGCGGTGATGATCACCGACGGCCAGGTGCACGACACGCCCCCCGCCCTTCAGGGCTTTCCCGCGCCGCTGCACGCGCTGATTACCGGCGACGAGGACGAGCGCGACCGCCGCATCCGCTTCGAGAACGCACCGCGCTTCGGCATCGTCGGCAAGCCGCTGGCCATGAGCTACCGCGTCATCGCAGCCGGCGAGGCGTCCGGCGGAACGGTCGAGGTGCGCGTGCTGGTCAACGGCCAGCCCGTGACCACGCAGCGCGCCGTGGTCGGGCAGGAGATGCCGCTGGAGCTGACCGTGCCCGGCGCCGGCCGCAACATCGTGGAGCTGGCGATCGACGCGGAGCAAGGCGAGCTGACCGAGACCAACAACCGCGCCGTCGCCATCGTGGAAGGCATCCGCGAGAACCTGCGCGTGCTTCTGGTGTCGGGCGAGCCGCATGCCGGCGAACGCACATGGCGCAACCTGCTGAAATCCGACGCCTCGGTCGATCTCGTCCACTTCACAATCCTGCGCCCGCCCGAGAAGCAGGACGGCACGCCGATCAACGAATTGTCGCTGATCGCCTTCCCCACCCGCGAGCTGTTCGTGGAGAAGATCAACGATTTCGACCTAATCATCTTCGACCGCTACCAGCACCGCGACGTGCTGCCGATCCTCTATTACGACTACATCGCCGAATATGTGGAGAAGGGCGGCGCGCTGCTGATCGCCGCCGGTCCCGAATATGCCGGCGAGCAGTCCATCGCGCGCACGCCGCTGATGGCGGCGCTGCCCGCGCTGCCGTCCGGCGACGTGCTCGACCAGCCGTTCTACCCGCGCCTGACCGAGCTCGGCCAACGCCATCCGGTCACGCGCGGACTGGACGGTTCCGGCTTCGAGCCGCCGCACTGGAGCCGCTGGTTCCGCCTCATCGGCATCGACCGGCCGGAGGGTGAAGTCGTCATGAAGGGCCCGGACGACCGCCCGCTGCTGCTGCTCGACCGCAAGGGCGAGGGCCGCGTGGGCATGCTTCTGTCCGACCAGGGCTGGCTGTGGGCGCGCGGCTTCGAGGGCGGCGGCCCGCACGTCCAGCTCTACCGGCGCATAGCCCACTGGCTGATGAAGGAGCCGGAGCTGGAGGAGGAGCGCCTGACCGCTGGCGGACGCGGCATGACGCTGGAGATCCAGCGCCAGACCATGCGCGACGATCCCGGCCCGGCGCAGGTCATCACCCCCTCGGGCAAGACCCTGACGGTGCGGCTCGCCGCCTCCACGCCCGGCCTGTTCACCGGCAGCGCCGAGGTGGACGAGATCGGCCTCTACCAGGTCGGCAACGGTGACCTGTCGGCGCTCGCCCATGTCGGGCCGGTCAACGCGCCGGAATTCGCCGACACGGTGTCGACCGGGGAGGTGCTGCGCCCCGTCGCCGAAGCCAGCGGAGGCAGCGTGCGACGCCTGGAATCCACGCTGGGCGGCGTCTCCGTGCCCGGCATCGTGCCGGTGCGCAACGGCGCCAACGCGGCCGGCAACGACTGGATCGGGTTGAAGACCACCGGCGACAGCGTGCTGAAATCGGTCAGCCGCGTGCCGATGTTCGGCGGCTTCTTCGGCCTCGGCCTGCTGCTGCTGGCGCTTGGCTCCATGTGGTACAGGGAAGGACGCTAGGCGCTGGCATCCGCCCGCCGGCCTGTCTATGATCCTGTCTTCAAAGCGCATTTTGATGGCGTCGCCGCCATCCTCTTCTCGGGAATTTCGTCATGGATGACAGCGGAGCGGGCACCGGAAGCTTTCGCCGCGAGGATGAACGGCTGATCCGCGGCCGCGGCCGCTATGTCGGCGACCTGCCCTGTCCCGATGCGCTGCACGGGGTCTTCCTGCGCTCGCCTCACGCGTCGGCCGCCATCCTCGGCGTCGATGCAGGACCGGCGCTGGAGATGCCGGGCGTCGTCGCCGTCTACACCGCCGCCGATCTCGCCGCCGCCGGCGTCGCCGATTTCCGGCTGCCGATGAAGATGCCGCGTGTCGGCGGCGGCGTCTCCACCGAGACGCCGCGCCCGCTGCTCGCGCGCGACGTCGTCCGCTTCATCGGCGAGCCGGTGGCCTTCGTGGTCGCCGACGGCAAGGCGCTCGCGCAGGACGCGGCGGACGCGATCGCCGTCGACTATGAGGAGATGCCTGCCGTGATCACCCTGGCGGATGCGGCGGCCGAGAACGCGCCGCTGGTCTGGAGCGACCGCCCCGGCAACATCGGCTTCCACTGGGGCAAGGGCGACAACGCCGCGCTCGACGCGGCGCTGTCCGCCTCCAGCCATGTCACCCGGCTGACCTCGCGCAGCACGCGCGTCGCCGCCATGCCGATGGAGCCGCGCGGCGCGCTGGCGATCCCGGAAGACGGCGGGCGCATGACGCTGCATGCCAGCACTCAGAGCCCGCATCAGATGCGCGACCAGCTCTGCGCCCTGTTCGGCCTCGACACCGCGCAGGTGCGGGTGGTGGCCGGCGATGTCGGCGGCTCGTTCGGGCTGAAGATCGGCCTGGGACGCGAGGAATCGATCGCCTTCTGGGCGGCGCGCCGGCTCGGCCGGCCGGTGCGGTGGATTCCCGACCGCAGCGAAAGCGTCATGGCCGACGACCATGCCCGCGACATCGACATAGACGCCGAGCTCGGTCTCGATGCGCAAGGCCGGTTCACGGCGCTGCGCGTCCGCTACCGCATCAATATCGGCGCCTATGCCAGCGCCAAGTCCGGCACGCCGATCGGCAATTTCGGCGGCATCGCCGGCGTCTACGCGACGCCGTTGATCGCCGGCGAGGCGATCGGCTACCTGACGCACACCCAGACCACCGCCGCCTATCGCGGCGCGGGACGGCCGGACGCCACCTACGCGATCGAGCGCGTCATCGACGTCGCCGCGGCCGAACTGGGCATCGACCCGGCGGAGCTGCGCCGCCGCAACCTCATTCCGGCCGGCGCCATGCCATATGCCACGCCGTTCGTGTTCACCTACGATTGCGGCGACTTCGCCCGCAACATGGAGCATGCGCTGCATCTCGCCGGCTATGCCGGCTTCGAGGCGCGCCGCAGGCAGGCGCTCGGGCGCGGTCGTCTGCGCGGCATCGGCATCGCCAACCCGATCGAGGTCGCCGCCGGCCCCTACAGCAGTCCCGCCTCGGACCACGCCACGCTTCGTGTCGCCCGCGACGGGACGGTCACGCTGTTCTCCGGCGCGATGTCCGTCGGGCAGGGCCTCGAGACCGCCCTGCCCCGGCTGGTCGCCCAGCGCCTCGGCATCGCGCCGGAGCGCGTCGTCTATGTCCAGGGCGACACCGCCGCCGTTCCCAGGGGCCACGGCAACGGCGGCTCGGCGGCCATCACGCTGGGCGGCAGCGCCGTGGTCAAGGGCGTCGATGAGATCATCGCCAAGATGAAGACCATCGCCTCCGAGGCGCTGGAGGCGTCCGAGCACGATCTGGAGTTCGCCGACGGCGAGTGCCGGGTCGTCGGCTCCGACCATCGCATCGGTCTCGGCGAGGCGGCAGCCCTGGCCGAGGCCGGCGGCATCGAGGGGTTGGCCACGCTGGACGGCAGCGCCGACTTCCGGCAGACTCAGCCGACCTATCCGAACGGCTGCCACGTCTGTGAGGTCGAGATCGACCCCGAGACCGGCAAGGTGGACGTGCTGTCCTATGTCGGGGTCGAGGATGTCGGTCGGGTGCTCAACCCGGTGCTGGTCGAGGGCCAGATCCATGGCGGCGTCGTCCAAGGCATCGGCCAGGTGCTGCAGGAGGAGATCTGCTTCGACGAGAACGGCCAGTTGCTCAGCGGGTCGTTCATGGACTACGCCATGCCCCGCGCCTCCGACATGCCCCCGATCGTCGCGGAAACGCTGGAGACGCCGACCGCGCTCAACCCGCTCGGCGTCAAAGGCGTCGGCGAGGCCGGCACGGTGGGCGCGCTGTCGGCGGCCATGAACGCCGTCTGCAACGCGCTGTCGCCGCTGGGCATCCGCCATCTCGACATGCCGGCCACCCCGCTGCGCGTGTGGCAGGCCATCCGGGACGCGAAAGGCTGATCCCCACCGGCTATTCCTCCGGCTCGGTGGTGAATTGCAGCGGGTAGCCGGCGGCCTTGCCGGCATCGGTGGCCCGCGTCGCCTTGGTCTCGGCCACGTCCCTGGTGAACACCGCGACCACGCAGACACCCTTCTGGTGCGCCGTGATCATGACGCGGTGCGCCTGATCCTCCGACAGCCGGAACTCAGCCTTCAGCACGCGCGTGACGAATTCGCGCGGCGTATAGTCGTCGTTGAGCAGGATCACCTTATAGAGCTTCGGCCTCTCGACCTTCGGGCGGGTCGAGGTGCGAGGTTTCAGGTCGGTATTCTGGGGCATGGGCGATCGGAACCGCGTGGAGATCAGGGTCGGAAATTATCGCACGGCTGCAGCCTGCCGGTCCAGAAAAGCTGCTACCGCCTCAACACCGCGCTCAACACATCCCGCACCCCTATTGCCCCGACGAAACGCGAGGCCTCGTCGAACAGCGCCACCGGCGCGGTCTGGCTCTGGTGCATGGCCAGCATGACGGCCTTGAGCGGCGTCGAGGGCTTGGCCCAGTAGACCTGATGGGTGAATTCGGAGATCGGCTCGATCGGGTCGCAGGAGGCCCAGATGGCCGGTTTGCCGTCGCGCTCGGCGTCGATCACCAGCCCGGTCTCGTCCAGGCGGAAGCGGGTGGTGTGGCGGCGGTCCAGCCACACCCAGCCCTCGCCCGCGTTTTCCAGGTCGCGCCGGTCGCGCATCACGTTCCACGCCGTCAGCACCGACAGCGGATTCACATTTGCGATGAAGTCGCGCACATAGGCGTTGGCGGGCTTGAGCACGATGTCCTCCGGCGGGCCGGACTGCACGATGCGGCCGGCCTCCATGATGGTGATCGTGTTGCCGATCTTCAGCGCCTCCTCCAGATCGTGGCTGACGAACAGGATCGTCTTGCGCAGCCGCTTCTGCAGTTCCAGCAATTCGTCCTGGAGCTTGCTGCGGATCAGCGGGTCGAGCGCGGAAAAGGGCTCGTCCATCAGCAGGATCGGCGCTTCCGTGGCGAAGGCGCGCGCCAGCCCGACGCGCTGCTGCATGCCGCCGGAAAGCTCGTGCGCGTATTTCTTGCCCCACTCGCCCAGATTGACCAGCCGAAGCTGGCGGTCGACCCGCTCGCGCCGCTCCGCCTCCGGCACCCCGGCGAGCTCCAGCCCGAAGCCGACATTCTCCTCCACCGTGCGCCAGGGCAGAAGGCCGAACTGCTGGAACACCATGGCGACCGTCTTCTGGCGGACGCGGCGCAGCGTGGCCTCGTCGCAGGTGACCATGTCGACCGCCTGGCCGCCGTCCTTCACCAGAACCTGCCCGCGCGACACGGTGTTCAGCCGGTTGACGGCGCGCAGCAGCGTCGATTTGCCCGAGCCGGACAGGCCCATCAGCACCGAGATTTCGCCCTCGTTGACGGCAAGGTTCGCCCCGGCGCAACCCAGCACCTGCCCGGTCCTCTCGAGAATCTCGGCGCGCGTGGCGCCGGCGTCGACCATGGCCAGCGCGGCGCGCGGCGTTTCGCCGAAAACGATGTCGACGTCGCGGAACTCGACGGCCGCCGTCACTTGCGGCCCCCGACGCCCAGCCGCGTCATGCGGTCGAGCACGATGGCCAGCACGACGATCGCAAGCCCGGCCTCGAGCCCGAGGTCGATGCGGCGCGAGCCGAGCGCGCGATTGATCTCGGTGCCCAGCCCGCCGGCGCCGATCAGCGCCGCGAACACGACCATGGACAGCGACAGCATGATGCACTGGGTGAGGCCCGCCATGATGGTGGGAAGGGCTGCCGGCAGCTCGACCTTCCACAGCAATTGCCGCTTCGTCGCCCCGAAGGCCTCGCCGGCCTCGATGATCGATGTCGGCACGCCGGTGACGCCGAGATGGGTGAGCCGCACGGCGGACGGCGCGACGAAGATGACGGTGACGATCAGGCCCGGCGCGTTGCCGAGGCCGAACAGGGTCAGCACCGGGATGAGGTAGACGAAGGTCGGCAGCGTCTGCATGAGGTCGAGCACCGGCCGCATGACGGCGTAGACCTTCGGCTTGTGCGCGGCCCAGATGCCGAGCGGCACGCCGATGGCCATCGAGCCGATGGTGGCCGCCACCACCAGCACCAGCGTCTGCACGGTCTGGCGCCAGAGACCCTGGTTGACGATGAAGGCAAGCCCGATGACGACTCCCAGCGCCAGCGCCCACGAGCGTTGCAGCCAGAAGGCCAGCGCCGCGACGAGCAGGATGAGCACGCTCGGCGGCAGCGAGAGCAGAAGGTCGACCAGGCTGCCGAGAACCCCGTTCAGGCCCCCGGAGAGCCCGCGGAAGAACGCGTTGAAATTGTCGGTGAGGAACGCGAAGACATCGCGCCCCCACGCCCCGACCGGGATCTTGTGATCGACCAGAAACGCCGTGATCGGGTCCATGCGCCCTCGCGCCTGCTACACTCGTTCGGGCCTGCGGCGCGAACCGCCGGCCGGATGCGCTCAGCCTTCCAGCGCCTTCCTGACGGCCGCCGCCGCATCGCCGCCCTCGAAGGTGGTGACGCCCTGCAGCCACGGCGTCACCGCGTCCGGGTTCTTCCTCAGCCAGTCTTTAGCGACGCTGTCGGGATTGCCGCCCTTCAGGATCGCGTCCATCATCTCGTTCTCGGACGACAGCGTGAATTTGAGGTTCTTCACGAAGGCGCCGGCGTTCGGGCATTCGGTGAGGTAGCCCTTGCGCACATTGGTGTGGACGGTGGCCGCGCCGAAACCGGTAGAGCCCATCCCGTCGAGATAGGCGATCGGCATCTCGCCCATCACCGGATGCGGCGTCCAGCCGAGGAAGACGATCCAGCGCTTGTCCCTGATCGCCTGCTCAGCCTCGGTGAGCATGCCTGCCTCGGACGATTCGACCAGCTCGAAGCCGGCAAGATTGTTTTCCGGCCTGGCGATCATGTCGAGGATGATGCGGTTGCCGTCATTGCCGGCCTCGATGCCGTAGATCTTGGCGTCGAACTTGTCCTTGAACCTGCCGATGTCGGCCAGCGACTTCACGCCGCCCTCGGCGACATAGGCCGGCACGACCAGCCCGTAGCCGGCGCCTTCGAGATTCTGGCTGACGGTCTCGACCGAGCCTTCCGTCGCGTAGTCCTTGATGTCGGCGGTCATGGACGGCATCCAGTTGCCGAGGAAGACGTCGAGATCGTTGTTCTTGAGTGAGGCGTAGGTGACCGGCACGGAAAGCTGGATGACCTGCGGCTCGTAGCCGAGCGCGGTC
Source organism: Mesorhizobium sp. (assembly GCA_027492275.1). GTDB lineage: Bacteria > Pseudomonadota > Alphaproteobacteria > Rhizobiales > Rhizobiaceae > JAPUFC01. Next base: position 2,711 of record JAPUFC010000027.1, on the reverse strand, counting down.
AGCAGCACCGAGGCGACGCCTGTGGTGGCCTGGATGTCGGTCCAGCCGACATCCGACAGCCGCACGGCCTTGCAGCCGGGCGCGTCGGCGGCCTGCGCCGCGCTCGACGCAAAGAGCGCGAGGCCGATGCCGGCCGCGATCCTGATGATGGAGGGCATGGATTTCTCTCCTCTCCGCATATGGCGGAGCTTCGGGTTCGGGATGGACAAGCCAAACACCATTTTTCTGCCTTTTCAAGCACTAAGGAAAGGATGCTCCGGCCCGCCGGCAAAGCGCGCTCTTTCCGGGCCCGCGTCTTTCCAATGCCACGGGCCGCACATATATTCGCTGCGCGAGCTTGGAGCCGGAGAGGATCTACAGGATGGCGACACTTCAGAATTTCGATGCCGAGATTGCAAAGACAAGGAAGACCGTCGAGGAGATGCGCTCCAGGATCGAGCAGTCCGGCACCGTGCTGGAGACGCTCGCCCAGAGCGACCAGAAGATCGGCAATGCCGACTTCGACATCGAGAACGCCCGCATCGAGGACGTCATCAAGCAGCAGAAGGTGATGGAGGGCAACATCGCCGACCTCATCATCGGGCTGGAGGACGCCACCAACGTCTTCGGCTCCGAGTTCGAGAGCATGAAGAACTTCACCGGCTGGGAGAGCTTCGTCGGCATCTTTTCCGCCCAGTCCAAGCAACGCATGCGCACCGAGCGCGTGCGCAACATGTCGCTGGCCGGCAACCTCCAGGAACTGCTGTCGAAATCCGACACGATCGTCGGCATCCTCAAGGCGCAGAAGCAGGTGCTGGACGCGCGCTACAAGACCTCCGAGACGAGCCTCGCCCAGGTGATCGAGCGCCGCAAGGCGACGATGGCGAACCTGACAGCCACGCAGAAGCGCATCGAGGAACTGAACCCGCTCCTGCTCGACATCGAGAACCGCATCGCCGCCTCGACCAGCCAGAGCGAGCGCACCGAGCTGGAGGGCGAGCGCTCCAAGCTCGCCACCGAATACAACGAAAGGCAGGCCAAGGAGCAGGAACTGCTGGCCGAGAGCCAGACGCTGGAGCGCTATACCTCCATGTTCCAGACCTTCGTCGACTCGCTGAACAACCAGATCGCCGCGCAGAACACGCTGATCAACAAGCTGACCATCGATACCGAGCAGCGCATCGTCCTCTACAAGGCGCTGGAGGACAGTTTGAAGACCGCCGCCCAGCAGGACGTGGCGCACAAGATCAACACGCTGGGCTCCAAGGTCGACAACACCGCCGAGGAGACGATGGCCGGCATCGGCGCGGCGTCGCAGAAGCACATCGGCGACCTCCTGGAGCTGCACGAGAAGAACATGGTGGCGACGGCCGACATCCAGCGCCGCAAGAAGCTGGCCGACGACGCCTTCGCCCGGCGCTTCGACGAGGTGCTGAAGAAGCACAACGCGTCGAACTACGTGCAGTCCTGAGCGGTTCCGGCGTTATGGAGGCCTTGCGCGTGGCCGCCCCCGCATGACCCCCGCCACCGACCCCGCCATCCGCTATTTCGACGCCATCGCGGCGGCGCTGCGCGGCCTCGAAGTCTTCATGCGCGACGACCGCTCGCCGCTCTACCGGCACGGCATCGTGGCCAGGATCGTCGCCGAATACATCGCGCGGCTGGATGTGTCGTTCTCGAGCTGGCACAACCGCCTCGGCTTCCTGGAGCGCTTCCGCATCTCGCGCGCCGAAAGCGGCTTTCCGGTCTACCAGAACGTGCTGGAGCTGGAGAACGACAGGCGCGGCGCCCCCGAAAGGCTGGCCAACCTGCCGGCCGCCGACGAATTGCGCGCGGAGATGGCGGATTTCATCCTGCGCCGCAAGGAATTCCCGCAAGCGCTTCAAAAGACTCTCGCCGAACGGCTCTATCTCGAACATGTCGAGGGCGGCGAGACCTTCGGCCCGTTCACGCTGGCGCAGACGGCGAAGGTGTCGGTGAACCCGAAGACCGGCCGCCCCTTCTATCTCGTGCACTGGGCGAGCTTCGACGGCACGGCCAACCTGCCGCTGATCTACATGGCGACGGTGGAGGATTCCTCCGACGCCATGATCCGCCAGCTCGTCGACCGCAACGGCAAGCTGAACGAGAAGGTGGAGATCCCGCTTCCCGTCGACGGGCTGCTGAACCCGGAGCTGGCGCATCGCTTCGACGACTTCACCGAGAAGAACTCGGCCTACACCCTGTCGCCGGTGACCATCGCCACCAATCTGGACAAGGATTTCGAGCCCCTGCATCCCAAGCAGTTGCGCCGCGTCGTATTGGGACCGTTCTATTCGGCCGGCATCACCGAGAACAATTCGGTCGTGACCGAGGTGCTGTCCAAGGTCGGGCGCGCCGAAAACGCCTGGCTGCTGACCTGGACGGTGCAGGAGGTCTATTCCAAGGGCGAGAAGCCGGGCCGCCGCGGCCTGTTCTCCAGCGAGAAGGCGACACAGGAGTTCTTCATCAACACCGACGATCTGGAGGCCGCGCGCCAGGGCGTGTCGAGCTACGAGAAGCACGCGCTGGTGCCGCACGAGGCCTACCAGGCGCTCTATGCCTCGGGCGAGGCGAAGACGATCTTCGAGGGTTATCGCGTGCACATCCTGTCGGGTGGCAGGGTGATTAGTGATGTGTGAAGGCATTGTGCCAAAGCGCCCCCTCCACCACTTCGTGGTCCCCCTCCCCCGCTGCGCAGGGGAGGAGATGCC
>JAPUFC010000026.1 GCA_027492275.1 Mesorhizobium sp. | reverse complement strand
CCCCCCCCCCCCCCGCCCCCCCCCGCCCCCCCCCCACCCCCCCGCCCCCCCCCCCCCCGCGCGCGGGGGGGGGGGGGGGGCGGGGGGGGCCGCCCCCCCCCCCCCCCCGCCCGTTCATCGTGTCTTACGGCGCCTTTTCCAGCACCGGATACTTGATGCCGAGCTGCTCAAGATAGGTCTCGTGCTTGCTCGGATCGTAGTAGAACTCCTTCATCTGGTCGCGGAATCTCGCCATGATCTCGACGTTCTTCTGGATCTGCGGCTTGTCGTCGGCGGACAGGACCGGAAGGTATTTCTGGTCCTTGTTCTGCACGTCGGCGAAATAGGCCTTGCTCGCCTTCACGAGTTCGGGGTCGAGCAGCAGGTCGAGCGCCGTCATGCCGATCACCTTCGATCCCGCCACGACGCCCTTGTGGGCGATCGGCGTCGCCATCGCCATGGCGTTCGACCAGTGGTGTCCGGGCAGGTTCGGGATGTTCGAGGGATAGTTCAGCGTGATCGTCGGCACCACCCAGGAGATGTCGCCGATGTCGTCGGAGCCGCCGCTTTCGGGGTTCTCGACCGGTGCGATCAGCCCGCGCGCCTTCGAGGCCAGCCCGTCCTGCTTGCTGCCCACCGTCTTCTGCACCGCCTTGGCGAAGGCCTGGTCGTCCTCGCTCCATTGCGGCAGGCCGACCTTTTCGATGTTGGCCGCCGCCGCTTCCGCCATCGGCTTGTTGAAGTGGCGCGGCGCCGCCGTGCCGACGATCTTGCGCGTCACGCTGGTGTCGCTCATCTTCGCGGCGGCCTCGGAGATCGTGTTGGCGATCTCGAAGTTCTTGCTGATGTTGGCGAAGTCCATCTCGCGGATGAAGTACCACACCGTCGCGTGCGGCGGCACGACGTTGGGCTGGTCGCCGCCGTCGGGAATGGTGTAGTGCGAGCGCTGCACGGGCCTCAGGTGCTCGCGCCGCATGTTCCAGCCGACGTTCATCAACTCGACGCCGTCGAGCGCGCTTCGGCCGCGCCATGGATTGGCCGCCGAATGGGCCGATTCACCCTCGAACGTGTACTCGACCGAAACCATGCCGGTGCCGTTGGGCTGCCCCCAACTCACCTGCATGTTATTGCCGACATGGGTGAAGAGCACCGCGTCGACGTCCTTGAACACGCCGTCGCGCACCATGTAGGCCTTGCCGGCCAGAAGCTCCTCCGCGACGCCGGGCCACAGCATGATGGTGCCCTGGATGTTCTCCTTCTCCATCACCTCCTTGAGCGCCAGCGCCGCCACGACGTTCACGGCCTGGCCGGAATTATGCCCTTCGCCATGGCCGGGCGCGCCCTCGATCATCGGCCGCTTGTAGGCGACGCCGGGATATTGCGAGGTGGTCGGCAGGCCGTCTATGTCGCTGCCCAGCGCGATGACGGGCGAGCCGGAGCCCCAGCGCGCCGTCCAGCCGGTGGGAAGCCCCGCCACGTCGCGCTGCACGGCGAAGCCGTTCTTCTCGAGGATGCCGGTGATGTATTTGGAGGTCTCGATCTCCTGGAAGCCCAGTTCGCCGTAGCTGAAATGCGTGTCGACCATCTCCTGCGCCAGCTTGGCGCGGGAGTCGATTCCCTCGACGACGCGATCCTTCAGCCCGTTGATCTTTTCGGCCGGCGCGCCCTGGGCGAAGGCAGGTCCGCTCAGAAGCACGGATGTCAGCAGAAGCAGCGTTCTTGCTGCATAGGTCATGATGTCAACTCCCTTGATGTGGCTGCATTCCAAGTCCTGTACAAGTCGGACCACAAGGGGCAGGCCGCGCTGTCGCGCGACGTCGTGGCTTGGTCATCGTCGGAACAAAACCTTCCTCCCGCCGGAGGGCGAGCCCACCAGCGTCGATCGATCCGGAAACCGAGAATTCCAGAAACCGTGTGCAGGTCTTGCGCCCGGGCGCTCCTCACGCGGGGGCTGCCTACAGTTGGCCACTTTATTTGACGGTCTGCAACAAAAATAAGCCGTCATTGCCTTAATTTTCGGCATGCCTGAAGGTCGCGCCGCGCGGGGCGCCGGCGGCGACTCATGACTTCTTAACCTCGCCTTCGCCATAGTCGGTGCCGGACACGCCGCCGCGGGAGACTGGATTGCCGCGCATCGCGCAAGCGCAAAGCAAGAACGAGGCTCGGGTTTCGCGCGCGGCGTACCTGGCGGCGACGGTCGTCGGCGCACTGTGCCTCGCCGGCTGCGGCGCGGGCGGCTTCAGCCTGAAGCAGGCCGAGGTCGACCGCTCCATCGTCACGGGCAGCGTCGCGGCGTCGCCGGGCCCCGCGCCCGACGCATCCCGGCAGTCGGACGAGGCGATTATCAGGAACGCCGTCTCGGCGGCCGACCTCGAAGGGCTGGCAGGACGGCCGCTGCCCTGGGCGAATGCCGCGACCGGCGCGCGCGGCGAGATCACGAACCTGGCCGAGGCGAAGATGTCCGGCATCACCTGCCGCAGCTTCCGCGCCAGCCGGCAGAGCTTCGACGGCGTGCGCCTCTACACCGGCGCGGCCTGCATGGACGGGCAGGGCGGCTGGCGTCTGGAGCAGCTTGCGCCGGTCTGACCGTGCCGCCTGATTTGTCTGCGCGTCGACTCGCGCTAAAATGCCCGCGCCACTGGAATTTCTTCCTAGCGGCCCGCATATAAGAACCGACGAAAGCAACCCGCATGGGCAGGACATGATGCGCGACCCCTACGAGGTTCTGGGCGTTGCACGGACAGCGACGGCCGCCGAGATCAAGTCGGCGTTCCGCAAGCTGGCCAAGAAGCACCACCCGGACCAGAACCCCGACGACCCGAAGGCGAAGGACCGCTTCGCGGCGGCCAACCAGGCCTATGAGATCCTGGGCGACGAGAAGACGCGCGCGGCCTTCGACCGCGGCGAGATCGGCCCGGACGGCAAGCCGCGCTTCCAGGGTTTCGAGGGCGCGGCCGGCGGCGACCCCTTCGCGGGTTTTCGCGCGCAGCAGGGACAGGGTCCGGGCGGCGCGCGTTTCGAGTTCCGCTCGGCCGATGGCGGCGATCCGTTCGCCGGCGGCGGCGGGGCCGACATCTTCAGCGAACTGTTCGGACAGGCGTTTTCCCAGCGCGGAGCGGGCGGGGGCGGCGCGCGCAACCGCCGCGCCGGCCAGGACCTCGAGGTCGGCCTGGACGTCACCGTCGAGGAGGCGGCCACCGCCGCGAAGGTCGCGGCGGTCTTCCCGGACGGGCGCAAGGTGGCGGTCAAGCTGCCGGAATATGTCGAGGACGGGCAGACGATCCGTCTCAAGGGCCAGGGCGAGCAGCTTCCCGGCGCGCCGGGCGACGCGCTGGTCAAAATCCGCATCCGCCGCCATCCGCGCTATCGCATCGAGGGCCGCGACCTGCATGTCGACGAGCCGCTGTCCCTGCGCGACGCCGTGCTGGGCACCAAGCTCGCCGTCGAGACGCCGGCCGGCAAGGTGGCGGTGAAGGTGCCGGCCTGGTCCAGCTCCGACAAGGTCCTGCGCCTCAAGGGGCGCGGCCTGGCCGAGAAGGCGGGCGGTCGCGGCGATCTCTACGTGCATCTGCGCATCATGCTGCCCGAAGCCCCCGACGCCGAGCTCGAGGCATTGATGCGCAACCGGGCCGTGTAGCGCGGCCCGCGCCCGCCGCGCCGTCGGGATCGGCCCGATATGGGCGCTTCGAGGCGCCGGCGGCGCTTGATGACGGCAATGGCCTGTGCGATAGGCAACCCGAAGTGATCCAAACCGGAGGCGTCGGGGAATGGCCATAGGTCAGGGAATCATGGCCGGAAAGCGCGGCCTCATCCTGGGGGTCGCCAACAACCGGTCCATCGCCTATGCGATCGCCAGGGCATGCCGCGACCAGGGCGCCGAGGTGGCGCTGACCTACCAGGGCGAGGCCTTCCGCAAGCGCGTCGAGCCGCTGGCGGCCGAGCTCGGCGCGCACATCGTCGGGCATTGCGACGTGACCGACATGGCCAGCGTCGACGCCGTGTTCGAGACGATAGCCGGAATGTGGGACCGGCTGGACTTCGTCGTCCATGCCATCGCCTTCTCCGACAAGGACGAGCTCGAAGGCCGCTACATCGAGACCTCGCGCGACAATTTCCTGCGCACCATGGATATCTCCGTCTATTCCTTCACCGCCGTCGCCAAGCGCGCCGAGCCGCTGATGACGGCCGGCGGCTCGCTGGTGACACTGACCTATTACGGCGCGGAGCGCGTCATGCCGCACTACAACGTCATGGGCATCGCCAAGGCGGCGCTGGAGGCGAGCGTGCGCTACCTCGCCGTCGACCTGGGCTCGAAGAACATCCGCGTCAACGCCATCTCCGCCGGCCCGATCAAGACGCTGGCCGCTTCCGGCATCGGCGACTTCCGCTACATCCTCAAGTGGAACGAGTACAACTCGCCGCTGAAGCGCACCGTTACACAGGAGGAGGTCGGCGATTCGGGCGTCTACCTGCTGTCGGACATGTCGCGCGGCGTCACGGGCGAGGTGCACCACGTCGATTCCGGCTACCATGTCGTCGGCATGAAGTCGCCCGACGCGCCCGACATCAGCAAGGTCAAGGACTGACATGGCGGACGGCCCGGGCGCGCACGTCGCCGGCCTGCCGCTGCTCTACGTCGTCCGGCACGGCCAGACCGGCTGGAACGCGGAACTGCGGCTGCAAGGCCAGGCCGACACCGACCTGAGCGCGCTGGGGCGGACGCAGGCGGCGCGCAACGGCCGACGCCTCGCCGAACTGGTGGCGGACCCCGGAAGGTTCGATTTCGTCGCCAGCCCGCTGCGTAGGACGCGCGAGACGATGGAGATCGTGCGCGCCGCCATGGGCCTGCGGCCGCAAGGCTATCGCACCGACCCGCGCCTGATGGAGCTGAGCTTCGGCGACTGGCAGGGGCATACGATGCCGGAGATCGAAGCGCTCTATCCCGGCTCGACGGAGCGCCGCATGGCGGCCAAATGGACGTTCAGGCCACCCGGCGCGAAGGCCGAAAGCTACGCCATGCTGCTGGATCGCGTCCGGCCCTGGCTGGCGGCCTTGACGCAGCCCACGATCTGCTGCGCGCATGGCGGCATCGTGCGGGTGCTGTTCCGGCTTATCGCCAACATGCCGGAAGCCGAGGCCGCCGATCTCGATGCGTTGCAGGACCGCGTGCTCAGGATCGAGGGCGGCCGGCTGGAATGGCTCTGAACGCGTGGCTTTACGCGTGTGGCTGCAGGCGTCCGCTACTCGATGATCTGCATGTCGGTGATCTGGTTCTCGTTGGACACCTTTTCGAAGGCGATCACCACCTCCATGCCCTCCTTGATGGCGTCCATGTCGAACTCGCCGGGCAGCTTGTAGGTCTTGCCGTTGTCCAGCGTGATAGTGAGCTTGTCCCGGTCGATCGCCTTGATCTGGCCGTCCGCCTCGGCCGCCAGCGCGGCCGGCGAGAACAGCAGGGCGGCGGAAAGAACCATTGCCGGAATACGCATCACGAAACCTCTTCCTCTTCCGCGCGCCGGCGGAGTTGAGCCATTGGCGCCGCCGGGCGCCTTCCGGGTATCCCGGATAGGCGCCAGGAATATGTCAAAACTGGCGACGGCGCGTAAAGATGCCGCCGGCGGTCAGGTTTGCGCGCTCTTGTGCGCCGCTTGTCGCGGTGTCGTCCCCCGCGCGGATCGTAGCGCGCCGCCGGCCGTCAGGGAAGTGCGCCCATGACGGAGCCTGCCGATTTGACGTCGGCGAAAAAGGCGATAGAACGCCGCGAGCCTTCCGCAGCAGCCGGCCGGAACCCCGGCCCGGAAAACCGATCATGTCGCACAACACTTTCGGCCATCTTTTCCGCGTCACCACCTGGGGCGAGAGCCACGGGCCGGCGCTGGGCTGCGTGGTCGACGGCTGCCCCCCCGGGATACGGTTCAAGCTGTCCGACATCCAGGGCGACCTCGACCGCCGGCGGCCGGGCCAGTCGCGCTTCGTCACCCAGCGGCGCGAGCCCGACCAGGTCAGGATCCTGTCCGGCGTGATGCTGGAGGAGGACGGCGAGACCCACATCACCACCGGCACGCCGGTCTCGATGATGATCGAGAACGTCGACCAGCGTTCCAAGGACTACGGCGACATCGCGCGCCAGTACCGTCCCGGCCACGCCGACTACGCCTACGACGTGAAATACGGCGTGCGCGACCATCGCGGCGGCGGCCGCTCCTCCGCCCGCGAGACGGCCGCGCGGGTCGCGGCCGGGGCATTGGCCCGCAAGGTCGTGCCCGGCATGGTGGTGCGCGGCGCGCTGGTGGCCATGGGCGACAAGGCGATCGACCGCACCAACTGGGACTGGGATTTCGTCCACGACGGGAAAAACCCGTTCTTCACGCCCGATCCCGCATCCGTCCTCACCTTCGAGACCTATCTGGACGCAATCCGAAAATCCGGCAATTCGGTCGGCGCGGTCGTCGAGATCGTCGCCGAGGGCGTGCCGGCGGGGCTGGGCGCGCCGGTCTACGGCAAGCTGGACCAGGACATCGCCGGCGCGCTGATGTCGATCAACGCGGTCAAGGGCGTCGAGATCGGCGACGGCTTCGGAGCGGCGCGCTCGACCGGCGAGAGGAACGCCGACGAGATGCGCATGGGCAATAACGGCCGGCCGGTCTTCCTGTCGAACCATGCGGGCGGCATCCTCGGCGGCATCTCCACCGGCCAGGCGGTGGTCGCCCGCTTCGCCGTCAAGCCGACCTCGTCGATCCTCGTGCCGCGCCGCTCCATCGACCGCGACGGCCGCGAGGTCGAGATCGTCACCAAGGGCCGGCACGACCCCTGCGTCGGCATCCGCGCGGTTCCCGTGGGCGAAGCCATGGTTGCCTGCGTGGTCGCCGACCATTATCTCCGCCATCGCGGCCAGACCGGCCGCATCTGACCCGCTCGCAGCTCCAACGGAACGTCTTCCATGCCATACGATCAGAAGAGAATCGTCGACGCCCTGCGCGCGTTCGAGCAGGGCGAGATCGTCGTCGTCATGGACGATGACGGACGCGAGAACGAGGGAGACCTGATCGTTGCGGCGGTGCATTGCACGCCCGAGAAGATGGCCTTCATCGTGCGCCACACCTCCGGCATCGTGTGCACGCCGATGACGCGCGAGGACGCCAGGCGGCTGAACCTGTCGCCCATGGTCGCCGAGAACGATTCGGCCCACACCACGGCCTTCACCGTCAGTGTCGACTTCAAGCACGGCACCACGACCGGAATCTCGGCCGAGGACAGGACGCTGACGGTGCGCAACCTCGCCAACGGCAACACCGGACCGTCAGACTTCTCCCGCCCGGGCCACATCTTTCCCCTGGTCGCGCGCGAGGGCGGCGTGCTGATGCGCTCCGGCCATACGGAAGCCGCCGTGGATCTGTGCCGCCTCGCCGGCCTGCCGCCGGTCGGCGTCATCTGCGAGCTGGTCAATGACGACGGCACGGTGATGCGCGGCGCGCAGGTCAGGGCCTTCGCTGATTCGCACGGGCTCAGGCAGGTTTCCGTCGCCGACCTGATCGCCTACCGCCAGCGCAAGGACACGCTGATCGAGCGCGTCGCCAGCTTCGAGGCCGAAACGCCGGGCGGCACGGCGCAGATCATCACCTACCGTGTGCCCTGGGACACCACCCATCACGTCGCCGTCGTCTACGGCGACATACGCGACGGCGAGAACGTGCCCGTGCGCCTGCACCCCGAGGACGTCACCCGCGACGTCTTCGGCGTCGGCACGAGGCTGCGCGACATCATGCGGCGAATGGGCGACGACAAGAGGGGCGTCATCGTCTACCTGCGCGAGGGCTCCGTCGGCGTGCAGCACCAGCAGCGCGGCCGGCCCGGCGAGGAGCACGAGGAGGCGCGGGCGAGAGAGAACGAATGGCGCGAGATCGGGCTCGGCGCGCAAATCCTGCGCGACCTCGGCATCTCCTCCATCAGCCTGATCGCCTCGCGCCAGCTCCACTATGTCGGGCTGGAGGGCTTCGGCATCCGGATCGCCAGCACCGAGATCCGCTGACCGGCATCGGCCGCCCGCCCGATTGACAAAGCGCGGACGACGCCGTTTCTTCCGCTGCCCGACCGGCGCACGGCGGGCGCGACGGGCGGAGGGACGGCCGGCATGTGGGATTTCCGGATAGGCCGCACGATCGGCCTGGTGCTGCGGACATGGCCCTTCGTGCTGTTCCGCATCGTCGTCTACGCCGGCATCACGCTTGCCTATGTCGTGGCCACGGGCGCGGGAGCCGGCATCGGCTACGGCAGCGGCCATGTCTTCGGCGGCGGCGACGGACCCTTCGCCTTCGCGCTGTGGGGCGGCATCATCGGCTTCGGCCTGGTGAGCGGCATCCTCTACTGGATCCGCGAATACATCCTCTATCTGGTCAAGGCCGGACATGTGGCGGCGCTGGTCGCGCTGATCGACGGCCGGCCCGTGCCCGCCGGCTTCGGCCAGATCGGCTTCGCCCACCGCATCGTGGCCGGGCGCTTCGTCGAGGCGAGCGTGCTGTTCGCCATGGACCAGCTCGTCAAGGGCGTGATCCGCGCCGTCGCCGTCCTCACCGGCGGCGTCGCGGCCTTCATCCCGCTCCCCGGCCTGTCCAGCCTCGTCGGCGCGCTGAACGCCGTCATGCGTATGTCGCTGACCTATGTGGACGAGATCATCCTGGGCCACATCATCCGGCAGGATAGCGCGGCCCCCTTCGACACGGCGCGCCGCGGCGTGATCCTCTACGCGCAGAACGGCGGCAGGATGGTGAAGAACGCCGTCTGGCTGACCGTCTTCATGTGGGTCCTGGGCATCGCCGTCTTCGTCCTCACGCTGGCGCCGGCCGCCGCGATCCTCTACGCCATGCCCGGCCAGCCGGCAGGCTGGGCCTTCGTCTTCTCCATCGTCTTCGCCTGGGCGTTCATCTCGGCGGTGGTCGAGCCGTTCCTGATCGCCGCGCTGATGCAGGTCTATTTCGCCGCCATCGAGGGGCAGACGCCGGATCCGATTTGGGACCGGAGGCTGTCGGAAGCGTCCGGCGAGTTCCGCAAGCTGAAGGAGCGCGCCGTCGAAACCTTCGGTGGACCGCGCTGGGGAAACACGGAGACCTCCTGACGGGTCGACGGCTTCGGCATGGCAAAAGCCGCCGCCCCGGCCTATATCGGGTCATGGTCACGCGGCTCTATACGCATCCCGTCTATCTCGAGCATCTGACGCCCCCCGGCCATCCCGAGCGACCGGATCGCCTGCGCGCCATCGCCCGCGCGCTCGACGACGAGCGCTTCGCCGCGCTCGACCGCGTGCTGGCGCCGCAGGCCGCGCCCGAGGCGGTTCTCTCGGCGCATCCGGCCGCCTTCCTCGACAAGGTGCGGGCCGCGATTCCCGAAACCGGCATCGCCGCCGTGGACGCCGACACCAGCGTCAGCCCGAAAAGTTGGCAGGCGGCGCTGACGGCCGTGGGCGCGGCCAATGCGGCCGTGGACGACGTGTTCGAGGGCAGGGCGGACAATGTCTTCGTCGCCTCCCGCCCGCCCGGCCATCATGCCGAGCGCCGGCGCGCCATGGGGTTTTGCCTCTTCAACAACGCCGCGGTCGCCGCGCGCCACGCGCAGGCGCGCCACGGCGCGGAGCGCGTCGCCATCGTCGACTGGGACGTGCACCACGGCAACGGCACGCAGGACATCTTCTGGGACGATGCCTCGGTGCTCTACTGCTCGACGCACCAGATGCCGCTCTATCCCGGCACGGGCGCGAAGGACGAGGTGGGGGCCGGCAACATCGTCAACGCGCCGCTGGAGCCACGCACCGGCAGCGACCTCTTCCGCGAGGCGATGCGTACGCGCATCCTGCCGGCGCTGGACGATTTCAGGCCCGACCTCGTCATCGTCTCCGCCGGGTTCGACGCGCATCACCGCGACCCGCTGGCCGAGATCAACCTGGTCGAGGACGATTTCGACTGGGCGACCGGGCAGCTCATGGAGCTTTCGGCGCGGCACGCGAAGGGACGGCTGGTCAGCCTGCTGGAAGGCGGCTACGACCTGCACGGTCTGTCGGCGTCGGTCTCGGCGCATGTCGAACGTCTGATGAAAGGGTGAGGAATGGCAGGGCAAGCACCAGAAAACGCCAATGATGACGTCAAGGCGATGAGCTTCGAGCAGGCGCTGGACGCGCTGGAGAAGATCGTCGACGATCTCGAGCGCGGCGACGTGCCGCTCGACCAGTCGATCCGCATCTACGAGCGCGGCGAGGCGCTGAAGGTGCATTGCGACCGCCTGCTCAGGGCCGCCGAGGACAAGGTCGAGAAGATCCGGCTGTCGCGCGAGGGCAAGCCGGCCGGAACCGAACCGCTCGACCCGGAGTGACGGGAACCAACCTCCGAGGAGGATGACATGTGCCGCAACATCAAGACGCTGTTCAACTTCGAACCGCCGGCGACGAGGGATGAAATCCACGACGCCGCGCTCCAGTTCGTGCGCAAGCTGAGCGGCTCGACCCGTCCCTCCAAACGCAACGAGGCCGCGTTCGACCATGCCGTGGAGACGATCGCGGCGGCGGCCCGCGCGCTGCTGGAATCGCTGGAGACCAGCCAGCCGCCACGCGACCGCGCGGTCGAGGCGGCGAAGGCCAGGGCCCGTTCCGCGCAGCGCTTCGCGACGGGAGCCGGTTCATGAACGCTTTCCCGCCCGCGATCGATCCTTGTCGAACGAGGGCCGACGGCTTAGATTTGCCAAGACTAGCTAATCGGAGGCCGACATGACCACCGTGAACATGCTGGAAGCCAAGACGTCCCTGTCGAAGCTGGTCGAGGCCGTGGAGAGCGGCGCGGAAAGCGAGATCATCATCGCGCGCAACGGCAAGCCCGCGGCGAAGCTCGTCCCCCTGGACGCGGCTCCGAAGCAGCGCCGGCGGCTGGGATTGCTTGCGGGCAAGTATCCACCCATGGATTTTGAAGCCTTTCAGGCCATGGATGCGGAAATCGAGGCGATGTTTCTCGGTGATGAACTGAAGCCGAAGTGAGGCTCCTGCTCGACACGCATGTTGCCATTTGGACCCTGACCGAACCAAGCGCATACCGCGACATGCAATGGAGTTGCTTGGCGATCCTGCGCATACCGTTTCCGTATCGCCCATCGTGGTTCTCGAAATAGCCATCAAGCACCAGTTGCGACGGCGCGATTCGCCCCCTTTTTCCGGTCATAAGGCGACTAGGAACTTCGAGGCTGCAGGCTTTTCTGTTTTGGACGTCAAGGCCAGCCACGCAGCGTTCGTCAAGCGCCTGCCGATGATCCACGCCGACCCTTCGACCGGCTCATGCTGGCGCAGGCGATTATGGAGAACATGCAGTTCGTGACCTATGACCGGCATCTGTCGCGCTATGATGTCGCGCTTTTGACATGGTCATGACGCAGCGAGGATGACATGAGCTTCTTTCCCGCCCGCGATCCCGAACCCGGCGACGCCCTGTCCTGCGACGCCATCGAACTGATGATGATCGCCAACGCCAAGGACATAGACGGCTTCGAGGTGCGCCGCGCCCTGCCGACGGCGAAGCGCCGGCTGGTGGGGCCCTTCATCTTCTTCGACCGCATGGGACCGGCCGTGCTGCGCGCCGGCAAGGCGCTCGACGTGCGCCCGCATCCGCATATCGGCCTGTCCACCGTCACCTATCTGTTCGACGGCCGCATCCGCCACCGCGATTCGCTCGGCACCGAGATGGTGATCTCGCCCGGTGACGTGAACCTGATGACGGCCGGGCGCGGCATCGTGCATTCCGAGCGCACGCCCGAGGAGCTGCGCGGCGCGCCGATGTCCGTCTCCGGCCTCCAGACGTGGCTGGCGCTTCCGGATGGCGGGGAGGAGGTGGCGCCGCTGTTCGAGAACACGCTGGCCGCCGAGCTTCCCTCCTTCGATGACGAGGGGGTGGCCGGCACCGTCGTCATCGGCGATTTCCAGGGCTTGAGAGCGCCCGTGCGCGCCGCGTCCGAGACGCTCTACGTGTCGCTGCGCCTGTCGCCGGGCGCGCGCGTGAAGATTCCGGCCGACGCCGAGGAGCGCGCCGTCTACGTGCTGGACGGCGCGGTGGAGATTTCCGGCGACCGCTTTCCGGAGAATCGCCTGCTCGTCTTCCGGCCCGGCGACGAGATCGTCATGTCCTCCGAACGCGGCGCGCACGCCATGCTGTTCGGCGGCGCGTCGCTGGGCTCGCCGCGCCACATCTGGTGGAACTTCGTCTCGTCCTCGCGCGAGCGCATCGAACAGGCCAAGGAGGAGTGGCGCAGCGGCCGTTTCGACATCGTGCCGGGCGATGACAAGGAGTTCATTCCCCTGCCGGGAAACTGAGCGAGGGAACCGCACGGCGGCGAGACAGATTTACTTTCGAAGCTCGGAAGCTTATTCCGGCTGAAGAACGAACACCGCAAGGCACAATTCGTTGAGTTCCAGACCAGATACGCCGCTTCTCGACACGATCAGGGTGCCGGCGGACCTTCGCCGCCTCGACGAGGCGCAGCTCCCGCAGGTGGCCGACGAGCTGCGCGCCGAACTGATCGACGCCGTCTCGGTCACCGGCGGACATCTGGGCGCGGGGCTGGGCGTGGTCGAGCTCACCGTGGCGCTGCACCATGTCTTCGACACGCCGGCCGACCGCCTGATCTGGGATGTCGGCCACCAGGCCTATCCGCACAAGATTCTTACCGGCCGCCGCGACCGCATCCGCACGCTCCGGCAGGAATACGGCCTGTCCGGATTCACCCGGCGTGGCGAGAGCGAATACGACCCGTTCGGCGCGGCGCATTCCTCCACCTCGATCTCGGCGGGCCTCGGCATGGCCGTGGCGCGCGACCTGGAAGGCGGCGCCAACAACGTCATCGCGGTGATCGGCGACGGCGCCATGTCGGCCGGCATGGCGTTCGAGGCGCTGAACAATGCCGGCGCGCTGGACGCGCGCCTGATCGTCATCCTCAACGACAACGACATGTCGATCGCGCCGCCCACCGGGGCGATGAGCGCCTATCTGGCGCGGCTGGCCTCGGGCAAGACCTATCTCGGCCTGCGCGATTTCGGCAAGAAGATCGCCTCGCGGCTCGGCGAGCGCATGGAGACCGCGATCACGCGCGCGGTGGAGCATGCGCGCGGCTACGTCACCGGCGGCACGCTGTTCGAGGAGCTCGGCTTCTTCCACATCGGTCCCATCGACGGGCACAATCTGGAGCACCTCGTGCCGGTGCTGAAGAACGTGCGCGACAATTGCGACGGCCCGGTGCTGATCCACGTCGTGACCCAGAAGGGCAAAGGCTACGCCCCGGCCGAGGCCGCGTCGGACAAGTATCATGGCGTCAACAAGTTCGACGTCATCACCGGCGCGCAGGCCAGCGCCCCGGCCAACGCGCCGAGCTACACCAAGGTCTTCGCCGAAAGCCTGGTGCAGGAGGCGCGCGAAGACGACAGGATCGTCGCCGTGACCGCCGCCATGCCGTCCGGCACCGGGCTCGACCTGTTCGGCCAGGCGTTCCCGAAGCGCATCTTCGACGTCGGCATCGCCGAGCAGCATGCGGTCACCTTCGCCGCCGGCATGGCGACCGAGGGCTACAAGCCGTTCGCCGCGATCTACTCGACCTTCCTGCAACGCGCCTACGACCAGGTCGTCCACGACGTGGCGATCCAGAAACTGCCGGTGCGCTTCCCCATCGACCGCGCCGGCTTCGTCGGCGCCGACGGGCCGACCCATTGCGGCGCGTTCGACACGACCTTCCTGGCCGCGCTGCCCGATTTCGTGGTGATGGCGGCGGCCGACGAGGCGGAGCTGCGCCACATGGTGCGCACGGCCGCCGCCTATGACGAAGGCCCGATCTCCTTCCGCTATCCGCGCGGCAACGGCGTCGGCGTCGATATGCCCGAGCGTGGCTCGGTGCTGGAGATCGGCCGGGGCAGGGTGCTGCGCGAGGGCACCAAGGTCGCCCTGCTGTCCTTCGGCACGCGGCTGGCCGACTGCCTGCTGGCGGCGGAGGAGCTCGGCGCGGCCGGCCTGCCGACAACGGTCGCCGACGCGCGCTTCGCCAAGCCGCTGGACGAGGCGCTGATCCGCCGGCTGGCGCGCGAGCACGAGGTTCTGGTGACGGTCGAGGAAGGCTCGGTCGGCGGTTTCGGCAGCCACGTGCTGCATTTCCTCGCCGGACAGGGCCTGCTCGATCACGGGCTGAAGATCCGCACGCTGGCGCTGCCGGATGAGTTCACCGAGCACGCCAAGCCGGAGGCCATGTACGCCCGCGCCGGGCTGGATTCGGCGGGCATCGTGCGCACTGTCTTCGCCGCGCTCGGCCGCTCCGCGCAGGCCGCGCGCGCCTGAATCGGGCCTGAATCGGCGTCGTAGCGCCGCCCGCTAACCGATTCTTCACGCTCTTCTTTCGCGCTTTCCTCACCCTCTTTCTTGGCGCTTCCTAAGGAGGCTTCCGTTTAGTCATCGCCCCGCGAAAGGGGACGACGATGAACAGGACGATGCTGACCGCCGCCATGCTGATGGCGCTCGCCGCGCCCTCCCCGGCGCAGCCGAGATACGACCGCACGCTCGAACAGGCGGTGATGGAGATCGTCGCCGGCCGGATGGACGGCACGCTGCGCGGCAGCTTCGCATGGGACCGCAAGCCGCCTGCCGTAACTCAGGAACGCTCGGCGCCCGAAAGCCTGGAACGGTCGCCGCGCTGACCTTGCCACGGCGCAGGGCTTGTCCCATGAAGGCGCATGACCGGTACAGCCAGCGCGAGCCAGCATGACGACAAGCCGAAGCGGCTCGACGAGCTGCTGGTCGCGCTCGGCCACTATGCCAGCCGCTCGCGTGCCCGCGACGCCATCGGGCGCGGCGCGGTCATGGTGGACGGCAGGCCGGCGGCCAAGGCCGGACAGGCCGTGTCGCCGTCCAGCGCCATCGCGGTCGATGATCCCGCGCAAGGCTACGTCTCCCGCGCCGCGCTGAAGCTGGTCGCCGGGCTCGACGCCTTCGGCTTCGACCCGGCGGGCTTGACTGCGCTGGATGTCGGCGCCTCGACCGGCGGTTTCACCCAGGTCCTGCTGGAGCGCGGCGCGGCAAGCGTGCTTGCCGTCGATGTCGGCCACGGCCAGCTCGACCCGCGCGTGGCGGCCGATCCGCGCGTCACATCGATGGAAGGGCTGAACGCCCGCGACCTGAAAGCCGCGCATCTGCAAGGACATCGGATAAAAATCCTCGTCAGCGACGTGAGCTTCATCTCGCTCACGCTGGCGCTGCCGCCGGCGCTTGAACTGGCCGATGCCGGCGCGCAGGTGGTTCTGCTGGTGAAGCCGCAATTCGAGGCCGGGCGCGAGGCGATCGGCAAGGGGGGCATGCTGAAGCGACCGGGCGACGGGCCGCTCGTGGCCGAGCGCTTGCGCGCTTGGCTGGACGGCGTTCCGGGCTGGCGCGCGGTCGGCCTGATCGCCTCGCCGGTCGAGGGCGGCGACGGCAACCGCGAATTCCTGCTCGGCGGGATCAAGGATCGATGAGCGCGCGCTTCACCATCGCGCGCCTCGGCGCGCAGGGCGACGGGGTCGCCGAGGCCGAAGGCGGGCAGGTCTTCGTGCCCTTCGCTTTGCCCGGCGAGACAGTGACGGCGGCCCGCAACGGCCAGCATGGCGAGCTGATGGCCGTTCTGGAGGCCTCGCCGCAGCGCGTCGATCCGGCCTGCCGCCACTTCGGCGAATGCGGCGGCTGCGTCATCCAGCATCTGGAGGAGTCCGCCTATCGCGCCTGGAAGCGCGACAAGGTGGTGCACGCGCTTGGCAGCCGCCAGATCGCGACGGAGGTGGCCGAACTCGTGCCCTGCGCGCCCGAAACGCGCCGCCGCGTCACGCTGTCGGCGCGCAGGACGGAAAAGGCCATGCTGCTCGGCTACAACCGGGCGTCCTCTCATTCCATCGTCGACATCGAGGAGTGCCCCATCGCCGTGCCCGCCATCGTCGCCGCGCTCGACGTGCTGCGCGCGCTGGCGGACAGGATCTGCGCTACGAAGGACGTCTTCCGCCTCACCGTGACGACGACCGAGACCGGGCTTGACGTCGCCGCGCAGGGGTCGGGCAGGCTGGACGACGGCAGGCGCCGCGCGGCGGCCGATTTCGCCATGCGCGGCGGCTTCGCCCGGCTGTCGATCGACGGCGAGGTCATCATCGAGCCGCGACGCCCGAAAGTGTCGTTCGACGGCGTGGCCGTGGAGCCGCCGCCGGGCGCTTTTCTGCAAGCCACGGCAGAGGCGGAGGCCGCCATGGCGGGTCTGGTGACGGCGCATCTGGCGCGGGCCAGGCATGTCGCCGATCTTTTTGCCGGCTGCGGCACCTTCGCGCTCAGGCTGGCGAAAGGCGCGCAGGTCCACGCCGTGGAGGGCGACGCGGCCTCGCTCGCCGCGCTCGACCGGGCCTTCCGCTTCGGCGCCGGGCTGAAGCGCGTGACGGCCGAGAGGCGGGACCTTTTCCGCCGCCCCCTCATTGCGGGCGAGTTGCAGAAATTCGACGGCCTCGTCTTCGACCCGCCGCGCGCGGGGGCGGAAGACCAGTGTCGCCAGATCGCGAAGTCCGACATCCCGCTGGTGGCGGCCGTGTCCTGCAATCCCGGCACGCTCGCGCGCGACCTGGCGATCCTCGTCGCCGGCGGCTACCACGTGAAGAGCGTCACGCCCATCGACCAGTTCCTGTGGTCGGCGCATGTCGAGGCGGTGGCACTGCTGGAGAAGCCCAGACGGCGGCGCTGAGGCATGTCTCCCGACGTGGAAACCGCTTTCGATATGAAGAGCGCGTGAAGCGAATCTGAACGATCGCGCCGCGCGACAGTCAGCCGGCCAGCAGGCGCTCCACATAGGCGGGTACGATCCGGGTCGCCGGCCCGTGCTCGGCCTCGTCGAAGAACGCGGCTCCCTCGGACGGCTCCAGATTGAGCTCGATCGTGCGCGCGCCGGCGGCCCGCGCCGTGGCGACGAAGCCCGCGGCCGGATAGACATTGCCGCTGGTGCCGATGGAGATGAACAGATCGCAGGACGACAGCGCCGTCGTTATGTGCTCCATCTGGTACGGCGTCTCGCCGAACCAGACGACGTCCGGCCGCATGTGGCCGGCCTGCCCGCAGGAGGGACATGCCGAGGCGAGCGACATGTCGCCCTGCCATGCCGAGCGACGGCGGCAGGCGCCGCACAGCGCCTGGTCGTGCTGGCCGTGCATGTGGATGAGGCGAACGGAGCCGGCGCGCTCGTGCAGGCTGTCGACATTCTGCGTCACGAGCAGGACATCGCCCGCGAATTCGCGCTCCAGCCGCGCCAGCGCCAGATGCGCGGCATTGGGCTCCACGGTCAGCACGTTGCGCCGCCGCCAGTTGTAGAACTCGTGCACCCGCGCCGGATTGGCCGCGAAACCCTGCGGCGTCGCCACCTCGCGATAGTCGACCTTCGACCAGATGCCGTCCGGATCGCGAAAGGTGGAGATTCCCGATTCGGCCGAGACGCCCGCGCCCGTGAGGATGACGATGGAGGAAGGGACCGCCATGCGCTAGCGGCCCACCCGTTCGGCCAGGCCCGGCCATTCCGAAAGGAACGCGGCGCGGGCGCGCAGGCCTGCCGAGCCTGTCTCGCCGCCCTCATCCTGTGCGAGACGCGCGAAGGCGACCGTCTTTCCGTTGCGCTCCGCCCAGCCGACGAACCAGCCCCAGCCTCGTCCGCGGTCGAAGCTGCCATCGGCCCGGCGCGGAAACGCCGAGCCCGTCTTGCCCGACACGCGCCAGCCATTCCCGAGCGCGGCGGTTTCCACCAGCGCCTTCGCGCCGTCGATAGCCCTGCGGCCGACCGGCAGCTCGTACGACACGAGCTTGCGCAGGAACATGGTCTGTTCGAGCGGGGAAATCGTCAGGGAAGACGAGATCCAGGCGCGCTCCAGACCGTTGTCGCTGCCCGGATCGCCGGAAAAATCGGCATTGCCGTAGCCGAATGCGGCGGCCTGGCGTTCGAGCGTATCCTTTCCAAGCGTCTTGGCGATCTGCTGCGAATACCAGACGACGGAATGGCGCATCCAATCGGCGGGATTCACCGGCTTCCGCCACGCCGCGCCGCCCCAGTCGGGATAGCCCTTCCTGAACGGCAGCACCGGCGAGGCGCGGTCTTTCAGGTAGCCGCTGTCGAAACCCATCACGGCGAGCGGGATCTTGAACGTCGAAGCCGGAGTCACCCGCGTTCCGCAATCGCCTTGCTGGAGCAGTATCGCGCCGTCGAACGCGTCGACGATCACCGTGCAGATGGCTCGCGCATGAGCACCGTTGCCCGGCAGGATCGAAAGGCCGAGCGCCCACAGGAAGACCAACGCGCGCAACAACTGGCTCACACCCGCGTGCCGCCGACCGTCATCTGGTTCATCCTGAGATGCGGCTGGCCGACGCCGACCGGCACGCCCTGTCCGGCCTTGCCGCACATGCCGATGCCGGGATCGAGCTTCATGTCGTTGCCGACCATGGAGATGCGCTGCATGGCGTCCGGCCCGTTGCCGATCAGCATCGCGCCCTTGATCGGCTGCGTCACCTTGCCGTTCTCGATCATGTAGGCCTCCGTGCAGCCGAACACGAACTTGCCGCTGGTGATGTCCACCTGCCCGCCGCCGAAGGCGACGGCGTAGATACCGTGCTTGACCGAGGCGATGATCTCGGCCGGGTCCTTGTCGCCGGAGGTCATGTAGGTGTTGGTCATGCGCGGCATCGGCTGGTGGGCGTAGGATTCGCGCCGCCCGTTGCCGGTCGGCTGCATGCCCATCAGCCGGGCGTTCTGCCGGTCCTGCATGTAGCCGACGAGCCTGCCGTCCTCGATCAGCACGTTGCGCGCACTGGGCGTGCCCTCGTCGTCCACGGTCAGCGAGCCGCGACGCTCGGAAATCGTGCCGTCGTCCACCACCGTCACGCCCTTCGAGGCCACCTGCTGGCCCATCAGGCTGGCGAAGGCGGAGGTCTTCTTGCGGTTGAAGTCGCCCTCCAGCCCGTGCCCGACGGCCTCGTGCAGCATGATGCCGGGCCAGCCGGCGGACAGGACGATGTCGAAGGTGCCGGCCGGGGCGGGCGCGGCCTCCAGGTTGACCAGCGCCTGCCGCAGCGCCTCGCCGGCCGCGGCCTTCCAGGAATCCTCGGTCAGGAACTCCTCGAAACCCTTGCGGCCTCCCGCGCCGTAGGAGCCTGTCTCCTGTCGGTCGCCGTCGCCCACGACGACCGACACGTTCATGCGCACCAGCGGGCGGATGTCGCGCACCACCTGCCCGTCGGCGCGCACGATCTCGACATGCTGCCAGGAGGAGGCCAGCGACGCCGTGACCTGGCGCACGCGCGGATCGGCGGCCCGCAGATGCGCGTCGATCTCCTGCAGGAGTTTGGCCTTCGCCTCGAAGCCGGGCGACAGGATCGGATTCTCGTCGCCGTAGAGATGGCGGTTGGTGCGCGCGGGCGCGTCGGCGAGCGCGCCGGAATGGCCGGCCTTCACCGTCGATACCGCCTCCGCCGCGCGCAAGAGGGCCGCGTGCGACAGCTCGC
Organism: Mesorhizobium sp.; assembly: GCA_027492275.1. Taxonomy (GTDB): domain Bacteria; phylum Pseudomonadota; class Alphaproteobacteria; order Rhizobiales; family Rhizobiaceae; genus JAPUFC01. The sequence continues at coordinate 2,900 of JAPUFC010000026.1, read as the reverse complement.
CGGCATGCGCGTAGCCGGTCGCCTCGCCGGCCACCGCGCGCAGGCCGAAGCCGCGATCGGTGCTGTAGTTGGCGGTCTTCAGCCGGCCGTTGTCGAACAGCAGCGCCTCGCTCTCGCTGCTTTCCAGATAAAGCTCGCCGTCATCCGCGCCGGCGATCGTGTCGGCCACGATGCGCCGCACGCGGTCCTCCGCGATGTCGAACTGGCTGGTGAGGCTTTCCATGGCGGCTTTCCCGAGTGGAGCGTTAAGCGCCCATGTAGGCCCGCGCGAAGCCTCCGGCAATGTGCCCGCCGGGCAATGTGTCTGGCCCGCGCGTCAGGGCAGGGCGGCGAACGCCTCGGAGAAACCCGCGAGGTCGACGGGGATGCCGATGCCCTCCTCGGGCGTGGCGAAGACGATGAAGGTGGCTTCCTTGCCGTTCTTCAGCGTGTCGACGAGACCCTGCTCCAGGATCACCTCGGCGTAGCAGCCGTCGGCGAAGCACTGCTTGAAATAGGCGCGGCCGTTGTCCTTCTTGTCGATGTAGAGGCCGAGCCCGGTGGGCAGCAGCACGCCGAGCGGGGCGAGAACGCGCATGATCTCGGCCTTGCGGTCGGCGGTGCGCAGGATGACGACGGACAGGCCGAGGTCGGTCCGGTCCTCGGCGACGACGTTCTGCATCATGATGCACTGTTCGCTCGACGCGCCGGGCGGCGTGTCGCAGATGATCGACCACGAGCCGTGGGTCGAGCGCACCGTCCCGTTCTGCTGCTGCTGCGCCGCGGCCGGCGCGCCGGCCGCGACGAGCGCGGCGCCGGCGAGCATGGCCGCGACTGTTCTGCAAAGCCCGGAAATCATGGCTGCTCCATTCGAATCACGACGGTCGGCTTCATTCGGCCGAGATTACGGATAGCGGAAGGTCCGAAAAAGGCCGAGAGTGGGCCTCCGGCAGCTTTTGCGGTCGAAATTTGCCCGAATTGCGGCCCGCCCGGCCGCGATGCCCGGCCGCCGCCGCAGCCGCGCTGCCGGGCGAGCGCAAAAATGCCGCATGGAGGACGCTGCTCCTTTCTTGCGGTGGAAAACAGAGTATGGTTTGAACCGGCCGGACTGGCGCTCGGGATTCCCGGGCGGCGCATCTATTGCGCGGGGCTGGTGCAGACTGGGAGATGGAAGGGCAATGAAGAAGTTTTTCGCAACCGCCGCCGGCGTCCTCCCGGTGCTCCCGGCCGTGGCCGTGGCCGCTCAGCCGGAGCCCTGGCAGACTCGCTTCCAGCCGCCGGCGACCGACATCATGGCGCAGATCGAGTGGTTCGAGGCCTATTCGCTGTGGTTCGTCATCCCGATCACGCTTCTGGTGCTCGTCCTTCTGGCCTGGTGCATCGTCAGGTTCCGCGCCAGCGCCAATCCCACGCCCTCGCGAACCAGCCACAACACGATGATCGAGGTGATCTGGACGGTCGGCCCGGTCGTCATCCTGCTGGCCCTGGCGGTCCCCTCCTTCCAGCTCCTCACGGCGCAGTACACGCCGCCGGAAGAGGCCAGGCTCACCATCAAGGCCACCGGCAACCAGTGGAACTGGGACTATGAGTACCAGACCGAGGAGCCGCTGACCTTCAACGCCGCCATGCTCCAGGAAGGGCAGCGCGGCCAGTACGGCAAGGAAGACAAGGCCCGCTACCCGCGCCTTCTGGCCGTCGACAACGAGGTCGTGGTGCCGGTGGCGACGACGGTCCGCGTGCTGGTGACGGCGAGCGACGTCATCCACGCCTTCGCCATGCCGGCCTTCGGCATCAAGACCGACGCCGTGCCGGGCCGCATCAACGAGATCTGGTTCAAGGCCAACAAGGAAGGTCTCTACTATGGCCAGTGCTCGGAGCTGTGCGGCAAGGACCACGCCTTCATGCCGATCGCCATCCGCGTGGTCAGCGAGGATCAGTACAACACATGGCTGGCTGCGGCGCGCAGCGACCTCTCCGGCGCCAACAAGGCGTTGATGGCCGCCGTCGACACAGCCGGCACGGTCGCCGTCGCCGGCAACTGAGAGAGACGGGCAGGAACAGGAGCGGGACAATGGCAGGCGCTGCAACCCACCATGACGAACACCACGACCACAAGCCCAAGGGCTGGGTGCGGTGGGCCTATTCGACCAACCACAAGGACATCGGCACGCTCTACCTGATCTTCGCGATCTGTGCCGGCATCATCGGTTTCCTGCTGTCGCTGTTCATGCGCATGGAGCTGCAGGAGCCTGGCATCCAGATCTTCCACGGCCTGGCCTCGATGGTCTACGGCCTGGAGGGTGACGCCGCGCTCGACGGCGGCAAGTCGATGTTCAACGCCTTCACCACGGCGCACGCGCTCATCATGATCTTCTTCATGGTCATGCCGGCGCTGATCGGCGGCTTCGCCAACTGGATGGTGCCGATCATGATCGGCGCGCCCGACATGGCCTTCCCGCGCATGAACAACATCTCCTTCTGGCTGCTGCCGCCGGCCTTCCTGCTTCTGCTGCTCTCGGCCTTCGTGCCGAGCGCGCCCGGCGCCTACGGCGTCGGCGGCGGCTGGACGATCTACCCGCCGCTCTCCACCTCCGGCCAGCCCGGCCCGGCCATGGACCTGGCGATCTTGTCGCTGCACATCGCCGGCGCGTCCTCCATCCTCGGCGCGATCAACTTCATCACCACCATCTTCAACATGCGCGCGCCGGGCATGACGCTGCACAAGATGCCGCTCTTCGCCTGGTCGGTGCTGATCACCGCCTTCCTGCTGCTGCTGTCGCTGCCGGTGCTGGCGGGCGGCATCACCATGCTGCTCACCGACCGCAATTTCGGCACCGCCTTCTTCGTGCCGGAATCGGGCGGCGATCCGATCCTGTTCCAGCACCTGTTCTGGTTCTTCGGCCATCCCGAGGTGTACATCC
>JAPUFC010000025.1 GCA_027492275.1 Mesorhizobium sp. | reverse complement strand
ATCACCGAGACGATCTTCGAGAACCGCTTCATGCATGTGCAGGAACTGGCGCGGCTCGGCGCGCGCATCGCGCTGTCGGGGCAGACGGCCATCGTCGACGGCGTTTCCTCGCTGAAGGGCGCGCCGGTGATGGCGACGGACCTGCGCGCCTCCGTGTCGCTGGTCATCGCCGGCCTGGCGGCGGAGGGCGAGACGGTCGTCAACCGCGTCTACCATCTCGACAGGGGTTTCGAGCGGCTGGAGGAGAAGCTGTCGCGCTGCGGCGCGGTGATCGAGCGGCTGTCGAGCTGAGCCCCGGCGCGGGGCGGGGTCGAGCGGGAAAGCGGTCGAGGGAGGAGGCAGCCGGTGATGAGCGCGGAGCAGGTCGACGCCTTCCGGTTTCCGGTCCTGGTCGGCGACATCGGCGGCACCAATGCGCGCTTCGCCATCCTGTCGGGTCCGTCAGCGGGGCTTTCCGAACCGCGCATCGTGCAGACCGCCGCCTTCGCCACGATCGACGACGCCATCCGCTCGACCGTGCTCGAGGGCATGGGGGTCAGGCCGCGCACCGCGCTGATCGCGGTGGCCGGGCCGGTCAACGGCGACGAGATCCCGCTCACCAACTGTCCGTGGGTGGTGCGGCCCAACACCATGCTCGCGGAACTCGGCATCGCCGACGTCGTGGTGCTGAACGATTTCGAGGCGCAGGCGCTGGCGGTCACCGCGCTCGGGCCTGACGATCTGGAGCAGATCGGCGGCGACGAGCCGCTGGCGCATGCCGGCCGGGTCGTGCTCGGCCCCGGGACGGGGCTGGGCGTCGCGGGGCTGGTCTATCATCGCGGCATCTGGATCCCGGTGCCGGGCGAAGGCGGCCACATGGACATCGGGCCGCGCACGCCGCGCGATTTCGAGGTGTTTCCGCATATCGAAACGATCGAGGGCCGCATTTCCGGGGAGCAGATCCTGTGCGGACGCGGCCTCGTCAACACCTACCGCGCGGTGGCGCTGGCGGACGGCAAGCCGCATCCGCTGACGACGCCGGCGGAGGTGACGCGCGCGGCCTTCGACGGGGCGGACGCGACCGCGAGGGAGGCGCTGGAGCTGTTCGTGACGTGCCTGGCCCGCACGGCGGGCGACGTGGCGCTCGTGTTCAAGAGCCGGGGCGGCGTCTTCCTGTCGGGCGGCATCGCGCAGAAGATCGTGCCGGCGCTGAAGACCGGCGCCTTCCGCGCCGCCTTCGAGGATAAGGCGCCGCATGGCGCGATGATGCGCACCATGCCGGTCTATGTGATGACGCATCCGCTGGCGGCCTTGCTCGGGCTCGCCGCTTATGCGAGAGCCCCGTGGAGCTTCGGCGTCGAAACGGAAGGCCGGCGCTGGCAGGAATGACGCGCAGGGCGCCGATCGGGAGCAGCACATGACGGACGAGCCCTTGACGGATATGGGTCTGGTGGTTGTCGGCGCGGCCGGCCGCATGGGGCAGGCGCTGGTGCGCGCCATCCATGCCGCGCCGGGCGTGCGCGTGGCGGGCGCGGTGGAACGCAGCGGCTCGCCGCAGATCGGCCGGGACGCCGGCGCGCTGGCCGGTCTCGGCGACATCGGCGTCGCCATCACGGACGATCCCCTGCCCGTCTTCGCCAAGGCCGACGGCGTGGTCGACTTCACCACGCCCGCCGCCACCGTCCTCCATGCCGGCTACGCCGCGCAGGCGCGTATCGCCCATATCATCGGCACGACGGGGCTGTCGGCCGAGGACGAGGCGGCGATCGCGGCGGCGGCGCGCCATGCGCCGATCGTCAAGTCCGGCAATATGAGCCTCGGCGTCAACCTTCTGGCCGCGCTGCTGGAGCAGGCGGCGGCGGCGCTCGGGCCGGCGGATTTCGACATCGAGATCGTCGAGATGCATCACCGGCACAAGGTGGACGCGCCGTCCGGAACGGCCGTGCTTCTCGGCCAGGCGGCGGCGACGGGCCGCGGGGTCGCGCTCGAGGCCAGCAGCGTGCGGGTGCGCGACGGCCATACGGGACCGCGCCCGGCCGGGGCGATCGGCTTCGCCTCGCTGCGCGGCGGCTCGGTGGTCGGCGATCATTCGGCGATCCTCGCGGGTCCGGGCGAGCGCATCACGCTGTCGCATCACGCCGAGGACCGTTCGCTGTTCGCCGGCGGCGCCGTGCGGGCGGCGCTGTGGGCGCGGGGCCGGAAGCCCGGCCTCTATTCCATGCGCGACGTGCTGGGCCTTGGCGGTCCACGATGAGCGCGTTTCCCAGCCTCCAGTCCCGGTAAGGAAGAAAACATGTCCAGAACCCTCGTGCTCGTGCGCCACGGCCAGAGCGAATGGAACCTGAAGAACCTGTTCACCGGCTGGCGCGACGTCGACCTGACCGACAAGGGACGCGAGGAGGCGAAGCGGGCCGGCGAGAAGCTGAAGGCGAAGGGACTCAAGGTCGACATCGCCTTCACCTCGGTTCTGCAGCGGGCGGAGAAGACCAACAGGATCATCCTCGACGAGCTCGGCCAGACCGATGTCGAGGTGATCCGCAACCTGGCGCTGAACGAGCGCGACTACGGCGATCTCTCCGGGCTCAACAAGGACGACGCCCGCAAGAAATGGGGCGAGGAGCAGGTGCATGTCTGGCGCCGCTCCTACGACGTTCCGCCCCCCGGCGGCGAGAGCCTGAAGGACACCGGCGCGCGCGTGTGGCCGTATTACCTGCACGAGATGCAGCCGCACGTCCTGCGCGGCAAGACCGTGCTGGTCGCCGCGCACGGCAATTCGCTGCGCGCGCTGATCATGGCGCTGGAGGGCCTGTCCGGCGACGAGATCCTGAAACGCGAACTCGAAACCGGCGTGCCGATCGTCTACACGCTGAACGCCGATTCCACCGTTGCGTCGAAGGAAGTTCTCTGAGGCGCAGGGTCGTCGGGACGCTCTCGCGGCCGGCCGGCGGCACGGCCCGAATTAAGTGTCGGGGAAGACGCAAAGCGCGTTGACAGAGCGGCGATGCCCGCCTACATCAGCGCCCACTGCCCAGATGGCGGAATTGGTAGACGCGCACGGTTCAGGTCCGTGTGCCGCGAGGCGTGGAGGTTCGAGTCCTCTTCTGGGCACCATTCCCATCCCGACGACCAGCGGGACTTGCTCCGACGGACCGGAGCACTATAAGCGGCCTATGACCGAAGAGGCCCTTGCTCAAACCATCGTCGCCTGGCTGAAACGAAACGACGGACCGCCGCGCGTCAGCCTGCTCGGCATCTTCTTCGCCCCTGCCCGCTGGCTCGGCCACTACATGCATGGCGGCGCCTATGTGCCGGGCGACCTCCGGCTCATGAGGGACGAACTCCGATTCGATCCGGACAGGCTGCGCGCGAAACTGCACAGGCAGTCGCTGTCCTGGTCCGTTCCGCTCGCCGACATCGCCGCCGTCACGCGCAAATCCGGCCTGGCGATGGACACGATCGAAATCCGTCACGCCCGCGGCGTCGAGACCATCAAGGCCATCAAGGGGCGCGACAAGGCGTTCTTCGCGCAGCTCGACGCGGCCAGGCAGGCAGCCGGCGCGCCGGCATGACGGCGCCGCTCGGCATCACCATGGGCGATCCCGCCGGCATCGGCCCGGAGATCGTCGCCGCGGTTTTCCGCGACCCCGGCATACGGCAAGGCGCCGTGGTCATCGGCGATGCGGCGCGGCTGCGGCGCGCCTGCGCGATCATCGGCAACGACGCGCCCGTCGTCGAGACCGGCACGGTTCCCGCCCACCGCGAAGGCGGCGCGATCCACCTGATTCCCTGCGGACCGGCGGTCGACGACCTGCCGTTCGGACGGGTCGATGCCCGCGCCGGACAGGCGGCCTACGACTATGTGAACCGCGCGATCGACCTGGCGCTGCCCGGAACGATCGCGGGCATCGTCACCGCGCCGCTCAACAAGGAGGCGATGGCGATGGCCGGCATCCGCCATCCCGGCCATACGGAAATCCTCGCCGCCCGCGCCGGCGTCGGCTCATTCGCGATGATGCTGGCCAATGACGACCTGCGCGTGGTGCTCGCCACCATCCACGTGCCGCTGCGGCAGGCCTGCGAGATGCTGTCGGTCGCGCTCGAGCTCTCCGCCATAAGGCTGGCGCGGCAGGCCGGGCTGGCGCTGGGCTTCGCCGCCCCGCGCGTCGCGGTCGCCGGGCTCAATCCGCATGCCGGCGAGAACGGGTTGTTCGGACGCGAGGATCTGGACGTCATCGCGCCCGCGATCGCGCAGGCGCGCGCCGAGGGCATCGACGCCAGCGGCCCGTGGCCGGGCGACACGCTGTTCGCGCGCGCCCGCGACGGCGAATTCGACATGGTCGTGGCGCAATATCACGACCAGGGGCTGATTCCGGTCAAGTATGGCGGCAACGGCGTCAACGTGACGCTCGGCCTGCCCTTCGTGCGCACCAGCCCGGATCACGGCACGGCCTTCCCGATCGCCGGCACAGGCGCGGCGAAGGCCGGCAGCATGGCGACGGCGATCGCCTATGCGCGGCGGCTCGTGGCGGGCGGCGGGCCGCCCTGACGCGTCCCGCTCAGGCCCACTCGCCCTTGCGGAACACCGGCTCGCGGGACCCGTCGGCATGGATGCCGTCAATGTCGATCCGGTCGGAACCGATCATCCAGTCGATGTGGATGAGGCTCTTGTTGCCGCCCTGCGCGGCGATCTGCTCCGGCGACAGGGTGGCGCCGTCGAGGAAGCATTTCGCGTAGCACTGGCCGAGCGCGATGTGGCAGGAGGCGTTCTCGTCGAACAGCGTGTTGTAGAACAGGAGCCCGCTTTTCGAGATCGGCGAGGAATGCGGCACCAGCGCCACCTCACCCAGCCGCCGCGCGCCCTCGTCGGTGTCCAGCACCTTGGCCAGCACCGTCTCGCCGCGCGCGGCCCTGGCCTCGACGATGCGCCCGGCCTCGAAGCGCACGGAAATCTCGTCGATCAGCGTGCCCTGATAGGACAGCGGCTTGGTCGATACGACGCGCCCCTCGACGCGCAGGGCGTGCGGCGTGGTGAAGACCTCCTCGGTCGGGATGTTCGGGTTGCAGACGACGCCGTTCTTCGCCGTCGACGCGCCGCCCTGCCACTCGTGGCCGTCGGCCAGCCCGATGGTCAGGTCGGTGCCGGGCCCCGCATAATGCAGCGCGCGAAAACGCTTGCCGTTCAGCCAGGCGGTGCGCCGGTGCAGCGCGGCGTTGTGCTCGGCCCAGGCGGCGACGGGATCGGCCCTGTCCACCCGCGAGGCGGCGAAGATCGCCTCGGCGAGCCTGTTCACCGCCACGGCCTCCTCGTCGCCCGGAAACACCAGTTTCGCCCACGACGCGCCGGGAAAGGCGACGATGTTCCAGTTGATGTCGAAGCCGGCGATCTTCTCCAGCGCCGGCTGGTAGGCGATGGAATTGGCCTTGTTGGCGCGCGCGACCTTGTCCGGGTCCTCGCCCGACAGCAGCATCGGGTTGTCGCCGACGATCGCCAGCCGCGCGGTGTTGGCCGAGAACGCCCTGGCGACGCCGTCATAGAGCCAGCCCGGCGCGCGGTCGAAGCTGCCGTCTGCGCCGTGGCGGAAGCGGGCGAGCGTCAGCTCCTCGTCGGACAGGATGGGCGTGACCAGGCCGGCGCCGGCCCGATAGGCATGGGCGGCGATGCGGCGCACCAGCGGCAGGGCGCCGACGGGCGCGGTCAGGAACAGGTCCTGTCCCGGCTGCAGCGCGAGCCCGACCTTGACCGCCACTTCGGCGAGCCGGTCGAGCTTGCCGGGATCGATGGCGGACGCGGCGGTGCGGGAGGCGGTGTCATTCATGGGAATCGGCTGCTCGCTGCTGGACTGGACGATCGGTTATCCATGGCAAATATGCCCGTGGAGGGGCAAGAGGCGACGGGTTTGACGACAGTCGTCGTCGCCCGCGCAAAACCCTGGAAAATCCGTGAGGGGATGGTGCCCAGAGGCGGATTCGAACCACCGACACGCGGATTTTCAGTCCGCTGCTCTACCAACTGAGCTATCTGGGCTTTTCCGTCTTCCCGGCCGTGAAAAGCCGGGTCAGGCGAAGCGGTCGCGGTTATAGCACGCAAAATCGGGGTGTCCAGCGCCGTGGGAGAAAGCCGCGAAATTAAACGCGGACGGGCAGCGTCACGCCGGCGGCGTCCCGTCCTCCTCGTCGTCGTCGCGGACCGGAATGACGTAGGCGCCGGAGAGCCAGCGGTTCAGGTCGACCGCCTTGCAGCGCGGCGAGCAGAAGGGAAAGCTGTCGCGCGCCGAAGGCCGGCCGCATTCCGGACAAGGGCGGCGCGGACGCAGCGGCGTCACCGTCGCGCCGCCATCGGCAGGCTTGGAACTCATACCCTGCCGACGCTCCAGCCGTTGCGGATCGGAAAGCCGTCCGCCTGCAGCAGCGCGACCGTCTCGTAGAGCGGCAGGCCGACCACGTTGGTGTAGGAGCCGACCAGCTTGACCACGAAGGCTCCCGCCAGTCCCTGCACCGCGTAGCCGCCCGCCTTGCCGCGCCATTCGCCGGAGGCCAGATAGGCCTCCAGATCCTCGCGCCCGAGGCGCTTGAAGCGCACCCTGGTCTCGACCAGACGCTGGCGCAGCTTGCCGGCCGGCGTGATCAGGCAGACGCCCGTGTAGACGCGGTGCGAGCGGCCCGACAGCAGTTGCAGGCAGTTCGACGCCTCGTCGATCAGCGTCGCCTTGGGCAGGATGCGCCGGCCGACGGCGACGACGGTGTCGGCCGCGACGATGAAGGCCGGCGCGAAATCCTTCTCGCCCTTCATCGAGGCAAGCGCCTTCTCGGCCTTGGCGCGCGACAGGCGCTTGGCGAGGGAACGCGGATGCTCGGCTCGCAGCGGCGTCTCGTCGAGCTCGGCCGGGACCAGCCTGTCGGGCTCGATGCCGGCCTGCTGGAGAAGCTCGATGCGCCGCGGCGAGCCGGACGCGAGCACAAGCTGCGGTTTGCTCATGGTCTCGGCCTTCGTCCCGGCGTTTCGGGACAACCTACTTGAAGCGGTAGGTGATGCGCCCCTTGGTGAGATCATAGGGCGTCATTTCGACGAGCACCTTGTCTCCGGTGAGCACGCGGATGCGGTTCTTGCGCATGCGACCCGCCGTATGGGCGATGATTTCGTGTTCGTTTTCGAGCTTCACCCTGAACATCGCGTTGGGCAGGAGTTCGGTCACGACGCCCGGAAACTCGAGGACTTCTTCCTTCGGCATTCTCTACCTTTTGCTGGACCCGGCCCGGATGGCCCCGCGGACGGGTCGAATTCGGCGCGGAACCTATCGCATTGTCAGGCCTTTGTGAACACGCTTAATCGCCGTTCGTCGCTGCCTTTCCGGGCCTGAAGCGCTCGGCCAGCCGCGACCGGAGACGGTCGCGCAGATCGCGGTAGGCATCCATGATCTGGTCGCGCGTGCCGCGCGCCACCGTCGGGTCGGGCATCGGCCAGTATTCCACCTCCACGGCGAGCGTGCGCGTCAGCTCCAGCGCGGCATGGTGGGCCTCGGGAGACAGGGTGACGATGAGGTCGAAATAGTCGTCCTCCAGCTCGTCCAGGGTTCTCGGCGTGTGGTCGTCGGGCCCGAGGCCGGTCTCGCGCATCGTCGCGTCGACGAACGGGTCGCGCTCGCCGGCGCGCACGCCGGCCGAGGCGACGAACACCGCGTCGCCCAGCATGGCCCGCGCCAGCCGCTCCGCCAGAGGCGAGCGCACGGCGTTCATGCCGCACAGGAAGAGGATCGACCGGGGCAGGACGCCGTCCAGGGTCAGCCCCGCCAGTGCAGGACGCAGACCAGCGTGAACAGCCGCCGCGCCGTGTCGAAGTCGATGTCGATCTTGCCCGCCAGGCGATCCTTCAGCGTCTGCGAACCCTCGTTGTGCAGGCCGCGCCGGCCCATGTCGATGGCCTCGATGTGGCTCGGCGTCGCGGTGCGGATCGCCTCGTAGTAGCTTTCGCAGATGAGGTAGTAATCCTTGACGATGCGCCGGAAGGGCGTCAGCGACAGCATGTGGGTGACGACGGCCTCGCCGTTCTCGCGCCTGACGAGGAAGACCAGCCGGCTCTCGACCAGCGACAGCTTCAGCCGGTAGGGGCCGCTCAGCGTGTCGCCGATCGGCTGGAAGCTGTTCTCCTCCAGCAGATCGAAGATCGCCACCGCGCGCTCGTGCTCGACGTCGGGCGTGGAACGGCCGATCGTCTCGTCCAGCTCGACGTCGATCAGGCGGTTCTGCGCGGGAGCCGACATGTCCTCGTTCTAAAGATTGAGACGGACGGAAACGGAGCGGGCATGCGCCTCCAGCCCCTCGGCCCTGGCGAGCGCGATCGCCGCCGGGGCGAGACGGCGCAACTGGTCCGGGCCGAGCCTGAGCAGGCTGGTGCGCTTCATGAAATCGAGCACCGACAGGCCCGACGAGAAGCGCGCCGAGCGCGCCGTCGGCAGGACGTGGTTGGAGCCGCCCACATAGTCGCCGATCACCTCCGGCGTGTGGCGGCCGAGGAAGACCGCGCCGGCGTTGCGGATGCCGGCCAGCAGCGCCTCGGGGTCGGCGACCGCGAGCTCGACATGCTCGGCCGCGATGCGGTCGATCAACGGGATGCTGTCGCCCAGGTCGCGCACGAGGATGACGGCGCCGAAATCGCGCCAGCTCGCGGCGGCGGTGTCGCCGCGCGGCAGGGTTTGGAGCTGCCGCGCCACCGCCTCCTCGACCGCGTCGCCGAGGGCGGCGTCGTCGGTGATCAGGATAGACTGCGCCGAGGCGTCGTGCTCGGCCTGCGCCAGAAGGTCGGCCGCCAGCCAGTCGGAATCGTTGTCGGCGTCGGCCACGACCAGCACCTCGGAGGGACCGGCGATCATATCGATGCCGACGGTGCCGAAGACGATCCGCTTCGCGGCGGCCACATAGGCGTTGCCCGGCCCGACGATCTTGGCCACCGGCCGGATCGACTGCGTGCCGTAGGCGAGCGCCGCGATGGCCTGCGCGCCGCCTATTCTATGGATCTCCGACACGCCGGCGATGTCGGCCGCCACCAGCACCAGCGGGTTGATGACGCCGCCCGGCGCGGGCACGGCCATCACCAGCCGCTCGACGCCGGCCACCCTGGCGGGTACCGCGTTCATCAGCACCGAGCTCGGATAGCTGGCCGTGCCGCCCGGCACGTAGAGCCCGACCGCCTCGATCGCCGTCCAGCGCGAGCCGAGTTCGACGCCGGCCGCGTCCGTGTAGCGGTCGTCGGCCGGCTTCTGGCGCAGATGATGGGCGCGGATGCGCTCATGCGCGAAGCGCAGGGCCTCGACGGCCTTGGCGTCCGACGCGGCGTAGGCGGCGGCGATCTCGTCCGCCGACACGCGCGTGCCCGAGGCGGAGAGATCCGCCCTGTCGAAGGTCAGCGTGTAGTCGAAGAGGGCGGCGTCCCCCTCGCGGCGCACCCGCGCGACGATGGCGCGTGCCGCCTCGTCCACGTCCGGCGAGACCTCGCGCTTGGCGGCGAGGAAGGCGGCGAAGCGCTCCTCGAAATCGCCGTCCCAGTGCCTCAGTCGAATGGCCATGCGGTCAGAACCCGTGCGCTCAGAACGTGTGCCGGGGGCGGGACGACGCCGCCCACGCGCCGCCGAGATCGGCGAGGCTGGCCTCCACGCATTCCACGTCGAGGCGGATCGTGCCGCCGCCGGAAAAGGCGAGATCGACGCTGCCGGCGGGCGCGTCGCTTTCCTCGAAGCGAAGCGCCAGCAGCGACAGCACCGTGTCCGGCCTGTCGCGGGGGATGCCCTGCGCGCGCACGCCGCGCACGCGGCCGAAGGTCAGCACGCTGTTGCGGCGCTCCGCATTGGGGTTGGACAGGCGGGGCGCCTTTTCCTGCGCGAAGCGATACATCGGCAGCACGAACACGCCCTTCTTCTTCCAGAACTCGATATCGGCGACCTTGAGCACGGCGTCCTGCACATGGGCGGACACGATCGCGAGATCGTCCCCGTCGAGCGCGACGAGCTTGAGCAATTCCATCGCCGGGCGCTCCTCAGGTCCGTGTCAGCCAGCGCTTTGAAGTCCCGGCCTTGTTAGGCGGTCTTCTTTCGCAGTGCAACCGGGACCCGGCGGGGATCAGCGGTCCGGGCGCCAGGCCGGCAGGGGAACGCCGCTTTCGGGCAGGAAGGCGCTGACGGGCAGGTCGGGAGAAGGCGCGGCCGCCACCGGCGCGCCGACCGAGCCGCCATGATAGGTCGCCGCCATCTCGGAGGCGGGCGACGGCGCGGCGAGCACCGCCATGCAGGCCTTGGGCAGGGCGGAGAGCTTCATCAGGTCGCGCGCCTTGGGCGCGTCGGGGTTCTGGTTCGGCCGCCACGGCTCCTCGGTGAACCACCACGCCAGCGACTTGTCGCAGCCGTCGCCGGCCGGCACGGCGGCCTGCGCCTTGCAGTCGGCGGAGCCCGGCTGGCAGCCGATGCGGATGTGGAAATGGTAGTCGCGGCCCCAGAAGGGGCGGATCTTGCCCAGCCAGCTCCGGTCGCCAGTCGTGGTCTCGCAGAGCTTCTTCTTGATGCCGGGATGGACGAGGATGCGCTCGACCTCGGGGTAGCTGGCGGCGCGCTTGAGCAGGCGGGCGTGGGCCGGCGTCCACACCTTCTCGTTCACCGTCAGGCCACGCTCCTTGATCATGGAGACGGCGCTGACGGTCTCGCGCTCGTCGCGCGACAGGCGGCGGTCGGGCATCGGGTTCAGCCAGATGTCGGCGTCGAGCCCGATCTGGTGGGAGGCGTGGCCGGTGAGCATCGGGCCGCCGCGCGGCTGCGAGATGTCGCCGACGAGCAGGCCGGGCCAGCCGTCGGCGACCGCCGCGCGCGACAGTTTCTCGATCAGCGCGATCATGGTCGGGTGGCCCCAGCGGCGATTGCGCGACAGACGCATGGCCTGCCAGGTCGGACCGTCGACGGGAATGGCGACGCCGCCGGAGAAGCAGCCCTTGGAATAGAAGCCGTAGGAGCGGGCCGGCAGGTCGGCCGGCAGCGCCTTGCCGCCGAAGGCCGTTTTCGCCAGCTCGTCGGCCGTCGCCGCCGGCGGCTCGATGCCCGAAAGGCCGACGCACAGCAGCACCGCCGCGAGTTTCGCCAGGATTCGACGTGCTCTTGTCATCGGCTTTCCGCCTGCCTTGCCTCGCGCCGAGCTTGCGGCGCGAGGGTTACCGGATCGTTAATTCGTTCCGGATTCGGACCATAGCATGACCATGGCTCAGCCTTCGCGGATCGGCGTGCGCGCATCCTCGTCCGCGCCCCGCCAGTTGCCGTCGCGCCACAGCGCATCAAGCGCGGCGCGGTAGTCGGGGTAGCGCAGCGCGTAGCCCGCGGCGCCGAGCCTGCGATTGGAGACGCGCTTGTTCTCGCCGTAGAAGGAGCGCGCCATCGGCGTCAGCTCGGCCGTCTCGAACGGCGTTTCGGGCGGCGGCGCGATCCCCATCAGCCCGGCAGCGTAAGCCACCACGTCCTGCGGCGGGACCGGCTCGTCGTCCGTGACGTTGAACGTCCCGCCGAGCCGCCGATGGGCGAGGTGCCACAGGCTGCCGGCGATGTCGGCGACATGGATGCGGTTGAACACCTGCCCGGGCTTGATCAGCCGCTTCGCCGTGCCGTTGGCGAGGTTCACCAGGGCGTTGCGGCCCGGCCCGTAGATGCCGGACAGCCGCAGCAGCGCGACCGGCACGTCGCGCGCGCGGCCCAGCTCCAGCCACGCCTGCTCGGCCGCGACACGCTGCACGGAGCGCTGCGAGCGGGGGCGGCATTCGGCGTCCTCGTCGACCCATGCGCCGCCATGATCGCCGTAGACGCCGACCGTCGACAGGTAGCCGATCCAGGCAAGCGCCGGCATGGCGTTCAGGATCGTTTCCCGGCCGGCGCGCAGCACGGGATCGCCGGAAGCGTCCGGCGCGGCCGAGATCACCAGATGGGTGACGGAAGCCAGCCGCGCGGCGAGGCCAGGCGAGATGCTTTCGCCCGCGAACAGAAACGGCTCGACGCCGGCGGCGCGCAAACGCCCGGCCTTATCCGCCGAGCGCGTCGTGCCGGCGATGCGCGCGCCCTGCCCGGCCTCGGCGGCGAAAGCGCGGCCCGAATAACCCGCGCCGAAGATCAGGACGTCCATTGAGCTCCCCCCATGCCGACGGGATCGCTCGCCGCCAGCCATTCTTCGCGCACCGACGCGTCTTCCTCGCCCTGCACCCGAGATGCGGCAAGCCCCGCGAAGTCGCCGGCGGGCAGCAGGCGCGACAGCGCCCAGACGGCCGCGCCCCTGACGAGCGGCGAGCCGTGGTCAAGCAGGGCGCGGCACGGCGCGATCAGGTCGGCGTCTCCGGAATTTCCGGCGGCGACAAGCACATTGCGCAGGAAGCGCGCCACGCCGATGCGCTTGACCGGCGAGCCCGAGAACAGCGCGCGGAAAGCGGCGTCGTCCAGCGCCAGCAGCGCCGCCAGCGGCGGCTCGCGCAAATCCTCGCGCGCGGTGAGCTTGGCCTCGGCCGCCGCCCGCGCGAACTTGTTCCACGGACAGGCGGCGAGGCAGTCGTCGCAGCCATAGATGCGGTTGCCGATGGCGACGCGGAATTCGCGCTGGATCGGCCCCTTGTTCTCGATGGTCAGGTAGGAGATGCAGCGGCGCGCGTCGATGCGGTAGGGCGCCGGAAAGGCCTGCGTCGGGCAGGCGTCGAGACAGGCGCGGCAGGAGCCGCAACTGTCACGCTCGGGCGTGTCGGCCTCGATCTCGACGCTGGTGAAGATGGTGCCCAGGAACAGCCAGGAGCCGAAGTCCCGGCTGACCAGATTGGTGTGCTTGCCCTGCCAGCCTATGCCGGCGGCGGCGGCAAGCGGCTTTTCCATCACCGGCGCGGTGTCGACGAACACCTTCACGTCGCCGCCGGCGCGCGCGACGATCTTGCCGGCCAGTTCCTTCAGCCGGCCCTTGACCACGTCGTGGTAGTCGCGGTTCTGCGCATAGACGGAGATCGCGCCCCTGTCCTTCCGGGCCTGGAGCGCGCGCGGATCGGCCTGCGGCCCGTAGTTCATGGCCAGCACGATGACGGAGCGCACGTCGGGCCACAGCGCGCCGGGGCGGCCGCGCCGCGCCGCCGTCTCGGCCAGCCAGTCCATGTCGCCGTGATGGCCGGCGCGCAGGAATGCCGCCAGATGGGCGCTCGCCTGCGGGATCGCGTCCGGCCGGGTGACGGCGACGGCGTCGAAGCCCGCCGCCTTCGCTTCGCGCGCGATCAGGGCGCGCAGGCCCGCCTTGGCGGGCGTAGGTCCCGGCTCAGAAATCGAGGTCCGCATAATGGGCCGCCGGCGAAAGGCCGCGCACGCGGTCGGCGAGCAGCGGCCGGAAGGACGGCCGGGACTTGACGCGCGTGTACCAGTCCCGCGCCGAATTGTTGCCGGTCCAGTCGATCTCGCCCAGATAATCCAGCACCGAGATCGCCGCCGCCGCCGCGAGATCGGCGAAGCTGATGCGCGAGCCGGCCAGCCAGGGCCGCGTGCCGGCCAGCCAGTTGGTGTATTTCATGTGCTGGCGGATATTGGAGCGCGCGGCGCGGATCGCCGTCGAATCGGGCGAGCCGCCGCCCATCTCGGCCGGCATGAGCGGCTTCAGCACCCGCTCGCGCACCAGATGGCGCGTCACCTCAGCCTCCGTCTTGACCAGATACCAGTCGACCAGGCGGCGGATCTCGGCGCGGCCGATCGGGTCCTCGGCCAGCAGCCGGCGGTCGCGCTTCAGCGCCCCGCGCGTCTCGTCGAGATATTCGGCGATCACCGGAGCGCCGACGATCGGGATGTCGCTCTCGGCCAGCAGCACCGGAAGGGTGGCCGCCGGGTTGAGCGCCAGGAACTCCTTGCGCCGCGTCCACGGCTTTTCCTCGATCAGAACCAGCTCTTCGCCGAATTCGCCGAAGGAGAGCCGCACGAACCGGCAGGCGGCAAGCATCGGATGATGGAACAATGTCAGCATGGGCAGGTGATCGGTCGCGTTTCCTAGATGCCAGTCTTCAGTCCGCCCCGCCGTGACAATGCCGCGCGGTTCGACGCGCCGGCATGTCATGGTGTCGTCCTATAGGGATAGTTATAAGCCCTGACAAGCAAGGCCGAATCGGCCAACAGGTATTCTTCATGGATGTCGGAACCCTCCTGGAAGCGCTGCTGCTCGGCCTGCTCGAAGGCCTGACGGAGTTCATACCCGTCTCGTCCACCGGCCATATCCTGCTGGCGGGGCATTTCCTCGGCTTCGAATCGACCGGCAAGACCTTCGAGATCCTGATCCAGCTCGGGGCGATCCTGGCCATCCTGTCCGTCTACTTCGCCAAGCTGGTTGAGCTCGCCCGCGCGCTGCCGAAGAGCGCGGTGGCGCGCCGCTTCGTGCTCGGCGTGCTGGTGGCCTTCCTGCCGGCCGCCGTGCTCGGGGTGCTGGCGCACGGCTTCATCAAGACGGTGCTGTTCGAGACGCCCAGGCTCATCTGCGTCATGCTGATCCTCGGCGGATTCGTCCTGCTCGCCGTCGACCGCGTCCCGCTCAAGCCGCGCTATCTCAGCCTCGGCGAGTTCCCGCTGTCGCTGTGCTTCAAGATCGGGCTTTGCCAGTGCCTGGCGCTGATTCCCGGCACGTCGCGCTCCGGCGCAACGATCGTGGGATCGCTGCTGCTCGGCGCGGACAAGCGCTCGGCCGCCGAGTTCTCCTTCTTCCTCGCCATGCCGACCATGGCGGGCGCCTTCGCCTACGATCTCTACAAGAACGCGAACCTCCTCTCCGCCTCGGATTTCCCCGTCATCGCGGTCGGTTTCGTCGCCGCCTTCTTCGCCGCGCTGGCGGTGGTGCGCTGGCTGCTGGACTACGTGTCGCGTCACGGCTACGCGGTGTTCGGCTGGTGGCGGCTGGTCGTCGGCGTCGTCGGCCTGATCGCGCTGACGATCTGGGGCTGACCGGTCAGAACATCTGCGTCAGGCCGCGACGGACGAGATCGGCGGCCAGCAGGCTGATGAGCACGTTGAACCATCTGGCGAAGGCCGCCTCGGGCATGCGGTCCAGCAGCGCCGAGCCGTAGACCGTTCCGGCATAGCCGGAGCCGATCATCGCCAGCACCAGCGGCACCCATTGCGCGAAGGCGAAGCCGGCGACGCCGAAGACGACGATCTTCAGCAGGTGCTGGATGGTCATGGCCACCGCCGTGGTGGCGACGAGCGCCTTGCGGTCGCCGGCGATCATCCTGGACAGAAGCGCGACGACCACCGGTCCGGTGGCGCCGACCAGCATCGACAGAACGGACACGCCGGCGCTGGCCATGCCCAGCGCCGAACGGCTCAGCCGCTCCAGCGCCGGAATCCTCACCCAGACGGCGAACAGGAGGAACAGCCCCAGCACCACCTTCATCGCGCTCTCGGGCAGGTCCACCACGATGAAGGCGGCGACGCCCGCGCCCACCACGCCGCCGCAGAGGAACGGCAGGATGACGTCGCGGCGCACGAAGGCCCGCTGTCGCCACGCCCGGCCGGTGTTGGAGCCGAGCTGGACCGCGCCGTGAACCGGGATCAGCGCGTTGACCGGCAGCCAGATGCCGAGCAGCGCCAGCATGGCGATGCCGCCGCCGATGCCGAAGCTGGCGGTCAGCGCCGAGGTGACGGCGCTGGCGGCAACCAGGAAAAGCGCTACCGCCGGCGTGATGCCATCGGGAAGGAGCGCGGCGAGCAGCTCCACGCGAATTGTCTCAGGCTTCGCTGCCGCGCGTGAACTGGCCGGCGACGCGGTAGCGCCACAGATAGGCCGGCAGGATGGCCGCCAGCGATTCGGCCCGGATGCCCAGCCCGGCCAGCGTCCGCTCTTCCTTCGCCGCCGCGCCGGAGACCACGTTGTTGGTCTTGAGCATGGTGACCTGGTCGGCGGTGAGCAGCGGGTTGGGCAGCAGGCCGAGCACGGACGCCTGGGTGTAGGCGGCCCACCACGGAACCGGCAGCAGCAGGCGCTTGCGCTCGATCACGCGCAGCATCTCCTCCATCGCCTCGCGAAAGGACATCACGTCGGGTCCGCCAAGCTCGTAGACCGCGCCGGCGGCCGCCCTGCCGTCCACGGAGCGGGCCACGGCCTCGGCCACGTCGCCGACATATACCGGCTGGAGCAGCGTCCCGCCGCCGCCGATCAGCGGCAGCGCCGGCGAGATGCGGGCCATGTTGGCGAAGCGGTTGAAGAAATTGTCCTCGGGTCCGAAGAGGATCGACGGGCGCAGCACGATGGCATCCGGGCGCGTCTCGAACACGGCCTTCTCGCCGGCTGCCTTGGTGCGGGCGTAGACCGCCTGCGAGCCGGCGTCGGCGCCGATGGCCGAAACGTGCGTCAGCCCGGCGCCGGCCGCCCGCGCGGCCTCCGCCACGGCGCGCGCGCCGAAATCCTGCACGGCCGGGAAGGTCTGGCGCCCGCTCTCGAACAGGATGCCGACGAGGTTGACGACTTGGTCGGCGCCCTCCACCGCGCGGTCCACCGACCAGCGCACGCGCAGGTTTGCCTGCACCGCCTGGATCTGGCCGACATTGCCGAGCGGCTGGAGATGGTTGGCGAGGTCGGGCCTTCGCACGGCGGCGCGGACGCGATAGCCGCGGCGGGCCAGCGCGCGCACGACATGGCGGCCGAGGAAGCCGGAGCCGCCGAACACCGTGACGAGCTTTGGCGTCTGCAGGATTTCTGTCATGGCTGGCTCCGGTGAAGCGGCTTTCGAGCCCGCTTCTTAGTCCGTTTCGCAGCAAAGGCAAAGGGTTCGCGGGCCGCCGATTCCGGCCGGAAGGTCAGTCCCCGTAAGGAACCCAGACGTTCTTGACCTCGACGGCGCGCGCCAGGAAGGTCTCGCCGGCGGCGCTCTCGGCGGTCCAGTCCAGCGTGCGGCCGTTGGTCGTCCACACGCGCTTGAGGTTGCCGGCGGATTGCGCCTCGGCGGCCGCGCAGGTGGCCGCATCCGCCACCACCCAGAGCCCGTCTACGTCGTCGTGCTTCGCCAGCACGGCCGCCAGCTCGGCGGCCTTGCCGGTGACGATGTTGACCGCGCCGGCGGGCAGATCGGAGGTCTCGAAGACCTGGTAGAGGTCGGTCGCCGGCAGCGGCCATCTGGGCGACGGCACGGCGACGACGCTGTTGCCCATGGCGAGCGCCGGGGCAAGCAGCGACACGAGGCCGAGCAGCGGCGAGTCGTCCGGGCAGACGATGCCGATGACGCCCACCGGCTCGTTCAGTGCCAGCGTCACGGCGCGCATGGGCGGCTGGTGCGCCCTGCCCTCGAACTTGTCGGCCATGCCGGCGTAGAGGAACAGCCGCTCGATGGAGAGCTCGACCTCGGCCTCCGCCGCGCGTCCCGACGCGCCGGTGAGCGAGGCCAGCCGGGACGCGAACTCGTCCGCCCGCGCGGACAGGTTCTCGGCGAGATAATAGAGCACCTGCGCGCGGTTGAAGGCGGTCGCCTCCGTCCAGCCCTTCGCCGCGCGGGCGGCCGAGACGGCCTCGCGAATGTCCTTGCGGTTGCCCAGTCCCGCCTCGCCGGCGAGACGCCCCTTGCGGTCCAGAACGGCATAGGAATAGCCGCTGTCTGGACGCGCCTGCCTGCCGCCGATGAAGAGTTTCGGCGTGCGGTCGATGGCTGCCTCGGCAAGCTCGGCGGGCTGCTCGACGGGCGCGGCCGGCCTGATCGCCGCGCCGTAGGGCAGCGGCCGGTCGAGATATTCGAGCATGCCCTCGCGGCCGCCCTCGCGCCCGAAGCCGCTCTCGCGGAAGCCGCCGAAGCCGCAGGCGGCGTCGAACATGTTGGTGCCGTTGACCCACACCACGCCGGCCTTGAGCTGCGGCGCGACATGCAGCGTGAGGTTGACGTTCTCGCTCCACACCGAGGCGGCGAGCCCGTAGCGGGTGTTGTTGGCGAGCTGAACCGCCTCTTCCGTGTCGCGGAACGTCATGGCGGCGAGCACCGGGCCGAACACCTCCTCCCGCGCCAGGACGTTTGCCGGAGAGACGCCGAGCGCCAGCGTCGGCGGGAAGAAGAAGCCGGCGGACGGCAGCGCCATGTCGGGCTGCCAGCACAGGGCGCCCTCGCTCGCGCCCTCCGCCACGAGGCTTTCCACGCGCTCGAACTGCGTGCGGTCGACCAGCGGGCCGATGTCGGTGTTCTTGTCCAGCGGGTCGCCGAGGACCAGCTTCGTCATGCGGCGCTTGACCTTGTCGATGAAAGCCTCGGCGACGCTTTCCTGCACCAGCAGGCGCGAGCCGGCGCAGCAGACCTGGCCCTGGTTAAACCAGATGCCGTCGACCAGACCTTCCACCGCGCTGTCCAGGTCGGCGTCGTCGAAGACGATGAAGGCCGACTTGCCGCCGAGCTCCAGCGACAGTTTCTTGCCAGAGCCGGCCGTCTCACGGCGAATGATCCTGCCCACCTCCGACGAGCCCGTGAAAGCGATCTTGCGCACGCCTGAATGCCTGACCAGCGCGGCGCCGGCTTCCGGGCCGCCCGGCAGGATGTTGACCACGCCCTTGGGAACTCCGGCGCGGCGGCAGATGTCGGCGAACAGCACCGCCGTCAGCGGCGTGTACTCAGCCGGCTTCAGCACCACCGTGCAGCCGGCGGCGAGCGCGGGGGCGATCTTCCAGGCCAGCATCAGCAGCGGGAAATTCCACGGAATGATCTGCCCGACCACGCCCGCCGGCTTCGCGCCGGGAAACTCCCTGTCCAGCGCCTGCGCCCAGCCGGCGTGGTGGATGAAGTGGCGGATCGCCAGCGGCACGTCGATGTCGCGGCTCTCGCGG
The DNA here is from genome assembly GCA_027492275.1 of Mesorhizobium sp. Classification (GTDB taxonomy): domain Bacteria; phylum Pseudomonadota; class Alphaproteobacteria; order Rhizobiales; family Rhizobiaceae; genus JAPUFC01. The sequence goes on along the minus strand of JAPUFC010000025.1, from coordinate 3,678 downwards.
ATCGGCTTGCCGTTGTCCAGCGTCTCCAGCACGGCGAACAGCCGCGCATGGCGCTGCATGGCGCGGCCGACGGCGTAGAGCACTTTGGCGCGCGCGTAGCCGCTGGCGGCGCTCCAGCCGGGCAAGGCTCTTTTCGCCGCCGCCACGGCGGCGTCAACATCGGCCGCGCCGGCTTCCGACAGCGTGGCCAGGCGCTTGCCGCTGGCCGGATCGGCGGTGTCGAAGGTCTTGGCGTCGGCGGCGGCGACGAATTTCCCGCCGATGAACAGAGCGCGGGAAAAGTCCTGGGCGGCGAGCCAGGCGTCGGCCTCGGCGCGGGCTTCCGGGGCCGGGCCGTAGTCCATGGCGTGGTAGCGGTCGAGGATGTTCATCGCTACGCCATCGCGTGCCGGTGCGCGGCCGAATAGCGGCCGCTGACGTGATGCTCGAGCTGGCGCTCGATGTCGGTCAGGAGGCTCGACGCGCCGAAGCGGAAGAGGTCCGGCTCCAGCCAGCGGCGGCCGAGCTCCTCCTTGATCAGCACCAGCCAGTCGAGCGACACCTTGGCGGTGGAGATGCCGCCGGCGGGCTTGAAGCCGATGAGGAAGCCGGTGGCCTCGAAATAGGCGCGGATGGCGCGCACCATCGCGAGCCCCACAGGCAGCGTTGCGTTGACGCTCTCCTTGCCGGTCGAGGTCTTGATGAAGTCCGCGCCGGCCATCATGGCGACCATGGAGGCCAGCGTGACGTTTCGCGTCGTGGCGAGGTCGCCGGTGCCGAGGATCACCTTCAGATGCGCCTCGCCGCAGGCCTCGCGCATGGCGCGGATTTCCTCGTAGAGCTCGGGCCAGCGCGCTTCGTGGACCAGTCCGCGCGGGATGACCACGTCGATCTCGTCCGCGCCGTCCGCCACCGAGGCGGCGATCTCGGCCAGCCGCGTGGAGAGCGGGGCGAGCCCGTGCGGGAAGGCGGTCGACACCGCCGCGACATGGACGCCGGAGCCTTTCAGCGCCTCGACCGCCGTGGCCACGAAGGGATGGTAGACGCAGACCGCGGCGGGCCGGATGCGAGCGTCGGCGACGCCCAACGCCCGCGCCAGATCGGCGCGCAGCGGGTTGAGCGCCTTGGCGCAGAGCCGGCGCACGCGGTCGTCGGTGTCGTTGCTGTTCAGCGTGGTCAGGTCCATCAGCGCGATGGAACGCAGCAGCCAGGCGGCCTGGTTGTCGCCCTTGATCGAGCGGCGCTTGGTCAGTGTCGCGGCGCGGCGCTCCAGCGCCGAGCGGTTCACCGCGCGCATCGAATCGAGGAAGCCGAGATCGAGCGGCATGCCGGGATTGCGCGGCAGGGCGTCACCGCGCGCGGCCTGGTTGGCGGCGGCATCGCCCGGCGCCACGCGGGCGGGAAACGGCGTTACGGTGTCGCGAAGCCTCATAGCGCGCCTCCTCCGAAGCCCTGTTTGTAGCCGCGCCACAGCGCCTTCACAAGGCGAGGCGCGCGCTACCGGGCCTCGACCTTGCAGACGACGCGCACGAAAAAGGCGTCGCCCGGCCGGTAGTCGGGGTGGTCGCGGTGGAAGCCCTTGTCCGACACGGAGAGAGGACCCAGCTCCTCCACCAGGAAGGTGCGGAAGCCGACGCCGCTGCCGCCCGAGCGCTGGACGGCCGACAGCACCAGCTCGCCGGCCTCGCCATAGCCGAGGATGTAGGGCTCGACGGTGCGCACGCTGCCCTTGTAGGCGAAGGATATCATCCTGCGTCCCGCGATGGCTTCGCAGATGAGGTCGGGGACGTTCATGCTCCCTCCGGCGGACGACAGCCGCTAAAGGGTTTTCCTGGAAGAATGTTCCGGCCGGTCAGCCGACGAAGGCGCGCTCGACCACGAACTGGCCGGGATTGCTGACAGACCCCTCGACGAAGTCGCGGGCCTCGACCAGTTCCTTGACGTCCTTGATCATGTCCATGGAGCCGCAGATCATGACCCGGTCGGTCTCGGGGTTGAGCGGCGCGATATCCAGGTCGGTGTAGAAGCGGCCGTTCTCGATCAGGCGCGTGATGCGGCCCATGCGCGGCGTCACCTCGCGCGTGGTGGTCGAGTAGAGCGTCACGCGGTCGTTCACCAGTTCGCCGATCAGCGGATCGTGCTTCAGATTCTCGATCAGCTCGACGCCGTATTGCAGCTCGGCATGGTCGCGGCAGGTGTGGGTGACGATCACCTGCTCGAACTTCTCGAAGGTCTCGGGATCGCGCACCAGGCTGGCGAAGGGCGCGAAGCCCGTGCCGGTCGAGATCATGAACAGGCGCCTGCCCGGCGTCAGCGCGTCGAGGATCAGCGTGCCCGTCGACTTCTGGCGCATCAGCACGGTGTCGCCCGGCACGATCTTCTGGAGGTACTTGGTCAGCGGGCCGTCCTGCACCTTGATGGAGAAGAACTCGATTTCCTCGTCCCAGCTCGGGCTGGCGATGGAATAGGCGCGGAAGACCGGCTTCTCGGCATTGGGCAGGCCGATCATGGCGAATTCGCCCGAGCGGAAGCGGAAGGCCTGCGGCCGGGTGATGCGGAAGGCGAACAGGCGGTCCGTGTAGTGCCGCACCGACAGAACCGTCTCGGCGTAGACGTTCGCCGGGATCGGAAAGGCGGGACGCTCGGCATCCCTGGGAAGCGCGGAACCGGACTGCATCGCATCAACCTTGTCGTGGATCGTCATGTCGTGGTGCATCACGCGCCCGGCGCAGATTCAGGCAGGAAGGATGACCTTTCTGCGCCACGTTACTATTCAGAACGAGGTTCGCGGTCAAGAATTGCGGGGAGAACAGGCTTCCAACTTGCGGCGCGGCGCTAGGCCGGCGTTCCGCGAACGGCCGCGCGATTGAAAAAGCCGGCGATCGCCACGAAATCCCTCGACGCGGCGGCCGACATGCCCCACATCAGGGCCTTCGCCCGCAGGGAGCAGATGCATGGCCGATGAAGCGCTGATCGTCGTCGACGTCCAGAACGATTTCTGTCCCGGCGGCGCGCTGGCCGTGGCCGGCGGAAACGAGATCGTGCCGCTGGTCAACGAGCTGATCGCGCATTTCCACCACGTCGTGCTGACGCAGGACTGGCACACGCCGGGCCATTCCAGCTTCGCGTCCAGCCATCCGGGCAAGAAACCGTTCGAAACCGTCGAGATGCCCTACGGGCCGCAGACGCTGTGGCCCGATCATTGCGTGCAGGGCTCTTCCGGGGCCGGGTTCCATCCCGGGCTCGACACCGCCAAGGCGGAAATGATCGTACGCAAGGGGTTTCATCCCGACATCGACAGCTACTCGGCCTTCTTCGAGAACGACCGCGCGACGCCGACCGGCCTTGCCGGCTATCTGCGCGAGCGCGGCATCCGCAACGTCACGCTGGCCGGGCTGGCGACGGATTTCTGCGTCGCCTATTCGGCGCTGGACGCGGCGGCGCACGGGTTCGTCACGACGGTGCGGCTGGACGCCAGCCGGGGCATCGACCTCGACGGCTCGATGGACGCCATGATGATCCGGATGAAGGCGGCGGGCGTCAGGCTGGCATAGGCGTCGTTTTCGGGCGCCCCCTCCACCACGTCGTGGTCCCCCTCCCCCGCTGCGCAGGGGAGGAGATGCCGGCCGCCCTCCACCATCCACCCCCCGTACCGGGGGCGGTGGCCCGCCGGGCCGGGGGGGGCGGCCCCCCCGACCC
>JAPUFC010000024.1:2351-2856 GCA_027492275.1 Mesorhizobium sp. | reverse complement strand
AAAAGTTTGTATGCTGCTGGGGCAGCTGACGGACGACACGCCGGACGGGAGATCGTGTCCTTTCGGCAAGGCTGCATGAAATCGCCGAGGCGGTCTGGTAGCGTGGTAGGCCCGTATTTACTGATCGAGAGGCCTCCCGATGCCGCAGTCCCTTCGCGTACCCGACCCGCAGCTGGCCGATGTCGCGGCCGCCCTGGCCGAATGGCGGAACACCCGCCCGCGCAGTTCTCGTATCCCGGAAGGCCTCTGGTCGCGAGCGATCGAACTCGCCGAGAGGCACGGCATCGCCAAAGTCGCCGTCGCCCTGAAACTCGACTACACCAGCCTGAAGCGCCGGCTGGCCAGCACAGCCAACGCCGCGGCCAAGCGACCTACCACAGGCGCGGGGTCATCGCCGCCATCGCAAGACTTCGTCGAACTCGACTTCGGCCTGCCGCTTGCCGCGCCGGCTTGCGTCCTGGTTCTCTCTGACCGGCACGGTCGAGCGCTGCGCATCGAACTGCCG
>JAPUFC010000024.1:0-2188 GCA_027492275.1 Mesorhizobium sp. | reverse complement strand
CCTGGTCTATGACGGTCAAGGCTTCTGGCTGTGTCAGAAGCGCCTGTCGCAGGGTCGCTTCCGCTTCTGGCCCAGCGACTCGCCGGGGCAGGTCCTGGCCCCGCACGCGCTGGCGGTGCTGCTCTCGGGAGGCGATTACGCGGCGGCCGGGGGGATGCCGCCGTGGCGGGCACTCGCCTGACGCTTGCGTTCCAAGCACAGAGCCGGTATAACGGTTGGCGTGTCCACGATCCTTTGCTATCGCGGTCGCACGGTCACTACCGGCGACGTCGAAACCATCCGCGCCCTGCTCAAAGCGCATCCCGACGCCAGCCGGCGGGCGTTCTCGCAACGCCTGTGCGAACACTGGGACTGGCGCCAGCCCAATGGCGTGCTGCGCGACATGGTCTGCCGCAGTCTGCTGCTCGTCCTGCACCGGGCCGAGCATATCCGCCTGCCAGCGGTTCGCCACCGCCCGCCCAACAACGCCATCGCCCGCCGCCGGCCGCCGCCGGTGGCGGTGGACCGCTCGCCACTGGAAGTGGGTCTCGACGCGCTGCACCCCGTCGAACTGGTAGCGGTTCGCCGCACACCGCTGGAAGGACTCTTCGATCACCTGATCGCCGAGGCGCATTACCTCGGCGCGATGCAGGGCGTCGGCGAACAGCAGAAGTACCTGGCGCTGAGCCACGGGCGACCGATCGCCTGCCTGGGGTTCACCTCGGCTCCCCGCCACCTGGCGCCGCGCGACCGCTTCATCGGCTGGTCGCCACAGGCGCGCCGGGCGCATGTGCACGAGATCGCCTACCAGAGCCGCTTCCTCATTTTGCCCTGGGTGCGTGTCCCGCATCTGGCCTCGCATCTCCTCGGCCGCGTCGCGCTGGCAGGAACTGGGCCTGACCACCGGTCGCGGCAAGGACGACCTGAGCCATCGTCCGAACCGTTCGCGCAAGCAAGTCCTCGGCTATCCCTTGCACGCGGACTTTCGTCGCCGCCTCGGGGGGCTGACATGAGCCGGCGTCGGCAGAAAGCGCCGCGGCGGATCCAGATCCCGATTCAGGAGCTCGACGCCATTGTCGAGCGAACCCGCAGCGAAGCGCTGCCCGCGGCGGAGCATGCCACCCTCAAGGCGGCGGTGGAGACCCTCGCACGGGTGACCGCCGAACTCGAGTCAACGCAGACCACGCTGGCACGAGTGCAGCGGATCGTCTTCGGGTCGCCGAGCGAGCGGACGGCCGCGGTTCTGGGCGACGAGAAGACGGGCGAGAGTCCCGTGGCGGCGGCCGGCGAAACGGACGTCGGCGAAACGGACCCCGGGGGCACGCCTGCGGGGACGGCCGATACGGACCGGCGCAAGAAGAAGCCCCGCGGGCATGGCCGCAACGGAGCCGGGGACTATCCTCGCGCGCCGCGCATCGTGGTCGCCCATGCCCGCTTGAAGCACGGCGATCCCTGCCCCGAGCCAGGGTGTGAGGGCCGCCTGTATGGGCAACGACGAGAGCCGGCGTTGCTGGTTCGGGTGACCGGGGTGGCGCCCCTGGCGGCGCAGGTCTACGAACTGGAACGGTTGCGCTGCGGACTCTGCGGTCACGTGTTTACAGCCGAGCCACCGACGGGGGTCGGTGCGACGAAATACGACGAGAGCGCTGCGGCGATGATCGCGCTGCTCAAGTACGGCTGCGGTTTGCCGTTCCACCGCATCCAGCGGCTCGAGAAGGCGCTGACCCAGTGGGAGGTCGTGCAGCAAGCGGCGGCACGCCTGACGCCGGCTTTTGCGGAACTGGCTGAGCAGGCGGCCGAGGGCTCGGTGCTCTACAACGACGATACGACGATGCGCATTCTGAACTTCACTCAGGAGGCGCGCATCGAGGCGCTGCCGCCGGGAGCGCGCGCGGATCGTACCGGGGTGTTTACTTCCGGGCTGGTTGCCGAAACGGCGCACGGTCCGATCGCGCTGTTCAAGACCGGGCCCTGCCATGCCGGCGAACACCTCGCCGAAGTGCTCGACCGCCGCGAGGCGCCGGATCCGCCAATCCAGATGTCCGATGGCTTGTCGCGCAACAAGCCGGGTGATCATCCGACCCAGGCCGCTTCTTGTATTCCGCATGCGCGACGCAAGTATGTCGATGTGGCCAACGCCTTTCCCGACGAGGTGGCCTTCGTCCTCAAGACGCTGCGCGAGGTCTTCCGCACCGACCAGCAGGCGCGG
>JAPUFC010000023.1:1365-2863 GCA_027492275.1 Mesorhizobium sp. | reverse complement strand
GCCAGCGTCGCCAGGAAGGGCCGCCAGGGGTCCATGCTGGCGCTGGCGTCGGCGAGCACCAGCAGGCGCGCGCTGTTGGCGCGGCGGGGACGACAGAGAGGCTGCGCCAGCACGCCGCGGCGGCAGCGCTCACGGATTGTCGCCGCCAGATCGAGCTCGCGGCGTGGGCCACGGCGCGTGCTGCGGCGGTAGCGCCGCCAGAGAACCGCCATCTCGCGCAGGCTGACCAGCGTGTGCGGATGCAGAACGTAGTCCTCGTCGATCACCGGCTCGGCCGACAGGCGCGGCACCGGCAGGCCGCTGCCTGCGTGCGTGCCGGCGAAGGAAATGCGGGCGTGAGCCTCGACCGAAGCGGCGTCTGGTGGCGGCCGATCGGTCGGCAACGCGGGGGCGGCGAGTTTTCCGCCGGCCGACCCAGCCCCTCCCTGTCGCTTGCCGACGGCCTGGTCGGCGCCGGACGCTTGCACCTTCGCCAGTGCTTCGTCGATGACGTCGACCAAAGCCGGCGCGGGAACGGGCACCACGTCGAACCAGCGCGTGATCAGGCGGTGCTCCGCGTCGGAGCGGGCCCAGAGCGCCAGCACGAGACCGCGCAAGGCCTGCCGGCCGCCCTGCCCGAAGCCGAGCTGCAACGCCCGTAGCGCGTCGAGATAGTCGCGCACGCCAAGCGGAACGCCGTTGGCCAGCAACTCCCGAAAGAGGCCCAGGAGCGGCGGCGGCAGGCGAGCGGTGTCGCTCATTCGGCGGACTCTTCGGCGGTGCGCGCGCGATAACGCTCGATGTCCTGGTGAAGCTTGAACAGCATGGCCTGATCGGCGACCGAGAGCGCGTCGAGCGAAACGTCCTCGGCCTTGCGGCTCTGCCAGTGGAGCACGCGCACCCAGTCTACGAGTTCGCTGGTCGCCGGCAGCTTCTGCATGCCGAGAACCCGGCCGCGCTCGCGGATCTGGCAGAAGCGTTCGACCGCCCCGGCAATCAGGGCGTCGCTAATGTCGTCAAGGCGGGCGTCGAGGTTCTTCCTGACGATTCGCGCGAGGATGCCGCCGTCCGCCGGAAACTCGAGCCGGGTATACAGGCAGCGACGCAGGAAGGGTTCGGGCAACGGCTTCTCGCGGTTGCTGGTGATGACGACGATCGGCTTGACGCCACCCGTCGGCGCCGTCACATGCCGCCCGAAGCCCTTGGCCGCGGCGCACTGATCGCTTTCGCTACGCGGCAGGTCATCGATGTCGAACTCGAAGCGGTCGAGAACGTCGAGCAGGTCGTTCGGGAAATCGATGTCGGCCTTGTCGACTTCGTCGATCAATACCACACAGGGCTTTCCCCGCTGGATCGCGTCGCCGAGCGGCTCGAGTTCGACGTAGGGATAGACCCACCGGGCGTCGGTGTTGGTCGGATTCTGTGCGTCCTGCAGGCGGCGCAAGGCGTCGAAGCGATAAAGCAGGTCCTTGGCCTGGGTGGTGCTCTTGACGGTAATGCTGATCGGGCTCCCGGCGAG
>JAPUFC010000023.1:0-1265 GCA_027492275.1 Mesorhizobium sp. | reverse complement strand
AAGTCGCCAGACGGTGCGGCTGCCGCCCGGCGGTGCGCAGGACGAAGACGACACTCTTGCGCGCAAGGCGCGCGGCGAGAACCTCGGCGAGCGCCTCGATGACGGCGGCGCCGACCACCGGCTGCTGGAGTTGACCACACGCCCAGCAGATCAGCGAGCCCGTGCTGTCGGCGTCGGCAGGTTGGCCGCAATGGACTTCGTCGTTGCCCTCCCACTCGTCCTCCGAGTCGTGGAGGAATTCGGCAAACTCGCGCTGGCCGTGGTTTTCGGCGCCGTGCACCAGAAAGGCGATCGCCCTTTCGCCCGGGCGCTCGCCCAAGGCCTCGCACGCCTTGCTCAAGGCTGTCCGCTGTTCCTCGCGGCCGATACGGCCCAGATCTGCCAAAGGGATATCTCCGGCTGACTGTCGACGACCGGTATACGCTTGGCGGAGCAGTTTCTGATTCCAATGCTGAATACACGAGAGCGCCTTGCCGACCAGTTGCAACTGGTTCCGGTAGTAGACGAGGATGCGCCCGTCCGCCACCCAATTGATAACCGACGCCAGGAAGTCCTGCTGGGCGCGCACTGCCGCGGCACGTTCCTGTTCATCGGGGAACTCCTTCGCGAGCAAGGGCCGGGCGCAGTCAGCCAATTTCCCGTCAGCTTCGCTGCCTTTTTCGGGGAGCAGAACGAAGATCGGCGGAACGGGTTGCCGCCAGTGCTCCACCGCCCAGCGGAACTCGAGTTCGGTGATGGATCGCGTAAAGCCGGGCGGGATCCAGCCATAGCGGTGGCCGAACAGCCCCATGTAGGCATCGCACGCCGTGACTCGCCCTTGGCAGACATCGACGACGAATTCGCCGCCGGCCGCCCAGTCCTCCTGCAGGGAGATCTTCGCCGCCGGTTCGTTGGCCTGCACGAAGTCCCGCACCGCCTCCCGGTACTCGCGGCAGTCCTGGGCCGTGGCGCTCAGGAAAATCTGGGAAATCTCAGGAATATCGGCGGCACGCGGCATGGGTGCAGGGAAGCGTCCTCGGGGGTGGCGAGACTCTTGACTGGCAATGATATGTCAGCGATGCATCCAGCACCATGCTGTGCTTCTACCGCTGTGAAGCACCTGCCCAAGCGCTGGCCACGGAGCCACCCGCCTCGCCGCTTCCACTATACTGCTCAACCATCTTCCCTCGCCAACGCGGCCCCCGGCCGCGCCCAACCCATGATCGGCGCCATCACCCTTCTCCTCGTTTTCCAACTGCTCGGCGAAGTCATCTCGCGCGGCCTGG
>JAPUFC010000022.1 GCA_027492275.1 Mesorhizobium sp. | reverse complement strand
GATCTTCCAGGTCGCCGACTACGGCCTCGTCGGCGACCTCTTCACCCTGCTGCCCGAACTCCAGAAGGCACTCTGACGCACTCCCGCTTCCCCGGCCCTATGGACGGGGGAGCGCGGGCTGTTTAGGTTGTCGCTCGAAGCTGAGGGGCGCGGATGAGTGCGAGGATCAAGACCGTTGGCGTGATCGGCGCGGGCCAGATGGGCGGCGGGATCGCTCACGTGGCCGCGTTGTCCGGCTACGACGTCCTGCTTTACGACGTCACGCGCGAGCGGATCGAGAAGGGGCTGGCCACGGTCAACGGCAACATGGCCCGCATGGTGAGCTCCGGCAAGCTCACCGAGCAGGCGCGCAACGAGACGCTCACGCGCATCTCGGCCGCCGCCGACATGTCGGACCTCGCCGGCGCGGACCTCGTCATCGAGGCCGCGACCGAGGACGAGACGGTCAAGCGCAAGATCTACGCGCAGCTCTGCCCGCAGCTCAATCCGGAGGCGATCCTCGCCACCAACACCTCCTCGATCTCCATCACCCGGCTGGCCTCCCAGACGGACCGGCCGGAGCGCTTCATCGGCATCCACTTCATGAACCCGGTGCCGGTGATGAAGCTGGTCGAGCTGGTGCGCGGCATCGCCACGGAAAACGCGACGTTCGAGGCGGCCAAGGCGTTCGTCGGCTCGCTCGACAAGACGATCACCGTCTCGGAGGATTTTCCCGCCTTCATCGTCAACCGCATCCTGCTGCCGATGATCAATGAGGCGATCTACACGCTCTACGAGGGCGTCGGCACGGTCGAGGCCATCGACACGGCGATGAAGCTAGGCGCCAACCACCCGATGGGCCCGCTGCAGCTCGCCGACTTCATCGGCCTCGACACCTGCCTGTCGATCATGCAGGTGCTGCACGACGGCCTGTCGGATTCGAAATACCGCCCCTGCCCGCTGCTGGTGAAATATGTCGAGGCCGGCTGGCTCGGCCGCAAGTCCGGCCGCGGCTTCTACGACTATCGCGGCGAGACCCCGGTTCCGACGCGATAGGTTTTTTGCCTGTCGGGACGCCCCCTCCACCACGTCGTGGTCCCCCTCCCCCGCTCCGCAGGGGAGGATCGAAACGTCGGGGCCGGCATCTCCTCCCCTGCGAAGCGGGGGAGGGGGACCACGCGAAGCGTGGTGGAGGGGGCGCTCCTTCCCTACCCGCCGAGCGCCGCCGAGATCAGCCGCTTGGCGTCCGGGCTCGACCACTCGGCCGGGCCGTTCATGTTGGCGAGCAGGCACCCGTCGTGGTCGATGAGCAGGGTCGCCGGCAGGCCGAGCGCCAGGCCCCGCTTCTTCAACTCGTTGAACAGCGCCAGCGTGTTGTCGCGGTAGTAGCCGAGCGACTGGACGCCGGTCTCGGCCAGGAATTTCCGCGGCTTCTCGTCGTCGCCGGTGTCGACGTTCACCGCCACCACCTCGAAGCGGTCGCTTCCCATCTCCTTCTGCAACGCGTCGAGCGACGGCATCTCGGCCCGGCAGGGCGCGCACCAAGTGGCCCACAGATTGAGGAGCAGCATCCGGCCGTCGCGGTCGGCCACGGTCATCGGCGCTCCGTCGGGCGCGTTGAAGGCGAGCTTCCGCAGCGAGCTTGGCGGATCGGCCGCCAGCAGCGCCGCGACATGGCCGGTGGCGGCCTCGCCGACGCTCCTGGCCTTCGCCGCCTTGCCCGCGCAGGCCGCGTCGGCCTCGGTCGCCACGACGGCCTCGCCGGCCGTGCCGCCGTTTTCGCCCCGATTGTTGCCAATGGCGGCAATGCTGACATATACCGCGACCGCTCCGGCGGCGGCGCCGGCCAGAACCGACAACAGGACGGCGCGGCCGCTCGGAAAGCCCTTGAACGTCTCAGCCATATCGAACTCCAGCGCCCGGTTACCACGATGAGCGACGACAAGACCAGCAACCGGATGTGGGGCGGACGATTTGCCTCGGGCCCGGCCGCGATCATGGAAGCGATCAACGCGTCCATCGGATTCGACCGCAAGCTCTACGCGCAGGACATACGCGGCTCGCTCGCCCATTCCGAAATGCTCGCCGAAACCGGCATAATTTCGGCCGCCGATCAACAGAAGATCGCTCACGGGCTGAACACGATTTTGCGCGACATCGAGGAAGGCCGCTTCCAGTTTTCGACCAAACTTGAAGACATCCACATGAACGTCGAGTCGCGGCTGGCCGAGCTGATCGGTCCGGCCGCCGGCCGGCTGCACACGGCGCGCTCGCGCAACGACCAGGTCGCCGTCGACTTCCGCCTTTGGGTCAAGGACGAGCTGTCGCGCACGGCGGAGGCGCTGAAGGGCATGATCGCCGCCTTCCTCGACCGCGCCGAGGAGCATGCCGCGACCGTCATGCCGGGCTTCACCCATCTCCAGACCGCGCAGCCGGTGACCTTCGGCCACCATTGCATGGCCTATGTCGAGATGTTCTTCCGCGACCTGTCCCGCGTCCGGGACGCCGCCGACAGGATGGACGAGAGCCCGCTCGGCGCCGCCGCGCTGGCCGGCACCTCCTTCCCCATCGACCGCCACGCGACGGCTAAGGCGCTCGGCTTCCGCGAGCCGACGCGCAACTCGCTGGATTCGGTGTCCGACCGCGATTTCGCGCTGGAGTTCCTGTCGCTGGCCGCCATCTGCGCCACGCATCTGTCGCGGCTGGCGGAGGAGATCGTCATCTGGTCGACACCGCAATTCGGCTTCGTCCGGCTTTCGGACGGCTACTCCACGGGCTCGTCCATCATGCCCCAGAAAAAAAACCCGGACGCGGCGGAGCTGGTGCGCGCCAAGACCGGGCGCGTCAACGGCCATCTGGTCGGCCTGCTCACCGTCATGAAGGGCCTGCCGCTGACCTATTCCAAGGACATGCAGGAGGACAAGGAAGCCGTCTTCGACGCCGCCGAGACGCTCGACCTGATGCTCGCAGCCATGACCGGCATGGTGCGCGACATGGCGGTCGACGCCGTTGCGATGAGGAAGGCCGCCGGCTCCGGCTACTCGACCGCCACCGACCTCGCCGACTGGCTGGTGCGGGTGCTGGGCATCCCCTTCCGCGAGGCACATCACGTGACCGGCCGCGCCGTGGCGCTCGCCGAGCAGAAGAAGGTCGGGCTGGAGAAGCTGTCGCTCGATGACCTCAGGTCGATCCATGACGGCATCACGGACGAGATCTTCTCCGTCCTGTCGGTGCAGAACTCGGTGAAGAGCCGCACCTCCTACGGCGGCACCGCGCCGGCCGAGGTGCGCAAGCAGATCCGCGCGGCGCGCAAACGTCTTTTGAAGGCGTGATCGCAAGCAGGGTGCAAAGGGCGCAAAAAGCCGCTACAAGCGGGTCGGATTCAGGGGTGCGGTGACAGCATGGCCGGCAGGATTTTCGCGACGCTTCTTCTGGTGGCAGCCACCGCGCTCGTGTCGGCCTGCGGCCGGCGCTCCGACCTCGACACGCCCTACCAGGCGCAGGTCCAGGCCCGCAAGGACGCGCAGCGCGCCGGCCAGCCCGTGCCGCCCGAGCCCGCGAAGCCGGATACCGACAAGCCGTTCATCCTCGACAAGCTGCTCTAAGACCCAGCCGTGAACCACTTCCAGTATCGCGACGGCGTCCTCCACGCCGAGGACGTGCCCCTGCCGGCCATAGCGGCGGCGGTCGGCACGCCCTTCTACGTCTATTCCACCGCCACGCTGACCCGCCACTTCCGCGTCTTCTCCGAAGCGTTCGCCGGCCTCGACAGCCTCGTCTGCTACGCCATGAAGGCGAATTCCAATCAGGCCGTCATCAAAACGCTGGCCAGGCTCGGCGCGGGCGCCGACGTGGTTTCGGAGGGCGAGCTGCGCCGCGCGCTGGCCGCCGGCATCCCAGCGCAAAAAATCCTTTTCTCCGGCGTCGGCAAGACCGCCCGCGAGATGGATTTCGCCCTCGAAGCCGGCATTCTGTGCTTCAACGTCGAGTCCGAGCCGGAGCTGGAGCTGCTCTCCGCCCGCGCCTCGGCGCTTGGCCGGACGGCGCGGGTCTCGGTTCGCATCAATCCCGACGTGGATGCGAAGACACACAGAAAGATCTCGACCGGCAAGGCCGAGAACAAGTTCGGCATCCCCTGGCAGCGCGCGCGCGCCGTCTACGCCCGCGCGGCGGCGCTGCCCGGCATCGAGGTGGCCGGCATCGACATGCATATCGGCAGCCAGATCACCGAGCTGCAGCCCTTCGACGACGCCTTCGCGCTGCTGGCCGAGCTGGTCGGCACGCTACGCGCCGACGGCCACCATATCCACCATATCGACCTCGGCGGCGGGCTCGGCATCCCCTACCGCTTCGACAACGACCCGCCGCCTTTGCCCGAGGCCTATGCGGCGATCGTCAGGAAGCACGTCACCGCGCTCGGCCTCAAGGTGATGTTCGAGCCGGGCCGGCTGATCGTCGGCAATGCGGGCATGCTGGTCTCGGAGGTCATCTTCCTCAAGGAAGGCGACGTGAAGAATTTCCTGATCGTCGACGCGGCGATGAACGACCTGATCCGCCCGACGCTCTACGACGCCTTCCACGACATCCGCCCCGTGGTCGAGCGGCCGGAGGCGGCGCGCATCGTCGCCGACGTGGTCGGGCCGGTCTGCGAAACGGGCGATTTCCTGGCGCAGGACCGCGATCTGCCGAGGCTCGCCCCCGGCGACCTGATCGCGGTGGGCACCGCCGGCGCCTACGGCGCGGTGCAGGCCGGCACCTACAATTCGCGCCTGCTGGTGCCGGAGGTGCTGGTCGACGGCGACCGCTTCCACGTCATCCGCCCCCGCCCGACCTATGACGAATTGATCGGCCTCGATTCGCTGCCTGGCTGGCTTTCCTAAGGCCCCGATCACGTTTCGGCGACCCGCCTCGCCTTTGCCGCGATTGCTGCTATCCTTTCGGAAGTCGCAACCGGAAGGGCCGATGACGCCGCAAACCAACGCGCAGGACGACAGCTTCGCCACCCGACTCGGCCGTACCCGCGCCGCCGTTGCGGTAGCCATGGTCGTGGAGCGCGGCTGGCCGCTGGTGCTGCCGCTGCTCCTGGTGGGTGCGCTCTTCCTCAGCGCCGCATGGCTCGGCCTGTTCCGCATGCTGCCCGACATGGCGCGGCTGGCGCTTGCCGGCCTGTTCGCCATCGGCGCGGTTGCCGCGCTCTACCCCCTGCGTTTCTTCGCGCGGCCGACCTGGGGCGAGATCGACCGGCGCATCGAGCGGGCCAACGCGCTCGTCCACACGCCGATCCAGGCGCTGTCGGACAAGCCGAGCGGGCGCGAGGACCCGTTCGCCGCCGCGCTGTGGCGGGAGCACCAGCGCCGCCTCGCCGCCGGGCTGGAAAGGGTCGGCGCCGACCTGCCGCGCACCCGCGTGCCCGAGCGCGATCCCTGGGGCCTGCGCGCCGGCGTGGCGCTGCTTTTCGTCACCGCCTTCGCCTTTTCCTTCGGCCCGCTCGGCGGCAGGCCGACCGACGCGTTCCGCGCCCACGGCTTCGCCGAAACCGTGCCGCCGCGCATCGACGCCTGGGTCACGCCGCCCGCCTACACCGGCAAGCCGCCCGTCTTCCTGACGCTGGAGGCCAGCGCCGCGACGCCGGTCTTCACCGTGCCCGAGAACAGCGAATTGTCGCTGCGCGTCACCGGCGGCAGCGGCGAGGAGACGCTCACCTTCACCGACGCCAGCGGAAACCGGCGCGACATTCCCGTCAACGGCGCTGTCGAGGGCGAGGCGCGGGACAAGCCGCAGGCCGCCGCGCCGCAAGCGCCGGCCACCGCGCCCTCCGCGAACGGCGTCCGCCAGTTCGCCGCCCGGCTCACAGGCGACGGCACGCTGAGCCTCGGCGACGACGGCGACGCGTTGCGCGAATGGGCCTTCGCGGTCACGCCGGACAATCCGCCGGTGATCCGCTTCACCGGCGAGCCCCGGCGCGGCGCGAACGGCGCGCTGGAGCTGACCTACGAGATCGAGGACGACTACGGCGCGACCGCGGCCAACGCCGAGTTCAAGCTTGCCGAGCCGCAGGCGCCGGACGCGCGGCCGCTCTACGGCGCGCCGGAGATGAAGCTCTCCCTGCCGCGCCGCAACGCCAAGACAAACGGAGCGCCCACCGCCAAGACCTCCCGCGATTTGACCGAGCACGTCTGGGCCGGCGCGCCGGTCACGGTCGCGCTGAAGGCCGTGGACGCCGCCGGACAGGAGGCGCGCACAGAGGAAAAAACCTTCATCCTGCCGGAAAAGACCTTCACAAACCCGCTCGCCCGCGCGGTTCTGGAGCATCGCCGCATCCTGGCGCTCGACGCCAACCGCAAGCCGGACGTGCTGGCGCTGATCGACGCCATCACCCTGCGGCCGGAGGACACTTTCGCCAACCCCTCGCACTATCTGGGCATCATGGCCGGCCGCACCAGGCTGGTGATGGCAGACACCGACGACGAGCTGCGCGCCGTCGCGGACTATTACTGGCAGATGGCGCTGGCCATCGAGGAAGGCGGCCTGTCCGACGCCGAGCGCCGTCTGCGGCAGGCGCAGGAGGAGCTGAAGCAGGCGCTGGAGAACGGCGCATCCGACGAGGAGATCCAGCGGCTGATGCAGGAGCTGCGTCAGGCCATGAACGAATTCCTGCGCGAATTCGCCCAGCGCGCCGAGCGCGACCAGAACATGGCGCAGGTGCCGCCCAACGCGCAGGAGCTGCGCCGCAGCGATCTCGACCGCATGCTCGACCAGATCGAGAACATGGCCCGCTCGGGCAACCGCCAGCAGGCGCAGGACATGCTGTCGCAGTTGCAGGAGATGATGAACAATCTCCAGACGGCGCGTCGCCAGCCGGGGCAGAACGGCGAGAGCTCCGAGATGCGCCAGCAGATGGACAAGCTCGGCGAGATCATGCGCCGCCAGCAGGAGATGATGAACGAGACCTTCCGCATGGACCAGATGCAGCGCGGGCAGCAGGGCGAGCAAGGTCAGCAGGGTCAACGCGGACAGCAGGGCCAGCAAGGCCGGCAGGGCCAGCCCATGACGCCGGAGGAATTCGCCGAGGCGATGCGCCAACTCCAAGAAGGCCAGGGGCAGCTCGGCAGGGATCTGGAGGCGCTGCAGAAGGGACTCCAGGGCATGGGAATCCAGCCCGGCGAGGGTTTTGGCGAAGCGGGCGAGGCCATGGGCCAGGCTGAGAATTCGCTCGGCCAGCGCGAGGGCGACCGCGCCGTCGGCCAGCAGGGTCGCGCGCTGGAGGCGCTGCGCCGCGGCGCGCAGGACATGATGCAGCAGATGATGCGGGCCGAGCAGGGCGAGGACGGCCAGGGCGAACGCGGCGGCCGCCAGCGCAACGCCGAGCGCGATCCGCTCGGCCGCCCCCGCGCCACCACCGGCCCGGACTTCAACTATGACGACGTCGTTCCCAACGAAATCGACGTGCAGCGCGCCCGCCAGATCCTCGACGCCATCCGCAAGCGGCTGGGCAACGCGCTGAGCCCCGAGCTGGAGCGGGACTATCTGGAACGGCTGCTCGACCTGCGCTAAGGCAAGAACGTCATCGCAGGGGGCCTCATATGCCGGAGCTGGGCGCCGTCACGCCGATCCTGCGCATCTTCGACGTGGCGAAGGCGCGCGAGTTCTACCTCGATTTCCTCGGCTTCGCCGTGACGTTCGAGCATCGCTTCGAGCCCGACCTGCCGCTCTACATGGGCATCGCCCGCGACGGCTGCGTGCTGCATCTGTCCGAACACTACGGCGATGCCTGCCCGGGCTCCGCCGTCCGCATCTCCGTCAGGGACATCGAGGCGCTGCATGCCGACCTCCTCGGTCAACGCCGCGGCTTCGCCCGGCCGGGACTGGAGACGGCGCCGTGGAATTCGCGGGAGATCCGGCTGACCGATCCCTTCGGCAACCGGGTGACCTTCTTCGAGAACCTGCCGGATTGAGCCCGCTCAGGCGTCGCCCTTGACGACGCCCACGAAGGGCAGCTCGCGGAACGCGTGCGCCACGTCCATGCCGTAGCCGACGACGAAATAGTCGGGACAGTCGAAGCCCACATGCTCCGCGTTGAGATCGGTCTGCCGGCGCATGCGCTTGTCCAGGAGCACGGCGATGGAGACGCTCTTCGCCCCGCGCGACAGGAGCAGTTCCCGGGTGAACTTCAGCGTCTTGCCCGATTCCAGGATGTCGTCGATGACCAGCACGTCGCGCCCGGCGACCTCGTTGTCGATGTCGCGTAGCACGCGCACCTCGCCGCTCGTCGTGCCCGCCCCGTAGCTGGAGATGAAGATGAACTCGACTTCCGGCGACAGGCCGACATCGTGCATGGCGCGGATCAGGTCGGCGGCGAAGACGAAGGAGCCCTTGAGGATCGAGATGACCAGCAGGTCGTCATAGTCGCGCGCGGCGATCTCCTTGGCCAGTTCCAGATTGCGCCGCGCGATCGCCGACGCCGAGAACAGCACCTCGATATCCTTGCCCCGAACGACCGGCATCGGCTCTCCTAGTCTGCAAACGAGACGGTGACCGTCTTCACCCCGTTCTTAGGCACATCCAGCCGGCTGGAAAAGGCGTATCTTTCGCCTGGCGCCAGCACGCGCCCGTTCATCCCCAGCCGGTAGCGCGTCACCTTGCCCTCATTGTCGGAGACGAGGATGTCGAGCGACGGCAGCGCCTCGGCGACGCTGCCGTCATTGGCCGCCCCACCGTCGATGAACAGCAGCGGCCTTTCGCCCGACAGGTCGACCCGCGACGACACCGCCTCGATGCGCAGCGCGCTGACCGGAGCGGCCTTCAGGAGGCCGAGATCGCGCACGATGCCGTGGCCGCCCGAGACCCAGAAGGCGAGCGCGATCAGCGCAGCGCCCGTCGCCCAGAACAGCGGCCCGCCCCGGCGCGGCGCGGTCCGCCCCGGCTCCGCCGTCTCCCGCAGCACGTCCATGCCGGAGACCGGCGCGGAACCCGTGGCGATGGAGCCCGCGTCTCCCGTCGCCCGCCGCGCGGAAGCGCCCGGCAGCGTCTCGAACTCCGCTTCGGTGATGTCGCCGGCATCTGCGCGCGAAACCGCCGGGGCAACCGCCGCGGTCATGATTTCGCCGGAAACCGGGCCTGCCTTGCGGTCGTCATCCATGGCTCAACCGCGCATCCTCGCGATGCCCCAAACCGGCACAGCTAGGCCGAAAATGGTTAATGCTTCACTGTCAGACGCCAACCGGCGGCGATATCTTAACCGTCCCTTAACCATGCCGGCGGATGGTCGCGTCATCGTCAAGGCGTGTCCCGGCGTGGTCCGCAAGTCAAGGTCGGCATCGTGATCCGTTTCGAGAATGTGGGGCTGCGCTACGGGATGGGGCCGGAAATCCTCCGGGACATCTCGTTCGACCTGCCGCCGCGCTCGTTCCAGTTCCTGAGCGGCCCCTCCGGCGCGGGCAAGACCACGCTGCTGCGCCTGCTGTTTTTGTCCCTGAAGCCGACGCGCGGCCTGATCAACGTCTTCGGCAAGGACCGCGCCCGCATCTCGCGCGCCGAGCTGCCGCTGATCCGCCGGCGCATCGGCGTCGTCTTCCAGGATTTCCGCCTGCTCGATCACATGACCACCTACGAGAACGTCGCCCTGCCGCTGCGCGTGCGCGGGCGCGAGGAGGCGAGCTACCGCTCCGACGTCACCGAACTGCTGAAATGGGTCGGCCTCGGCGACCGCATGAACGTGCTGCCGCCGGTGCTGTCGGGCGGCGAGAAGCAGCGCGCGGCGATCGCCCGCGCCCTGATCGAGCAGCCCGAGATCCTGCTGGCGGACGAGCCGACCGGCAATGTCGACCCGCCGCTGGCGCGCCGGCTGCTGCGCCTGTTCATCGAATTGAACCGCCTCGGCACGGCGGTCATCATCGCCACCCACGATCTCGGGCTGATGGACCAGGTCGACGCGCGCCGCATGATCCTGAGCGAGGGAAGGCTCGACATCCATGAATGACGCGGCCCTGCCCCGTCCCGGCGAGGATTTTTCCGCCGGCGCGCAGCGCCGCGCCGCGCGGCGCAAGCCGGCGCCGATCGTGCCGCAGCAGACGGTGGCCGGGCGCGCGCTGGTGCTGGTCATCGCCATCATGACCTTCCTGTCCTGCCTGACGCTCGGCGCCGTCACGCTGGTGCGCGACACGGCGAGCGTCTGGGAAACGCAGATCGCGCGCGAAGCGACGATCCAGATCAAGCCGGCCGAAGGGCTGGACATGGCCGCCGCGCTGGAGACTGCGGCGACCCTGGCGCGCGGCTTTCCCGGCGTGCTCGGCGCCCGCATCGTCGACGAGGCGGCCACCGCCCGGCTGCTCGAGCCGTGGCTCGGCTCCGGCCTCGACATCGAGGCGCTGCCGGTGCCGCGCCTCGTCATCCTGACCATCGACCAGCAATCGCCGCCGGATTTTTCCGCGCTGCGCGCCGCGCTCGGCACAGAGATCGCCTCCGCCAGCCTGGACGATCACAGAACCTGGGTCGATCGGCTGGTCGCGATGGCGCGCACCACGGTGACCATCGGCGTGGCGGTGCTGGCGCTGATGCTGGCGGCCACCGTGCTGACCGTCGTCTTCGCCACGCGCGGCGCCATGGCCGGCAACGACGCCATCATCGAGGTGCTGCATTTCGTCGGCGCCGAGCACGGCTTCATCGCGCGCCAGTTCCGCCGGCATTTCCTCGTCACCGGCATGCGCGGCGCGGCCGCCGGCGGCGCGGCCGCGGCCGCCGTCTTCGTGCTCTTCTGGTTCTGGTCGTCGCGCAACCTGGCGACGCCGCAGGCCGACCAGGCGACCGCCCTGTTCGGCAATTTCGCCATCGGGCCGAGCGGCTACGCCGGCGTGCTGCTGGTCGTGCTGCTGGTCGCCGGCCTCACCGCCGTCACCTCGCACCTCACCGTCACCGCGCATCTGGCCGTCATGGACGAAAGACAGCGCGAATGATGGCGGATACGCCTCGGCGCGCGCCACAGCCCTCGCCCTGCCGCAATTTTGCGCTATGATTCCGATTCGATGAAAGGATATCAGCCATCATCCGACGCCGGCGCCATCCTGGCGGCGGCCGCCCCCCGGGAAAGCGCGACGCAGGGCCGGCGCCCGCGCGTCCTGCGTATGCTGCGCCTGACATCCTGGGGCGGGGCGGCCCTGCTGGCGCTGTTCCTCGTCGGCTTCGTCGGCTTCGCCACCCATGTCAGCCGGCTCGCCGCACCCAGGACGCTGCCGATCGCCGACGCCATCATCGTGCTGACCGGCGGCCAGTACCGGCTGAACGCGGCCGTCGACCTGCTCACCTCCGGCAAGGGTGAGCGCCTGCTGATCAGCGGCGCCCACCCTTCCGCCGGGCGCGACGCCATCCGCGCCGTGACCGGCGGTCAGCGCTGGCTGTTCTCCTGCTGCGTCGACATCGACCACGTGGCGCTGGACACCATCGGCAATGCCGAGGAAAGCGCCAAGTGGGTGCGCAGCCACGCCTATGGCCGCGTCATCCTGGTCACCAACAACTACCACATGCCGCGCAGCCTGCTGGAGCTCGGCCGCCTGCTCGGCGACGTGAAGCTGGAACCCTACCCCGTCGTGAACACGCGGCTCGACCACGGGGCCTGGATGGGCAAGCCGGAAGCATTGCGCGTGCTCTTCACCGAGTACAACAAATATCTTCTGGCTCTCGCGCGCGGCGTCCTGCCCGGCCTGCCGGACGGCACGACTATGGCCGGCGCGAAACCGGCCGAGACCGACCGCTCCGCGTTTGCAATCCTCACGGATTGATGTAACCACGCCCCACCGCGCGCGGGCCACGAAGCCCGCGCCGAAACGATGTTGCCGGGCTTCCTCGATGATCGTTATCCGCTCGCTGGCGTTCAATGTGCTGTTCTACGCCAGCCTGATCGTCCAGATGCTGTTCTGGTCGCCCTATTATTTCCTCGTCTCGCGCGACCGCGCCTGGTTCGTGCCGAAACTCTGGTCGCGCACCAGCCTGTGGCTGATGGAGAAGGTCGCCGGCACGAGAAGCGAGATCACCGGCCAGGAGAACCTGCCGGAAGGCTCCTTCATCCTCGCCCCGAAGCACCAGTCCTTCTGGGACACGATCGCCTTCTTCCCCTTCCTGAAGGACCCTGTCTACATCCTCAAGCGCGAGCTGACCTGGATTCCCTTCTTCGGCTGGTACATCGGCAAGATGCGCATGATCCCGGTCGATCGCGGCAGCCGCTCCAAGGCGCTGCGCGCGGTGAGCGCCGCCGCCAGGGCCGAATTCGCGCGCAATCCGCGCCAGCTCATCATCTATCCGGAAGGCACGCGCCGCCCGCCCGGCGCGGAGCCGGCCTACAAATACGGCATCGTGGAACTCTACACGCAGCTCAAGCTGCCCGTCGTGCCGGTCGCCCACCAGGCGGGGCTGTTCTGGCCGCGCCGAAAATTCCTGCGCTATCCCGGCACGATCCGCGCCCGCTTCCTGCCGCCGATCCCCGCCGGGCTGGGCAAGGAGGAGTTCATGCGCCGGCTGATCGGCGACACCGAGCGCGCCTGCGACGACTTGCTGGTCGACGCCGCCCGCCAGCCCTGCGCGCCGCCCCTGCCCGAGACGGCCCGGGCGCGGCTGAGGGAACTCGGCGCGCTCTGATCGCCTCAGGCCGCGCTGGCCTTGTCCAGCTCGGCGACGTCGTCGCCGCTCAGTTGCAGCGACGCGGCGCGCACCAGGCTGTCGGCCTGGTCCGCCGTGGTCGCGCTGGCGATCGGCGCGGTGACGCCGGGACGCGCCACCTGCCAGGCCAGCGCCACCTCGGCCGGCCTGGCGGCATGCCGCTGCGCCACGCCGTCGAGCGCCGCCAGGATGCGCATTCCGCGCGGGTTGAGGTAGTCCCGGATGCCGCCGCCGCGCGGGCTTTTACCGAGGTCCGCCTCGCTGCGGTACTTGCCGCTCAAAAACCCCTTGGCAAGCCCGTAATAGGTGATGACGCCGACGTTCTCGGCCATGCAAAGGTCGCGCAGAGGCCCGTCGAACTCGGAGCGGTCGTAGAGATTGTAGCCGGGTTGCAGCACCTCGTAGCGCGGCAGGCCCTTCGCCCTGGCGACGTCCAGCGCGTCGCGGAGCTGCGCGGCGTCGAAATTCGACGCGCCGCACCAGCGGATCTTGCCCTTCTCGATGAGGCGCTGATAGGCGCCGAGCGTCTCCTCGTGGGGCACGGTCGGATCGGGCCAGTGCGACAGATAGAGGTCGATCACGTCGGTCCGCAGCCGCCTGAGCGAATCCTCGACCGCCTGCTCGATATGCGCGGCGGACAGGTCCTTCCTGCCCTGCCCCATATCGGAGCCGACCTTGGTGATCAGCACGATCCTGTCGCGATTGCCGCGCGCTTTCATCCATTTGCCGATGATGGCTTCGGACTCGCCGCCCTGATGGCCCGGAACCCAGCGCGAATAGGCATTCGCCGTGTCGACCGCGTTGAGCCCGCCTTCCACGAAACGGTCGAGGATGGCGAAGGAGGTCTGTTCGTCGGCCGTCCAGCCGAAGACGTTGCCGCCCAGGAGCAGGGGAGCGATGGCGAGGTCCGTGCCGCCGAGCGTGCGCTTTTGCATCGTGATGTCCAGTGTTGGGGAAGGGTCCGGCGAAACTAGTCCGCGGCCGGCGGAAAGGCAAACAGCTCCGGCCCGGCGGGATGCCGCGTCAGCCGCCCCACCTCCTCCATCCAGCGATCCCGGATGCCGAGCGCGCGCATATGCTCCAGCGTGCTGAACAGATAGTCGTCGTTCTTGCCGGAAACGCCGCTGGAGCGGTGAACGAGGGCCGCGGCGTGATGTTCGTCCAGATGGCCGGCATATTGCTCGTGCGCGCGGTCAACGACATAGCACAGCGCCTGCGCGGGCCTGCCGTCGTCGAGGCGAATGGCGATGCGGCGCTCCAGATAGACGTTGGTGACCAGTTCGCGCTCGCGCAGATAGGCCACGACCTCCTGTGCCAGGCCCTCCGGCACGCGGAACGCCATGCCGACGCAGGAGCCGCCCCGGTCGAGCCCCAGCACCAGGCCCGGCTGCTCGCGCGTTCCCCGATGCACCCAGGAATAGACGCAGAGCGAGCGGCGGAAGCCCATCAGCCGCGCCCGCCGCGTCTCGACATGCGCAAAACCCGGTCGCCACATCAGCGAACCGTAGCCGAAGACCCAAAAATCGCCCATACCGTCTGCCAAGGGTGCACCCTGCATCGAATGAGCTTAGGTTAGAACGTGTCGGAAACGGGGCCAAGCCGATGATTGAAGAAAGCCGCATGGCGCGGCGGCCGGCGGGCCCGGACTATGCCCGCCGCATCGTCTGGCTGGGTGTCTTGGTCGCTCTGGCCTGCGCAGCCTATACCGGAGCATGGTTCTATTTCGCCGACCGCCTGCAGCGGGCGACGGCGGACACGATGGCGGCCTTCGCGCGCGACGGGATCGCCGCCGAATGCGAAAACCCCACGGTCAACGGCTTCCCGTTCCGCATCGGCCTGTTCTGCGCCAGCGTCTCCTACGCCGACCCGGCCGGCGGCGTCGATGTCCGGGCAGGCGGCTTCCGCTCGGCCGGGCAGATCTACGACCCGTCGCGGCTCGTCGGCGAACTCGACGGTCCGGCCCGCATCGAGGGACCGGGCATGCTCCCGCTCGACATCGACTGGCAGGGGCTGCGTGCCAGCATCAGGCTGGCCGCGCCCCTCCCCGAGCGGCTGTCCGTGGCGGGCGTCGGTCTCACCATCGGCGGCGGCGGCGTGCCAACCCTGGCGGCAGCCGACGCCTTCGAGGCGCATATGCGCGCCAACGGCCCGGACATCGACCTCGCGGCGTCCGTCGAGAAGCTCGTCCTCGATGCCTCGGTGGTCGATCGGCGGCCGCTGCCGCCGCTGACGATCGACGCCGACCTGACGCTCGCCGACGGCGTCGCCCGCGTCGCCTCGCGCGAGCGGGACCTGCGCGGCGCGTCCGGCACGGCGCGCAGCCTCGACATCGGGGACGGCGCGGCGGGCATGAACGCCAGCGGACCCTTCTCCATCGATCAGGACGGCCTGTTGAACGCCGACATGAAGGTCGTGTTCCGCGATCCGAACGCGCTCTCCGCCATCCTCGCCAGGGCCTTCCCCGAGCATGCCGACCAGATCCGCGTGAGCTTCTCAGGCCTGGCGCTGCTCGGCAACGAGCCGTGGCTCCAGCTCAAGGTGGTCAGGGGCAGGGCCATGCTCGGCTTCATCCCGCTCGGCCGCATCCCGCCGATCAGGTAGCCTGCCGGCGGCTACGACGTCTCGGGATGGGCGGCGGCGTGGCGGCCGAAATCCGGCGCGTCCACTTCCTGGCCGGCCTCGATGATCGACCTGCGGATGCCGCGCGTGCGGGTGAACAGGTCGAACAGCCTGTCGCCGTCGCCCCAGCGGATCAGCCGCTGCAGGGCCGCGAGGTCCTCCGAGAAGCGCGCCAGCATCTCCAGGATCGCATCCTTGTTGTGCAGGCAGACATCCCGCCACATGGTTGGGTCGGACGCGGCAAGGCGGGTGAAGTCGCGAAAACCGGAGGCAGAATATTTGATCACCTCCGACTTGGTCACCGTCTCCAAATCGTCCGCCGTGCCGACGATGTTGTAGGCGATGAGATGCGGCAGATGCGAGACGATGGCCAGCACCATGTCGTGATGCGTGGCGTCCATCGTGTCGATGTTGGAACCGCAGCGCCGCCAGAATTCCGCCAGACGCTCCAGCGCGGCCGCGTCCGTGCCCGGCGGGGGCGTCAGGATGCACCAGCGGTTCTCGAACAGGTCGGCGAAGCCCGCGTCGGGGCCGGATTTCTCCGTGCCGGCGATGGGATGGCCGGGAATGAAATGCACATGCGCGGGCATGTGCGGCTGCATCTGCTCGATCACCGAGCGCTTGGTCGAGCCGACGTCGCTGACGATCGCGCCCGCCTTCAGCGCCGGCGCGATCTCCTGCGCCACCGCGCCGGAGGCGCCGACCGGCACGGAGACGATGACGAGATCGGCGCCGCGCACCGCATCCGCCGCGCTGGTCGTGTAGCGGTCGCCGAGCCCGAGCGCGCGCGCGCGCGCCAGCGTCGCCTCGCTGCGCGTCGCCACGACGATCTCCCGCGCCAGCCCTTTCTGGCGCACGACCCGCGCGATGGACGATCCGATCAGCCCGATGCCCACCAGGGCGATTGTGTCGAAAAGCGGTTCGGCCATGATCAGCGCGCCAGGAACTCGGCCAGCGCCGCCACGGTGCCCCGGTTGGCTTCCTCGCTGCCGACCGTCATGCGCAGCGCGTTGGGAAAGCCGTAAGCGGTGACGCGGCGCAGGATGAAGCCGCGCGCCGTCAGCCACGCATCGGCCTTCTCGGCCGAGCGCCCCGGCTCGTCGGGGAAATGCACGAGGATGAAATTGCCGACGCTCGGCGTGACGCGCAGGCCCAGCGCCGTCATCTCCTGCGTCAGCCAGCCCAGCCAGCGCTCATTGTGCGCCAGAGTGGTCTCGACATGGCCGCGATCCTTCATCGCCGCCACGCCGGCCTCGATGGCGACGGCGTTGACGTTGAACGGGCCGCGCATGCGGTTGATCGCGTCGACGATGTGGGCCGGCCCGTACATCCAGCCGATCCGCGCCCCGCCGAGCCCGTGGATCTTGGAGAAGGTGCGCGTCATGACCACGTTCTGCGCCCCCGAGACCAGCTCGATGCCCGCCTCGTAGTCGTTGCGCCGGACATATTCGGCATAGGCCGCGTCGAGCAGCAGCAGCACGTTTGCGGGCAGGCCGGCATGCAGCCGGCGCACCTCGTCGAACGGCAGGTAGGTGCCGGTCGGGTTGTTGGGATTGGCGAGGAAGACGATCTTCGTGAGCGGCGTCACCGCGGCCAGGATCGCGTCGACGTCGGCGCGCTCGCCGCTTTCCTTCACGGTCACCGGCACGGCGCCGGCGGCCTGCGTGTAGATCTTGTAGACCAGGAAGCCGTGCTCGGTCAGGATCGCCTCGTCGCCGGGCGCCAGATAGGTCTGCGCGAGCAGGCCGATGATCTCGTCGGAACCGTTGGAGCAGACGATGTTGGCCGGGTTGAGCCCGTGCGCCTCGCCGATCGCCTCGCGCAGGCGGGCCGCCGCGCCGTCGGGGTAGAACTCCAGCTTCGAGGCCACCGCGCGCACCGCCTCGATGGCCTTCGGCGACGCGCCCAGCGGGTTTTCGTTGGACGACAGCTTGTGCAGCTTCACGCCATGCGGCGCGGCGCTCTTGCCCGGCACATAGGCCTCGATGTCCATGACGCCCGCGCGGGGAGACGGGCGCTTGTCGGGGCTGACCTCGGTCATCTGAAAAATCCGTCAAAAACAGTCCGGAAGGGACGCGGCCCGGACATAACGCCGGCTCCCGCCGATGTCGAGCCCGTTGACGCTTACGCGTGGCGGGCGTAAGGAACGCGCGATCCGTGGTGATTTGGCCGGTCGGCTTGCAGCCACGTTAAACAAGTCGCTAAAGGACCGTCAGAGGACGACCCCGCCGGCTTGCGATCGCACAGCCGGTTTTTTTGCGTTCCGGCGCTGGACAGGACGTGACGAGATGGCCGCAGGGCGCGCCGAAGCGAGACACGACGAGGCCAACGAGCCGCGCAGCCCCGTGCTGCGCTTCGGCGCGGACAGGCCGCTGCGGCTCGACGCCGGCATCACCCTGTCGCCGTTCCAGATCGCCTACCAGACCTATGGCGAGCTCAACGCCGCCCGCTCCAACGCCATCCTCGTCTGCCACGCGCTGACCGGCGACCAGCACGTCGCCTCGCGCAATCCCGTGACCGGCAAGCCGGGCTGGTGGGAGGTGCTGATCGGCCCCGGCAAGGTGATCGACACCAACCGCTTCTTCGTCATCTGTTCCAACGTCGTCGGCGGCTGCCTCGGCTCCACCGGCCCGGCCTCGATCAGCCCGCTCACCGGCCGGGCCTATTCGCTCGACCTGCCGGTCATCACCATCCGCGACATGGTGCGCGCGCAGGCCATGCTGGTCGACCATTTCGGCATCGACCAGCTCTTCTGCGTCATCGGCGGCTCCATGGGCGGCATGCAGGTGCTGGAGTGGGCGTCGACCTACCCCGAGCGCGTCTTCTCCGCTTTGCCGATCGCCACCGGCGCGCGCCACTCGGCGCAGAACATCGCCTTCCACGAGGTGGGCCGGCAGGCGGTCATGGCAGACCCGGACTGGCGCGGCGGCACCTATCTGGAGCACGGCGTGCGCCCGCAGAAAGGGCTGGCGGTGGCGCGCATGGCCGCCCATGTCACCTATCTGTCGGAGAGCGCGCTGCACCGCAAGTTCGGCCGCAACCTCCAGAACCGCGAGCGCCCCACCTTCGGCTTCGACGCCGATTTCCAGATCGAGAGCTACCTGCGGCACCAGGGCATGACCTTCGTCGACCGCTTCGACGCCAATTCCTACCTCTATCTGACGCGCTCGATGGACTATTTCGACCTCGCCGCCGACCACGGCGGCCGGCTGGCCGACGCCTTCGCCGGCATCAAAACGCGCTTCTGCCTGGTGTCGTTCACGTCGGACTGGCTTTTCCCGACCGAAGAGAGCCGCAGCGTCGTCCATGCGCTGAACGCGGCCGGCGCCTCCGTCTCCTTCGTGGAGATCGAGACCGATCGCGGCCACGACGCCTTCCTGCTCGACGAGCCGGAGCTGTTCGCGGCGATCGACGGCTTCCTGCGCTCCGCCGCCAGGGCGCGCGGCGTGGAGGTCGGCCCATGAGCGTCAATCACACCAACCGTGTCGACCTCCAGGTCATGGCCGACCTGATCGCGCCGGGCTCGCGCGTGCTCGATGTCGGCTGCGGCGACGGCGCGCTGCTGGAGCTGCTGCAGCGCGACAGGAACGTCGACGGACGCGGCGTGGAACTGTCCCAGCGCGGCGTCAACGAATGCGTGGCGCGCGGCCTGTCCGTGATCCAGGGCGACGCCGACAGCGACCTCGTCTACTATCCCGACAAGGGCTTCGACTACGTGCTGCTGTCGCAGACGCTGCAGGCGACGCGCAATCCGCGCCTGGTTCTGGAGCACCTCCTGCGCATCGGCCGCCACGTGGTGGTCTCCTTCCCGAATTTCGGCCACTGGCGCGTGCGCTCCTCGCTGTTCTTCAAGGGCCGCATGCCGGTGACCGCGGATCTGCCCTACAGCTGGTACGACACGCCCAACATCCATTTCTGCACCATCCGCGACTTCGTCGGCCTGTGCACGGAAGTGGGGGCGACGGTGGAGAGCGCCATCGCGCTGAACGACAGCGGCCAGCGCATCGGCCTGTCCATGCCCTGGTGGTTCTGGAACTTCTTCGGCCAGCAGGCGGTGTTTTTGCTGAAACGGTAGCGCTTCAGCGCGGGTCGTCAGGCGCGTAGACCAGCACCGATTTCGGCCGGATGCGGAAATGCGCCGGGGTCCACGTCGTCAGCTCGCCGTCGGTGTTGACGGGGCGCGGGCGGCTGGTCCTGATCGTCACCTCCGTCGTGCGGAAGGCGCGCACGTCGTCCCACTGGCCCTGCGTGCCCCGCCGCAGGCTGGGCAGCAGGCGCAGCAGGCGCCACCAGTGGTCGACCTCGAGGCTGTAGAGATCCAGCCAGCCGTCGTCGGCCGTCGCATCCGCCGCGACCGTCATGCCGCCGCCATAGTGCCGGCCGTTGCCGACCGAGACCTGCATGGTGCGGATCGTCTCGCGCATGTCGTCATGCTCCAGCCTGGCCGTGAACAGCCGGGAGCGCAGGAGCAGGCGCATGGCCACGATGCCGTAGCCGAGCACGCCGAAACGCTTCTTCGCCTTCTCGGTCAGTTCGGCGGCCAGCTCGGCGCTGAACCCGATGCTGGCCACGTTGAAGAACAGATGGCCGTTGACCTCGCCGAGATCGATCGGCCGGGTGTCGCCGGCCACGATCAGCCGCGCGGCTTCCACCGGATCGGGCGGGATGCCGACCGTGCGGGCGAAGTCGTTGGCCGTGCCCAGCGGCAGCACGCCGAGCGGCAGGCCGGTCTGGACGAGGCCCGCCGCGGCGGCGTTCAGCGTTCCGTCCCCGCCGCCGACGATGACGAGATCGCAATCGCCGGCGCGCCGCCGGATGATGTCGGACAGGCTCTCGTCGCCTTGAAGGGGTCCTTCCTCGAAGCTCATCCCGCCTTCGCCGAGCACCGCGCGCACGTCGTCGATCGACTCCGCTCCGCGGCGCGACTTCGGATTGACCAGCAGAAGGGCGTGGCGTCGGGCGGTGGCAGGCATCCGGCATCCGCGGAAAAGAGGACGGTGGGGCTGGTCCTATATGGTTGCAGGCGGCGATCCGGGAAAGAGCCCTTCCGACAAAAGCTACGGGCCGGGCGGGAAATCGGGATCGCCGAAGAAGCGCGGGTCCCGATAGGTGCGCGCGCAGTCCACGGCCGGGCGGCCCTGCGTCTTCACGATGGCCGGCTCCGGCTGCGCGCCGCTCACCTCCATCACCAGCTTGCGGCGGATGGCGACGGCGAACTCCTCCCGCGTCCTGATCGGCAGCACGAACGAGCCCGGCCCGCCGGTGACGCATTCGGCATAGTAGCGGTCGAGCTCCAGCACGCCTTGCGACGGCCGCACCAGGATCGGCAGGCCGTTGATGACGATGCCCCGTGCCAGAACCGCGTCGCGCGCCTCCGTCACCGGCCCGCCGCGATTGTTCGGCCCGTCGCCGGACACGTCGATCACCCGGCGCAGGCCGTCATGGCCGCCGGTCTCGAACAGGCCGGCCGCATAAATGAGCGCGGCGGAGATGGAGGTGGCGCGGAACGTGTCACGGGGGGCGGACTCGAGCTTCGCCGCGAAGGCGGCGGCGCTCGCCTCGTCTTCGATGACGTGCCAGGAGACGACGGATTCGGGCCTTATGTCGGCGGCCCACGCGAAATAGGCGACCGCGATGCGGCCATGCGGGCCGCGCCGGACCGCGTCGAGGAACTCCGGGCTGCGCAGCGCCTCGACATAGCCCGCGCGCTGCAATTCGCTTTCCTCGGGGTCCATGGAGCGGGACGCGTCGACGGCCAGCACCAGCTCCACGTCCACGGGCGTCGCCGCGACCGGCCTGACGGCCGCCTGCATCTCGCAGGCGAGGCACAGAAAAATGCCGAAAAGACCGCTCATCCGCAGCTCCCGATACCGGAGGGCGACCTCAGCGTCGCGGCGGAACGGGGCGATTTGAAGGCCCGCCGGGGAGCCTGCCGGCAAGACAAAGGCCCGGCGGCGGAGCCGTCGAGCCTGATTTCATCTCTGCCCGGAGGAATGGGCGTCTTACAGACCCCGACGGGTCGACACCACGGTGATGCACGCCGCGCTCAGACCGATGTCCTCGAGATCGCGCATCGACAGACGGCTCAGTTCGCGGGCGTCTTCCTTGACGCGGCGCCAGCCGCGCAGATTTTCCAGTATTTTCATGGCTATGCCTTCATCACTCAACTTTTCTTGCCGCATTGAGATAGGAATTCGTCGGGACGTTTTCATCCCCGCTTTCGCAACCCAGCCCCTCGCCGCGCGCATGGCGGTCCGTGCCGGAGCCCGGCGGCGCGCCGTTGCACATTCGCAACAAGGCGTGCGCGATTGACCCGGCCGGGACAGATGCCCGGGCCTTTTTCCGGTGATGGCGCCGCGTCTTTGCTTGCCCGCATGCGTGGCAAAGATTAGCGTCGGGCGAAGGGTGCGACGGACGGGCATCGCGTTCGATGTTCGTCGGGGGGTTGAGTATGGCGTTCGAGACAGAAGCGCTGTCCCGGCAGTCGGCGGGACGGAAATGCGGCGCGGCCAGTCTTGCGGCGCGTCGCCGGCACCTGCTGATGTCGACCCTGCTGACGCCGGCGGCAATCGCCGTGATGCTCAGCCTCGGAACCCATGCCTTCGCCGTGCCGTATAGTGTCGCGAACGAGGCGGAGCTGCGCGCGGCCCTATCGTCCGGCGATGCGACGACGATCACCTTCACCGGCGACATTGTGGTCACCCAGGGCGGCGGCGGCGATCTTCCGGCCGTTCAGGGCAACGTCACGATCGACGGCGGCGGCCATTCGCTCAGCGGAGACGGCGCCAACCGCGGCCTTTTCGTCTACGGCGACTCCAATGTGCGCATCCAGGATCTGACGATCAAGGATACGGCCGCGACGGGCGGCGCGGGCGGCGCGCGCGCAGGCGGCGGCGCAGGGCTGGGCGGCGGCCTCTTCGTTCATTCCGACTCCAACGTCACCTTGAGCAACGTCACCTTCGAGGACAACGCGGCGAACGGCGGCGACGGCGGCACGAACAGCTCCTTTGACGGCGGTGGCGGCGGACTCGGCGGCGACGGCGGACAGCCGGATGAGACGATCGCCGGCGGCGGCGGCGGCGGGGTCGGAAATCAGGCGCATGGCGGAACCGGTGACGGCAGCGCGGGCGGCGGCGGCATCGTTACCGGCGCGCCGGCGGCAGCCGCCGGCGAAAACGGCGGCGCTGGCGGTCCCGCTGGCGGCGGTGGCGGTGGCGGCGGAATTGACAACGCCTCCGGCGGCGGCGGCGGCATCGGAGCCAGCGGAAGACATGGCGGGTTTGGCGGCGGTGGCGGCGGCGGCGGATCGAGCAACGCCGGCGGCGACGGCGGGTTTGGCGGCGGTGGCGGCGGCGCGTTGAACGGCAACGACGGCGGCAGTGGCGGCTTCGGGGG
>JAPUFC010000021.1 GCA_027492275.1 Mesorhizobium sp. | reverse complement strand
TCGTCATGGTCGCCACCATCGCCTTCGGCATGGGCATCGACAAGCCCGACGTGCGCTTCGTCGCGCATCTCGACCTGCCGGGCAGCATCGAGGCCTTCTACCAGGAGACCGGCCGCGCCGGGCGCGACGGCCTGCCGTCCGAGACGCTGATGCTCTACGGGTCCGAGGACATCGCCTTGCGCAGCCGCTTCATCGAGGAATCGGACGCGCCAGACCAGCGCAAGCGCATGGAGCGCCAGAAGCTGGACGTGCTGCTGGGGCTGGCCGAGACGGCGGGCTGCCGCCGGCAGGTCCTGCTGTCCTACTTCGGCGACCATTGCGAGCCATGCGGCAATTGCGACACCTGCGCGGAGCCGCCCAAGCTTTTCGACGGTACCGTAGCCGCGCAGAAGGCGCTGTCCTGCATCTACCGCACCGGCGAGCGTTTTGGGCAGGCCTACATCGCCGACGTGCTGCTGGGCGCCGAAAACGACCGCATCGCCCAGTTCGGCCACGACCGCATCTCCACCTTCGGCATCGGCAGGGAGCACGACAACCGGACCTGGCGGGCGATCCTGCGCCAGCTCATCGCATTGAGGCTCGTCGACGTGGATCTCGCCGGCCATGGCGGCCTGTCGATCGCGCCCGCCGGCCGCGACTTCCTGCGCGACAGGCCGGCGCTGATGCTGCGCGTGCCGCCGCCTGCGCGCGCCCGGCGCGACAAGGTCGCGCGCAGCGCCGCGACGCAGTCGGCCGTGACCGAAGCGGACCGCGACCTGTTCCAGGCTTTGCGGCAGAAGCGGCTGGAGCTCGCCCGCACGCAGAACGTGCCGCCCTACGTGATCTTCCACGACAGGACGCTGATCGAGCTCGCGGCGGCGCGGCCCGCGTCGCGCGCCGAGATGGCGAGCGTGCCCGGCGTCGGCGAGGCGAAGCTCGACCGCTACGGCCCGGCCTTTCTGGCGGTGATCGCCGGGCACGGCTGACGATCTTTTAGAATCGCGTCCGGCGCTTCGCGCAGTCGGGGGCCGTGCTTCAGGCCAGCCTGAGATTCCTGATCGGCCGGCCCGGCGTCAGCGCCTGCGCCGCCTTGACGATCCCCGCGGCGTCGATGCCGAAATGCCGGTAGAGGTCGGCGAGCGTCCCGGTCTGGCCGAAATGCTCGACGCCGAGCGAGCGCGTGCGATGGCCATGGACCGATCCCAGCCAAGCGAGCGTCGCCGGGTGGCCGTCGATGACGGTGACGATGCCGCAATGGGACGGCATGTCCGCCATGAGCCGCTCGATATGGCTGCTGGCATGCATAAGGCCCGCTTCGCGGGCGCGCTGGGCGGCGGTCCAGCCGGCGTTCAGCCGGTCGGCGGAGGTGATCGCCAGAAGGCCGACGTCCCGCCTGTCCTCGCCCATCAGGCCGACCGCCTCGATCGCCTCCGGAGCCATCACGCCGGTATAGGCGACGACGATCTGCGCGTTCGGCCCCGGCTTTCGCATCCAGTAGGCGCCGTTGATGATGTCCTGCCTGAGCGCGGCCGTCATCTCGCGGCGCGGCTGCTCCATGGATCGGGTCGAGAGCCGAAGATATACCGAGCCGCCGGTGGCGTCGCGCAGCCAGCTCGTTTCGTCGCGCTCCTCCTTGCCGGAACGCTGCATGTATTCGAAGGCCCATCGCATCATCACGGCGAGCTCGTCCACGAAGGCCGGCTCGAAGCTCGCCAGCCCGTCCTGCGCCATGCCGATCAGCGGCGTGGCGATCGACTGGTGCGCGCCGCCCTCGGGGGCGAGCGTCACGCCCGACGGCGTGGCGGCCAGCAGGAAACGGGCGTCCTGGTAGCAGGCGTAGTTGAGCGCATCCAGCCCGCGTTCGATGAAGGGGTCGTAGAGCGTGCCGACCGGCAGCAGCCGTTCGCCGAAGATCGAATGCGACAGGCCGAGCGCCGACAGCATGATGAACAGGTTCATCTCGGCGATGCCGAGCTCCATGTGCTGGCCGTCCGGCGAGAAAGTCCAGTTGTAGGTCGAAGGGATCTTCTCGGCCTTGAACAGGTCCGCCATCCTCTCCTTCGCGAACAGCCCGCGCCGGTTCACCCAGGCGCCGAGATTGGTCGACACCGTCACGTCCGGCGAGGTCGTCACGATCCGCTCGGCAAGGGCCGTGTCCGACTTGCCGATCTCGTGCATGATCAGGCCGAAACCCTGCTGCGTCGACATCGACGGCTGCGCGCCGAAGGCAAGCGCGTCCGGCACGTCGATCGTGGAGGCGGCGTAGCGGCGCGTGCCCTTCCGCGCGAACGGCACCGCCGACAGGAAGCGGCGCAGCTTCGCCTCGGGAATGGGCAGTCCCTCGAACGGCTCCCACTCCCGGCCCTCGCGGATCGCCATGGCCGCGCGCAGCGCCGCCACCTGCGCGGGCGTCATCAGCCCGGCATGATTGTCCTTGTGGCCGGCGAGCGGCAGGCCGAACCCCTTGATCGTGTAGGCGATGAAGCACACCGGGCGGTCGTGCGTGCGCGCCTCCTCGAAGGCTTCCAGCAGCGAGGGAAGGTCGTGCCCGCCGAGATTGCCCATCAGGGCGGCGAGTTCATCGTCGCTGCGCCTCTCGATCAGCCGCGAGACCGGCCCCTGGTCGCCGAGATCGTCCATCAGGCGCTTGCGCCACGCCGCGCCGCCCTGGAAGGTCAGCGCGGAATAGAGCTGGTTGGGGCAGCCGTCGATCCAGTCGCGCAGGCGTTCGCCGCCCGGCTCCGCGAACGCCGCCTGCTGCAGCCTGCCGTGCTTGAGGATGACCACGTCCCAGCCGAAATTGCGGAAGATCGTCTCGAAGCGCTCCCACAGCCCCTCGCGGATCACCGCGTCCAGGCTCTGCCGGTTGTAGTCGACCACCCACCAGGTGTTGCGAAGGCCGTGCTTCCAGCCCTCCATCAGGGCCTCGAAGATGTTGCCCTCGTCCATCTCGGCATCGCCGATCAGCGCCACCATCTTGCCTTCCGGCAGATCGCCGGCCCACCCCTTCGCATGAACATAGTCCTGCACGAGGGAGGAAAAGAGCGTCTGCGCGACGCCCAGCCCCACCGAGCCCGTGGAGAAATCGACGTCGTCGATGTCTTTGGTGCGCGACGGATAGGACTGGACGCCCTTGTAGCCGCGAAAATTCTTCATCTTCTCCAGCGTCTGGTTGCCCAGCAGGTACTGGATGGCATGGAAGATCGGGCCGGCATGCGGCTTCACCGCGACGCGGTCTTCCGGCCGCAGCGCATGGAGGTAGAGCGCCGTCATCACCGTGGCCAGCGAAGCCGACGACGCCTGGTGGCCGCCGACCTTCAGCCCGTCCTCGCTGTCGCGCAGATGGTTGGCGTTGTGGATCATCCAGGTCGCCAGCCACAGGACCTTCTTTTCCAGCGCGGCCAGCATCGTCAGGTCGGTCATCGCGTCACCCTCTTGATCGGTCCGATCATAGAATGGGAGAGGGAGCGAATGCGGCCAATCTTGCGCATTCTGCCGTCATGGATTAGCTGAAATGGCTACTCACACGCCCATCCATGGTGATCCATGCCAAATCCGCTTCTGGACAAGATCGACCTGAAGATCCTGCGCGCGCTGCAGGCGGACGCGAAGCTGACCACCGCCGAGATCGCGGAGCGCGTGGGCCTTTCGGCGTCGCCCTGCGCGCGGCGGGTCCGGCTGCTGGAGCGGGCCGGCGTGGTCAAGGGCTACACCGCGATCGTCGACCAGAAGAAGGTCGGGCTGCCGATCAGCGCCTTCGCCTCGATCAAGCTGGAACGGCAGCGCGAGGAGGATCTCGACCGCTTCGCCGAGGCCGTGTCGCGATGGCCCGAGGTGGTCGACTGCTATCTGATGACGGGCCAGCGCGACTATCTCATGCGCATCGTCGCCGCCGACCTGGAAGCCTATGAGCGCTTCCTCAAGGACAAGCTCACCCGCCTCGACAACGTCGCCTCCATCGAAACCAGCTTCGCCCTCGGCCAGGTCAAGCGATCCGAGGTGCTGCCTCTCGGCTAGGGAGCGGCCACCCGCCCGATATGTCGTCACAATCATGATGCAGGGATCGCGAGGCTTGGCTCGGGGGCACGTCGTCTTGCGCTGTTTGTGTCTGCTTCGGACGGTCCGCGTCGCGTCGATCGTCCTTTTCGCCGCCTTGCTCGCCGCGGGAAGCCGGCCTGTCCTGGCCGAGCCGTCGCGCCAGCAGAACGCCGAAGCGTTCGAGGTCGCGCAATGGGCCTTCATGTCCTCGGCCGGCAGGGCGCTGCGGCAGCTTGCGCTGCGGTCGGCCGGCGGCGATCCCGAACTGGCCGCCCTCGTCCGCAAACGGCAGGACCTGGTGGAGCTGGCGTCCGCGCGCGACGCCGAGATCGTCCGGCGCGCCGGTGACGGCCAGGCCGGCAGCGCCGACGCCATCGTGCGCCTGCGCGGCGAGATCGATTCCATCCGGGCCGAGATCGCCGCCGTGGACGCCGGTCTCACCAGGGACTTTCCGCGCTATCGCGAACTGGCCGATCCCGCGCCGCTGTCGCTGGACGCGGTGCGCGCCCTGCTTGGCGAGGACGAGAGCCTGCTGTTCGTCCTGACCGGCCGCGAGGCGGTCCACATCTGGGCGGTGAGCCGCGCGGCGAGCGTCTGGCATCGCGCTTTCATTCCGCCGGCCTTCCTCGCCGAGGAAGTCGCCACCCTGCGCGCCGATCTCGATCCCGACGCCGCGACGCGCGGGGCCCGTACGCTGGTGGCGGGAATGGACGGCCCGCGCATCCCGGCCTTCGACCGGACGATCGCCCATTTCCTCTACACGCAGTTGATCGAGCCGGTGGAAAGCGTGATTGGCGCGACTCACCATGTCTTCGTCGTCGCCGACGGGGCGTTGAGCGGCCTGCCCCTGTCCGTGCTGGTGTCGGAGCCGCCCGCCGGCGCGGACACCGACCCGGCGGCGATGCGGGCGACGGCCTGGCTGGCGAAACGCTTCGCCTTCACCACCTTGCCCTCGGTGGACAGCCTGTCGGCGATCCGGTCGCGGCCGCGCGCACGCGACGGCGGCGACCGTGCCGCCTTCCTGGGCATCGGCGCTCCGGTTCTCGGCGGCCGGCCGGTTCGAACCGTCGCCGATGCCGCGCCGGACGGCAGCTTCTTTCGCGGCGCGCTCGCCGATGTGACGGCCGTGCGCAACCTGCCGCCGCTGCCCCAGACCGGACCGGAGCTGCGCCGGCTGGCCGAGGCGCTGTCGGCCGGCGAGGACGACCTTCTGCTCGGCGAGGCCGCCACCGAGACGGCCGTGAAGACGATGGACCTGTCCCGCGTCGGCATCCTGGCCTTCGCCACGCATGGGCTGCTGTCGGGCGACCTGCCCGGACTGGCGGAGCCGGCGCTGGTCCTGACGCCGCCGGAGGTCGCCACGGTCGAGGACGACGGACTGCTCACCGCCTCCGAGGTGGCGGGGCTGAACCTGTCCGCCGACTGGGTTCTGCTGTCGGCCTGCAACACGGCCGGAAGCGACGGCGCGCCCGACGCCGAGGGCCTTTCGGGCCTGGCGAGGGCCTTCATCTACGCCGGCGCGCGCGCCATCCTGGTGTCGCACTGGCCGGTGCGCGACGACGCGGCGGCACGGCTGACCACCGGCGCCATCCGCGCGCTCGGCGCCGAAAGCGGCATCGGCCGTGCGGAGGCGCTGCGCCGGTCCATGCTGGCGGTGATGCAGGACGAGCGCGACCCGAGCCTCGCCCATCCGTCCGCCTGGGCTCCCTTCGTCCTGGTCGGAGAGGGCGGCGAATGAGCCTGTCGCGCCTGCTCGTCCTCCTATTGCTGCTGGGTTCCGGCATACCGGTCGCGCGGGCGCACCATGTCGACCCCTACGAGGTCATCGACCGGGCGTTCGAGGCCTACAAGACGCACAACGACTACGCCGAGGCGCGCGCCATTATGAGCGACGGCCTGCGCCGCGCGCCGCATGACGGCCGCCTCGATCCGGAATTCGGCCTGTTCTTCTCCGTCTATTCCGACCTGGTCCGCTACGACGGCAACCCGTCCTTCGCGCTCCTGCTCGCCGAGCAGGGTCTGGCGCTGGTCGACGGGGCGGACCGGCCGGATGCCGACGTCAGGAACACGCTGCTGGTGTCGCGCGCCCATGCACTTGCCGATCTCGGCCGCTACGGCGAGGCCGTCGAGACGGCGGCGATCACCGCGCTGTGGATGGGGACGCGTTTCGGCGACGCCGCCCGCGAGGACCTGCAGCGGGAGGCTGAGGCCTGGGCGCGGAAGGCATCCTCCGGCAACGGCGAACTGCCCGAGGCCGGCAGGCTGGCGGTCGAACTGCTCCAGAAGGCCGAGGCCGCGCTGGCGGCGCAGGACACGGCGACGGCGATCGCCCTCGCCTCCCGGGCGACGCTGCCGCAGGGCGCGGGACTGAGCGAAAACGCCGTCCGGCTGGTCAATGCGTGGAGCCGCCAGGTCGTCGGCGCGGCCTACGGATTGGAAGGGCGCCACCGCGCCGCGCTCAACACGCTGCTCGGCGCCGCCGATCTGCTCGTTGAGGAGCCCTGGGACCGCCGGACCAGGCCGCGCCTGATGGCGGACGTCACGCCCAGGCTCGCCTGGGACGTGTTCATCCACATCGCCATGCGCGCGCTCGACCTGGACGATGCCGCGCTGGCCTCGGCCGCGCTGGATGTCGCCGCCGACCACGCCTCCACGCCGAACGACCGCTACCAGCTTCTGGTGCAGCAGGCCGCCCTTCTGATGCGCGACGACGATCCTGTCGCCGTTGCGGCGGCGTTCGCGCGCAGCGAACAGGAGGCGCGGGCGGCGGGCGACGAGGAGAACGCCGCGCTGGCGCGCTTCTATGCGTCGGTGATGAGCATGAACGGCGCCACGGCGCAGCAGGCGCGGGCCGAGGCGGCGCGGACCATGCTGTCGCAGGCGGGGCGGGCGGCGGACGCCGCGGCGGGCAATCCGCAGCAGGTGGAATACATCCTGACCACCGCCGCCTGGCAGGCGATGATCCATGGCGGGCCGGTCGAGGCGGTGCTGCCCGTCGCCCGCCGCGCCTTCGACGTCTTCCGCGAGCGCCAGCGGCTGATGGCCGGGTACGAGACGGGACAGGAGGCGGTTCGGCGCGAGCGCAGGCGCTTCCTGGAAACCTATGTCGACGCCCTCTACGAGACCGGGCCGTCCGATCCGCAGGCCGTGCGCCCGGCTCCGAACGGTCCGTAAACGGAGGCCCGGATCGTCAGCCGGCCAGCCGGTCGCGCGCCCAGGCCACGATCTGCTCCTTGCCCATCGCGCCCGACGCCCGGGCGATCTCGCGGCCGCCCGCATAGAGCAGCAGGGTCGGAATGCTTCGGATGCCGAGCCGCGCGGCAAGCTGCGGGTCGGTTTCGGAATCGAACTTCAGCAGCCGGAAATCCGGCTCCAGCGTGGCCGCCGCCGCCTCGAAGGCGGGCGCCATCATCCGGCAGGGGCCGCACCACGGCGCCCACACGTCCACCAGCACCGGCACGTCGCTGCGCTGCGTCTGCTTCGCGAACATCGCGGCGTCGGCGGCGACCGGCTTTCCTGCGAACAGGCGGGTTCCGCATTTGCCGCACAGGGCCGCCGTCGCGGGCTTGCCGCCGGGCACACGGTTGACGCCGGCGCAATGCGGACAGACGATCTGACGGGTAACGGGCATGGGCAAACTCTTCAGGGTCCGGCCGCATCGACCGGCGCCGGGCGGACAAGGTGTTGACCGTATATACGGAATAACGTAGATACGCAACAATGAATGCCAAATCCGCCATCGATCCGGACGTCATGCGCGGCGCCGCCGACGAGGCCAGCGAACTGCTGAAGGCGCTGTCCAACCAGCACCGGCTCCTCCTCCTGTGCCAGCTCATCGACGGCGAGAAATCGGTCGGCCAGCTCGCGGATTTCCTCGGCATCCGCGATTCCACGGTCTCGCAGCATCTGGCGCTGCTGCGCCGGGACAGGATCATCAGCGGCCGCCGCGAGGGGCAGACCATCTGGTACCGCATCGAAAGCGAGACGGCCCGGCAGGTCATGGACGTGCTCTACGGCGCCTATTGCAGGCCGAAGGGCTGAGGCGCGCCTTGCCCGACGCAATCCGTTCTCATCCGCACCGCGACAGTCGCCCAAAAGCTCTCTTGCAATTATATACGCATATACGTATATTCGTATATTGGTATATACGATCCTCCGCAGGAGACTTGCAATGACCGTCGACCGTTCCGTTCTCGCCTTCGCCGGCGTCATGGTGCTGCTGTCCGTGGCGCTCACCCTCTGGGTCTCGCCGCTGTTCGTCTGGCTCACCGTCTTCATCGGCGCCAATCTCGTGCAATCGGCCTTCACCGGCTTCTGTCCGGCGGCGATCGTCTTCAGGCGCCTCGGCATCAAATCCGGCTGCGCCTTCTAGCGCCGCCGGACGAGAAGCATCCGATGCGTTGCGCCCTTCTCGCCGCCGCGCTGGCGGCGGCTTCCCCCGCCTGTGCCGACACGCTGGTGCTCGCCCCGCAGCCGCTCGCCGAGTGGAAGGCCGTCTACGGACGGGTGGAAGCACGCGATCTCGTGCCGGCTCGCGCCCGCATCGGCGGAACGGTCAGCGAGCTTCTCGTCTCGGAAGGCGACGCGGTCGAGGCCGGCGCGCGGATCGCCGTCGTGCGCGACGACAAGATCGCCTTCCAGGTCGCCGCCTTCGACGCGCAGCTGCGCGCGCTCCGGGCGCAGATGGAGACGGCCGAAGCCGAGCTCGCCCGCGGCCGGTCGCTGGTCGATCGCGGGGTGATCGCCACCCAGCGCCTCGAGCAGCTCCGCACCGATGTCGAGGTGACGCAGAACCGGATCGCCGCGACGGAGGCGCAGCGCGCCGTCGTCGTGCAGCAGGGCGAGGAAGGCGCCGTCCTGGCCCCCGCCTCCGGCCGCGTGCTGACCGTCCCGGTGACGAAGGGCGCGGTGGTGCTGGCCGGCGAGCCGGTGGCCACCGTCGGCGGCGGCGGCTTCTTCCTGCGCCTTGCCATTCCCGAACGCCATTCCGCCGACCTCAGGCAAGGCGCGCGGCTCCGCATCACGGTCGGCGGCGCGGAGACGGCCGGCAGGCTCGCCAGGATCTACCCGCAGATCGAGAACGGCCGCGTCGTCGCCGACGTGGAGGTGGACAGGCTCCAGGACGCCTTCGTCGATGCCCGCGTGCTGGTCGAGGTGCCGGTCGGCACGCGCCAGGCGATCCTCGTGCCACGGGCGGCGATCGTCACCCGCTCCGGGCTGGATTTCGTCCGCGTGCGCGCCGGCGGCAGCGAGGTGGAACGCAC
This sequence comes from Mesorhizobium sp., assembly GCA_027492275.1. Lineage (GTDB taxonomy): Bacteria > Pseudomonadota > Alphaproteobacteria > Rhizobiales > Rhizobiaceae > JAPUFC01. Next base: position 99,006 of record JAPUFC010000021.1, on the reverse strand, counting down.
CGTCGTGCCGGGCGAGACGGTCACGCAGGCCGGGCGGCCTTTCGTGGAGATCCTGACCGGCCTTCAGGCCGGAGAAACCGTCGTCGTTCCCTGATGCCCCGCTCCCACCCAATCGGCATGGCGGGCGCGCTGACCCGCGCCTTCATCGGCTCGCCGCTCACGCCGCTGTTCCTGATCGCCGCCTTCGCCTTCGGCCTGCTGGCGCTCGCCGCCCTGCCGCGCGAGGAGGAGCCGCAGATCTCCGTGCCGATGGTGGACATCCTCGTGCGCGCCGACGGGCTCGGGGCCGAGGACGCCGTCAAGCTGATCACCGAGCCGCTGGAGGTCATCGTCAAGGGGATCGACGGCGTCGAGCACGTCTACTCGAACACCTATGACGATCATGTGCTGGTGACCGCCCGTTTCCTCGTCGGCACCGCGGCGGACGCGGCCGTGCTGCGTGTCCACGACAGGGTGCGCGCCAACATGGACCGCATTCCGGTCGGCATTCCCGAGCCGCGGATCGTGGCGCGCGGCATCGACGACGTGGCCATCGTGACGCTGACGCTGGCGCCGAAGCCTGCCGCCGCAGGCCGCGTCACGCCGAACGACCTGACGCGGATCGCGCGGGAGCTGAGGACCGAGATCGCCAGGATCGAGGACGTCGGCCTCACCTATCTCGTCGGCGCGGCCGACGAGACGATCCGCATCGCGCCCGACCCCGCCAGGCTCGCCCTCTACGGCGTCACCCTCCAGCAGCTCGCCGGCAAGGTGCGGGGCATGAACCGCGCTTTCCCCGCCGGCCTCCTGCGCGACCGGGGCGAGCAGGTCATGCTGGCGGCCGGCGAGACGCTGGCCACGCCCGCGCAGGTCGGCAACCTGCTACTGACGTCCCGCGACAACCGCCCGGTCTATGTGCGCGACGTGGCGAGCGTCGCCTTTTCCGCCGACACGGGCGAGGCGCTGGTCTCGACCGTGACGCGCGGCGGCACCGACATCGTCCGGGAGCCGGCCGTCACGCTGGCCGTCGCCAAGCGCGCCGGCTCCAACGCCGTCACCGTCGCCGACGCGATTCTGCATCGCGTCGCGCAGCTCGAAGGAACGCTGATCCCGGACGGGATCGCCGTCGAGGTCACGCGCGACTACGGCAAGAGCGCCGACGAGAAGGCCAACGAGCTGCTGTTCCATCTCGGCCTCGCCACCGCCTCCATCATCCTCCTGGTCTGGCTGGCCATCGGCCGGCGCGAGGCGCTGGTCGTGGCCGTCGTCATCCCGGTCACCATCCTGCTCACCCTGTTCGCCTCTTGGGCAATGGGCTACACCCTCAACCGCGTCTCGCTCTTCGCGCTGATCTTCTCGATCGGCATCCTGGTCGACGACGCCATCGTCGTCATCGAGAACATCGCCCGTCACTGGGGCATGGGAGACGGCCGCGACCGCAGGACGGCGGCCATAGACGCCGTGGCCGAGGTCGGCAACCCGACCATCGTGGCGACGCTGACCGTGGTCGCCGCGCTGCTGCCGATGCTGTTCGTGTCCGGCATGATGGGGCCGTATATGAGCCCGATCCCGGCCAACGCCTCGGCCGCGATGATTTTTTCCTTCTTTGTCGCCGTCACCGTGACGCCGTGGCTGATGCTGAGGATCGCCGGTCCCGCGCCCGCCCATGGAGCCCACGGCCAGGCCCATGGCGGCGTGCTCGGGCGCCTCTATGCCCACGCCGCCCGCCTCGTGCTGTCGTCGAAGACGGCGAGCTGGAGCTTCCTGCTCGCCGTCGGCGTTCTCACGCTCGGCTCGCTGGCGCTGTTCTACACGCAGCACGTGACGGTCAAGCTGCTGCCCTTCGACAACAAGTCGGAACTGTCGGTCGTCATCGACCTGCCCGAAGGCGCGTCCGTCGAGGCGACCGACGCGGTGGCGCAGGCGGTGGCGCGGGTCGCGCTGCGACTGGAGGAGGTGGAGAGCGTCCGCACCCATGCGGGCGCGGCCGCGCCCTTCGATTTCAACGGCCTCGTGCGCCATTCCTTCTACCGCACCGGCACGCACCAGGGCGAGGCGGCGATCAACCTGTCGCCAAAGGGCGCGCGCGGCCGCGCCAGCCACGCCATCGCCCTCGACATCCGCGAGCGCCTCGCGACCGTCGCGATGCCCGAAGGCACCAGCCTCAAGGTCGTGGAGCCGCCGCCCGGGCCGCCGGTGCTGGCCACGCTGCTCGCCGAGATCTACGGACCGGACGCCGGGACGCGCCGGCAGGTGGCCGCGCGCGTGGAGGCGGCTTTCCGCTCCGTGCCCTTCATCGTCGACGTCGACAATTCCTTCGGCGTCGCGCCGCGCAGGCTGCGCGCGACGATCTCGACCGACGACCTGGAGTTCTTCCGGGTGGACGAGGGCGACGTCTTCGACACGATCGCCATCCTCAACGGCGGCGTGACGGTGGGCTACTCCCATCGCGGCGGCGGACGCCAGCCGATTCCGATCCGCATCGAACGGCCGAAGGGCGAGCGCAGGATGGACGAGCGCTTCCTGACGACGCCGATCCCGGCCAACGTGCTGCCCGGCGACCGGGGCGTCGTGGAGCTCGGCGACGTGGTGCGCCTGGCCGAGGAGCGCGCCTCCCTCCCCGTTTTCCGCCACAACGGCCGCGCCGCCGAGATGGTCACGGCCGAGCTCGCGGGCGACTTCGAGGCGCCGCTCTACGGCATGATCGCCGTGCAGGCGGCGCTCGACGCGCAGGACTGGAGCGGTCTGCCGAAGCCCGTCGTCTCGCTACACGGCCAGCCGCACGACGACGGCGCGCCGACGCTGCTGTGGGACGGCGAATGGGAGGTGACGTGGGTCACCTTCCGCGACATGGGCGGCGCCTTCATGGTGGCGCTGCTCGGCATCTATATCCTCGTCGTCGCACAGTTCCGCTCCTTCAGGCTGCCGCTGGTCATCCTGACGCCGATCCCGCTGACCTTCATCGGCATCCTCGGCGGCCACTGGCTGTTCGCTGCGCCCTTCTCGGCCACCTCGATGATCGGCTTCATCGCTCTGGCCGGCATCATCGTGCGCAACTCGATCCTGCTGGTCGACTTCATCCGCCACGCCGGAACGGACGCACGGCCCCTAGCCGACATCCTGATCGAAGCGGGATCGATCCGCTTCAAGCCGATCCTGCTCACCGCGCTGGCCGCGATGATCGGCGCGGCGGTGATCCTGGCCGATCCGATCTTCCAGGGGCTGGCGATCTCGCTCCTGTTCGGCCTCGCCTCGTCGACCCTGCTCACCGTGCTCGTCATCCCGGCGATCTACCGCGTTCTGAGGACCTGATCGCCCGAAAGCGGGCTATTCCTTGAAATCCTTCAGCGCTTCCGAGGCCGTGCGGAACGCTTCCAGCGCCGCAGGCACGCCGCCATAGATCGCCACCTGCATCAGAATCTCCTGGATCTCCTCCACGGTGACGCCGTTGCGCCGCGCGCCCTGCACATGCGCCTTCAGTTCGTGCTGCTTGCCCATGACCGCCAGCATGGCGATGTTGAGCATGCTGCGCGTCGCGTGCGGCAGGCCCGCGCGCCCCCAGATCGCCCCCCAGCAATATTCGGTGACGAGTTCCTGGATGGGCTTGTTGAAGGCGTCGGCATTGTTCCACGATTTTTCGACATGAGCCGCCCCCAGAACCGCCTTGCGGTTCTCGAATCCGGTCCTGAACAGTTCGCTTTCCATGGATTTTCCTTTCTGGGAGGACGGCCCACGCGCGTGGCTTTGCCTTGGCCTAGTGGAAGATGGTGCCGCCGTTGACGTTGTAGGCCTGGCCGGTGATGAAGCTGGCGTTCGGTCCCGCCAGGAAGGCGACGAGGTGCGCGACATCCTCGGATTCGGCGATGCGGCCGAGCGGCACCTGCTTCGCCGCCTCCGCCACCACGCGCGCCCGGATCGTCTCCACCGGGAGGCCTTCCGCCGCCGCCAGCGCCCGCTCGGCATAGCTGACGCGGTCGGAATTGACCGGGCCGGGGCACACCGCGTTGACGGTGATGCCGTGTTCGGCGAGGTCGAGCGCCGCGCCCTGCGTCAGCCCGATCAGCGCGAATTTCGACGCGGCGTAGGCGGCGCCGAACTTGCCGGCCTGCTTCGACATGTCGGAACCGATGTTGACGATGCGGCCGCCCTGCCCGGCGGCGATCATCTGCCTGGCGACCGCCTTGATGAGCAGGAACGGCGCGGTCGTGTTGAGCGACAGGAACCTGTCCCACACCTCCTCCTGGAGGTCGGTGACGGCGACGCGATCGCGCCCGATGATGGCGCGCGCGTTGTTGACCAGGATGTCGATGCGTCCGAACGTCCGGGCGACGGACTCCGCCAGGCGCACGATCGCGGCGCGATCCGCCAGGTCGCAGGTGAAGCAGGCGGCCCGCCGGCCGAGCGCGCGCACCTCCTCGGCGACGCTTTCGATGCCCCGCCAGCCGGCCTGGATCTCGCCCGGCGGGATGTCGCCGCCGCGATCGACGTCGCTCAACGCCACGTCCGCGCCGGCCTTCGCGAGTTCGATCGCGACCGCGCGGCCGATCCCCTTCATGCCTCCGGCGCCGGTGATCAGGACGACGGAACCTGTCAACGCTGTCATGGACCGTCCTAGGTGCTTTCGCGGTGGATGATGTCGAAGCCGAGATCCATGACCTTCGGCATCGCGCGCCCCTCCAGCCGCGCCATCAGCATGTCGGCGCTGCGGCGGCCGATCTCCTCGCGCGGGATGCGCAGAGTGGTGATCGTCGGCACGACGTGGCGAAGCAGGTCGACGTCGTCGAAGCTGGCGATGGCGACGCGCGACGGCACTTTCCAGCCGCGCCGCTGGCACTCGAACAGCGCGCCCACCGCCATGACGTCGGCGGCGAAGAAGATCGCGTCGGTCTCCGGATGCGAGGCGAGCAGCCGCTTCAGGGCGTCCGCGCCGCCCTGAAGGCCCGATTCCGTCTCGATCGCCAGCGACAGGTCCTGCGGCAGGCCGAGCTCCTCGATGCCGGCCAGATATCCCTGGTATCGGATCTGCGCGCGGTCGTTGTTCCGCAACGCCAGGCTGACGAAGCCTATCCTGCGATAGCCGAGGCGGCCCAGATGCACCGTCATCGCCTTGGCGGCGGCGAAGTTGGAGTAGCTGACGCACTGGTCGAGCGGCTCCTCGGTCAGGTTGCCGATCTCGATGGTGGGCACGTCGATCTGCGAGATCAGCTCGCGCGCCCGCGCGGTATGCTGGGTGTTGTGCAGGATGAGCCCGCAGACGCGCTGCGCGAGAAAGCCCGTGATGGCCAGTTCCTCGTTTTCCAGGCTCAGCCCGCTGTCGGCGATCATCAGGTGGAAGCCGCGTTCGCGCAGGGCGGTGGAGATCGTCTGGATGGTGCTCGAATAGAGCGAGTTGTTGATGTTGGGGACGATCAGGCCCACCGCCTTCGACCGGCGCGACGACAGGTTGCCCGCCATCTCGTTGGGAACGTAGCGTATGTCGTCGACGGCGGCGCGCACGCGCTTCAGCGTCTCTTCCGACACCTTGTCCGGATCGCTCAGCGCGCGCGAGACGGTCATGACCGACACGCCCGCGCGCGCCGCCACGTCCTGCATGCGGACGCCTGTCTTGACGCTCTTTCTGTTCCCCTGCACCTGGGACCACCTCACGCGTTCATGCGACGTTTCAGCCGGCAAGATAGCCGATTCTAGATATGCGGGCCGTCACCGGCGGTGACGCCGCCGTCGATGACGAAACTGCTTCCCGTCACCATGGCGGATTCGTCGGAGCACAGGTACACCGCCATGCTTGCCACCTCATCCGTGGTGATCATACGTCCGACCGGCTGATATTCCGACAGCCTGTTCATGTAGCTCTCACGCTGATCCCCGTAATATTTGCGGACATACTCCTCCACGAATTCCGTCTGCACCCGCGCCGGGCAGATGCAGTTGGCCCGGATGCCCTGCTTGACGAAGTCGACGGCAACCGACCGCGTCATCATGGCGATCGCCGCCTTCGAGGCGCTGTAGGCGAAGCGGTCGCGCATCGCCCAAACCGAAGCGAGGGAGGCCATGTTGAGGATGACGCCGCCGCCGCGCGAGATCATCCCCGGCAGGAAAGCCTGGGTGACGCCGAACGTCCCTTCGACATTGACCTCCAGCACCCGGCGCAGGTCCGCTGCGGAAGTCTGCAAGAGATTGCCTACGACGATGGCCGCGGCGTTGTTGACGAGGACGTCGATGTCGAAGCCGGCCTTGGCCATCGCGGCGACGGCGCCGTCGATCGACGCGCGGTCGGTGACGTCGAGGCCGATGCCGAGCACCCGCTCGCCCGCCTCCAGCGCCTGGACCGACGCCCGCAGCATCTCGACGTTGACGTCGCTCAGCGCCACGCGCGCGCCTTCGCGCAGAAAGGCCTTCGCCATCGCCAGCCCGATGCCGCGCGCCGCGCCGGTGACGAGGATCGTCTTGCCCTGAAGCCTGCTCATGAAGCGGTTCTTTCCGTCGTATGCGGATCGCCGGCGCTCTCCCTCGAGGACGACGCGGCCGCCCGCATCAGCGCGGAAAGGTCCGGCGCGCCGTCGAGGGCATGGACGAGACGGAACAGCGCCTCCGCCTCGATCCCTGTCCCGCTCCGGCCGATCAGCAGCGAGGCCTTCGCCTCGATCTCGTCGTCGCTCATCGGCAGTGCCTCGCTGCCGCGCGCCTGGGTCACGGTGTGCGAAAACACGCCGCCCGCCTGCGTTTCCACGGTCACCGTCGCCGCGCCGGGCGCCAGCGTCTCGTCGAGGCTGGCGGTCACCTTGCGGCGGAACGCAGCCATGGCCGGGTCCGACACCGCCGGCGCGGCGAATTCGCTCAGGTCCGCCGCGCCGGCGACGAAGGCGGCGGCGGCGGCATGATGGATGCTGACGCGGGCGTCGCGCTCGTTGCGGACCACGCGGTCGCCGCGCGCCATCAGCAGCGCGTCGCCGGCCACCGTCACCCGGCTGATCTTGTCGGGCCGGAGCCCATGGACGCGGCGCAGCTCCAGGCAGGCGTCGATGACGGCGTGCATGACGATGCCGGCGGGGTACGGCTTGTAGGTGTTGCGCGCGAAGCTCCACGTCTTGCCCAGTCCCGCCAGCGCATCGTCGATCGCGGGCACGTCGCCCATGGCGCGCGCCCAGCCGAGCGGTCCTTCGATGGCGGTGGGCGCGGCCGTGTAGCCCTCGCCCGCCAGCAGCGCGGCCAGCACGCCGCCGCGCGCCGCGTTGCCGACTCCCACGTTCTTCGCCGGCCAGGACAGGTTCTCGACCAGCCCCGCCGACAGGCCGGACGCGACGCCGATGGCGTTCGCGCTCCGGTCGGCGTCGTGCCCGAGGAGACGGGCGCAGGCGGCCGCGGCGCCCAGCACGCCGCAGGTCGCCGTGATGTGCCAGCCGCGCGCATAGTGGCCGGGGGACACCATCAAGCCCAGCCGGCACGCGACCTCGGCGCCGAGCAGGAAGGCATGCAGGACGTCCGCCCCGGCCGACCCGCGCGCCTCGCCCAAGGCCAGGACGGCCGCCGCGACAGGCGCCGTGGGATGGATCACGGTCGGCAGATGCGTGTCGTCGAAGTCGAGGAAGTTGGCGGCCGCCGCGTTGACGAAGGCCGCGCCGCCGGCGTCCAGCCGTTCGCGCCGCCCGAGCACCGTCGCGTCCCTACGGCCGGACAGGTCCGACAGCACCCGGGTCAGCGCCTCGATCGCCGGATCGCCGGCGACGCCGATGGCGCAGCCGAGAAAGTTCACCAGCGCGCGCCTCGCCTCGCGCCGCAGCGGCCCGGGCACCGCCGACCGGCGATGGCCGGCCACGAAGGCGCCCAGACGCTGCGTCACCGGAGCGGAAGCGGGGTCCGTCATGCGGAGGCGCCGGCTTTTTCCGTCTCCGCCGCCCGCCCGCGCACCTCGACATCAGCCCATTGCTCGACCAGCCTGCACATGGAGGTGAAGTCGGATTGCGGGCCGAACATCGCGTTGGTCATCGACAGCATCTGCTGGACCGACGCGCCGACGACCATCGGCAGGCCCATGGCGTCGGCCTCCTGAAGGCAGAGGCGCACATCCTTGGCGGAAAGCCCGCTGGCGAAGCCGAAGTCGAAGCTTCGCGGCAGGACCGCGCGCGGGAATTTGTCGGTCGTGGCGCTGTTGCGGCCGCTGGAGGCGTTCAGCACGTCGATCATCACGTCGGGGTCGAGACCCGCCTTGACGCCCATCACCATGCCTTCCGAGGTGATGGCGAGCGCCGCGACGGAAATGATGTTGTTGACCAGCTTCATCGTCTGGGCGAGGCCGGCGCGGTCGCCGACATGGAAGACCTTGCCGAAGACGCGCAGCAGCGCCTCGACCTCGTCGAAGGCGGCGCGCGGCGCCGAGGCCATGATCGACAGCCCGCCCTTCAGCGCGCCGGCCCGCCCGCCGCTCACGGGCGCGTCGACCAGGGTGATGCCCGCTTGCGCCAGCCCTTCGGCGACGGCCGAGGAGACGCGCGGCCCCGTCGTCGACAGGTCCACGAACAGGCGCGCCATCCCGCCCGTCAGCCCGTCCCGGCCCAGCGCCACCTCGCGCACGACATCGGGGGTCGGCAGCGAACCGAAGACGATGCGGGCCTGCCGCGCCACGTCGGCCACGCCGCCGGCCGCGACCGCGCCCCTGGCGACGAGGGCGTCCACCGCCGCCTGCGACCGGTCGTAGACCACCAGCCGGTGGCCCGCGTCGAGAAGCCGGCCGGCCATCGCGTTGCCCATCGAGCCGAGCCCGATGAAACCAAGGGAAATGTCGTCAGCCATCAAGCTCTCCTTCAGTTCAGATCAGCCGGCGGCGAGCCAGCCGCCATCGACCGGCAACACGGACCCGGTCATGTCCCGCCCCGCGGGCCCGCACAGAAGCAGCATCAGGTCGCTGACGCTGGCCGTCTCCACGAAGCGCCCCGTCGGCTGCTTGTTCTGCAGGAAGGCGCGCTCGGCATTGGCCCGCGAGCCGCCGTTGGACACCATCAGCCCCTGTATGCGCGGCTCCGTTCCAGGCGAGAGGATGGAGCCCGGGCAGATGGCATGGCAGGTGACGTCATGGTCCAGCGTTTCCATGGCGACCGCCCGCGTCATGCCGATCAGCGCCGATTTGGACGCGACATAGTCGATGCGGTCGCGCGTGCCGCGCAGGCCGTAGACCGAGACCATGTTGAAGATCCGCCCGTAGTCGCGGCGACGCATGCCGGGCAGCACCCGGCGTATGGCGTGGAAAGGCGCCGACACGTTGACGGCGATCGCCCGGTCCCAGTGATCCGCCCGGAAGGTGTCTATGGGCGAGAAATGCCGCACGACCGCGTTGTTGACGAGAATGTCGACGCCGCCGAGCTCCGCCTCGGCATGGCCGATCAGCCGCTCGATCTCGGCCGGGTCGGCCAGGTCGGCGCGGCGGTACAGGGCGGTCACGCCGTGCTCCTCCTCGACGGCGCGGCGCGTTTCTTCTACCACGGCGGCGTCGGCGAGCCCGTTCATGACGACCTTGCACCCGGCCGCCGCCAGCGCCTTCACGATGGCGAGACCGAGACCGTCGGTCGAGCCGGTCACCAGGGCTGTTCTGCTGTCAAGTCTCATCGGGGGAACTCACGCAACCTTGACGCGCAGCCGACGCGGCCTGCCAGGTCTGCTTCCGATCCGAGGGGCGGCTGCATATCGCTCATACGCGCCTACGCATTTCTCGGCAGCCACAGCGCCAGATCGGGGAACAGGGCGAGGATGAACACCAGCGAGAGCACGATGAACACGTAGGGCAGCGCTCCCAGCACGATGTCCTTGAAGCCGCTTTTCGGCGCGATGGACTTGATCGTGAACAGGTTGATGCCAAGCGGCGGATGGATCTGTCCGACCTCGATCAGCACCACCAGCACGACGCCGAACCAGATCGGATCGAAGCCGAACTTGACGATGACCGGATAGAGGATCGGCAGCGTCAGGTAGATCATCGCGATGCCTTCGACGAAGCACCCAAGCACGATGTAGAGGACGACGAGCGTGGCGAAGAACTCCCACTTCGACAGGCCGGAACTGTAGATCGCCTCGCTGATGCCGCGGCTGACGCCGCTGAAGGTGAGCGCCGTCGACAGAACCTGCGCGCTGATCACGATCAGCATCACCATGCCTGTCGTGCGGATGGTGGCGAAGACCGCCTCCTGAAGGGCCTCGCGCGTGATACGCCGGTAGAGGAGGCCGAGCGCCAGCGCCCCGAACGCGCCAACCGCCGCCGATTCCGTCGGCGTGGTCAGCCCGCTGTAGATGCCGCCCAGCACCATGCCGAGCAGGGCCAGGATCGGCACCACGTGCAGGAGATCGCGCGCGTCCGAGCCGCCGTCCGTGCGTGTCCGGGGCGCCGCCGAGCCGGTCAGGCCGGGATTGATCAGCGTGCGGACGAGGATATAGGCGCTGAACATGCTCGCCAGCAGCAGGCCGGGAATGACGCCCGCCATGAACAGATGCGTGATCGATTCGTCGACGAGCGCGCCGTAGAGGATGAAGGGGATGCTGGGCGGGATCAGGATGCCCAGCGTCCCGCCGCCGGCGATCGAGCCGTAAACCATGCGCATGTTGTAGTTGCGCCGCTCGAGCTGCGGGATGGCCACGGTGCCGATCGTCGCGGCGGTGGCGACGCTGGAGCCGCTGATTGCCGCGAACAGCGAGCAGGCGCCGATATTGGCGTGAAGCAGGCCGCCGGGCAGCCACCTGAGCAGCACGCCCATGCCGCGGTAGAAATATTCGGTGACGCCTGTGCGCTGCATGATCTCGCCCATCAGCAGGAACAGCGGCACGGCGATGAACAGGTAGTTGTTGGTGGTGTTCCAGACGATCGAGTTGATCGCCGAGAGCCCGAGCAGGCCGCGGCTCAGAAGGATGATGACGATGCCGGCCGAACCGAGCGCGAACGCGATCCACTGACCGAGCAGCAGCGAGCTCGCGATCAGCAGCACGAAGACGACGAAGAGGATTTCCCAGCTCATGATGATTGCCCTCGCGTCACGGAACGTCGCGGAATCGGCTCAGAATGTATTTCAGCAGGTAGATCGCCAGCAGGCACGCACCCAGGACGAGAACCGCCTGTGGAATGAACAGCGGCGTCTGCGTCAGCTCGGCCGAACGGATGTTGTTCTGATAGGAGAACAGCATGTACTTCGCCATGTAGTAGAGGACGATGCAGATGTAGGAGAAGCTGAGCAGCACGCTGAGGGCATCGGCGAAGCGTTTCATGCGGCCCGCGAAATTGTGGTAGAGCAGTTCGACGCGGATGAAGCCACCCTGCTGCATGGTGTAGGCGAGGCCGAGGAAGACCACGGCGACGTTGAGATAGCCGCACATCTCGTCCGCGATCATGGTGGAGGTGCCGAAGACGTTGCGCGCGATGATCTCGGTCATCACCAGCACGCAGATCGCCACCAGCGCCACGCCGGCCAGGCGGGCGCCCCACGTCGCGCAACGGTCGGCGAAGGCCCCGTAGCGCGTTATGAAGGAACCTTCGGTTTCGTTCATCCTATCCTCCCTCGTGCAGGCCCCGTTTTCGCGGGCTCGTCCATGCGATAGGCAACGCCCAGTCCGCCCGCCGCTTCCAGCAGGCGCGCCCAGGTGCCGTCGTCGACCGGAATTCCGTTCTTGTTGCGCGACGCCCTGGTCGCGCGTTCGGGATCGCCGGGCACCAGCACCGGCATCCCCGGCTCGCGCGGCGGCGAGGCGGTGACATAGTCGACGAGCGCATCGATCTCGCGCCGCGCCCCGTCCAGGCTGGCGGTCCGGGCCGGGTCGAAGACGATCATCAGCATGCCGTTCACCGAGGCGCCGCGCTGCGGATTGGCCGGCTGGATCGTGGGGCCTCCGGTGAAGGCGCCGGCGAGGATCTCGCACATCAGCGACAGGCCGTAGCCCTTGTGCTCGCCGAACGGGAGGATCGCGCCGGGAACCTCGTCGAACATGACCTGCGGGTCGGTGGTGGGCTCCCCGTCCTTGTCGAGCAGGAACCCCTCGCCGACAGGTATGCCGCTGTTGCGGGCGATGCGCACCTTGCCCTGCGCGATCTTGCTGGTGGCCATGTCCAGGATGACCGCCGGCTTGCCTTCGGTTGCCGGTACGGCGATGCAGACCGGGTTGGTCGGCAGGCGCGCGTCGCGTCCGCCGTGCGGCGCGACGCGCGGACGGTTGCCGACGGCATTGACGAACTGGACGGCGACGAGCCCCTGCGCCGCGCATTGCTCGCCATAGGAGCCGATGCGGCCGATGTGATGGCAGTTGCGCAGCGCCAGCAGGGCGAGGCCGGAGGCCTTCGCCGCCTCGATCGCCAGGTCGGTGGCGAGTTTCGCGACCACCTGGCCGTAGCCGAGATTGCCGTCATAGACCAGGATCGAGCCGTCCCGGCGCACCAGGCTGCCGACCTCGTTGGGCCTGACGTTTCCGACCTTGATGTTCCTCAGATACTCCGGGATGAGGCTGATGCCGTGGCTGTCGTGGCCCGTCAGATTGGCCTCCACGAGATGCGCGGCGACGGTCCGCGCCTCTTCGGCGCCGCTGCCGGCGGCACGCAGGATCGTCTCCACGAAGGCCTGGAGCTTTTCGGCGGAGATCAGCATGAAGACGCTCGAACCGTGAGGACGCTGACGGGGATCGGGGAACGGACCTGCATCTCAGACCCCGCTGAACATCGGCTTGCCGGCGACATCGAGATCGGCCGTCAGCACCTTGGCGCCGGTCGATTCTGTGATGAACAGCGTCTTGCCGTCGGGACCGCCGAAGGCGCAGTTCGTCGTGTGGTGCCCGCTGCACGACTCGATGCGGTAGACGGGCTGGCCGAGCGCGTCCACGACCCAGACCACGCCCATGCCGACATGCGCGATGAACAGCCGCCCCTTCGAATCCAGCGCCAGCCCGTCCGGGCCGCCGCCGCCCGACATCTGGATGAAGGTGCCGACCTTGGTGGCGCGCCCGTCGCGCATCAGCGGCACGCGCCAGATGGCGTTGGCGCGGGTGACCGCGACATACATGATGGTCTCGTCGAGATTCATCACCAGCCCGTTCGGGCTCGGGATGCAGTCGAGCACGCAATCGATGGCGCCGTCGGCGCGCACGCGGAACAGCCGGCCGCTCGGGTCCTGCCATCCGGTCAGCCCCTGGTCGGTGAACCACATGTCGCCATTGGCGGCGAAGAACAGATCGTTGACGCCCTTGAAGCGCTCCAGCCCGGCCCGCACCAGATACGGCTCGATCTTGCCGCTGACCGGGTCGAGCACCATCACCCCGTGCTTGGCGTCGGTGATGAAGACGCGGCCGTCGCGATGGATCTTCAACCCGGTCGGCCAGCCGTCATAGTGCTTGAAGACGCTGAACACGCCCTCGGCGGACACGTTGAGGATGCGCCCGTTGGGAATGTCGACGCACCACAGCACGCCGTTGCGATCGAAGGACGGTCCTTCGAGCAGCGAGGTGTGGTGGCTGCTCGAATGCGGCTGGGTCAGCGCCCAGTCGTTGCTGTCCGTGGCCGTGTGGTATTGCGCGGGATAGGAAGCGAATACCTTCGTCGCGAGCGGTGCCGGTGGCGCAAAAAACATCCGATCCTCCCTGATCCTGGTCAGCCGCGCAGCGAAATGATTTGGTCGTAGTAGGGGGACGGATCGACGACGACGTCGACCACGGCCGTGCCTCCCTGCGCCAGCGCCGCCGCCAGCGCCGGGCGCAGATTCTCGCCGCGCTCCACCCGGAAGCCGGCGCAGCCGAAGCCCTCCGCGACCGACGCGAAGTTCGCCCTGGACAGGGCGACCCCCGCATTGGGCAGCTTCCGGCGCCGCTGCTTGGCTTCGATCAGCGTCAGGCACGCATCGTTGAAGACGATCACGATCAGCTTGCAGCCGTTCTGCGCCGCGGTGGCCAGTTCGGAGGCGCACATCATCAGCCCGCCATCGCCGGTGAACGCGATGACCGGACGCTCCGGCTCCTCCATGGCCGACGCGATGGCCGCCGGCAGGGCGAAGCCCATCGTCGCCAGTCCGCGCGAGACGAGCGCGCCGCGCGGATCGGGCGTCCGCCACAGATGCAGCACGGGCAGCATGTGCGCCCCCGCATCGACCGTGATGCGCGCGTCGCGGGGCAGAACCTCCCAGGCGGCGTCGACCACGTCCTGCGGCGAGATCGCGCCGGGAACGCCGCTCACCAAAGCGCGCTGCCGCACCGTCTCCTTCATCGCGGAGAGCTCGGCTTCCGAAAAGGCCGGCGCGTTGCGGAAGCGCGCCAGCCGCTCGGCGGCGGCGGCGATGTCGCCGACGATCGAGACGTCCGCCCGCACCAGCGGATGGTTCATCGCGTGCTCCGTCAGTTCGATCAGCGGCTTGTCGAAGCGCCACTTCGCTGCCGGGCCCTCGATGGGATCGAAGCCGTAGAGAAGAATGAGGTCGCCGGCCTCGATGACGGGCTGCTCGGCTACGCCGCCGATATAGCAGGCCACGGCGTGTGGATCGTCGTCCGACACCGCGCCCTTGGCCTTGTAGGTCAGCAGGACCGGGCAACCCCACCGGGCGGCGAGCCTGCGCAACGACGCCGAGGCGGCGTCGGAGCGCGCCTGCAGGCCGGCGACGATCACCGGCCGCGTCGCGCGCGCGATCATCGCGCCCGCCGCCTCGATCAGGTCCGCGTCGGGCGCGATGTCGCGGGCGGCCCCAGCCATCGGCGCCGCTGCCGTCGCGGGCGCTTGCGACCGCACGGCCGGGCCGGTGATCTCCAGATAGACGGCGCCCGGCGGCTGCGCCTGCGCGAGGTCGAGGAGACCATCCATCTCGGCGTCCGGGTCCTGACCGGAGAGGTCGCTCTCGCCCTTCACCACCGGGCGCAGGAGCGCCGCCTGGTCGATCCGCTGGTGGCTGACGTGATCGAGGCCCGCTTCGTAATTGTCTGCGATGACCACAAGCGGCGCGCGGTCGAGCGTCGCGTAGGACGCGCCGTTGGCGACGCTGGCCAGGCCCGGTCCGCGCGTCGTCATGGCGACGCCCGGCGCGCCGGACAACTCGCCGGTGACGCTGGCCATGATGGCGGCGGCTGTTTCGCCGCGCGTCAGGACGAACTCGACGCCGCGCCGCCGCCCCGCCTCGATGATGTCGAGGTTGCAGTCGCCGCCCGGCACGCCGAACATGCGGCGCACCCCGCGCGCCGCCAGGCGCTCGATGATGGCGTCGGCCACCGTCCGTTCGGGCATTCCCATGGTTCCTCCACGCGTGGCCCGTGCGGGATCGCCCGCCCCGACAGCGGTTTCGGGCCTTCGTCCTGCCAGGCTGCGCGACGGCGGCCGGAGCATCCGCACCGGCCATCCATCGCTTTTCTGCGAGCGGCCCTTCTGCGACGGAGCCGGCAATCGCATCTGGCCGGAAGCTAGTGCAGAGCCACCGGCTAGTGCAAGCGAAATCTTGATATCGTTATCATTTTGTTTTTGATACGTCGGCCGTCAATGCTGGCACCACCAACACCGAAACCGTTCTCTTGCGCCGAAAGGCCTTCAATCCGGGCAATTCCGGTCAACCGGCACTTGCGACGGCATGCTCGACCAAGCTATCAGGTCAATCGCGTCGAAGATATCGATATCATTTTTCTTCGGCGAAACGGGAGGCGCGAGGCGGCATGATTTACGATTTCTGCGTCGTCGGCGGCGGCATCGTCGGGCTTGCGACGGCCATGGAATTGCTGCGCCGCCGTCCCGGCGCCAGCCTCGTGCTCGTCGAGAAGGAGGAGCGGCTGGCCAGCCACCAGACCGGCCACAACAGCGGCGTGATTCATGCCGGCATCTACTATCCGCCGGGCAGCTTCAAGGCCGAGCTTTGCCGCCGCGGCGCGGTCGCGACCAAGGCGTTCTGCGAGCGGCACGGGATTCCCGTCGTGACCTGCGGCAAGCTGCTGGTGGCGACGACGCCGCTCGAGCAGGAACGCATGGCGGCCCTGTACCGGCGCTCGGTCGAGAACGGCATCGAGGTCGAGTTGCTGGACGCCCGGGAATTGTCGCGCCGCGAACCCGCCATCACGGGGCTCGGCGCCATCCACGTCCCCTCGACCGCGATCGTCAGCTATGCCCAGATCTGCGAAGCCATGGCGCGCGCGATCGGGGAGGCCGGCGGCGAGATCGTACGCGGCGCAGCCGTCGACCGCATCGCCGAGGCGGCGGACGACATCGCCATCGGCGCGGGCGACCGGACCTGGTGGGCGCGCCGCCTGGCGGTGTGCGGCGGCCTGCAATCCGACCGGCTGGCGCGGCTGGCGGGCATCGATGTCGATTTTCAGATCATCCCCTTCCGCGGCGAGTATTTCAGGCTGCCCGCATCCCGCAACCGGATCGTCAGCAGCCTCATCTATCCGATCCCGGACCCGGCGCTGCCCTTCCTTGGCGTCCATCTGACCAGGATGATCGACGGCAGCGTGACGGTCGGCCCAAACGCGGTGCTCGGCTTCGCGCGCGAGGGCTATCCGAAGTTCTCCGCCGATCTCCGCGACATGGCGCAGCTCATGGCTTTTCCCGGCTTCTGGAGGCTTGCCGCCGCGCAATGGCGCACGGGCCTGGTCGAGATGCGCAATTCGCTGTCCCGAAAGGGCTATCTGGAGCTCTGCCGCAAATACTGCCCAGACCTGACGCTGGAGGACCTGCTGCCGATGGAGGCGGGGATCAGGGCGCAGGCCGTCACCCGCGCGGGCGGGCTGATGCACGATTTCCATTTCGCCGAGACCGGGCGCATGGTGCATGTCTGCAACGCGCCCTCGCCCGCGGCCACCTCGGCCATTCCCATTGGCGAGATCATTGCCGACAAGTGCCTCGCCTGACGGCCGTTGGAGGAGATAAAGCGCATGAAGGAGACGGAGGATGACTGAGCGGACCAGGCGCGGCGAACGAATGCCGGAGCCCTTTGAACTGTTCGCCTTGCGTTATGCCAATCATCCCGGCCGGCGGGCGGTCGACAACATGATCGGCGGCGACCCGCACGAGGCCGGCTCGGACCTCGACTATTTCGTCTGGGTGGCGCGCCGCTCGGACCGCGTCTTTGTCATCGATGTCGGCTTCGGCGAGGAGCAGGCCGCCGCGCGCGGACGCCATCTGATCCGGCGGCCAGACGAAGCGCTGCGGCTGCTGGGCATCGAGGCGCATAGGGTCGAGGACGTGATCCTGTCGCACCTGCACTACGACCATGCCGGCACGCTCGGCGACTTTCCGCACGCGCGCTTCCATGTGCAGGACGCCGAGGCGGCCTACGCCACCGGCCGCTGCATGTGCCACGGCTTCCTGCGCCAACCGTTTCACGTCGAGGACGTCGTCTCGTTCGTGCGTTGCGTCCATGCGGGCCGCGTGGCGTTCCACGACGGCACGGTCGAGCTGGCGGACGGCCTGACCGTGCACAGGGTCGGCGGCCATTCCGGCGGGCTGCAGGTGGTGCGCGTGTGGACGCGCCGCGGCTGGGTGGTGGTCGCCTCCGACGCCTCGCATCTCTACGAGAACATGCGGCGCAAGCTCCCCTTCCCGGCCGTTCACGATGTCGGCGCCATGATGGAGGGCTTTGCCGTCATCCACCGCCTTGCCGATTCGCCCGACCATGTCGTGCCCGGCCACGACCCGCTGGTCATGGCGATCTATCCGCCCGTGGCCCCGGACCTTGCGGGCATCGCCGTTCGCCTCGACGCCCCGCCCCAGCCGCTCTGACAGGCGGAACGGAACGCGCCGGAGACGAAGATTCTACCCCAACAAATCTGATATCGATATCATTTTTCTAACACCATGAACTACACCCGCTCCCTCCGGACCAACCTTTCATCGCAAGATTTGCGAGATAGCGGGTGTTTCTTGCTGTTTTCCGCAGATCATATCGTAATGTTAAGGCCCTAGCCTGACCCCAAAAGATGATATCGATAGCATTTTTAACTTGCGTGTCGGCAAAGGCGTGTCTACGATCCGATCATCACGGGTCCGCCCGCAGACCCGCCTCCGCCTCGCGCGGGCGGCGCACAGCGCGAACGGGCGCCACTGATGCGAGGCGGCGGACAGCCGCCCGCGACACTGTCCTGCCGGCGCGGAGGAATGGCCGGCCCGCTGTCATCGATCATGGGAGGAACGACATGAGAAGACTCGCCCAGGCCTTGCTCGGCCTTGCAGCCTATTTATCGCCCGGTCTCGCTGCCCAGGCCGCGACCCAGTGGGATTATTATCTCTACACCGGCGTCGCCCACCGGGCGACGATCGCGTTCCAGCAATTCGCCGACGAGGTGAAGAAACGCACCAATGGCGAGCTGATCATCAACGTCCGGCCCGCCGGCGAACTGCCCTTCAAGGCGACGGAGGTCGTGAAGGTGGTCGGCGACGGACAGGTGCAGATGGGATCTGGCTCGCCGGGCTTCATCGCCGGCAGCGTGAACATCGGCACCGTCGGCAACCATTTCGGCCTGATCCGGACCTATGAGGAGATGGACAAGGCGATGCCGATCATCGCGAAGTACACCGATCCGCATTTCCAGAAATACGGCGCAAAGATCCTCTATGCCTGGAGCTGGCCGACCCAGCATATTTTCGGCCGCGGCGCGCCGATCCGCACGCTGGACGATTTCGCCGGCCGCAAGATCCGCACGGTGGCGCCCCAGGAGGCCGAGATGCTGAAGCGGCTCGGCGCGTCGACCGTCGCGCTGACCACCCCGGAGGTCGCCGTCGCCATGGAGCGCGGGATGATGGACGGTCTGGTGACCGCGCCGACCACGATCATCGCGGCCAAGCTGCAGGACTTCCTGACCTGGACCTGGGTGTCTGAGCTGCATATGGGCGGCCCGAACTACGAGCTCGTCAACGTCGCCGCCTACGAGGCGCTTGCGCCCGACGTCCGCGCTGCGCTGGACTCGGTCGCCGCCGAATGGGGCGCCGTCATGAACAAGACGATGAAGGACGGCGATGACGGCGACATGAAGCTTCTCGAGGACAACCCGAAGATCGAGATGATCCATGCCAAGCCGGAAGACATAGAGACGCTGCGCGGCAAGATGGACGACTACCTCGATAGCTGGGCCAAGGAAAACGGCGACGACGCCGTCGCCATGGTCAAGGAGCTGCGCGAGACGCTCGGGCGCTGAGCCGGGCGACGCTCCGTCGGACGCAGACACCGCCGTCATGAGGCAATCACAAGAGCTTCGCCGCGAAGATGGCGACATCCTTCTCGAGCCGCGCCGGCACGATGCCGGCGCGGCCGCCGATCCGGCGTTCATCCGCCGCGCCATCGACGGCGCCGACCTCAACGCGCTGCGGCTCGCCCTCCTGCAACTGACCGGCGACGAGGCGTTTGCCGCGATGCGGGTCGAGATGCGGCCCCGGCGCGGCGGCGCGCTCGCCAGCGCGGCGGTGGCGGAGGAATTCGTCCCCGAACTCAAGCGCAGGGCCTTCGAGCTCCTGTCCGGCGCGACGCTTCCGCAACCGCGGGCGCGCTTCTCGCCCGGCGAGCTCCGGCGGCTGATGGAGATCTTCTCGGGCGCCCCCATGCCCGGCGATCAGGAGTTCGCGCTGAGCTGCGAGGAACTGGCGCTCGACGACATCCCGCGCGACGTGACCTGGCAGGCCAGGCCGGCCTGTGCCGACGCCATCCATGTCGTCATCGTCGGCGGCGGGCTGAGCGGCGTCTGCATGGGCGCGCAGCTCGGCCGTCTGGGGCTGCGCTACACGATCGTCGAACGGCTGGACGGCGTCGGCGGCACTTGGCTGCGCAACACCTACCCGGACGTCCGGGTCGACACCGATTGCTACAACTACCAGTTCAAGTTCGAGAAGAACTATCCCTGGAAGGAGCACTACCCGACCCAGGGCGAGGTCCTTCGCTACGTCCGCCATGTCGCGAAACGTCACGGCGTGCTGCCCCACATCCGCTTCCGGACGGAGATGGAACGCGCCGTCTGGGACGAGCCGGCCGCGAAATGGCGGCTCACGCTGCGCGATGCGGACGAGACGGCAGCTACGATCGACGCCGATTTCGTCGTCAGCGGCGCGGGCCTTTTCGGTCAGGAGAGCCTGCCCGCCATCCCGGGCATCGAGCGCTTCCGGGGCCGCATCCTCCACACCTCCGGCTGGGACGAGGTCTACGCACTGGACGGCCGCGACATCGCGCTGATCGGCAACGGCTCGTCCGGCGTCCAGTTGATGCCCACGCTTGCCCGCAAGGCGAAGTCCCTGACCGTGTTCCAGAGAACGCCGCAATGGATCGGGCCGATCGAGAACCTGCGCAAGACGTTCACGCCGGAAGAGCGATGGCTCGTCGACACCATGCCGTTCTACTGGAACTGGTGCAGCTATGCCGCCTATCGCAGCTTCACCTACCTGCAGTTCCTGCAGGAGCATGACGAGGGCTGGAAGGCCGCCGGCGGCCGGATCAACGAGGGCAACGACCGTCTGCGCGCCTTCCTGATCGGCTACATGAAGGACAGGCTGGGCGACCGCACGGACCTGCTGGAGAAGTCGATCCCGCCCTTTCCGCCGCTGTCGCGCCGCCTCGTCGTGGACAATGGCTGGTATGACGCCCTGCTGCGCGACAATGTCGAACTGGTGACCGAGGGCATCGACTGCTTCGACGAGACCGGCATCGTCGACGGCGGCGGCAAACGGCGGGATTTCGATCTCGTCGTCCTCGGCACCGGGTTCAAGGTGGACCGGTATCTGGCGCCCGCCGACTATGTGGGCCGCGACGGCGTGACGTTGGCGCAGGCATGGGGCAAGGACGGGCCGCGCTCCTATCTCGGCATGGCGATGCCGGGCTTTCCCAACTTCTTCATGCTCTACGGGCCCGGCAGCCAGGCCCGCGCCGGCGGCCTGCCGTCCTGGATCGAGATCTGGACGCGCTACGTCGCCGACAAGATCGTGCGCGCGATCGAACGCGGCGCGCGCTCGATCGACCTGCGCCGGGAAGCGTTCGACGCCTACAACGCCTCCGTCGACGCCAGGGCCGGCGAACTGCTGTGGGAAACCGACGGCAAGGGCGGCTACTACGTCACGAAGGAAGGCCGTTCGATCGTCAACCAGCCCTGGCGGAACTACGAGTATCACGCAGCGATCCTTGCATCCGGTCTCGACGACTATATCCTGCGATGAGGGCGGCTGAGTTGGCTGCCGGGCCGTCGCGGCCCGGCCCTCCCGCCGGGAGGTGATTCATGCCGTTCGAGACGACGGGACCGACATCCATCGAGCCGGCAGTCCTGCGGCTGATCGAGCAGCGCGGCCGGGTCCCATTCGTGCCCGTCACCGCCGCGACGGCAGCGGCGGCGCGCAAGGTGCCGGGGCTGATGGAGACGCTGCTGAGCGAGGGGCCCTCCCTGCCGCGCGTCGAGGACCTCACCGTCGACGCCGGCGGGCACACGGTGCCTGTGCGGCTCTACCATCCCGGCGCGGACAGGACCGGCCTCGCCGTCTTTCTCCACGGCGGCGGCTGGGTTCGGGGCTCGGTGGCCTCGCATGACGCCTATGCCAGGCTGCTGGCGGCGCGCTCCGGCTTCGCCGTGGCTTCCGTCGACTATCGCCTCGCGCCAGAACATCCGTTTCCGGCCGCTCTGGACGACTGCATGGCGGTGATCCGGTGGGCGGCGGAGCGATGCCGCGCCGACGGCGCCGCCCGGCCGCTGGCCGTGATCGGCGAGAGCGCCGGCGGCAACCTCGCCGCCGTCGCCGCGATCCTGGCCGCGCGGCAGGGCATTCCCATCGCCGCGCAGATCCTCATCTATCCGGTCACGGACCACGATTTCGACACGCCCTCCTATGGCGCTTTCGGACAGGGGATGCTGACGCGGTCGGCGATGGAGAATTTCTGGGACCTCTACGCCGCCGGCCACGACCGCGACGATTTCCGCCTGTCGCCCCTGCGCGCCGCCGATCTGGCGGGTGCCGCGCCGGCCTTCATCCTCACGGGCGGCCTCGATGCGCTGCGCGACGAGGGCGAAGCCTACGGCGCCCTGCTCGAGGCGGCGGGCGTGCCCGCGCGGGTGAAGCGCTACGAAGCCCTCCCGCACGGCTTCATCGCGATGGAGGGCATCTCGACGACCGCAAGGCAGGCGAACGACGACATCGTCTCGGCCCTGCGCGACCTCCATCGGCCGGGGTGACCGGCAGCCGCGCCGTTCGAGTCCAGGCAGAGTCGCGGCACGCCGCGACGCTCTTTGCCTTGCCCCGCCGCCACGATATCCTTGTTCCAGGCTGGCAGCGCAGGGGAGACCCGAGCTTCCGGCCGGAGCAACAATTGCGTGGGAATTCTGAATGACGACGACGGACACGACGGAAACCAGAACCTTCGAGGCGGACGTTTCGCGGCTGCTCCATATGATGGTGCATTCGGTCTATTCCGACCGCGACGTCTTCCTGCGCGAACTGATTTCCAACGCCGCCGACGCCTGCGAAAAACTTCGCTACGAGGCGATCGCCCGGCCCGAACTGCTGGGCGACGATCCCAGGCCCCGCATCACCGTCTCCGCCGATCCCGAGGGCAGGAGGCTCGCCGTGGAGGACAACGGCATCGGCATGAGCCGCGACGAGATGGCGGAGGCGCTGGGCACCATCGCCCGCTCGGGCACGCGCGCCTTCATGGAGCGCGCGCAGTCCGGCAGGACCGGCGAGGATGCGCAGTTGATCGGCCAGTTCGGCGTGGGCTTCTACTCGGCCTTCATGGTCGCCGACAGGGTCGACGTGCTCAGCCGCCAAGCGGGCGGCGATGAAGCCTGGCGCTGGTCGTCCGACGGCAAGGGCTCCTTCGACATCGGCCCGGCGACGCTGGACGAGGCGCCCCGGCGCGGCACCCGCGTCGTGCTCCACCTCATGGAGGACGCCGCCTCCTATGCCGAGCCCTACCGGCTGGAACAATTGGTGAAGTCGCAGTCCGGGCATGTGCCGGTGCCGATCGCCCTGGTCGAGAAGCCCGGCGCGGAGGCGCGCGACATCGCCGACGGCACGGCGCTCTGGGTCAGGCCGAAGAGGGAGATCAAGCCCGAGGACTATACGGATTTCTACCGCGGCCTCGCCGGCCAGTACGACGAGCCGGCCGCAACGATCCATTTCCGCGCGGAAGGCCGGCACGAATACAGCGTTCTCGCCTTCGTTCCCGGATCGCGTCCGTTCGATCTCTTCGACCAGGACCGCAAGGGACGCATGAAGCTCTATGTGCGGCGAGTCTTCATAACCGACGACGCCGACCTTTTGCCCCGCTACCTGCGCTTCGTGCGCGGACTGGTGGATTCCGCCGACCTGCCGCTCAACGTCTCGCGCGAGATGATCCAGGAGAGCCCGCTGCTGGCCGCCATCCGCAAGGGCGTGACCAACCGTGTTCTCGGCGATATCGCCAAGCTGGCCGACGGCGATGCGGACGCCTATGCCAGGGTCTGGGACAATTTCGGCATCGTCCTGAAGGAAGGCCTCTACGAGGACTACGAGCGGCGCGAGCAGTTGCTCAAGCTGGCGCGCTTCCGGTCGACGGCCTCCGGCGAGGGGCTGCGCGGCTTTGCCGACTACGTATCGGCGATGAAGGAAGGACAGAAGGCGATCTTCTTCATGGCCGGCGACGATCGCGACCGGCTCAAGGCCTCGCCCCAGCTCGAAGGCTTCAAGGCGCGCGGCATTGAGGTTCTGCTGCTCACCGATCCGGTCGACAGTTTCTGGACGAGCGTCGCGCCGGAATTCGAGGGAAAGCCGTTCAGGTCGGTGACGCAGGGAGCGCCCGACCTTTCGGATATCCCGCTGCTCGACGGCTCGGCGAAGCCCGACGCCAAGACCAGCCCGGAAATCGCCGCCTTCCTGGCCTTCGTCAAGACCACGCTCGGCGACGCCGTTTCCGACGTCAGGCCCTCGGACCGGCTGACCGAGAGCGCCGTCTGCCTCGTCGCCCCGGAAAACGCTCCCGACCGCCAGTTCGAGCGCCTGCTCGACGCGGCAGGCCGTCTCGACAAGGCGGCGAAACCTGTCCTGGAGATCAACCCGCGGCACGAACGCGTCGCGGCGCTGGCCAGGCTCGGCGAGGCGGACCTGGGCTTCAGGCAGGACGTCGCCCATCTCCTCTACGACGAGGCGCGCGTGCTGGACGGCGACAGGCCGCTGGATGCCCGCGCCTTCTCCGAACGGCTGGCGCGGCTGATCGTGCGCGGCGTGCCGGACGCGACGTCCTAGCCGCGACCCCGACCGCGGCGCGAAAAGGCGTCCGGCTCGCGCGAGCCGGACGCCGGGCGCTCGGGAGGAGCGGCTATTCGGTCGCGTGGCTCTGGCCGGCTCCGCCCACCGCGACGATGTTGAAGGGCCGGCCCTCGACCGCGATCTCGCCCGCCGCCCGGAAGCCCTCCGCGTCCACGAGATGCAGAAGGCCCTTCAGCGGGTCGGTGACGACGATCCGGTCGCCCGCGACCGCCACGCGTGGGCGCGGGTCGCTCGAGTGCCCGTCCATCGAATAAGGCTCCGTCAGCCTGAGCGAGCCGGCGAGCTTTCCGTCGATCACGTCGATGCGGTGCAGTTGCCCGTCCTCCGTGAGGACATAGGCGAAGCGCGGGCGGATCGGATCGACCGCGAAGTGCACGCGGCGCGTCGGCAACTGGACGAGCCTGAACGCATCGGCGCCCGCAGCCGGGTCGATGAGCACGACGCGATCGGCGCCATAGTTGCCGACGAAATACCGCAATCCCTCGCCGCCGATCAGCGTCGACGAGCTGCCTTCCGGCAGCGACGACGCATAGGGCAGATGCGTGATCTCCGGCACGCCGCCCTGCTCACGGATCAAAAGCAGGCCGGTGTCGCAAGCCAGCGCGTGGAGGTCGCCCGAGCCGGCCGAGCCGTGCAGGCCGGGACACGGCGCGTCCGCGCCGACCTGCCTGCCCTCGAAGTCGATCACGCGCGCGCCGATCGGCCGCTTGCCGGCGTCTTCCGGGTTGGGGATGGAGACGACCGCGTGGTCGCCATAGGGAACGGCGACGCCGTGATGCGCGGCGAAGACGCTCGCGGTTCTGACCCGGGAGCGGCCGTCGAGGACGTCGCTTTCGGCGAGGAAGCGGGCTCTGTCCTCGCCGTCGAACCACTGCGCGATGCGGCCCCGCCGTTCCACGAAATGAGCGGGTTTCCCGCCCGCCAGATCCAGATCGACCAGTCTCGGGGCCGTGACGTCGATGTCGCCATGGTCGCCATGGTCCTCGAAGGCGATCCCCGTCGAGATCGCCTGCACCACCCCGGACGGCCCCTGGACGGCGAACACCGTCCTGCCGCTGTCGGTGCGATACAGCGATGCCGGCCCCTTGATCGGCACCGTATCCAGCGTCCTGCCGGCCAGCGCGTCGATCACCGTGACCTTGCCGGCCGCGTGATCCGACACGAACAGCCGCCAGGCCAACTTCTCCTCGGCAGCCGCCCCTCCCGCCACCGCCATGAGGGCGGCGAAGGCCGTTCCGAGCTTCCACAATCCGTTCATCCACATGCTCCGCGATTTCAAACGCCAGAACTGATATGTAATAACATTACATATGGCAAGGGCGTGCGGGCCGTCCTGTGGAAGAATGCGCGCGAAAATGTCCGATGGCCGGCAGCGCGGCTTCCGCCTGCCGGTTTCTCGGGAACAAACGCGGCGACAGGCTGTTCCCACCTTTCAACCCGGAACCAGGTCCCCAGGACCAAGTCCTTGAACGTTCGCAATGGCTTCCAGCGTGAGAACATCGGGAGGTGATATGACATACCACGATCCTACTTTGCCCCGGCCGTGGGCCATGAACATGGCCCATGCCGGGCTGCTCTCATTCCCGATCGCCTGCTTTTCCCTGACGGTGATCACCGACCTCGCCTATCTTCAAACCCTCAATCTCCTCTGGCTGCATTTTTCCGAATGGCTGCTTCTCGCCGGGCTCGTCTTCGGGCTGCTGGCGGCCATCCTGATCCTCGTCGACATGGTGCGCGGTTTCAGGCCCGGCTGGCCCGCCTTCGTCTCCGGTATGGTCGTCATGCTGCTCGCCGCCCTGAACAGCTTCATCCACACGGAGGACGGCTGGACCGCCGTCATGCCCTACGGCATCGCCGTGTCGATCGTCACCGTGCTGGCGATGATCGTGACCGGCTGGCTCGGACGATGGAGAACATACCATGCGTAGGACGCTGACCGCTTTCGCCCTGTCCGCCGCCGCCGCCGGCGGCCTGGTGCTCGCCGGCTGCAGCAACGGCGATTTCGACCTGTCGCAGCAATATGGCGCCGATCCTGTTCTGCCTGCGCCCGCATGGACCCTCGTCCCGGACCTCAAGGTGGCCGAGGTGGTCGGCTGGCAGGACGGCCAGACGCCCACCGTGCCGGACGGTCTCACCGTGACGGCCTATGCAGGAGACCTGGCCAACCCGCGCACGGTGCACACCCTGCCCAACGGCGACGTGCTGGTCGTGCAGTCCAAGGCGCCGCCCGGCAAGCCGCTCAACCGCCCGAAGGACATCATCCGCGGCTTCATCATGGGCCTGGCGGCTGGCGACGGCGGCAAGGAAACCAACCTGATCACGCTGCTGCGCGACACCGACCGCGACGGACAGGTCGACGAGCGCCACGATCTCCTGACCGGTCTGAATTCGCCCTTCGGCGTCGCCTGGCACGACGGCACGCTCTACGTCGCCGCCGCCGACGCGATCCTGGCCTATCCCTACCAGCTCGGCCAGACCGCGATGGACGGCGAGCCCTCCGTGCTGACGCCGTTGCCCGGCGGTCCGATCAACCATCACTGGACCAAAGACCTCGCGCTGAGCCCGGACGGCCGTTTCCTCTATGCCTCGGTCGGCTCCAACTCCAATGCCGGCGAGCGGGGCATCGAGGCGGAGAAAGGCCGCGCCGCGATCTGGCAGGTCGACCGCCAGACCGGGGCCGCGCGCGTCTTCGCCTCCGGCCTGCGCAATCCCAACGGGTTGAACATCCATCCCGAGACCGGCGAACTGTGGACCGTCGTGAACGAGCGCGACGAGCTCGGCCCCAACCTCGTTCCCGACTACATGACGTCGGTGCGTGAAGGCGGCTTCTATGGCTGGCCGTGGAGTTATTACGGCCAGCATGTCGACGAGCGGGTCGTGCCGCCCCGTCCCGACCTCGTGCAGAAGGCGATCTCGCCGGACTACGCGCTGACCAGCCACGTCGCCGCGCTCGGCCTCGCCTTCACCAACGATTCCGCCATGCCGGAAGCGTTTCGCGACGGCGCCTTCGTCGGCAATCGCGGCAGCTGGAACCGCAACGCCTTCAACGGCTACAAGATCATCTACGTGCCCTTCCAGAACGGCCGGCCGGCCGGGATGCCGCAGGATGTGGTGACCGGCTTCCTCGACGGCGACAAGGCGCGCGGCAGGCCGGTCGGCCTCGCCATCGACGGCACGGGCGCGCTGCTCATCGCCGACGACGCCGGAAACACCGTCTGGCGCGTGGCGGCGGCGGACGGTTCGGTGACGCCCGAGCCCCTCCCGACCGACCGGGTCAGGACGGAAGGCGAGGTTGCGCCGGCCGGTCAGGCGGCTCCCGCCGGACAGCCCGGTGACGGGACCATGCCGTCCCAGACCGACATCGCCCCCGCCGTCGGTCCCGAGGACGGCGCAACGCCGCCCGCCGGAGCGAACTGACGCCTCAGTCGCGCTGCGGCCGCAGCATGCGCATCAGGACGTCGGAGCGGCGCACGAAGTGTTGGAACAGCGCGCCGGCGACATGCAGGACGATGGCGGCCAGCAGCACGGTTTTGAACAGGACGTGCGCGGCCGCCGCGCCTTCTGCGCCCGCGAACCAGGCCACCAGGCCCGACAGAGGCAGGAGGACGAGCAGCAGATAGATCAGGCCATGGATCGCCTCGGCCACTATCTGCAGGATGCGGGGCTCGTCGGCCGGCGGCTTCGGCGCGCCGCGCGTCAGGCGAAGATAGAGGCGCGCCGCGATCAGCAGCGCGATCAGCACGCCGGTGCCGATATGCAGATAGGTCAGCACCGCCTGGTCCGGCGGGGCGGCTTCGCCGCGCGACAACGCCCGCCACGACGCCTCGATGCCGTCATGCGCCAGGAACTGGAAGGCGACCAGCACGACCACCGTCCAGTGCAGCGCGATCTGCGTGGCCGAATATCCTGTCACGTCGCGACCAGCGGTCATTCCATGTCCTCCGAACGGAAGCCGATGATCGGCAATCTCCAGGTCTTGTTCAAGAGCCCCGCTTCAAGAGCACCGCGCTCGCGGCGCGATGAAGCCCGGCAAGCGCCGACGGCAAGGGACGGCTGGAACCTTCCGCCTGCTGACAGGTTTTCAGGGCAGGACGGGTCCACATCCTGTCGGGAGGGGCGCATCGACGGCGACGACAAGGGCATGCTGGCGAAGGATGGACGGCCGGGCGCGCGCCTGCGCCGCGATCGTCTTTGCCTTGTCCTTGCCACGTCCTTTGTCGTCGGCGCCCCGTCCTTTCTCGTCAGCGGATGCAGCGGAATCCAGTCCGCTCTAGACCCGGCAGGCGAGGAAGCCAGCCAGGTGGCGACGCTCTTCTGGGTGATGACCGTGGGAGGCCTGGCTATCTGGGCCTTCGTCGTCGGCTTTTCCCTCTATGCGTCGCGCTGGAAGCGCGCCCCGGTATCGGAGGCGTCCGCCGGCAAGGTGATTTTGTTGGCCGGCGTCGTGTTTCCCGTCACCGTGCTGACCGCGCTCCTGTCCTACGCGCTGTGGCTGATGCCGTCGCTTCGCCCGTTCGGCGGCGCGGAGCAGGCAGGGCTGCGCATCGAGGTCGTCGGCAACCAGTTCTGGTGGCGGGTCGTCTATCACGCGGCGGACGGTTCGGCCGTGGTGTCCGCCAACGAGATCCGCATGCCGGTGGGCGAACGCGTCGAGTTCTCGCTCGCCAGCGCCGACATGATCCATTCCTTCTGGATCCCGTCGCTCGGCGGCAAGATGGACCTGATCCCCGGCCGCACCAACCGGCTGTCGCTGCTGGCGACCAAGGCCGGGACCTATCGCGGCCAATGCGCCGAATTCTGCGGCGTCTCGCATGCCTCCATGGCCTTTCCCGTCGTGGTCATGGAGCCGGCCGCGTTTGACGCGTGGCTCGATGCACGGCGCGCGCCGTCGCCCGCCGCCGAAACGGGCGATCCCGGCCAGGCCCTGTTCATGCGGGAGGGTTGCGGCAACTGTCACAGCGTTGCCGGCACGCCGGCGGCGGGCACGTCCGGCCCCGACCTTTCGCATGTCGGCTCGCGCCTGACGATCGGAGCAGGACTTCTGCGGAACGACACCGACACGCTCGCCCGCTTCGTCGCTCATGCCACCGCGCTCAAGCCGGGCAGCCAGATGCCGGCCTATCTCGGCCTGCCCGTCGAGGAGCGCGCCGCGCTCGCCGCATGGCTGAAGGAGCTGCAATGAGCGACACGCCGGACAGAGATGGCGCGAAGGCGGCCGAGGAAGCGCAGCTACGCGCCGTCTGGGCGAACCCGACCGGCTGGCGCTACTGGACCTCGGTCAACAACTACCAGATCGGCCTCTGGTACGGCGCGACCGCCTTTGCCTTCATGCTGTTCGCCGGCCTGCTCGGCCTGCTCGTGCGCGCGCAGCTCGCGGTGCCGCAGAACGACCTGATCTCGCCCGAGCTCTACAACCAGGCCTTCACGCTGCACGGCACGGTGATGATGTTCCTGTTCGCCGTGCCGATCTTCGAGGCGGTGGCGATCTTCCTGCTGCCGCCGATGCTCGGCGCGCGCGAACTGCCGTTTCCACGCCTCGGGGCGTTCGGCTTCTGGAGCTTTCTCATCGGCGGCGTGTTCGTCTGCGGCTCGATCTTCTTCGGCGCGGCGCCGAACAGCGGCTGGTTCATGTATCCGCCCTTGGCCACCTCCGAACAGGCCGGCATCGGCGCGGACATCTGGCTGCTCGGCCTCTCCTTCATCGAGGTCGCCTCGCTCGCGGCGGCGGTGGAGCTGATCGTCGGCATCATGAAGTGCCGCGCGCCCGGCATGCGGGTGAACCTCATGCCGCTGTTCGCCTGGTACCTGCTGATCGTCGCCGGCATGATCCTCTTCGCCTTCCCGCCGCTGATCGCCGGCGACCTGCTGTTCGAGATGCAGCGCATGTTCGACTGGCCGTTCTTCGATCCCGCGCGCGGCGGCGACCCGCTTCTGTGGCAGCACCTGTTCTGGATCTTCGGCCACCCGGAGGTCTACATCATCTTCCTGCCGGCCATCGCCCTTCTGGCGATGATCATCCCCACCTTCGCCGGCCGGCCGATCGTCGGCTATTCCTGGATCGTGCTGGCGGCGGTCGGCACCGGCTTCCTGTCGTTCGGCCTGTGGGTGCACCACATGTTCGCCACCGGCCTGCCGCAGATCTCGCTGGCCTTCTTCTCCGCCGCGTCCACGGCGGTGGCCATTCCGACGGGCGTGCAGATCTTCGTCTTCATCGCCACCATGCTGGCCGGGCGCGTCATCTTCTCCACGCCGATGCTGTTCGCCATGGGCGGCATCGCCATCTTCGTCATGGGCGGCCTGACCGGGGTGATGGTGGCGCTGGTGCCGTTCGACTGGCAGGCGCACGACACCTATTTCATCGTCGCCCACCTGCACTACGTGCTGATCGGCGGCATGCTGTTCCCGGTCTTCGCAGGCCTCTATTACTACTACCCGCTGATCGACGGAAAGCACATGTCGGACCGGGTCGGCCGGCTCGCCTTCTGGCTGATGTTCACCGGCTTCAACATCACCTTCTTCCCCATGCACCTGGCCGGCCTGCGCGGCATGCCGCGCCGCGTCCATACCTACCCCGCCGACATCGGCTGGGACTGGCTCAACCTGATCTCGACCATGGGCGCGATCGTGCTCGGCATCGGCATGTTCGCCGTCGTCGTGGACGTGACGCTGCACCGCCGCCGGCAGCCGAAGGGCGAGACGAACCCGTGGAAGGCCGGCACGCTCGAATGGATCAGCGAGCCGGAGGAGAACTGGGGCGTGCGCTCCATCCCGCGCATCGAGAGCCGCTATCCGCTGTGGGACCAGCCGAATCTGGCGCGCGAGGTCAGGGCCGGCCAATGGTATCTCGCCGACGCCGGCGAGGGCCGCCGCGAGACGCTGGTGACCTCCGTGCTCGACGCCGAACCCGAACATGTGCTGCGCGTCGGCGGCACGTCCACCGTCACCGTCGTCAGCGCCGCGACGCTGGGCACCGTCTTCGTCGCGCTCACCTTCAAGCTCTGGCTGGTCTCGCTGGTCGCCGGCGTCGCCTTCATCACCGCCGTCATCTGGTGGCTGTGGACCGGCACGGGCGAGATCCCCGAAAAGCCCGAGAAGGACATCGGCCGCGGCGTCAGCCTGCCGATCTATGCCTCCGGGGTGAAGTCCACCGGCTGGTGGGCCATGTTCATCACCATGACCGGGGACGGCACCGCCTTCGCCAGCCTGGTCTTCGGCTATTTCTTCTTCTGGACCATCCATGACGATTTCACCGGCGGCCTCGCCGGGCCCGGCATCCTGTGGCCGATGACCGCGCTGGCGCTGTTTGCCGCCGCATGGGCCGCCACGCTCGGCGCGCGCGAGGCGAACCGGCGCGGCAACGTCGCCTCCGCCCGCCTGCTGCTGATCGCTGCGGCGCTGCTGTCGGCCGCCGCCTGCGCGGCCGCGCTCGCCGGGCCGTGGACCGCAGGCATGGACCCGACATCCCATGTCTATCCCGCCATTGTCTGGATCCTGGTCATCTGGGCGGCGGTACACGGCGGCGTCGGCGTCCTCATGCAGCTCTACTGCCTTGCCCGAAGCCTCGCCGGCCGGCTGACGCCCACCCACGACATGGAACTGCACAACGTCGCGCTCTACTGGCATTTCATGGCTGTGACGGCGCTGGTGACCTTCGGCGTCGTCGGCCTCTTCCCGGAGGCGCTGTGATGTTGCGCCTTCTGCCGAAGGAGGTGGAGTCGCTGTGGACGCTGTTCACCGCGCCGGTTGTCTGGGCGGGACACTTCCTGCTTTGCTACGTCGTCGCGGCGATCTTCTGCGAAAAGCCCGATTTCCTCGGCTTCGACTTCGCCAACCTGCGTGTCGCCATCGGCATTCTGACTCTTCTGTCGCTATCCGTGATCGTGGTGTCCGCCCTGCTCGCCTGGCGGCAATGGGGTTTCGGGGCCGGCGATCCGCCGCACGACGACCCGACGCGGCGCGATCGCCTGCATTTCCAGGGCTACGCCACGCTGCTCCTGTCCGGATTGAGCTTCATCGCCGTGATCTTCACCGCGCTTCCCGCCCTCTTCATCGACGGATGCCTGCGATGAAACGGCTGGCGCTGGTTGCGGGGTTGCTGGTGCTCGCCCTGATCTGGCTGGGGCCGCTGCTCGGCGCATGGCGCGGCTCGTTCGCCTCCCACATGCTGGCGCATATGGGCGTCGTCGCCGTCGCGGCGCCGCTGATCGTCATCGGCATGCCGGACAGATGGCGTCCCGGCCCGGCGATGCCCGTCGCGCTGCCGATCGCCGCGTCCTTGTTCGAGCTGGTCGCCGTCTGGGGCTGGCATGCGCCGACCCTGCGCGCCGCCGCGGAAAATTCACTGGCCGTCACGGTATCCGAGCAGGCGACGTTCCTTACAGCCGGCCTGTTCCTGTGGTGGACGAGCTTCGCGGCGAGCGGCCGGACCTCCCATAGCGCGGCGGGGGCCGCGGCGCTGCTCCTGACCTCGATCCACATGACGCTGCTCGGCGCGCTGCTGTCGCTGAGCCCGCGTCCGCTTTACGGCCTCGGCGAGGTGACCTGCTTCGGAACCGTGCTCGACGCGGGCCAGGACCAGCAGCTCGGCGGCGTCATCATGCTTCTGGTCGGCGCGGCGGTCTATCTCGCCGGCGGCGTCGCGCTGGTCGCCCGGCTCCTGGGGCAGCCCATATCGGAGATCGGTCCGGCGAGGCCGGGATGAAGCTCGCCACCTTCAACATCAACGGCATCAACGGCCGCCTGCCGGTCCTGCTGCGCTGGCTGGAGGAGGCCGCGCCCGATGCCGTCTGCCTGCAGGAACTGAAGGCGCCGGACGGGCGCTTTCCGCTGACTTCCATCGAGAAGGCGGGCTATGGCGCGATCTGGCATGGCCAGAAGAGCTGGAACGGAGTCGCCATCCTGGCGCGCGGCGCCGAGCCGGTCGAGACGCGTCGCGGTCTCGCCGGAGACCCCGAGGATGCCCACAGCCGCTACATCGAGGCGGCGGTGCGCGGCATCCTGATCGGCTGCCTCTATCTTCCCAACGGCAATCCAGCGCCCGGACCGAAATTCGACTACAAGCTGCGCTGGTTCGAGCGGCTCGCCGCCCATGCGCGCGAGCTTCTGGCGCTGAAGGTGCCGGCCGCGCTGATCGGCGACTACAACGTCATGCCGACGGAGCTGGACGTCTACAGGCCGGAGCGCTGGCTCGACGACGCGCTGTTCCGCCCGGAGGTGCGCGAAGCCTTCCACGACCTGACGGCGCAGGGTTGGACCGACGCCCTGCGCGCCCTCCATCCGGGGGAACGCATCTACACCTTCTGGGATTATGTCAGGAATGCGTGGGGGCGGAACGCCGGCCTTCGGCTGGACCACCTTTTGCTCAGCCCCGATCTGGCCCGACGGCTGACGGCGGCCGATGTGGATCGTCATGTGCGCGGCTGGGACAGGACCAGCGACCACGCGCCGGTCTGGATCGAACTGGAACCGGCGGCGTGACGAGGCGAGCCGCCGACTGCAACGCGAGATGGCCCGACGGGCCGGAATGGACCGATCGTAATGGATGTCGCCACCGCCGTCGGATATCTCGCCTCGGTATGCTCGATGACGAGCTTCGCCCCCCAGGCCTGGAAGATCATCAAGACCCGCGACACGAGCGCGATCTCGGCGGGCATGTATTCCGTGACCGTGGCGGGCTTCGCGCTATGGACGGCCTTCGGCGTCTTCAGGATGGAGTGGCCGATCATCATCACCAACACCGTTTGCTTCTGCTTCTCCGTCTTCATCCTCGCCATGACGCTGCTGCCGAGGCGCACGCGCGACGAGGTGGCCGACCGCCTGTCGGGGCAGAAATGAGAAGCGCTGTCCGGTACCCGGCGCCCGCTCAGGCGTCGGCGGACGGCCCGACCGTGTCTGCCATGACCGCGCCGCGCGATCCCATCGGGCGCGGCGGTCCTGTGGTGGTGTCCTTGGTGGTCTGGTGCTCCATCTCCGCGTTCAGCTGCGCCCCCAGCACCAGCACGATGACGGAGATCCAGGTCCACATCATGAAGCCGATGACGGCGCCCAGCGTGCCGTAGGTCGCGTCGTAATTGGCGAAGTTCTCCAGATAGAAGGAGAAGGCCGCCGAGGTCAGCAGCCATGTCAGGCTGGCGATCGCCGCGCCCCAGCTCAGCCATCGCCATTTCGCCTTTTCCCGGCTGGGGCCGTAGCGGTAGAGTAGCGTCGTGCCGGCGATGGTAGCGACGAGCACGAAGGGCCAGCGGGCGATGCGCCAGAACACCTGCTCCCAGCCCTGCACGTGCAGGATCGCCAGCAGCGCGGGAATGACGCCGACCGCCGCGATCAGCACGATGCCGACGACGATCGCGCCGAGCGTGAACAGCATGGAGATCGCGTTCAGGCCGAGGAACGAACGTTTCTCGGCTTCGCCATAGGCCACGTTCATCGCCTCGAACAGCGCCTTGATGCCGTTGTTCGCGCTCCACAGCGCGATGCCGAGACCGATCAGGAACGCGGTGCTGAGCGAGCCCGTCTTCTGCTGCGCCAGCGCCTGGAGCTGCGCCTTGACCATGTCGAGGGACGCCTTCGGCATCAGCCCGGCGAGGAAGGCGACATGGTCCGCCACGGTGACGGGATCGGCGACGAAGCCGTAGATGGAGATGAACGCCGCCAGGGCCGGGAAGAGCGCCAGCAGAAGATAGAAGGTCGCGCCGGCGCAGATCAGGAAGATGCGGTTCTGCGACGTTTCGGTCCAGATCCGCCACAGGATGTCCCACCATCCCTTGCCGGGGATCTCATGCGGCCGTTCGGCCTGGCGACCCCGTCCCTCTTCCTTCGCCAGTCGTTCCGTCTGATCCATGTGCGAGCCGCCCCTCGTGCAACATAGCAGAAAGACGAAACGGCGCTCGCGGTTCCAGCGGCCGGCTCCGCGCTGCGGCGCTCAGAGATGGGATTCGATGGGCAGCCACCGGACGATCGAGGCGACCAGCCGGCGCATCAACGTTGCCTCCGGCTCGCCGCGGAACTGCTTCAGCCGCCCCTCGTGCTCCCCGGTCCAGCGCAGCACGCCGCGATCGAGCGACAGCCAGTAGCTGGCATCGGCCTGTTTCTCCTGGTCGACCCGCTCCTCCAGCGTGCGGACCAGCACCTCGTCCTCGAACAGGATGCCCATCTCCACGTTGAGAGAGACGGAACGCGGGTCGAAGTTGAAAGAGCCGACGAAGCCGATCCTGCTGTCCACCGTGAAGGCTTTGGTGTGCAGGCTGGCGCCTTTCGAGCCGAACACCGAAATCCGGTTGCGGCCGTCGAAGGGCTGGAATTCGAACAGGTTGATGCCGGCGCGCAGAAGCCGGCGGCGATAGTTGGCGTAGGCCCCGTGGACCGCAGCGACGTCGGTGGCGGCCAGCGAATTGGTCAGCACCGTCACCACCACGCCGCGCCGCGCCAGCCCGCGCAGAATATCGACGCCGCGCGCGCCCGGTATGAAATAGGGCGAGATGATGTCGAGCCGCCGCCGGCTGTCGCGGATGATGGGAAGAACGGCCTTCATCAGCCAGTTCTCGCGCAGCCGGCCGCGCGCCTTGTCCGGCGGGTCGGCGATCACCCTGACCTTGTCGATCCAGCGCACATCCGCCGCCGCGATCATCGCCTCCATCGACCGCCGGCCGTTCATGAGGCGCTCGGGCTCGACGTCGAAGGCGAGCAGGTCGCGCAGCACCGGAGCGCGGCCAGCGCTCCTGACGCGCTGGACCGGGCGCGCCAGCGCGTGGTTCCAGAATTCCTCGAAGATCCGGGTGGTCTGCTCGACCGCCGAGCCTAGCAGAAGCAGGTCAAGGTCGCGGAAATTGGTGTTGGCCTGGCCGAAATACTCGTCGCCGATGTTGCGGCCGCCGACCACGGCCAGGCGCCCGTCGGCGATCCACGCCTTGGCGTGCATGCGCCGGTTGAGCGCGCCGAACCGGAACACCCATTCGGCCCAGCGGATCGGCCCGCGCCGGCGGATGGCGCTCGGATTGAACAGTTTGAGCTGGATGTTTGGATGACCGTCCAGAAGGCGATAGGCTTCATCGCTGGCGGCCGGATTGATGTCGTCGATCAGCAGCCTGACCTGCACGCCGCGGTCCGCCGCCCTGATCACCTCGCACAGCAGCGCCCGCCCGCAGGTGTCGAGCCGCCACACGTAATACATCAGATCGAGGCTAACTGCCGCTTCCCGCGCCGACAGAAGCCTGGCAGAGAAGGCGTCCGCATTGTCGTCCAGAAGGACCAGGCCGCTGAGCCGCGTCTTCACTCCCATGCCTTGCGGTTTGTGCGCCGTCATCTCAGTTCGTCCAACAGCTCCCGACCGCGGGCGCAATGCCTCGTCAGTATAATGGGCCGTGCCTTCGCAAGTTCCAAGGTGCGGCGTTTTCGTCAGACGGCCGGCCGGACCACGTGCCGCGGCGCAAAGACGGCCCGCCCTCAAGATGGTGCTTGCCAACTGCCCGCCATGCAGGTCAGGAAGCATGGTCGGGCCGCCGGCACGGATCGGCGTCGGTCCCGCCCAACGCCGCGCGAGCAGCAAGTGAGAGCCGAATGAGTTTGTCGTCGCCGCAGAACACATCGAGGTCCCTCCTCGGCCTGGACCCCGCCGTGGCGCTCGGCCTGGCGGGCGCGATCGTGTTCTTCCTGGTGAGCGGCGCGGTCGCCTTTCTCAACCTCCAGTCGGTGCGGGAAGGCAATGCGCTCGTCGTTCAGACGCACCGGACCATCGTCGCGCTCGACCAGATGCTGTCCAATCTCCAGGACGCCGAAACCGGCCAGCGCGGCTTCCTGCTGACCGGGGACGAGCGCTATCTGGAGCCGTATGAGGCGGCTTTGCGGGCCATCCCCCCCAAGCTCGACGAAATCGCGGACCTGTCGCGCCGCAACCCCGAGCAGCGGCCCCGGGTGGCCGTGCTCCGGCGGCAGATCGACGCGAAGCTTGCCGAGCTCGGCGAGACGATCGAACTCCGACGCACGCAAGGCGTGGAAGCAGCTCTTTCAGTGGTCAATTCCAACCGGGGCAAGATCGCGATGGACGCGATCCGCGCGCAGCTCTCGGCCATGGCCGAGGAAGAGACGCGCACCCGGATCGAACGCCTGGAGCAGATGGACAGCGCGCAGGCGACGGCGCTTGCCAGCAGCCTGCTGTCGGGCGCGCTCGGCCTGCTCCTGACGCTTGCCATCGCGCTGCTCGTGCGCCGCGCGACGCTGGCCCGCCGCCGCGAGGAATGGCTCCAGCTCGGCCAGGTCGGGCTGGCCTCGGCGATGATGGGCGACCAGGCCGTCGAGCAGCTCGGCAACAGCGTGCTGGAATATCTGGCGCGCTACACCGGCGCCGTCGCCGGGGCGCTGTTCGCCGGAAAGGGCGGCGTCTACCGGCGGGCCTCGACCTATGGCGTGCCGGACGACGCCAGCATTCCCGCGCAGGTCCGATCGCGGGAAGGTCTGCTCGGCCAGGCGGCGGCCGAGGACCGTCCGATGATCGTCGACGCCGTGCCGGACGGATATCTCGCCTTCGGCTCCGCGCTGGGAAGCGACAAGCCCCGCCACCTCGTCATCATGCCGGCAAGCGTCGACGGCGCCGTCAACGCGGTCCTCGAGCTCGGATTCCTGCGGGCGGCCGACGAGCGCGTCCTCGCGCTTCTCCAGGAAGCCTCGGCGGCGATCGCGGCGGGGGTGCGCTCGGCCGCCTACCGCGAAGACTTGCAGAACCTCCTGGAGGAGACGCAGCGGCAGTCCGAGGAGTTGCAGACCCAGAGCGAGGAGTTGCGGGTTTCCAACGAGGAGCTGGAGGAACAGGGCCGGGCGCTCAAAGAATCCCAGGCCCGGCTGGAGCAGCAGCAGGTGGAGCTCGAACAGACCAATTCCCAGCTCGAGGAGCAGGCGCAGCAGCTCGAAAGGCAGCGCGACGACCTTGAGCGCACCAACGCGTCGGTGGAGCTCAAGGCGCGCGAGCTGGAACAGGCCAGCCGCTACAAGTCCGACTTCCTGGCCAACATGTCGCACGAGCTGCGGACCCCGCTCAATTCCTCGCTGATCCTGGCGAAGCTGCTCGCCGACAATCCGCACGACAACCTGACCGAGGAGCAGGTCAAATATGCCAAGACCATCCAGTCGTCCGGCAACGACCTTCTCAACCTGATCAACGACATCCTCGACCTGTCGAAGATCGAGGCCGGCCATGTCGAGATCAGGCCGGAACCGGTCGTGGTCGAGCGGCTGGCCGGCAATCTGCGCCAGCTCTTCCAGCCGGTGGCGGCGGAACGGAAGCTCGATTTCGCCATCGACATCGCCCCCGACTGTCCGGCCGAGATCGAGACCGACCCGCAGCGGCTCGAACAGGTGCTCAAGAACCTCCTGTCCAACGCCTGCAAGTTCACCGAGGCCGGGCAGGTCAGGCTGGCGATCGCCGGGGCAGCCGGGGGCAGGGTCGCCTTCGCCGTCTCCGACACCGGGATCGGCATCAGCGCCGAGCAGCAGCAGCGCGTCTTCGAGGCATTCCATCAGGCGGACGGCACGATCAGCCGCAAATATGGCGGCACCGGCCTCGGCCTGTCGATCTCGCGCGAGCTCGTCCGGCTGCTCGGCGGCGCCTTCGACCTCAAGAGCGCGGAAGGCAAGGGAAGCACGTTCACGGTCACCATCCCGGCCGCCTACGATCCGGCCAAGGTCGCGCCGCGCGAAGCGGGGGCGGCGGCGGCCGCCACGGCGCTGCCCGCCACGGAGGAGCCGCGTCCGGT
The DNA here is from genome assembly GCA_027492275.1 of Mesorhizobium sp. Classification (GTDB taxonomy): domain Bacteria; phylum Pseudomonadota; class Alphaproteobacteria; order Rhizobiales; family Rhizobiaceae; genus JAPUFC01. The sequence goes on along the minus strand of JAPUFC010000021.1, from coordinate 60,099 downwards.
TTCGCCCCCGGTCGGCCGCCGGCTGGAGGACGACCGCAACGCCCTGGAAGGCGCCCGGCGCGTCCTTCTCGTCGTCGAGGACGACGACAACTTCGCCGCCATCCTGCGCGACCTGTCGCGCGAGATGGGCTTCCGGACCCTGGTGGCGGGCACCGCCGACGAGGCCCTGAACCTCGCCAGGGAGTTCATGCCGAGCGCCATCATCCTGGACGTCGGCCTTCCCGATCAATCGGGGCTGTCGGTCCTCGACCGCCTGAAGCGCGACACGCAGACCAGGCACATCCCGATCCACGTCGTGTCGGGCGGCGATCATGCGGAGACCGCCTTCTCGCTCGGCGCCGTCGGCTACGAGATCAAACCGGTCCAGCGCGAGCAACTGGTCGAGGTGCTTCAAAAATTCGAAAGCAGGCTGACCCGGCGCGTGCACCGCATCCTGATCGTGGAGGACGACCCGGTGCAGCGCGACGCGGTGGCCAGGCTGCTGTCCTCCAGCGACGTCGAGACGGTGACGGCCGGAACCGCGGCGGACTGCATCCGGCTGCTCGGCGAGCAGACCTTCGACTGCATGGTGCTGGATCTCACTTTGCCCGACGCCTCCGGCTATTCGCTGCTCGAGACGTTGAGCCGGGAAAGCGCCTATGCCTTTCCGCCGGTGATCGTCTACACCGGGCGCGAGTTGTCCGCCGACGACGAGCAGCGGCTGCGGCGCTATTCGAAGTCGATCATCATCAAGGGCGCGAAGTCACCCGAACGCCTTCTGGACGAGGTGAGCCTGTTCCTGCATCAGGTGATTTCCGAACTGCCCGCCGAGCAGCAGAAGATGATCCGCAAGGCGCGCAACAGGGACGCGCTGCTGGAGGGCAGGCGCATCCTGGTGGTCGAGGACGACGTGCGCAACGTCTACGCGCTGACCAACATCCTAGAGCCGCGCGGCGCGTCCGTCGAGATCGCCCGCAACGGCAAGGAGGCGCTCGACGCGCTCGCGCGCTCGGCCGGTGATCCCGGGCACAGGATCGATCTGGTGCTGATGGACATCATGATGCCGGTCATGGACGGGTTGACGGCCACGCGCGAGATCCGCAGGAACAGGGAATGGACGAAGCTGCCGATCATCGCGCTGACGGCGAAGGCGATGCCGGACGACCAGCAGCGCTGCATCGACGCCGGCGCCAACGACTACATGGCCAAGCCGCTCGATGTCGAGAAGCTCCTGTCCCTCGTGCGCGTGTGGATGCCGAAGTGAGCGAGATCGCAGCGGAAGAGAAGGTGGAGGACATCGAGATCCGGCTGCTGCTGGAGGCGCTGTTCGTGCGCTATCACTACGATTTCCGCAACTATTCCATGGCGTCGATCAAGCGCCGCCTCCGGCAGGCGCGCCAGCAGCTCGGCTTCGCCACCTTCTCCGCCGTGCAGGAGCGTCTCCTGCACGAGCCGGACATGCTGCCGCGGCTCCTGCGCTACCTGACCGTGCAGGTCAGCGAGATGTTCCGCGACCCGGACTATTTCCGCGCCATCCGCGAGAAGGTGGTGCCGCATCTGCGGACCTACCCCTCGCTCAAGGTCTGGATCGCCGGCTGCAGCGAGGGCGAGGAACTCTATTCCTTCGTCATCCTGTTCCGCGAGGAAGGGCTGGAGGATCGCACGATCTTCTATGCCACGGACATCAACCAAGACGCGCTCCATGCCGCCGAAACCGGCGTCTATGCGCTGGATCGCATGCAGCTCTTCACCGAGAACCACCGCAGGTCGGGCGGCCGGTCGTCGCTGTCCGACTACTACCAGGCCGCCTACGGGCGCGCGTCGTTCGATCGCACCCTGCGGCGCAACGTCGTCTTCTCCGACCACAGTCTCGTCACCGACGCGGTGTTCGGTGAGATGAACCTGATCTCCTGCCGCAACGTCATGATCTATTTCGATCGCACGCTTCAGGACCGCGCCATCGGCCTGTTCAAGGACTCGTTGCCCCGCAAGGGATTTCTCGGCCTCGGCGCGAAGGAGAGCCTGCGCTTCTCGCGCCATGCCGGCGCGTTCGACGATTTCGTGCGCGAGGAGAAGATCTATCAGAGGCGCGCCGACTGATGCCCGTCACCGCCGAAGCGATCGTGATCGGTGCGTCCGCCGGGGCGCTGGAGGCGCTGTCCGCCATCCTGCCCGCCCTGCCGCGAGGCTTCGAGCTGCCCGTGCTGATCGTCGTGCATGTGCCGCCCGACCGGCGCAGCGTGTTGTCGGAGCTGTTCGAGGCGAAATGCCGCGTCCCGGTGAAGGAAGCCGAGGACAAGGAGCCGATCGTCGGCGGCACGGTCTATTTCGCGCCGCCCGACTACCATCTGCTGGTCGAGACGGACAGATGCCTGGCGCTGTCGAGCGACGAACCGGTCCTGTTCTCCCGGCCCTCGATCGACGTCCTGTTCGAGAGCGCCGCCGATGCGTATGGCCCTGCCCTGATCGGCGTCGTCCTGACCGGCGCCAACCAGGACGGCGCGAAAGGCCTGCAGGCCATCGTCGCGGCCGGCGGCGCCGCGCTGGTGCAGGAGCCGCGGGGCGCGTTCGCGCCGGCCATGCCGGAGGCGGCGATCGCCTCGGTGCCCGGCGCTGGAATCCTGTCGCTCGATCAGATCGCCGCCCACCTCAAGACACTCCGAGTGCGACCATGAGCCCTGTCCACTTTCTCCTGGTCGACGATCTGGAGGAGAACCTGCTTTCGCTGGAGGCCCTGCTGCGCCGCGACGATCTCGTCCTCCTGAAGGCGCGGTCGGGCGACGAGGCGCTTGAACTGCTCCTCAGCCACGATGTCGCGCTGGCCCTGGTCGACGTCCAGATGCCCGGCCTCAACGGCTTCGAACTGGCCGAGCTGATGCGCGGCAACGAGCGCACACGGCGCGTGCCGATCATTTTCGTCACTGCCGGCAGCGCCGACAGCCAGCGCCGTTTTCGCGGCTACGAAAGCGGCGCGGTGGATTTCATGCACAAGCCCATCGAGCCGGACATCCTGCGCAGCAAGGCCGGGGTCTTCTTCGAGCTGTACCGCCAGCGGCAGCAGATCGCCGCGCAGCGTGACGAGCTGGAGGCGCAGGCCGAGGCGCTGAAGGAAGCCGGACGCCGCAAGGACGAGTTCCTGCTGACGCTCACCCACGATCTGACGCTGCACAAGGATGCGCGCGCCCAGCAGGACGTGCTGCTGCGCGAGATCAACCACCGCATCAAGAATCTGTTCGCCGTGACCGCCGGTCTCATCTCGCTGAGCGCCAGGAACGCCAGGACCGTCGAGGAATTGTCGGCCGACCTGAAAGCGCGTCTTCAGACGCTGGCCAACGCGCACGACCTGACCCTGCCGGATGTCGGCAGCGCCGCCGGGATGACCTCGACGACCGTGAAAGCCCTGATGAAAGCCATCGTGGCGCCGCACGAGCAGCAACAGTCCCCCCACATCTCGATCGACGGCGGCGACGTCCCGCTGTCGGGAAAGACCCTGACGTCGCTGGCCCTGCTGCTGCATGAGCTGACGACGAACGCGGCGAAATACGGCGCCCTGTCGAAGCCCGACGGCCGGCTGGACATCGAGATCTCGGCCGAGGGCGACCTCCTCAAGGTCAACTGGGACGAGCACGGCGTCCGCATCTCGGACGAGCCGGCGCAGCGTCAGGGCTTCGGGACGGCGCTGGAGCGGGCCGTCCTGCGGGGACTGGACGGCGAGATTTCCCGCAACTGGCGGAGCGATGGACTGTCCCTGTCGCTGGTGATGCCGCTGCCCAAGCCGACCGATTGAGGCCGGCGGCCCCACGCCCGCCGAAGCGGACGATCCGGGCCGACTGAACGGGCGCATCATTCCGACCGCCGTCAGCGGGATGGCGGATGCCCCGCATGGCGCGAGGCATCCGCCCGGGGGCTGCGTTCAGCCGCCATGGCCGCCGTGTCCGCCGGCCTCCTGTCCGCCCGAGCCGCCGCCCATCGCCTCGACCGCGAACTCGACATCGACCGTGCCCGCCTTCTCGAAGGTCAGCGTGCCCTTGAACCGCTCGCCTTCCTTCACGCCGCGCTTCAGGTCCATGAACATGATGTGGAAGGAGCCGGGCTTGAGCGCGGCCTCGCCGCCGGCCGGAATCTCGACCCCGCCCGTGACCGGGCGCATGGTCATGACGCCCTTGTCGTCAACGGACATCTCGTGGATCTCGGTCTTGCCGGCGATCTCGCCGCTCGCCGCGACGAGCCGGTCGGCAGCCGCGCCGCCGTTGCGGATCGTGAGATAGCCGGCCGCGACCTTGGCCCCCTGCGGCGTGGCCCGCGACCAGGGATGGCCGATCTCGAGGTCGCCCAGCTTGAAGCCGTGGGCGAACAAAGGCTGGCAGATCGCGAAGAGCAGCATCAGCGTGACGCCGGCGATGCCGAGACGCCTGGCTGACGGATGGAAACGGGACACGGAACAGGCGCCGGATGCGGCGCACCGAATGGAAATGGACATGATTGATCGCTCCAGGAAATGCCGCGCGTTTTCGGCGGCGTGAATCGTGACGGACGGGAAACCGGCAGCGGATGCCGGCCGGATCACGCCGTCACGGGTGGAGCGCGGGGACTGCCCGGATCATGCGCCGGGGGCGATGGAGGAAAGCCGGTTGCCCATGGGAAATGGACGCCGGAGGACGCCGGCGAATGAACCACGCCTGCGCTTTCGCCGGCCGGCACCGGCAGCAGCGGCGAAACCATGCCGCAGCCGAAGGCGCAGCAATCAGGCAGGCCGGGATGATCCGTTGCGGGGCCGCCGCCGTCCTGATGCGCGCCGTTGATGCACAGCGGATTGCCGAAGACGTCGAGCTGCGGCCCGAGCGGCATCGCCCCGGCGGCCCAGGCGGTGAGGAAGGCTTGCGCGACGAGCAGCACCGCCGCGACAAGCGCGACGATCGTGCTCCCTTGCGTTGCGCGTCGGTTCATCCCTCACTCCTGCCGCGCTTTTAGCACCGCGCCGCGGCGGCGCAAACAGAGCCCGCCTGCGACAAAGTCCCGTCTGCCGGCCAGGCTCCTTCCTCCGTATCGCCGCGCCGCCCGCTCGTCCGGCCCCGAGCGCCAAAGCCCCTTCCGGCGGCCCGACATTTCCTTTATCGATTCCGTGGCGGATCGGGCCGCCGCCTGCGGCCGGCACGAACGGCCGAGACACGTCGGGAGGCATGGCATGGCACTGGTCATCGAGGGCGAGGAGCGGATCGCGGCGCCGCTGGACAAGGTCTGGGCCGGGCTCAATGACCCGGACGTCCTGAAGGCCTGCATCCCGGGCTGCCAGAGCCTCGAGAAAACCGCCGACGACCAGATGGCCGCGACCGTGGTTCTGAAGATCGGGCCGATCAAGGCGACGTTCAACGGCGCCGTCACGCTGAAGAACCTGAACCCGCCGCACTCCTACACGATCGAAGGCGAGGGCAAGGGCGGCATCGCCGGCTTCGCCAAGGGCGGCGCCGACGTCACGCTCGTCGAGGACGGGCCGGACGCGACAATCCTGAAATATGCCGCCAAGGCCGATGTCGGCGGCAAGATCGCCCAGCTCGGCAGCCGGCTCATCACCTCGACCTCCAAGAAGCTCGCGGGTGATTTCTTTTCCACCTTCGGCGACACGGTCAGCCAGGCCTGAAGGCGCGGCCCGCCCGAATCCGGCCGCCAGCCGGGACACCTTGGATGCCGAGGCGTGCGAACTCGCCGACTTCGCCACGCGGGAAATCGGCTAGAATCCGGCAATGAACGCCAAACATGATTCGCTCCAGCCCGACGCATCGCCCGGCGGCGATGCGGAGCCGGCAACCGGCATCGTCGGGCGAGAGCCCGCGGGCCGTTCCCCCAAGGGCGCGCCGGACGACCTGCCCGACATCGTCGACGTCGTCATGGCGATGGGGGACGTCCCGGTCGACGACGACGCCTCCGGCGAGGCCCGCCACGCCGCGCCGCCGGCCACCGGCGGCGAAGCCCGCCTTCCCGGCCATCTCGAAACGCTCGCCGACCGCGCGCGCGGCTATGTCGAGGCGGCGAGCTCGGCCAACACGCGGCGCGCCTATGCGTCCGACTGGAAGCATTTCGCCGGCTGGTGCCGCCGCCAGGGCCTGTCGGCCATGCCGCCCGCGCCGCAGACCATCGGCCTCTACATCACCGCCTGCGCGTCCGGCACGGTCGGCGGCGACCGGAAGCCGAACTCCGTGTCGACCATCGAGCGGCGTCTGTCGTCGCTGTCGTGGAACTATGCGCAGCGCGGCCTTACCCTCGACCGCCGGGACCGCCACATCGCCACCGTCATGGCCGGCATCCGCAACCGGCACGCCGCGCCGCCGCGGCAGAAGGAGGCGATCCTGCCCGAGGACCTGATCGCCATGCTGGAAACGCTCGACCGCGGTAGCCTGCGCGGCCTGCGCGACCGCGCCATGCTGCTGCTCGGCTTCGCCGGCGGCCTGCGCCGGTCCGAGATCGTCGGCCTCGACGTCGGCCGCGACCACACCGAGGACGGCCGCGGCTGGATCGAGATCCTCGACAAGGGCATGCTGGTGACGCTGCGCGGCAAGACCGGCTGGCGCGAGGTCGAGATCGGCCGCGGCTCCTCCGACGCCACCTGTCCCGTCGTGGCGCTCGAAACCTGGCTGAAATTCGCCCGCATCGCGCACGGCCCCCTGTTCCGCCGCGTCAAGGGCCAGGGCAAGACGGTCGGCGGCGATCGCCTCAACGACCAGGAGGTCGCCCGCCTCGTCAAGCGCGCCGCCATGGCCGCCGGCGTGCGCGGCGATCTCGGCGAGCGCGACCGGGCAAAGCTTTTTGCCGGCCATTCCCTGCGCGCGGGCCTCGCCTCCTCGGCGGAGGTCGACGAGCGCTACGTCCAGAAGCAGCTCGGCCATGCCTCCGCCGAGATGACGCGAAAGTACCAGCGCCGCCGCGACCGCTTCCGGGTCAACCTCACCAAGGCCGCCGGGCTGTAGGACGGAGAGCCCCCGCTTTCGTTCGCCCCCGGCGACCCCGGTCATTCACGGCACATTCATGATCGGGCTTCTATGGCTCTCTCATCGAAAGCAGCCATGGAGACCCGAAATGGATCGTCGCGTATTTTTGACAGCACTGGCCGCCGTCGTGGCAACGCCCGCGGTCACCTTTGCTCAAGACCGCTCCGGTCCGTCCTCCGGACAGATCATGCGCCAGCTCGATGCCGCGCCCCGGCGCCGCGTGCGTCCGGAGGATCGCGTCACCATCCAGGAATTCCGCCGTCGCCCCGATCTGCGCCGCTCGGCCCCGTCGATCGACATCCAGGCCATCAACTTCGAGTTCGCCTCGGCGGAAATCCCGCGATCGGAATTCCGCAAGGTTCGCGAGATCGCCAATGCGTTCGACCAGCTCTCGCGCCGGCGACGGGGCGCGCGCTTCCTGATCGAGGGCCACACCGACGCGGTCGGCACGCGCGAGGCCAACCAGATGCTTTCGGAACGTCGCGCCGCCTCGCTGAAACGCGTGCTCGTCAACGAGTTCGGCGTTTCGCCGCGGATGCTGGAGACCGTCGGCTACGGCGAGGATTTCCTGCTGGTCGACACGCAGCGCGAGGAGTGGCGCAACCGCCGCGTCACCATCCGCCGCATCGACGAATTCGTCCGCTGAACGAGCGAGCGCCGGGATGGCGGCTTTCTGCACGGCCTGCCGGCTCAACGCGCGTTGCCGGTCAGGTTGCGCAGGATGCGGGCCTCGCGCAGCAGCGACCAGCGGTCCGTCCCGAGCATCTCGATCAGGATCAGCGCCTGTGTCTCCGTGATGCCCGTCTCGGCCGCGATGGACCGGGCAAGGCTGACCTTCGCCTCTTCCGGCGGTGGGTCCGGTGTCGTCATGGTGCAAACCCACATCCGGTTGGATGGGACAACAAAACTTCTGAGCCAGATAGGTTCCTTGGCGCGATGGAACGCATGCACAGGGCTCACGTTTAGCGGTGCAGTCAACAGGAGGCACCATGTCCAACCCGGCCGAACTCGAAGCCAAGTTCTGGAAAGCGCTCAAGTCCGACATGACCATGATGCTCGGCATAGACGGCGTGCGCGAGAGTCACACGCGCCCGATGACCGCGCTGCTGGAGCGTGACGAAGGCGGGCCGATCTGGTTCTTCACCACGAAGGACAACGAACTCGTCCGCCGTGTGGACGGCTCGGCGCGCGCCGTGGCGACCTTCGCATCCAAGGATCACGACCTGTTCGCGGCCGTGCATGGCAACCTTGGCGTCGACACGGACAGGCTGGTCGTGGACCGGCTGTGGAATGCGCATGTCGCGGCCTGGTATGAGGGCGGCAAGACGGACCCGAAACTGGCGCTTCTGCGACTCGATCCCGACCAGGGGCAGGTTTGGGCCGATGCCTCGAGCCTGTTCGCCGGCATCAAGATGATGCTCGGCGCCGATCCCAAGAAGGAAGCCCGGGACGAGGTCGCGAAGGTCGACCTCGCCTGATTTCCGGTGGGTGCCGCAGGGAGACCCCTGCGGCGCCGCGGCCGAGTTCCGCCAAGGCAAGAATTTCTGCTAGTGTCCGCACTCGATGCCGGCCAGATCGTATGGCCGGCACAACCGGCCGTGGACAGATCTTGCTCAAGAACCATCTCGTCAGAAAAAAGCGGGCCACCTCCTACGATGTCGCCCGGGCGGCCGGCGTATCGCAGCCGACCGTGTCGCGTTGTCTCAAGGGCGACGCGGCGATCTCGGCCGAGACGCGGGAACGGGTTCTGAGGATCGCGGCCGAGCTCGGCTACACGCGCAACGCGCTCGCACGATCCCTGATCACGCAGCGCTCCCATATGGTGTCCGTCATCACGACGGAGTTCACGCTGCACAACAATCCCGGACTGATCTACGCCCTGGGCGATGCGCTGCGCCGCACGGGCATCGGACTGATCCTGCAGACCATCGAGAACGATTCGACCATCGGCACGGTCCTGCAGCAGACGCTGGAGTATCCGCTCGACGGCCTCATCTGCTGCGCGGAGATGGACCCCGGCGACTTGGCCAGGTTCACCGCGCACGGCCTCCCGATCGTCTTCTTCAACCGTGCCGTCGAGGCTCCGAGGATCGACTACGTGACGCTCGACCATGCCGCCGCCTCGCGCCGCCTCGCGGCCGGGTTCCACCGCGCCGGCCATCACGACATCGTCTGCATCGCCGGCCCTGAAAATGCGCCCGTCAGCAGCCTTCGGGTGACGGCGTTCGTGGACGAGCTGGCGCGGCGGGGCCTGTCGTCGGCCGTGGCGCAGACGCCGGATTTCTCCTATGCGGGCGGCAGGGCCGCCTTCGCGCAGCTCGTGCGCGGTCGCGGCAAGCCCGATGCCGTGTTCTGCGCCAACGACCAGCTCGCGCTCGGCGTCATGGACGCGTGCCGCTTCGATCTCGGATGGAGCGTGCCGGACGACATCTCCGTCACGGGTTTCGACGATATCGAGGAAGCGGCGCGGCCGGCCTACGAGCTGACCACCGTCCGCCAGCCCATCGTCGCCATGGCGGCGCGGGCGGTCGAGCTTCTCCTGGACAGGATCGCCGATCCCGACGCTCCGGCGCGCCGCCTGCTCGTGCCGGGGGAAATCATGCACAGACACTCCGCCAGACTGGTGGCGGAAGGTGCTGACCCCGCCTAGATGCGCTCGCCCGTCGCTCCGTCGAACAGGTGGACGTAGTCGAGGTTCGGCGACAGGGCGACCGCATCGTTGATCTTGCCGCGGAAGTGCCGGTCGCCGCGGGCGCAGAGCCGCTGGCTGCCGACGGCGATGGTGACCAGCACCGCGTCGCCGGTCATTTCCGTCGCGTAGATCGGGCCGGATATGGTGGCGGCCCCCTCCCCGGCGACCGTCATGTCTTCCGGCCGCACGCCGAGCACCACGTCGTCGCGCGTGGCGCCCGCACGGCCCGGCAGCGGCAAGGAAAGGCCGGGCGCGGTGAACGTGCCGCCGCGCAGGGAGCCCTTGATGAGATTCATCGCCGGCGAGCCGATGAAACCCGCGACGAACAGGTTGGCGGGCGCGTTGTAGATCTCCTCGGGCGTGCCCGTCTGCTGGATCACGCCCTTGTTCATGACGACGATGCGGTCGGCCAGGGTGAGCGCCTCGATCTGGTCGTGCGTGACGTAGATGGTCGTGATGCCCAGTTCGTTCTGGAGATGCTTGATCTCGGCGCGCATGGTGACCCGAAGCTGCGCGTCGAGGTTGGACAGCGGCTCGTCCATCAGGAACACCTTGGGCCGGCGCACGATGGCGCGGGCCAGCGCGACGCGCTGGCGCTGGCCGCCGGACAGCGCGCTGGGGCGCCGGTCGAGCAGCGGCGCGAGCTCCACCTTCGCCGCTACCTCGCGCACCTGCCGGTCGCGGTCGGCCTTCGCCACGCCGCGCACCTTGAGCGGATAGGCGATGTTGTCGGCCACCGTCATGTGCGGATAGAGGCCGTAATTCTGGAACACCATGGCCACGTCGCGCTCGCGCGGCTGGTCGTAGGTCACGTCCTGGCCGCCGATCAGCACCGAGCCCTCCGTCGGTTCGACCAGGCCGGCGATCATGCGCATCGTCGTGGTCTTGCCGCAGCCCGAGGGGCCGAGGAAAACCATGAACTCGCCGTCCTTCACGCTCAGCGACTGCTTGTCGACGCTGACGACGGGGCCGAATTTCTTGCAGATGTCGACAAGATCAACAGAAGCCATAACCTACCTCACTGCGCCGGAGACCAGGCCCTTCAGGAAGTGCCTCTGGACCAGCTTGGAAATCAGCATCATCGGGATCATGATCGTCAGGCCGATCACCGCCATGATCTCCCAGGCGTCGCCCCGGTCCGTGCGGGCGCTCATCAGGGACACCGGCAGCGTCACCGCCTCGTTGCGCGACAGGATCAGCGCGAAGAAGAACTCGTTCCACGCCACCACGAAGCAGAAGATCGTCGCGGTGACGATGCCCGGCATGGCGACCGGCACCACGACGTCGCGCAGCGCGCGGAAGCGCGTCGCGCCGTCGGTCATGGCGGCCTCCTCCATGTCCATCGGCAGCGCGTCCATGAAGCCCTTGATCATCCAGATCGCGTAGGGGATCAGCACCGACAGGTTGACGATGATCAGCGACGCGGGCGTGTCGAGCATGCCGGCGGAGCGCAGCACGACGTAGAGCGGGATGATGATCATCACCGCCGGCACGAACTGCGTGGCCAGCAGCCCGAGCTGCCATGCCATCCCGCCGGGAAAGCGGAAGCGCGACAGCGCATAGGCGGCCGCCGTCGACACGGGAATGCAGATCAGCAGCGTGCCTATCGTCACGATGGTGCTGTTCATCAGGCGGTTGCCGAGCTGGTAGTTCGGCCCGAAGGCGGTGACGAAATTCTGCAGCGTCGGCGTGAAGAGGATATCCAGCGACAGCACGTCGCGCGGCGCCTTGAAGGCGGTCGCGGCGATCCAGGCCACCGGGGCGAGCCACAGGAAGGCCACCACCAGGATCAGCAGGACGCGGAGCGTCGACGCGAGCATCTGCTTGCGATGCCGCCGTCTCGCCTTGGTGGCGTTGGAAGCCGGGGACGCGTCGCTCATCTCTTCTCTCGCAGCACGAAGTGGGAATAGACGAAGGCGAGGATCAGCATGACGAAGGCGAGGAAGTAGGCCATGGCGGCCGCGTAGCCGAAATCGTACCAGCGGAAGGCCGTCTCGTAGACCCGGAACGGCACGGTCGCCGTCGACGTGCCGGGACCTCCCTTGGTCATGGTGATGACCTGTTCCAGCATCTTGATGGAGAAGATCGTCTTGAGCAGGATCGCGATGCCCAGCACGGACTTCAGTTGCGGCAGCACGATGCCGAAGAAGATACGGCCGCGCCGCGCGCCGTCGACCTGCGCGGCCTCGATGGTCTCCTGCGGCAGCGAGGCCATGGCGCCGATGAACACCAGCATGAAATAGGGCACCCAGTGCCAGGCGTCGACCAGCACCAGGGCGATCATGGCCGTGGTCTCGTCGGCCAGGATCGGCACGTTGCGCCAGGCGGGGACGGCCCATTTGATGAGCGCGTCGGCGGCGCCGAATTCGGGGCTGAGCAGGAAGCGCCAGGAGATGCCGACCAGCGCCGGTGACATGGAGAAGGCCAGCACCAGGATGGAGCGGACGCCGACCTCGAGCCGGCTGCCGCCCTGCAGAAGCACCGCCAGGGCCATCGCCAGGGTGATCGTCACCGTCACCGAGAAGAAGGAGAACACCGCCGACACGCGGGCGCTTTCCCAGAACTCGGGATCGGCGGTGAGCAGGCGCAGATAGTTCTCGAACCCGACGAAGGGCCCGAGTTCCGGGCTCTGCGACAGGTTCCAGTCATGCAGCGAATACCAGAACGACTGCGCGATCGGGTAGATCAGGACGACTGCCGCGATCAGGAAGGCGGGGGCCAGCAGCCCCCACTTGAGTGTCGAGTCGTTCATGGCGACGCCCAGCTATTCCGGAGAACGGTCGACGATACGTTGGACCTGCGTGGCGGCCGCGTCCAGCGCCGCCTTCACGTCTCCGCCCTTGGCGGCCAGGTCGGAGATGGTGGCTTCCAGCACCGAGGCGGCCTGCGGCCAGGTCTTCATCATCGGCATGGCGCGCGCCACCTGCAGGCTCTCGTAGCCCACGGCCTGAAGGCCGTTATTGGCCTTGTTGACCTCGGCGTTCTGCAGGCTGGAATTGTGCACCACGATGATCTCGTTGGTGTCCGGGTCCGACTTGTCCGTCGCGACGGCGACCTCCAGGTCGGGATTGGCCATCCACTTGAGGACCTCGAAGGCCGCCTCCTTCTTCTTCGACAGCTTGGATATGGCGAACGGCATGCACTGGCCGATGGCCGACTTGGTGCCGTTGTCGAAGCCGGGAACCGCGACGAAGCCGACCTGCTCCGGCTTCAGCGTGGAGCGCGGGCCGATCAGTGTCGAGTACCCCCACCACCACACCATGACCATGGCGCTGTTGCCCTGGGCGAAGGAGGAGACCTTGTCGCCCTCGACGAACTGGATGGAGCCGGGATTGGCGACCTTGTGGGTGAGCAGCGGCGCCAGATATTCGGTGGTGGCGGCGATGCCCTTCTCGTCGTTGAAGGCGACCTTGCTCTGCGCGTCGAGCAGCGAGGCCTCGTGGCCGTACATGAAGTTCATCCACGAGAACAGGTTCTGGAAGCCGTTGCCCTTGCCGTAGTCCATGGCGATGCCGGCCACGCCCGTCTTGTCCTGCACGGCCTTGGCGGCGGTGACCAGCTCCGCCATCGTCTTGGGCGGCTGCACGCCGGCCTGCTCGAACAGATCCTTGCGGTAGAACAGAAGCTGCGCCTGCCCGCGCACCGGCAGGCCGTAGAGCGTGCCCTTGTAGGCCGAGCAGTCGACGAACACCTGCGGATAGTCGCTCATGTCGAACTTGTCGGCGGCCACCATCGCGTCCAGCGGCTCCAGGTAGGGCGACAGCGACGGGCCCCAGGTGTCCTGATAGGTGACCAGATCGTAGGCGTCGCTGCCGGCCATCGCCTCGGCGGTGATCTTGTCGAGCAACTGGCCATAGGGAACGTAGTTGTGGACGGCGGTGATGCCCGTCAGCTCCTCGAGCTCGGCGAGCCGCTTCTTCTGCGCCCGGTACTGGCCCGCGTTCGGCAGCATCACGTTGACGGTGGTGCCCGCATAGGGCTTGCCGGGCTTCAGCGCATAGGGGGTCGACTGCGCGAAACCGCGCCCGGTCATGGCGATCATGGAGGCGGCAGCCGAACTGCCCAGGAAGACTCGTCGTGAAATTCGCAAGGCTCTGCTCCCGTTTTGCGCGGCCATTCCCCGTGGCTGGCCGGATGAATTTAGCTTAGGCATTCGAATGCATCCATTCGTCGCCCGTATGAGTCAAGGAAACCGCAGGAGTATTAAGCATTCGAATGCACCCCTATTCGCGAGATTAATGCCGACGGTCCGGACGCATCGTGAGGAAGTCGAGCAGAGTCCTGACACTTTCAGGCTGCTCCAGCGGCACCATGTGTCCGCACCCCTCCGCCACCGTCACGGTCGCCTCGGGGATCAAGCGGGCCATCTCCTCATGCCGCGCGGGAGGACACAGCGCATCGTCGCCGCCGGCCACCAGCCGCACCGGAAAGCGCATGCCGGACAGGCGCGGACGGCTGTCGGCGCGGCTGATGGCGAGATCGTTCTGTCGACGGTAAAGCGGCAGGCCGACCCTCTCGGCCATCTGCTCCACGGCGGCCTCGTCAACGCCCGAACCCAGATGGTAGCGTAGCAAAAGGTCCTGCCGCACATGGCGGGTCATGCCCAGCGCGGCGGCGCGCGCCTCGCCCTGACGCCGCGAGACCGCGCCTTCCGGCGTTTCGGGGCCGGCTCCGGCGCAAATCAGCGCGAGCGCCGCGATCCGTTCGGGCGCCTGCGCGGCGAGCTCCAGCGCGATCAATCCTCCGAGCGAGAAGCCGATAAGCGAAAAGCGCGGCGGCAAGGCAGCCAGCAGTTCGCCCGCGTAGGAATCCATGCGGTCGCTTCGCGCGACCGCGCCGGACGGCAGCTTGCCGGCGACGACGAGGAGCGGGGATGGTTGCTCGAAGCAGTCCCGCCAGAGCCGGTCATCGCACAGCGTTCCGCCGATGGCGACGACGGGCGCGGCGGTCATCCGCCTGCCTGTTGCTGGCGGGCGCGGGCGATCTGCGTCATCACCGCGATCTCGTCGTAGATGCGCCATTCCCGCAGGATCTTGCCGTTGCGCAGCTCAAAGTGAGAAGCACCCATGATCTTGACCGGCATGCGCGTCGGCTTGCCGTAGAGCGGCACGCCCGAATAGGTCGCATGCATGGTCCAGATGGCGGCGATGCGCAGGCCGAGGTCGGGCGATTCGTTCACCACCAGGTCGCGCAGTTCGACGCGTCCGTCCGGGAAGGCGGCGAGCAGGTCGATGACCTGCTGCTGATAGCCCGGCACGGTCTGCGCCCGGCGCATGCGCACCGAGTGACACACAACCTTCGGGTCGCAATAGACGGGCACGCGGTTGAACAGGCGGCGGTTCCAGACGTCCTCGAACATCGCGCCGATCATCTCGCATTCCGCCCGGTAGCGGTCGGGACGCCTGCCGGAAATCCCTTCGACGGTCGGATCGGGATAGCTGCCGGCAAAGGCCGCCGAGCGGCCGACATCGACGGTCTCGCCCGTCACCGGCGAGGCCGTCGCCAGATCCCAGGCGATGGTTTCCGGGTCGAGACCGAGCGACTGGAGGACGGCATACTCGTCGCGCACCAGCCATTCCTCGACCACCTTGCCGTCCTGCACCAGGCAATGCGCGACCGTGCGCGACACCCAGTCCTTGCCCGTCGGCGGACCGTAGGTCCAGAAACCGGTATGCGTTCCCGTCTTGAAGACGCGGTGCGAGGAAATGAAGCCGCGCTCGCCGCGCTGTTCCCACACGACGTCCTCGCCGCTGCCGCCGCCGCCGTTCGGGAAGGCGCTCATCTTCTGGACGCTGTTCATCAGCACGTGGTCGAAATCGTAGGTCTCGCCATAGGCGGTGTGGACCTTGATGTCGGTCGAATAGTGCTCGCCCAGCCGTCCGAGGCCGAGGTCGATCCAGATCTCGTCCGTCCATGACAGGATGTAGTCGCGGGGATCGCGATAGGGCGCGTAGGTCTGCGGATCGATCCCGGAAAGCTGGTCGGTCATGGTCGGAACCTGTGAAAAGGGCATCGTGAACGGCGACCCTAGCGCGGACGGACGGCCGCGCCAGCCGAAAAACCTTGCATCAGCGATATGAGTGAGTCTCTATAAGCCGGATTAATAATGTCTGGGTCGAACCTGGCGGAGAGCTGCAGCATGACCGGCCTTCCCGACCTGCGCACCCTCGAGATCGCCGCCACGGTTATCGAGGAAGGCTCGATGAGCGCCGCCGGCGACAGGCTGAAGCTGACGCAGTCGGCGGTGTCGCAGGCGACCAAGCGCGCCGAGCAGCAGATCGGCGCGACGCTGATCTACCGCGAGAAGCGGCCGCTGGTGCCCACCGACGCCGGCCGCGTGCTGGTGGCGCGCATGCGCGAGCTCTCCCATCACGTGGAGCGGACCATCGAGGAGATCCGCGCCGCCGCCGCCAAGCCGGAGCGGCTCGACCTGCGGCTCGGCATGATCGACACCTTCGCCTCGACGGTCGGGCCGCATCTGGTGCGCGAGCTCATGGAAGGCGCGATGACGCTGCGGCTCTCGGCCTTTTCCGGCCTCGCCCCGGCGCATTCGGAGGCGCTGGCCCGCCACGCGATCGACGCGGTCGTCACCTCCGACATGATGGACGGCATGGACGATCTCGAGCGGTTTCCACTGTTCCGCGAGCCGTTCGTCCTCGTCGTGCCGCTGAAACTGGCGGCGAAGGTCGCCAACAAATCGCTGCCGGAACTGTTAAGCCAGCACAGGCTCGTGCGCTACAGCGCGCGCTCGCACACCGGCATGCAGATCGAGCGGCATCTGCGGCGGCTCAGCCTCGATCACCCGCAGGCCCTGTCGTTCGACACGTCCGATTCGCTGCTGGCGATGGTGGCGAGCGGCATGGGCATCGCCATCACGACGCCGCTCTGCCTGCTGCAGGGCGGGTTGCATCGATCGGGCCTGGAGGTGCTGCCCCTGCCGAGGCCGGGCTTCTCGCGCGAACTTTTCCTGATTACGCGGCGCGGCGAGATTTCCGGGCTGGCGCCCCGCATAGCGCAGGCGGCGCGCAACCAGATGCGCCGTCACACGCTGCCGCAGATCGCCGCGCAGATTCCATGGCTGGCCGAGCGCCTGCAGGCAATGGTGGTCGAACCGGACCAGCCGGAGATGCCTCAGGCGGAGTAGAAGGCGTCCCGGATGCGGTCCGCGTCGTCGCCGCGGGCGAGGCACAGCGCCAGCAGGATGCGCGCCTTCTGCGGCGCGAGATCGCCGGAGGCCACGATGCCGAACGCCTTCTGCTCCGTGGTGGCGACGACCCGGCCGCCGCCGCCGCGGAAAGCCTGCACAACGGCAACGCCGGATTGGACCGCTTCCGCCATCGCCTCGGTTTCGGCGGGGGTCGCCATGCCCGGCCCGAAGCCGGCCGAGACGATCCCCTGCGCGCCCGCCTGCACGAATGCGCGGATCGCGCAGCCATCGGCGCCCACATGGGAAAACGCGATATCGACGCGCGGGAGACGGCCGAGGAGGTCCCATGCGAAACCGCCGAAGGCCGGCGTCGGCCGGTGCCAGCGCACGGTCGCTCCGTCGATTTCTCCAAGAAGCCTGCCCCGTCGCGACACGAATGCATCGAGCCGCATCGTGTCGGCCTTGAGGACCTCCGCCGGCGAATGGATGTCACCGTCCATCACCACATGAACGCCGTTGCGGCCGGCAGCCGCGACCCGAAGCGCGGCCGCGAGATTGGCCGGGCCGTCGCTGGAAATGCCATTAGTAGGCCGCATCGCCCCCGTGACGACGACCGGGATCGGCAGGGCGTGCACGAGGGACAACGCATAGGCGGTCTCTTCCAGGCTGGCCGTGCCATGCGCGACGACGATACCCGCCATGTCCGGGTTCTCGGATGCCATCGTTTCGCAAAGCTGGGCCAGGCCATGCCAGTCGTCCGGCGTGATCGCCGTGCTGTCGATGCTGCGGAAATCCTTCGCGACGATCCGCACGACGACGCCGTCCAGACCGGTTCTCTCGACAAGCGATCCGGCGTCGAGCTTCAGGCCGGTGTCGGGATAGTCGCGCAGGTCGAACGGGCCCGCGCCCACCGAGGCGATGGTGCCGCCGGTCCCGATCACGCCGACCAGGGGCAGAATGTCGTCAGTCACGTCCGCAGTCTCCGATGGCGCGTTCCCGGCTCTCCTAGCAGACACGCCGGCCCGTTTTGAAGGGCGGAGCCGCCCATTATCCCGGATGAAGCGACATATCAGTTTCATTAATGAGGTGATTCAGCGGTTTAAGTCACCCGGCCGGTCATGTGATCTGGAGCCATGAATCCTCGCCCCGAGCGGAATCCATGAGCGTCTCGCACAGCAAAGCCTCCCGGCTCTACGCCGCCCGCCCGCAACATGCGGGAGCGGTCGCATGACGCGCTATTCCGCGCTCTCCATCCTGCGCAACGGCCTGTCCGGCAACACCCGCTGGGAGCGCGTCTGGCGCGACCCGGCGCCGAAGCCGGCCTACGACGTCGTCATCGTGGGCGGCGGCGGACACGGCCTCGCCACCGCCTACTACCTCGCCAAGGAGCACGGCGTCCGCAACGTCGCGGTGCTGGAGAAGGGCTGGCTCGGCGGCGGCAACACCGGCCGCAACACCACCATCGTGCGCTCGAACTACATGATGCCCGGCAACACGATGTTCTACGAGCGCTCCATGCGGCTCTGGGAGAACCTCAGCCAGGACCTGAACTACAACGTCATGATCTCGCAGCGCGGGCAGTACAATCTGTGCCACTCGCCCGGCCAGATGGATGCCGCCCGCAGGCGCGGCAACATCATGCGCGCCCACGGCATCGACGCCGAGCTGTTCGACCGCGAGGAGGTGCGGCGGCGCCTGCCCTATCTCGACTATTCGCCGAACGCCCGCTTCCCGATCCACGGCGCGATCTACCAGTCGCGGGCCGGCACGGCGCGCCACGACGCCGTCGCCTGGGGCTATGCGCGCGGCGCCGACCGGCAGGGCGTCGACCTGGTCCAGCAATGCGAGGTGACGGGCTACCTCTGGGACGACGGCCGCATCGTCGGCGTCGAGACGACGCGCGGCCCGATCCGCGCCGGCAAGGTGGCGCTGGCGGTGGCCGGCCACACCGGCCATCTCGCCGGCATGGCGGGCATCCGCCTGCCGATCGAGACGCATGTGCTGCAGGCCTTCGTGACCGAGCCGCTGAAGCCGCTGGTCGACAGCGTCATCTCCTTCGGCGCGGCGCATTTCTACATCAGCCAGTCCGACAAGGGCGGGCTGGTGCTGGGCGGCGACCTCGACGGCTTCAACTCCTACGCCCAGCGCGGCGGCCTGCCGATCGTCGAGCACACGCTGGCCAGCGCCAAGGCGCTGATGCCGTCGCTGTCGCGGCTCAGGCTGCTGCGCCACTGGGCGGGCGTCATGGACATGTCGATGGACGGTTCGCCGATCATCGACCGCATGCCGGTCGACGGGCTGTGGCTGAACGGCGGCTGGTGCTACGGCGGCTTCAAGGCCACGCCCGCCTCCGGCTTCTGCTTCGCCTGGACCATCGCCAAGGGCGAGCCGCATCCCGACAACGCCGAATTCCGCCTCGACCGCTTCGCGCGCGGTTACCAGATCGATGAAAAGGGCGTCGGCCCGCGCCCGAACGCCCACTGAGAAGATCATCATGCTGCGAATCCATTGCCCGGTCTGCGGTTTGCGCGACGAGACGGAATTCACCTATGGCGGCGACGCGACCGTGCGCCGCCCGGCCATGGACGATCCCGAACCCGCGCATTGGCTGGATTATGTCTTCACGCGCGACAACCCGCGCGGCCCGCACCGCGAATACTGGCATCATCTCGGCGGCTGCCGGCAATGGCTGGTGGTCGAGCGCGATACGCTGACGCACGCCATGGGCGAAACCGGGCTCGCGCGGGAGATGGCGCCCCTGGAGATGGAACCATGACCGCCCGCCGGCTCGACCGAGGTGGCCGCATCGACCGCGGCCGCACCCTGACGCTGCGCTTCGACGGCCGGGACATCGCCGCCCATCCGGGCGATACGCTGGCCTCGGCCATGCTGGCGGCCGACATCCGCCTCGTCGGGCGCAGCTTCAAGTATCATCGGCCGCGCGGCGTCATGGCCGCCGGCGTCGAGGAAGCGAACGCGCTGGTGCACCTGCGCGAGGGCGACCGGCGCGAGCCCAACACGCCGGCGACGGTCGTCGAGGCCTTCGACGGGCTGGTGGCGACGTCGCAGAACGCCTGGCCGGGCCTGCGGTTCGATGTCGGCGCGGTGAACGGGCTGGCCTCGCGCTTCCTGGGCGCGGGCTTCTACTACAAGACCTTCATCGGCCCGTTCCGGGGCACGCGCTTCTGGATGGTCTGCGAGGCCTTCATCCGCAGGGCGGCCGGCATGGGCCGGGCGACGACGCTGGACGATCCCGACGCCTACGAGAAGGTCAACGCCTTCTGCGACCTGCTCGTGGTGGGCTCCGGCCCCGCCGGCCTGTCGGCAGCGCTGGCCGCCGCCGAGGCCGGCAGGGAGGTGGTGCTGGCCGAGCAGGATTCGCAACTGGGCGGCTCGATCCTCTCGACGCCTGTCGGCGGCGCGCAGGACCAGTGGCGCGAGGAGGTGCTGGCCAGGCTGGCCGCGATGCCCAACGTCCGGCTGATGAGCCGCACGACGGTGTTCGGCGCCTACGACAGCAATGTCTTCGGCATGGTCGAGCGGGTGACCGACCATCTCGCAGCGCCGTCGAACGGGATGCCGCGCCAGCGCTACTGGCTGCTGCGCGCCAGGCAGGCCGTGCTGGCCACCGGTGCGATCGAGCGGCCGCTGGTCTTCGCCGGCAACGACGTGCCGGGCGTCATGCTGGCTTCCGCCGCCGCGACCTATGTCAACCGCTATGCGGTGCTGCCCGGCGAGCGCGTCGTGGTCGCGGCCAACAACGACAGCGCCTATGCGGCGGCCGTCACGCTGGCCCGGGCCGGAGCCAGGATCGTCCTGTGCGACGTCCGGGCGTCTGTGCCGAAGGAACTGTCCGATCTCGCCCGCGCCGCCGGGATCGATCTGCGTCCTGGCCACGCCGTCCTCAAGGCGCAGGGTGGCCAGCGCGTCACCGGAGCGCAGATTGTTGCCGTCAACGGCGACGGCCGGCCGTCCGGCGCGGCGATGCGCGTCGCCTGCGACCTGATCGCCATGTCCGGCGGCTGGGCGCCGGTCCTGCATCTGTGGAGCCAGCGTTTCGGCAAGCCCGTCTACAGACCCGAGCTGGACGCCTTCGTGCCCGCCGACCGCGACGGCATCGCCTGCGCCGGCAGCCTTATCGGGGCGGAGAGCTTCAATGCCTGCCGCGAGCAGGGCGCAAGCGCCGGCGGCGGGTCCCATGTCGCCGCCGTGCCGGAATCGCCGACCTTCTTCTGGGGTCGAAATCTCTCGCCGGTCTCCGTCATCGCCCATGCCGGCGGCAGGACGCCCGGCAAGGCCTTCGTCGATTTCCAGCACGACGTGAAGCTGGCCGACATCGACCAGGCGCATCGCGAAGGCTTTGTCTCCGTCGAGCATCTGAAGCGCTACACGACATCGGGCATGGCCGCCGACCAGGGCAAGACCTCGAACCTCAACGCGCTTGCCCGGCTCGCCGCGCTGCGCGGCATGGAACTCCCCGCCGTCGGCACCACGACCTTTCGGCCGCCCTATACGCCGGTCAGCATCGGCACGCTGGTCGGGCACGAGTTCGGCCTGCACTTCCGCCCGATCCGCCGCACCGCCGTGCACGGCTGGCATCATGACCACGGCGCGGTAATGACAGAGGCCGGCCTGTGGCTGCGGCCGCAATATTACCCGCAGGCCGGCGAAAGCCTGCGCGAGGCCTATGTCCGCGAAGCCGCCCATGTGCGCGCGCATGTCGGCATCGTCGACGTCTCGACGCTCGGCAAGATCGCCGTGCAGGGACCGGACGCGGCGGAGTTCCTCGACCGGCTGTATACCAACAAGATGGGAAATCTCTCGCCCGGCCGCCTGCGCTACGGCCTGATGCTGCGCGAGGACGGGTTCGTTCACGACGACGGCATCGTCGCCTGCCTGGGCGAGGGCGACTATCTCGTCTCCACGACCACCGCCAATGCCGCCGCGGTGCTCGCCAATGCCGAGCATCTTTTGCAGACGGCGTGGCGCGACCTGCGCGTCCATGTCACCTCGGTCACGGACTACTGGGCCGCCTTCGCCGTCGCCGGGCCGAACTCGCGCGCCCTGCTGGCCAGCCTGATCGAGGCCGACATCTCCAACGCCGCCTTCCCCGCCAACGCGCATCGCGAGGTGACGGTCGGCGGCATCGCCTGCCGGCTGCACCGCACGAGCTATTCGGGCGAACTGGCCTACGAGATCCTGGTGCCGTCCACCCACGGCCTGGCGGTCTGGGAGGCGCTGGTCGAGGCCGGCAGGCCACTCGACCTCGGCGTCTACGGGACCGAGGCGATGGGCGCGCTGCGCATCGAAAAGGGGCATGTCGCGCTGGCCGAGATGGAGGGGCGCACGACGATGGGCGACCTCGGCATGGAAGGCCTCGCCTCGCGCAGGAAGCCGTTTGTCGGCTCCGTGCTGCGCCTTCGCGAGGTACTGGCCGATCCGTCCCGCCCGACGCTGGTCGGCCTGAAGATCGACGGCTCTATCGGCGCGCGCGCCGGTGCCCTGCTCTTCAGGCGGAACGACCCGGCTACGGGCCATGGCGAGGGATGGGTGTCCTCCACCACCTGGTCGCCGGCGCTCGGCTGCAACATCGCGCTCGCCCTGCTGCGACATGGCGCGGAGCGGATGGGCGAGAGGGTCCGCGTCGTCGATCTCGTCGGCGATCTCGACGTGACCGCCGAGGTCGTGTCACCGAAATTCTTCGACCCGGAAGGACACAGGCAGAATGCTTGAGATCGGCCATCGACGGCAGGGCGCCACCAGCGACGGCAAACCCGTCGCGCTTGCGGTCGGCTCAGCGCAACGCCTGACGCAGATCGCCGGCTGGGGCGATTTCGAACCGCTCGCCTCCGCTTTGCTCGGCGCGCTCGGCCTGACCTTTCCGGCGGCCTACGACCGGGCAACCGTATCAGGTGCCATGCGCGCCTTCCGCATCGCGCCGGACCGGCTGCTGGTCCAGTCGCCGGAACCCTTGAATCTCCGGCCGGCGAACGGTCTCGCCGTCCTCGACCTCACCCATGCGCGGCTGTTGCTGCGCGTCGCAGGGCCCGGCGCAGCCGCCCTGCTGGCGCGCGCGGCCGCGATCGACTTCTCGCAGAAGGTCTTCGCCACGGGCACGTTCGTGCAGACCGCCATCCACGGCGTCGCCGTGCTGATCCAGCGCCCCGAGGCGGAGGCCTTCGAGCTCTTCGTGCCGGGGACCTGGGCGCAGTCGGTGTTCGAGTTCCTGACCGGCCATCTTCTCAAAACAGAGGCGGCCCACTGACATGCGCGCAAATCCGGTCAGGCAGATCTGGAAAGAGGGCGGGACCGCCGTCAACGGCTGGGCGTCGATCCCTTCAGCCTACTGCGCCGAGGTACTCGGCCATCAGGGCCTCGACGCCGTCACCGTCGACATGCAGCACGGCATGGTCGGCTTCGACACCGCCGTCACGATGTTCCAGGCCATCTCGGCCACGCCGGCCGTTCCCTTCGCGCGCGTCGAGCGCAACGATCTGGCGCTGGTCAACAAGCTGCTCGACGCCGGCGCCTACGGCATCATCTGCCCGATGGTCTCGACGCCGGACGACGCCCGGCGCTTCGCCGCCGCCTGCCGTTATCCGCCGCACGGCAACCGCTCGTTCGGGCCGGCGCGCGGTCTGCTGTACGGCGGCGCTGACTATTTCGCCCGCGCCGACGAGGAAATCGTGGCGCTGGCCATGATCGAGACGCAGGATGGGCTCGACAATCTCGACGCCATCGTCGCCACCGAGGGTATCGACGGCATCTATGTCGGGCCGAACGATCTTTGTCTCGCGCTGGGCGCTGCTCCGCGCGCCGAATCCGACGATCCCAGGGTCGTAGATGCGATCCGGCGCGTCGTCGACCACTGCCGATCGGCGGGAAAGGCGGCCGGCATTTTCTGTTCGTCGGGCGAAGGTGCCGCGATGCGCGCCGCGCAGGGCTTCAATTTCGTGACGCCGGGCAACGACGCCGCGCTTCTCGGCAGGACGGTGCGGGCGGAAGCGGCGGCGGCGAGACTGGCCGCCGCTCCGCAATCCGCACCGCCGTCCAGCGGCTACTGACCCTTTCCGTCCGGGAACCGGACGCGGAGAGGGAATTGCCATGGAGCGGACATTATCCTATTGTGCATTCGAATGCATAACCGATTTCGGGCCGGAATGGCCGTGTTGAACGCCGTGGAGAGACGATGAAACCGGAACAACAGTTTGCAGGCCTGCAGCCCTCGGCCTACGCGCCTTATGGCGATCCGCGCGAATACATCACGAGCTGGACGGACAAGATCTGGATCAAGCGCGGGCTCGGCCACATCCACGAGCACTACGCGCCGGACGTGAAGGTCCACACAGTCTATGGCGAGACCTACGGGATGGGGAACGTCATCTCCAACTCGCTGCAGAAGATGGTGGCGTTCCCCAACCGGGGCGGCGGCCATGACGACGTGGTGTGGGAAAAGCGTGGCGACAACGGCTTCATCTCGTCGCATCGCGTCTTCAACAACGCCACCCATCTCGGCCACTGGACCTACGGCCCGCCGACCGGCAAGGACTGGGTCAACCGCGGCGTCGCGCACTGCCTGGTGCAGGACGGCCTGGTCACCGAGGAATGGGTGATCCGCGACGAGTTCGCGGTTCTCGGGGATCTCGGCCTAGACCCCTACGAGGTGGGGGCAGACCTCGCCCGCCGCTCGCCGGTGCTGGGCAAGGCGATGGTGGCCGACAAGACCGCCACGCCGTTCGCCGGCCGCATCGAGGACGTGCTGTCTCGCGGCATTTCGGGGCCGCGCCCCGATCACGCGCGCCCGGAATGCGAAAGCGTCCTGAGGATGTTCGATCGGGTCTGGAACCAGAAATTCTTCGACGAGGTGCCGAACCACTGCGACGACACCATCGTGTGCCAGACGGTGCGCCTGCGCCGCGCGCTCGGCATGAACGCCTACCAGCTCGAGACCATGGCGCTGCTGTCGATCATTCCCGACGGCGAGATCGAGGTGCGCGACATCTGCGTGCATGCCTCGCAGGATCTGGGCCTGCGCGTCGCCACCATCTGGCTGCTGCGCGGCACCTATTCCGGCTCGCCCTATTACGGCCCGACGAACGGCGCGCCGCTCAACATCCTCGGCTCGAGCCATTTCGAATTCCGCAACGGCAAGATCGTGCGCGAATGGCGCATCTACGACGAGATCGCGATCATCGCGCAGATCGCCGCCGCCAACGCCCGCGCCGACGCCTCTGCCTGAACGATCACAACGATGGACGGACACGCCATGAGCTACGACCACACCGTTACCCTGACGCCCGAAGCGAGCCGCAAGCGCCTGGTCAGGCGCGAGGACATGGTTGCCGAAAAGGTCGCCTTCATCGACTGCAAGATGCCGGGCTCGCATCTCAAGGAAAACTATTCCCTGATCGGACCCGGCGTCACCCAGTCGAAGGACCAGAAGGTCGCCCTGTCGGAGCCGCACGGCTTCAGCCTCGGCGTCGCCGCCATGCCCGCCGGCATCACCAACAATTTGCACATCCACTACACCGCCGAGGTCTTCATGATCTTCAAGGGCAAGTGGCTGTTCCGCTGGGGCGCCGACGGCAAGGACGGCGAGATCATCGGCAATCCCGGCGACGTCGTCAGCATCCCGACCTGGATCTTCCGCGGCTTCACCAATGTCGGCGACAGCGAGGGCTGGATTTTCACCGCGCTGGGCGGCGACGACACCGGCGGCATCATCTGGCATCCGACCATCCTCAAGGTGGCGGAGGAGCACGGCCTCTACCTCACCCGCGACAACATGATGGTGGACACGCAGAAGGGCGCGCCCAGGCCCGACGCCGCCGACCTGATGGAGCCGGTGACGCGCGCCCAGATCGAGTCGCTGCGGCGCTATTCGGCCGACGAGATGCGCCGCTGGGTCGTCACGCGCGGCGACAGGGTCTATTCGGCCTCCAGCCTGCTCGACAGCCGTCTTCCGGGCCATGGCGGCGAGCTTGCGCCCGTCGTCGGCAACGGCATCGGCGAGGACCGCGACCAGCGCCCGCCGATCACCTATCCGCACGGCATGTCGCTGGAATGGGGGAAGCTGCCCGCCGGCGGCCGCATCGGCCGCCACATGCTGCGCGAGAAGCAGGTGATGATCGTCTTCGCCGGCCAAGTCGAAGTGGTGCAGAACGCCGGCGCCGATGAGGTAAGGCAGACCGTCAAGGCGCAGGACCTCTATTCCTTCCCGGCCGACACCTGGCGCTCCATCGTCAACACCGGCGAGGGTGAGGCCGAGTTCATGCTGATGACGGCCGGCGACCACAAGAAGCGGATCGTCTGGTCCGAGGAGGTGCGCAAAGCCGCCGCCGCGAAGGGTTATGCCATCGATCACAACGGCTATGTCGCGTCGCTCGACCTGCTGCCCTATCCGGTGCGGCAGGCGCTCGCTTCCTGACGCAGCCAAATGATCCTCGGCTGCATCGGCGACGACTTCACCGGATCGTCCGACCTCGGCCTCACCCTGGCCGAGGGCGGGATGCGGACGATCCAGTATTGCGGCGTGCCCGACAGGCCGGCCGAGGAGGGCGTGGACGCCGGCATCGTCGCGCTGAAGACGCGCACCGCGCCGAAGGACCGGGCGGTCGCGGACTCGCTGGCCGCGCTACGCTGGCTACGCGACCAGGGATGCCGGCAGTTCTTCTTCAAGATCTGCTCGACCTTCGATTCGACGCGTGAGGGCAATATCGGGCCGGTTCTCGACGCGCTGGTCGAGGAGTTGAAAAGCGATGCGCCGGTGATCATATGCCCCGCCTTCCCCGCCAACGGCAGGACGGTCTTCCAGGGGCATCTGTTCGTCGGCGACCGCCTGATCTCCGAAAGCGGCATGGCGCACCATCCGCTGACGCCGATGACCGACCCCGACATCCGTCGCTGGCTGTCTTACCAGACGCGCCGGGGCGTCGGGCATCTGCCGCTCGCCGCGCTGAAGCGCGACGCCGTCGCGGCCCTGCGCGCGGAACGCGACGCCGGCCGGCCCTTCGTCATCGCCGATGCCGTCTCCGA
The DNA here is from genome assembly GCA_027492275.1 of Mesorhizobium sp. Taxonomy (GTDB): domain Bacteria; phylum Pseudomonadota; class Alphaproteobacteria; order Rhizobiales; family Rhizobiaceae; genus JAPUFC01. The sequence goes on along the minus strand of JAPUFC010000021.1, from coordinate 33,263 downwards.
CGATGACCTGCGCGCGCTCGGTAGCGCGAGCGAAGGCTTGCCGCTGCTGTGCGGCGGCTCCGGCCTGGCGCTGGGCCTTCCGGGCGTCCTCGGCACGTCGGACCGGGCGGGCGCATGGCGCGGCGAGGCCGGGCCCGTGCTGATCCTGTCGGGCTCCTGCTCGCAGGCGACGCGCGCGCAGGTGAAGCACCATGTCCAGGCCGGCCATCCGGCCTTCAAGCTCGACATCGATTCCGTCATGCAGGACCGCACGACGCCGCAGGCGATGGTCGCCGCCGCGCTGGCCGCCGGTCCGCTGCCGTTGGTCTACTCCTCCGACGACCCCGCCGAGGTGGAGGCCATGCAGGCCCGGTACGGCAGGGAGCCTCTCGCGGACGCGCTCGACCGCTTTTTCGGCGACATGGCGGCCGAGGCGGCGGAACGTGGCGTCCGTCGTATCGTCTGCGCCGGCGGCGAAACATCCGGTGCCATCGTCCAGGCGCTGGGAGCGGCCAGCCTCGAGATCGGCCCGGCCATCGATCCCGGCGTGCCGATGGTGCGCGTCGCCGGGCGGCCGCTGGTGCTGGCGCTCAAATCGGGTAATTTCGGCGCGCCGGACTTTTTCGCCCGCGCCGCCACGATGCTGGAATCCCGATGAGCGAGCAGACGCGCCTGCGCGAGCAGATCTGTACCCTGGGCCGCTCGATGTTCGATCGCGGCCTGACCGCCGGCGCGTCGGGAAACCTGTCCGCGCGGCTGCCGGACGGGTCGCTGCTGGTTTCGCCTACAGGCGTTTCGCTGGGCCGCCTCGATCCCGCCGGACTGTCCCTGATCGGCCGGGACGGCCGTCATCTCGACGGCCCCGCGCCCACCAAGGAGATGCCGCTGCACGGCGCCTTCTACGAAACGCGCTCGACCGCCGGCGCCGTCGTGCACCTGCACTCCTGCCATTCCGTGGCCTTGTCGATGCTGCCGGGGGTCGATCCCGACAATGTGCTGCCGCCCCTGACGCCCTACGGCATCATGCGGCTGGGAAAGGTCAAGCTGCTGCCCGTCTACTTGCCGGGCGACGCCGCCATGGCCGATGCGGTTCGCGGGCTGGCCGGCCGCCGCTCCGCCGTGCTGCTGGCCAATCACGGCCCCGTGGTCGCGGGGGCCGACCTCGAAGCGGCGGTGACGGCGATCGAGGAGCTGGAGGAGACGGCCCGGCTCGCCCTGCTGACTCACGGCCTGTCGCCGCGCCTGCTCAGCCCCGGACAGGTGCAAAGCATCGTCACCGCGTTCAACGTCGAATGGGACTGACCGGGCAGCGCCGGACACCCCTTGCCTGCCAGCCGTCTTTGCCCTTAACCCGTCCCGTACCAGAGCCGGAGATCATGCCTTGCATTTCGTGCTGACCGTTTCGTGCCGATCGACACGCGGGATCGTGGCCGCGATCTCCGGCTATCTTGCCGCCAGAGGCTGCAACATCGTCGATTCCTCGCAGTTCGACGACCTCGACACCGGCCGCTTCTTCATGCGGGTCTCGGTGATCTCGGAGGAGGGCGTCGGGCTGGAGGAGATCGCGGAGGGCTTCGCCCCGGTCGCCGCGCCGTTCGCGATGGACTACGAGTTCCACGATGCGGGCAGGCGCATGAAGGTCATCCTCATGGTGTCGCGCTTCGGCCATTGCCTCAACGACCTGCTCTACCGCTGGAAGATCGGCGCGCTGCCGATAGACATCGTCGGCATCGTCTCCAACCACCTCGACTACCAGAAGCTGGTGGTCAACCACGACATCCCCTTCCACCTGATCCGCGTCACCAAGGACAGGAAGCCGAAGGCGGAGGCCGAGCTGATGGAGCTGGTCGAGCAGACGGGCGCGGAGCTTATCGTGCTGGCGCGCTACATGCAGGTGCTGTCGGACGCGCTGTGCCGCAAGATGGCCGGCCGCATCATCAACATCCACCACTCCTTCCTGCCCTCGTTCAAGGGCGCCAACCCCTACAGGCAGGCCTATCAGCGCGGCGTCAAGCTGATCGGCGCGACGGCGCATTACGTCACCGCCGACCTGGACGAGGGCCCGATCATCGAGCAGGACATCGTGCGCATCACCCATGCGCAGTCGGCCGACGACTATGTGGCGCTCGGCCGCGACGTGGAGAGCCAGGTGCTGGCCCGCGCCATCCACGCCCACATCCACCACCGCGCCTTCATCAACGGCAACCGCACCGTGATCTTCCCCGCCAGCCCCGGAAGCCACGCCTCGGAGCGGATGGGCTGAGGACTTTTCGAGGAACTTCGGGCCGGCAGCCTGCCGGCTATTCCGTCGGCTTGCCGTCGCCCTCTTCCTCGAACGTGACCGCGACGTCCGCATTGGCCGACAGCCAGACCGTTCCGCCGTCCACGCCCGCGACGAGGCTCATCGGGATATAGTGATGATGGCCTTCGTGCGAACCTTCGCCGCTGTCCTTCCTGGTCAGCTTGATCCGCGCGCCTTCCACGCGATCGACCTTCCCGACGTGCACGCCGTCCGCTCCGACCACCTCGGCATGTTCCCTGATTTGCGCTGCATCGACCATGGCATGTCTCCTGATGAGACAGCTACAACGCCGCAGAAGCCGGAAGGATGCGCGTGGCGCCGGCGGCAGGCCGATCGACGGAGCGAACGGTTCAGGTTTGCCGGCTATCCCCGCATCGCGCGGTAGACGTTCGACTGGGGGCCACGCCCGAGCGCGCCGGTGATGAACGCGACCGCATCGAGCAGTTTCGGCATGTCGACGCCAGTGCGAACCCCCATGCCGTCCAGCATGTAGACCACCGCCTCGGTGGCGACGTTTCCGCTCGCGCCCGTGGCATAGGGACAGCCGCCGAGGCCGCCGGCCGCCGCGTCCACGACCCGCACCCCTTCCTCGAGGGCCGTGTAGAGGTTGGCCAGCGCCTGGCCGTACGTGTCGTGATAGTGAACGGCCAAGGCGCCCACCGGCACGGCGCCGGAGACCGCCCGCACGAGGTCGCGCGCCTTAACCGGCGTGCCGGTGCCGATCGTGTCGCCGAGGGAGATTTCGTAGCAGCCCAGTTCGTGCAGCACCCTGGTCACCGCGACGACCGCAGCCATCGGCACCTCGCCCTGATAGGGGCAGCCGAGCACGCAGGAAACGTAGCCGCGCACCCGAATGCCGGCGGCCAGCGCCCTGTCGGCGACCGGACGGAAGCGCTCGATCGATTCGGCGATCGAGCAGTTGATGTTCTTGTGCGAAAACGCTTCCGAGGCCGCGGCAAAGATCGCCACCTCGCGGGCCCCGGCGGCGATCGCCGCTTCGAGACCCTTCTCGTTCGGCACGAGGGCAGGGAAATCGATACCGTCGCGGACGCCGAGGCTTTTCAGCACCACATCCGTGCCTGCCATCTGCGGCACCCATTTCGGCGAGACGAAGCTGCCGACCTCGATCGTCGTCAGCCCGGCGGCAAGCAGCTTCTCCACGAAGGCGATGCGCGACGCGGGGGAGACCGCGACCGCCTCGTTCTGCAGTCCATCGCGCGGGCCGACCTCGACGATTCGCACCGCGTCCGTCATGGAGCCCCCCCGCCGATCTCGAACTCCACGAGTTCGGTCCCTTCCTGGACGAAATCGCCCTCCGCGCAACGCAGCGCCACGAGGGTGCCGTCGGCGGGAGCGCTCAGCGTATGCTCCATCTTCATCGCCTCCATGATCAGCACCGGCGCGCCGCGCTTCAGCCTGTCGCCGGGCGCGGCCAGGATCTGCCGCACGGAGCCCGGCATGGGCGCGCGCAGATGCCCCCCGCCGGCGGCGGCCGCGTCCGCCCCGGCGAAAGGATCGGCAAGCACGAACCTGCGGCTGCCCCGGACGGTCGAAACGTCGATCTCGCGCTCCGACCACACGGCCGACACCACCTCCTTGTCGTCGCCCAGGAAGACGTCGAAGCGTCCGTCCGGGCGGGGCGCGGCGCGGAACGGAAAAGCGCCCCGGGGCGTCTCCAGCGTCAGTCCCTCCCGTCCGTAGCTCAGGAAGGCCTCCACCCCGTCGAGCGGGAGCCGGCGCCTGCGCCGGCCGACCATCATCCAGCCGTCCGTCACGCTCCACGGCGACGTGGGCGGTTCGCCCGCGCCCGCCACCATGACCGCCGCCGCCGCCAGGTCGCGATCGTCGATGCCGGCCTCTTCCTGTCCGAGAAGGCCATGAAGCTCCCGTTCGATGAAGCCGGTGTCCATCCGTCCCGCGCGGACATCCGGATGGGCCACCAGCGCCTTGAGGAAGGCGACATTGGTCTTCACGCCGGCCACCTGGAACCGCGACAGCGCGCCCTCCAGGCGATCCAGCGCCTGGAGCCTGTCCTGGCCATGGACGATCAGCTTCGCCAGCATGGGATCGTAGTGCGGGGTGATCGTATCGCCCTCGCGAAAGCCGCTGTCGATCCGGACCCCGTCGCCGGCCGGCGGCTGGCGCCATCTCTCGATCCGGCCGATGGACGGGAGGAAGCCGCTCTCAGGGTCCTCGGCGTAGATGCGCACCTCGAAGGCGTGGCCCAGGCGCTTGATCTCGTCCTGCTCGAGCGGCAGCGTCTCGCCGAAGGCGACGCGCAACTGCCACTCGACCAGGTCGAGGCCCGTGATCGCCTCCGTCACCGGATGCTCGACCTGCAGGCGGGTGTTCATCTCGATGAAGTAAAAGCCGCCCTCGTTCGTGACGAACTCCACCGTTCCCGCGCCCGTATAGCCGACGGCAGCGCCGGCCGCGCGCGCCGCCGCGCAGATGCGCGCCCGCTCGTCCTCGGTCAGCGAGGGCGACGGCGCTTCCTCGACCACCTTCTGGTGGCGGCGCTGCAGCGTGCATTCGCGCTCGAACAGGGAGACCACGTTGCCATGCGTGTCGCCGAAGATCTGCACCTCGATGTGGCGCGGGCGGACGATGAATTTCTCGACCAGCACATGGTCGTCGCCGAACGCGGCCTTCGCCTCGCGCTTCGCCGCCGCCACCGCCTCCGCGAACCCGCCCGGGTCCTCGGCGACGCGCATGCCCTTGCCGCCGCCGCCGGCGGACGCCTTGATCAGCACCGGAAACCCGATCCGTTCCGCCTCGGCGCGAAGCGTCTCGCCGTCCTGGTCGGCGCCGTGGTAGCCCGGCACCAGCGGAACGCCCGACTCCTCCATGAGCGCCTTGGCGGCCGACTTCGACGCCATGGCGCGGATCGCCTCGACCGGGGGCCCGACGAAGATGATGCCGGCCTCGCGGCAGGCGATGGCGAACGCCTCGTTCTCCGAGAGGAAGCCGTAGCCCGGATGGATCGCCTCGGCCCCCGTCCGCCGTGCGGCGTCGATGATGCGGTCGATCCGGAGATAGCTTTCGGCCGCCGCCGCCGGGCCGATCAGCACGGCTTCGTCGGCCATCGAAACGTGCTCGGACTCCCGGTCGGCCTCCGAGAACACGGCGACGGTGGACAGGCCCATGCGGCCTGCCGTGCGCATGATCCGGCATGCGATCTCGCCGCGATTGGCGACGAGGAGCTTCGTGAAGCGCCGCTCGAGGCGGCGCGCCGAGGTGGTCATCGGTCAGCCTCCCCGAATCCAGGCGGCGGCGCGGCGCGTCAGGAAGGCGTCGATCCCTTCCCTGGCCTCGTCGCTCGCCCTGATCTCCGCGATGCGGAGCGCGGTCATGTCCGTGAGCGCCGCGTCCACGGGCCGGTACAGGAGGTCGCCGACCAGACGCTTGGCCTCGCCGCAGGCCGAGGGCGCGTTCCTGCGCAAAGCTTCGACGATCTCGCCGACCTTGGCCTCGAGCGCCCCCGGCTCGACAACCTCGTGCACGAGATCGATGGCGCGGGCGGTCGCGGCGTCGAAGATCTCGGCGGTCTGGAACCAGCGCCGCGCCTGTCTGGCACCGATCGCGGCGACGACATAGGGGCCGATCACCGACGGGATCAGGCCGAGCTTGACCTCGGAAAGGGCGAACCTCGCCGCGGTCGAGGCGATGGCGATGTCGCAGCAGGCGACCAGCCCGACGCCGCCGCCATAGGCCGGCCCCTGCACGGCGGCGATGGTCGTTCCGGGAAACGCGTCGAGCGTATGCATCAGCCCCGCGAGCTTATGGGCGTCCGCGAGGTTTTCCGCCTGACCGGCCGCCGCGGCGCGCTTCATCCAGTCGAGTTCGGCCCCGGCGCTGAAGCTCGGTCCCTCCGCCGCCAGGACGAGGATCCGGACGGCCGGGTCGGCCTCGAGCTTGCGCAAGGCGGCCGTCAGGCCGTCGATCAGCCTGTCGTCGAAGGCGTTGTGCTTTTCGGGCCGCGTCAGCGTCAGCCGCGCAACGCCATTCCCGATGTCGATTCGAAACTGGTCCATGCCATCACATCCTGAACAGGCCGAACCGGGTCGGCTCGACCGGCGCGTTGCGGCCCGCGCCGAGCGCAAGGCCGAGCACGCGGCGCGTGTCGGCGGGATCGATGATGCCGTCGTCCCAAAGCCGCGCGCTCGAATAGTAGGGATGGCCCTGGCGTTCGTACTGCTCGCGGATCGGCGCGCGGAAGGCTTCCTCGTCCTGCGCGCTCCACACGCCGCCCTTGGCCTCGATCGCCTCGCGCCTGAGCAGCGCCAGCACGGTCGCGGCCTGCTCCCCGCCCATCACCGAGATGCGCGCGTTCGGCCACATCCAAAGGAAGCGCGGCGAATAGGCCCTCCCGCACATGCCGTAATTGCCCGCCCCGTAGCTGCCGCCCACGATGACGGTGTATTTGGGCACGTTGGTGGTCGACACGGCGGTCACCAGCTTGGCGCCGTCCCTGGCGATGCCGCCGGCTTCGTATTTCCTGCCCACCATGAAGCCGGTGATGTTCTGCAGGAACAGCAGGGGAATCTCCCGCTGGCTGCACAGTTCGATGAAATGCGCCCCCTTGAGCGCGCTTTCGCTGAACAGGATGCCGTTGTTGGCGACGATGCCGACGGGATGGCCCCAGATATGGGCGAAGCCGCACACCAGCGTCGTTCCGTAGAGCGCCTTGAACTCGTCGAACTCGGACCCGTCGACGATGCGGGCGATGATGTCGCGCATGTCGAAGGGTTTTCGCGCGTCGGAGGGAACGATGCCGTAGAGATCGTGCGCCGGGTAGAGCGGTTCGCGCGGGTGGATCAGGCCGCGCGTCGACGTCTCCGGTCCGTTCAGGCCGGCCACGATGCGCCGGGCGATGCCGATCGCATGCGCGTCGCTGTCGGCGTAGTGGTCGACGACGCCGGACTGCCTGGCGTGCACGTCCGCGCCGCCCAGCTCCTCGGCGCTCACCTCCTCGCCGGTCGCCGCCTTCACCAGCGGCGGGCCGCCGAGGAAGATCGTTCCCTGGTTGCGCACGATGATGCTCTCGTCGCACATGGCCGGCACATAGGCTCCGCCGGCCGTGCACGAGCCCATGACGATGGCGATCTGCGGGATGCCCGCCGCCGACATGCGCGACTGGTTGTAGAAGATGCGGCCGAAATTGCGTTCGTCCGGAAAGAGCTCGTCCTGCAGCGGCAGGAACGCGCCGCCCGAATCCACCATGTAGACGCAGGGCAACCGGTTCTGCATGGCGATGTCCTGTGCCCGCAGATGCTTCTTCACCGTCAGCGGATAGTAGGTTCCGCCCTTCACCGTCGCGTCGTTGGCGACGATCATGCATTCGCGGCCGGCGACCCGCCCGACGCCGGTGACGATGCCGGCCCCCGGCACCTCATCGCCGTAGAGCCCATGCGCCGCAAGCGCGCCGATCTCGAGGAAGGGAGAGCCCGGATCGAGCAGCAGGTCGACGCGGTCCCGCACCAACAGCTTTCCGCGCGAGACGTGCCTGGCGCGGGCTTCCTCGCTGCCGCCCGCGCCGACCTGGCCGAGCCGCGACCGAAGGTCGCCGACCAGAACCTGCATGGCCTGCGCATTCGAGGCGAAGGATGCAAGGCGACTGTCCACGTTTCCGGCGAGCACTGCCATGGCCAAGCTTTCCCGTCATCGCCGCCACGGCCGGAATACTGCATATCCGGCCCGATAATCGAACGGCCGGCCGTTTTTATCTTCTCCGTGTTGAATGTCAAGCCGGCTGCCTCTATGCAGAAGGCCGGCATTGGAGTGGACGGGCATGGCGCGAACGACCGGATCGGACGGAGCGCGGACGCAGGCCGCGATCCGCGCCGCTGCGATCGACCTCATCGCGGCAAGGGGCTTCGAGGCGGTCACCCTGCGCGCGATCGCGAAGCGGGCCGGCATCCAGGCCAGCTCGCTCTACCGCTATTTCCCGAGCAAGAACGACCTTCTGGCGACGATCGTCACGCTGCACCTCGACGATCTGCTCGACAGATGGAATGAAGAAAGGCCCGCGAGCGGCGACGCGCGGGAATGCCTGGACGCGTTCGTGGGCTTCCATGTGCGCTATCATTCGGCCAAGCCGAAAGAGGTGTTCATCGCCAACATGGAGATGCGCAGCCTCGCGCCCGGCGACTACAAGGAAGTGGTCGCGAGGCGAAAACGCTATGAGGAGATCTTGCGCCGGATCCTCCAGGACGGCGTCGAGCAGGGGTGGTTTTCGGTGATGGATGTCCAGGTCACCGCCTACGCCATCCTCGCCATGCTGACCGGCCTCACCGCCTGGTATCAGGAGGGCGGGCGGCTTTCCCAGAAGGAACTGGTCGCCTGCTATCGGAAACTGGTAACAGGCGGCGTCAACCGCGCCGACTAGTTTTTGGGGCCTCGTAGGTGATTTCTGCCGCTGGAATGGCGCGATGCGCCTAGGCGAGACAAAATCAACCTCTGCTTCAATTCCTAGACTGGCATTTCAACAAAATGCCCGGCCTCCGCCTCGACAAGTTCCGAGGGTCCGCCGCCCATTCCCGCCTCGATGTCCGCGGCAATGATCCGGCTTCGCTCGGACACAGGATCGGGGAAACGGATCGCCGACATCAGGCGGCGGGTATAGGGATGGCGTGGATTGTTGAACAACTGCGCAGTCGATGCCAGTTCGACAAGCCTGCCGCGTCTCAGCACGCCGATCCGGTGGCTGACGTGACGGACCAGCCGAAGATCGTGCGAGATGAACAGAAAGGAAAGGCCTAGTTCAGCCTGCAGATCCTGCAAAAGATTGACGACCTGGGCCTGGATCGACACGTCGAGCGCCGATGTAGGTTCATCGGCGACGATGAAGCTGGGCCGAAGGGCGATCGCCCGCGCGATGGCTATGCGCTGTCTCTGTCCGCCGGAAAACTGGTGTGGATAGCGAGCCGCCATTGCCGGATCGAGGCCGACCTTGGCGAGCAGCGCAGCAACCATTTCGCCGCGCACCTTTGGGTTGTCCCCCACATTGTGGATCTCGAGCGGCTCGGAAATGAATGCGCCGATGCTCATGCGCGGATTGAGCGCCGCGAACGGATCCTGAAAAACGACCTGCATCCTGCGCCGTGTGCGGCGCAGTTCGCTGGCCGGCAAGCCGACAAGTTCCGTCCCCTCGAATTTGACTGACCCCGACGTCGGCGGCGGGAGCATCAGCACGGCGCGGCCGATGGTGCTTTTGCCGCTCCCCGATTCGCCGACGAGACCGAGCGTCTCGTTGCTTGAGATATTGAAGCTGACATTGTCGACGGCCTTGAAAAGATTGCCCTTGCCGCCAAATCGATGGGCGCCGGAGGGAAACATCCGGCCAAGGTTTTTTACGGCTAGCAGTGGCGTTGCAGCGGCTTCAAGGCTCATGATGGTGCCTTCCGGCTCCGCGTCACGTTTCGCAGGTCGTACCACGCTGCGACGAGATGTTCGGGCGAGGCATCCCGGGCGGCGACGAGCGGCGGCATTTCCCGCCAGCAGCGCTCCGTCGCATAGGGGTTGCGCGGAGCGAAGGGATCTCCGGGCGCTTGCTCCGACGTCATCCTGGGAGGCGTGCCTTCGATCGGCGTCAGCCGGCCGGCGTCGTCCGATCCGCCATAGCTGGCGCAGCGAAGCAGGCCAAGCGTGTAGGCATGTCTGGGATCGGAAAAAACGTCCATCACGGGGCCGCGTTCAACGATGCGACCTGCATACATCACCTGCACGGTGTCGACGATGCCCGCGACCACGCCGAGATCGTGCGTGATCCAGATCACCGCCATTCCCATGGATTTCTGCAGGTCCTTCACAAGCTGGATAATCTCCGACTGCACGGTCACGTCGAGCGCCGTGGTCGGTTCATCCGCGATCAGCAGTTTTGGCCGGCAGGCAAGTGCGGTGGCGATCATGACGCGCTGGCGCATGCCGCCCGAAAACTCGTGCGGATACTGCTTCAGCCGCGCAGCCGCATTGGGAATCTTGACCATGTCGAGCAGTTCGACCGCACGCTGGCTCGCCGCCCGGTGTCCTATGGCGCTGTGGGCTTCGATGATCTCCGTGATCTGCCGGCCGATGGTCAGCACCGGGTTGAGCGACGTCATAGGATCCTGAAAAATGAAGCCGACCTGCCCGCCGCGAACCTTGAGCAAGTCGGCGTGCCGCATCGCCAGCAGATCCTGCCCACGAAACAGGACCTGGCCGGAAGCGATGCGCCCCGGCGGCGATCGCAGCAGCCGCAGAAGCGCAAGCGCATGGACACTTTTCCCGCTGCCGCTCTCGCCGACGATGCCGAGGGTTTCGCCCTCGCGCAACGCGTAGGAGACACTGTTGACGACGCGCACGACCCCCGCCGGCGTGTCGAACACGACAGTCAGGTCCCGGACGTCGAGCAGCACCGGGCGATTGTGCATATCGATCCCGCTCATCGCACGCCCTTCAGCTTCGGGTCGTAGAAGTCGCGCAGCCAGTCGCCTGTCAGGTTCACGGACAGGATGACGGTCATGATCGCAAGCCCCGGAAAAGTGGACAGCCACCAGGCTGATTGCAGGTATTGCCGCCCGTCGGCCAGCATTCTACCCCAGCTCGGATCCGGCGGCTGCACGCCGAGGCCCAGAAAGCTCAGCGAGGATTCCATCAGGATGAGGCGCGCCAGCTCCAGCGTGGCCACCACCAGCATCGGCGTCGCGATGTTGGGCAATAGGTGCTTGCTGATGAGCCGCACGGGCGAAGCGCCGGCGGCGACCGCCGACAGAACGAACTCGCGTTCCCGCAACGACAGGATTTCGCCCCTGGCTATGCGGGCGAACCGTGTCCAGCCGATGAGCGCAAGGACGACGACCAGGTTGACGACATTTGGACCCAGCACTGCGATCACCATGAGGGCGAGCAGCATGATCGGAAATGCCAGTTGCAAATCGGCCAGCCGCATGATGATGCGATCGGCCATGCCGCCGAAGTAGCCCGCGACTGTACCCAGGATCACTCCGACCACCCCGCCGAAAAGCACGGCCGACAGGCTGACGGCCAGCGTCACGCGGCTGCCATGCAGGATACGGCTCAGCATGTCCCGCCCGAGCTGGTCCGTGCCCAGAGGATATGTTCCCATCTGGACGAGGGATATATCCGGAGGCGAAAACCGCGCGGTCAGTCGTGGCACCGTGGGGTTGTGCGGGGAAATCCACGGCGCCAGAAGCGCGCACACGACGATGGCGAGCAGCAGCGCGATGCCAAGAGCACCACTCCAGTTTTGCATCAGCCACAGAAGGATACGGGCGGGTCGTGACGGCGCCGAGCCCGCCTGTTTCCCCATGCTTCCGGTTTGCGATGTCATGATCCTCTACCTTGCCAGCCGGATGCGGGGGTCGAGAAGGGCGTAGAGATAGTCGACGCCTATGTTGATCAGCACGAAGATGGTGGCGGAGACGATCACGCCGGCTTGCACGACCGGAAAATCGTTCATCTGAAGCGCCTCGACCACGGCCTGACCGACGCCAGGCCAGGAGAAGATGATCTCGGTCACGAGAGCGCCGCCCAAAAGTTCGCCGGCGAGCACGCCGAGCATGGTGACGGTGGGGATGACGGCATTGCGGAAGGCGTGCCTGAACAGCACGATGCGCGCGCCCAGCCCTTTCGATCGTGCTGCAAGAATGAAATCCTCGTTGAGCACGTCCACCAGGCTGGAGCGCAGCAGCCGCGCCACCGCGGCCGCGGTGAAGGTGCTAAGCGTAAGCGCGGGCAACACAAGATGCGCAAGGGTGCCGCTGCCGCCGGTGGGAAACCAGTTGAGCGACACGGCGAACAGCTGGATGGCCATCAGGCCGAGCCAGAAGCTCGGCGCGGCCTGGCCGAAGAACGCCGGGAGCATGATCAGGGACGCTATCGATTTGTCCCTGTAGATCGCAGCCAGGAAGCCGAGAGCCCCGCCGAAGACCGCGCCGATGAGCATCGACGCTCCGGTGAGCTGCAGAGTGGCGGGCAGGCGTTCCAGAATGACCGAAAGTGCCGGCTTGTGCTGCGTGAACGAGTTGCCCAGGTTGCCGGAAAAGATGTCGGCGATGAACCGGAAATACTGGGCGTAGAGCGGACCGTCCAGTCCGAGCGCCTCACGGAAGCTCGCCAGATCCGCCGCGCTGGCGCCCTGCGGAACCAGCAGCAGGACGGGATCGCCGAGCAGGCGGGTCACGAAGAAAACGATCGTGACCACGCCGAAGATGACGACGGCTCCTTCGAGCAGCCTGATGAGCAGATAGCGGAGCAAGCTGCCGTCCCGGATCAGTTCTTGCGCTTGACGTCGTAGGCGCGCATCCAGTCGTCACCGCGCACGCCCCAGACCACGTCGTTGGATTGCGCATAGGTGAGAGGCTGGTCGAACATGAAGATGCCGGAAGGGTCGGCGCACATTAGGTCCGTGGCCTTCCAGTAGAGCTCCTTGCGCTTTTCGACGTCGATTTCGGTGCGCGCCTGATCGATCAGAGCGGAGAACTCCTTGTTGTCGTAGTAGGAACTCGGATCGCCCGGCTGAAAGGCCGTCAGCTGACCGTCGGCGTCCCAGGTCGGCCAGGCCGTGCCGAAGTAAGACAGCTCGGGCAGTTGCTTGGCGAACAGCCGTTCCATGTAGGTGCTGAACTCGATCTCCACGATCTTGAGATTGACGCCCACCTCGGCAAGCTGCGCTGCCACGACCTGCGAGATGTCCTCGCCCGACAGATAGCGCCCGCGAGGCACCTCGAAGGTGAGATCGAGGCCGTTGGCGAAGCCTGCCTTGGCAAGAAGCTCCTTGGCCTTGGCCGGGTCGTAGGGCATCGGCTTGAGATTGGGGTTGAAGCCGAAATAGCCTTCGTTCAGCACCTGGCACTGGCTGAGCGTCGTGATCGGACCCCAGATGCCGTCCATGATGCCTTGCTTGTCGACGGCGTAGTTCAGCGCGAGGCGCAGATCGATATTGCCCGCGAAAGGCGGCTTTAGCGTGTTGAAACGGACACCGTTGACGCGGTTGCTGGGAATGGCGCCGGCATTGGCTTTGCCGCTCTTGTTGATACGCTCGATCTCGGTGGTGGCGAAACCGGTGATGACATCGATCTCGCCCGCCAGCAGGCCCGATATGCGCGATGCGGCTTCCGGCATGACACGGAACTCGACATTGGCGAAGTCGGGTTTCTCGCCCCAGTAGTCGTCCCTCGCCTTGAGCTTTATCGAGCTTCCAGCCTTGAACTCGACCAGTTCATAGGGGCCGCTGCCGAAAGCTTCCACCGCCGGGTTGTGGCTCGCCGTCCAGTCCGGCGACATAATGAGGAACATCGAGAGTTGCGCGGCGAGCGCCGGAAAGGGCTGGGAGGTAAAAATGTCGACCGTCGTGGGGTCCACGACTTCCACACGCTCGATCAGCTTGTAGCGATTGGCCCAGGGCGCTTTGGTCTCCGGGTTCAGAATGCGCTCGATGTTCCACTTCACGACCGTGGCGTCGACCGGCTTCCCGTCGGGAAACTTGACGTCCGGCCGTAGCGTGAAACGCCACCGGGTCGGCTCGACGGTCTCCCACTTGGTCGCCAATGCCGGCGAAAGCTTGAGATCGGGATTCATGATGATCAGCGGCGAATAGACATGGCTCGCGACGGACAGGTCCGTGCCCACCACTCCCGTCTTGTGCGGATCCAGGCTCTGGAAATTGGCTGCAAGCGCGATGGTCAGCGTGTCCTTGTCCGCAGCGGCGGCGGGCGCCGCAGAAAACATGGTTGTCGCCGCCAGGAAAGCGCCAAGCAGCAGCCCGACGCGGGCGTTCCGAATTGTGTTGACTGTGTTGGTCATGTGTTCGCCTCCGTTTCTGTTATTGCTTTTCGTCACTTCAAGCGGCCGTCATGACGCAATGGCCTCTGCCGCCCCGACTGACCGCCTTTCAGTTTCCGCGACAGCCAGATCGATGAAGATCGTCCCGGTCGCGTCGATGCGCACATGGCCGGACGGACCGATCACCAGCGTGCACTCGCGTTCCTCGACGATAGCCGGCCCGGCGAAGCTGGCGCCTGCGCCGAGCCGGTAACGATCGTAGACAGGCGTGCTGAGATAGCCGCCCGCCTCGCCGAAGAAGACTTCGCGGTGCTGCTTGATCGCCTGACCGACCGGCCCGCAATGAGCCGCCTCCCGCGATGCCGGAAGATCGGGTGCGGGAGCCGCCACGCTCGTCCGGCACGTCACCAGCTCGATAGGCAGATGCCGATGCGCATGGGAGTATTTCTGCTGATGCACGCCATGGAATTCCTCGGCGATGGCATCAAGGCTGGCCCGGCTCATTGCTCCGCCGGGAACCTTCACGGTCACTTCATGGCCCTGCCCCTTGTAGCGGAGGTCCATGCTGTGGATGGTCGCGACCTGCGGGTCGTCGCGCGCGACGCCGGCGCTGACCAGCATGGCAAGCCCTTCCTTGGCCATGCCGTCGAACACGCTCCGGATGTCATCAAGCTCGACAGCGTTCAGCCGCGTGACGAACGATTTCGCCAGATCGCAAGACACCGGCGCCGTCACCAGCCCCATGGCCGAACTCGTCCCCGCCCCGGGGGGCACGATCACCCCCTTCATGTGAAGCGCGCGCGCCAGTTCGTAGGCGTGGGCTGGCCCGGCGCCGCCGAATGCGAACAGATAGAACTTGCGGGGATCTTCGCCCCGCTCGGCGATATGCACCTTCATCGCCGACAGCATGCTTTCGTTGACGACCTGGAAGATGCCGCGGGCACAGTCCTCGGCGGACAATCCGAGAGCCCTTCCAAGTTTCTCCTGCAAGGCGCGGCGGCTGGCTTCCGGGTCGAGGCGCATGGCGCCGCCCAGGAAATAGTCGGGGCTGAGATAACCCAGGACAAGATTGGCGTCGGTGACGGTCGGCTGCTCCCCGCCGCGTCCGTAGCAAGCCGGGCCGGGAATGGAAGAGGCGCTGTGCGGGCCGACCTTCAGCAAGCCCAGATCGTCCACACGGGCAATGCTGCCGCCTCCGGCGCCGATCTCGATCAGCTCGATCATCGGCACTTTGACCGGCAGGCCGCTTCCTTTGCGGAAGCGGGCGACGCGACCGAACTCGAACGTGTTGGATTTTTCCGGTTGCCTGTCCTTGATCAATCCGACCTTGGCCGTTGTGCCTCCCATGTCGAAGGTCACCATGCTTTCGATGCCGATGAGCCTGCTGTAGTGCAGCGCGGCGAGCATCCCGGCGGAAGGCCCCGACTCCAGCAGCCGGATAGGATAGTCGATCGCCGTGTGGACAGAAGCCAGCCCCCCTGACGACAGCATCAGGAAAAGCTGCCTGGCGCAGGCGATGGCGGCCAGCCGGCCGGAAATCTGGTTCAGATACGTCTTGGTGATCGGCTGCACATAGGCGTTCGCGACCGTCGTGCTCGTGCGCTCGTACTCGCGGATTTCCGGTGCCACCGCGCTCGATATGCAGACTGTCGCGTCGGGCAGCATCTCGCGCAGGATAGCCGCCGCCCGCTCCTCGTGCGCGCCGTTGCGATAGGCATGCAGGAAGGCCACGCCAACTGCCTCGATCCCCGCCTGCCGCATCTCCCAGCCGATCCGGCGCACCGCCTCCTCGTCGAGCGAGATGAGCACGTCGCCGTTTTTGTCGAGCCGCTCCGTTACCTCGAAGCGCAGTTGGCGCGGAACGAGCGGCTGCGATCGAGGCAAATGCAGGTCGAACACGTCGTAGCGCGCCTCATGACCCAGTTCCAGGATATCCCGGAAGCCCTGAGTGGTGAGAAGAGCGGTTTTGGCACCCCGCCGTTCGATCAGCGCATTGGTGATAAGCGTCGTGGCGTGGACCGGAATCTCGATATCGGCACCTGATGCACCGATGCGGCCGAGCAGTTCGCCCAACCCTTCGATCACCGCGCGAGACGGATCGTCGGGCGTAGTCAGCCGCTTGTTGAGATGCGCCTGGCCGCTGACCGCGTCGATCATGACGAAGTCGGTGAACGTGCCGCCGATGTCGAATCCCAGGCGAAAACGGCTGCTCATTCTTCGTATCCATAGTCGTTGCGCGCGACCTCCGGAGAGATCAGGCCCAGATCGAGGTCCTGTTTGACCAGGCTCCGATCGCGCTTGCGCGGATCGCCGAAGCCCGCGCCGCCTGGAAGATCGAGGCGCAGTTCCTGGCCTCGCGCCAGCACGAGCGGCTTGATCGGCACGGGTTGCCCATCGAGCGTGACGCGGCCAGGCGCGCCATCGGCGCCGCCCAGAAGTCCCTTGGCGGGATATTTCACCTTGTCCGGTCGCAGCGTGACCAGCGCCGTCTCGTCGCCCAGCACGGTCAGCCTTATCGTCTGGGCAAGGCCGCCCCTGAATTCGCCCGCCCCGCCCGAATCGGTCTTCATCGAGCGCTCCAGGAAGAGCACCGGCGAGCGGTTCTCGAAGATTTCCACCGGGGTTATCATGCCATTGCTCGGAAAGGGCGTGGCAGCGGCGCCGTCGGTGCCCAGCGATGCCCCGCGCCCGCCGGCTGGCAGCATGTAGACGCCGAAACGTTCGCCATCAGCATAACTGCCGCGGCACTTGACCGAGAAGAAGGAGGCGCTGCCCGCCTGCACCGACTCCGGCAGCACCTGCGCAAGCGCGCCGAATATGGTCTGCGTGATTCCGATGCTGGTCATCGTGCGCGATTTCACCGGCGCGGGACGCGTCGCGTTGAGGATGCAGCCCTCGGGCGCGAACGAGGTGATTGGCGCGAAAAGCCCCTCATTGTTCGGAATTTCCGTCGTCAGGCTGCTTTTCAGAGCCAGCAGCACCTCGGCATGCGTGACATTCATCACGCAGTTGACGGCGCCGTCCGTGCGCTGCGGATCGGTGCCGGAGAAATCGACATGAAGACTATCGCCGCGCGCCTCGATGCCGGTGACGATTCGATTTGGCGAATTGTACCCGTCGACCGTGATGTCGCAGCCGTAGCGGCCCGCGGGAATCCTGCCGATCGCCCTGCGCATGGCCTCCTCGGAGCGTGTAAGGATGGTGGATGCCAGCAGGGCGAGCGCCGGCTCGCCATAGTCCGCGATCAGGTCGGCGTAGCGCGCCGAGCCGATGCGCGCCGCACCCACCATGGCCTCGATGTCGCCGATGACTTCCGTGCTGAAGCGAATGTTTGTTTCTATGATCCTGTAGAGCAGCGCGTTGCGCTTTCCGCCTTCGTAGAGCTTGGCGGGCGGAATTTGCAGCCCTTCCTCATACAGGTCGCGCGAGTCGAATTCGTCCATGCGTCCGCCGATGTCGGAGACATGGGCAGCCATGGCGATATAGGCGACGGGTCCGCTCCGGCCGAAAATCGGCACCACCAGACAGATATCCGGCAAGTGACCGTGACACAGCCACGGATCGTTGGTGATCAGCACGTCGCCCGGCGCCAGCGTCTCCGGAGGAAATTCCTTCAGGAGCGTCCTCGTCATTCCCGGCAGCGAACAAGTGAAGGCTGGCGACGACATCTCCGACTGCGCGATCGAGCGCGCCTGAGCGTCGAGAAGGATGACCGCGAAGTCCCGGCTCTCTCCGACGATCGTGGAGAAGGACGTGCGCACAAGGGCGATGTCGACCTCTTCCATGATGGAGACGAGCCGGCTCCACTGGATCTGCAATGCGATGGGATCGATTTCCTGCACATGCTCCTGCTGAGCGCCCGGATCGGGCTGCCTCGCCAACGCCCTCGAAGTCATGATGATAACGTCATTCCTTACAACTGGTCGACTAGTATGATGACGGCAGCTAATTTTGTTTTTTGCCCTCTGTCAAGGCGGATGAGAGTTCAATTTCTGATTCGATGGTCTATGCAGCCCGTAAAATACATAGATGACCGGCTGCAATTGTGCGATTTCGTCGATGGAACTCAGATCAGAAATGGGCCTTCGGGAGAGCTATTGACCCGATGTCGACCAAGGGATACATATTGGTCGACTAGTGGCCCAGATGAAACGAGTGTGCGATGGCTCCGGCCGTTATGCGGGTTGAGCCCGACAAGGAAATTCCCGGCAAGGTTGACGTCGCGATCATCGGCGGCGGTATCGTCGGGGTCAGCGCCGCGTTGTTTCTCGCGCAAAAAGGCGTCTCCGTCGTGCTTTGCGAGAAGGGCGAGATCGGAGCCGAGCAATCCAGCCGCAACTGGGGATGGTGCAGGACTCAAAGCCGCGATCCGCGCGAGCTCCCACTCAGCATCGAGAGTCTGCGCCTTTGGCGCGGCATGAACGAGCTGACGGGAGAGGAAACCGGTTTCCGCGAATGCGGCATTCTCTCGCTCTGCAAGTCGGACGCCGAATTGGCCACCGCGCGGGGATGGGAGGAAGAGGCACGGCGGTATCAGTTACAGGCGCGCGTGCTCACCCCTGAAGAACTGCCGTCGGTGGCGCCGGGGCTTGCGGGCGATTGGAAGGGGGGATTGTATTCGCCGACCGACGGCCGCGCCGAACCGTCCATGGCCGCGCCGGCGATCGCGCGCGGCGCGCGACGCCACGGGGCGACGATCCTGACCAACTGCGCGGTTCGCGGCATAGAGACCTCCGCCGGGGCCGTTTCCGGCATCGTCACCGAGAAGGGAAGGATCGCGGCCAGCTCGGTCGTCCTGGCGGGCGGCGTATGGTCGAGTCTCATGTGCGACCAGATCGGCGTGCGGCTTCCACAGCTGAAGGTCCTGGGCAATTTGATGCGCACGGCTCCGCTGGAGGGCGGCCCCGAAGTGTCTGCCAAGGGCCCGGGGTTTGGGATGCGCAAGCGCCTGGACGGCGGCTACAACATCGCCTTCGGTCAGTCTAACGAAGCCCAGATCGTCCCTGACAGCTTCCGCTACTTCTTCGACTTCCTGCCCCGCGCCATCGCCGAGCGAAAGAGCCTGCGGCTGCGCCTGGGCGCGCGCTTCATGCAGGAATGGCGCTGGGCGCGTCGATGGAAGATGGACGAGGTCTCCCCGTTCGAGCACGTGCGCACCCTCGACCCAAAGCCTCTTGCCTACGATCTGGATCAGGCCAAGCGCAATATTCAGGCGGCCTACCCGATCTTCAGGAAGATGCAGGTGGTGGAAAGCTGGGCTGGCCTCATCGACGCCACACCGGATGCGGTGCCGGTCATCTCCGCTGTCGACGATCTGACCGGACTGTTCCTGAGCACCGGTTATTCGGGGCATGGGTTCGGGCTGGGTCCCGGCGGCGGAAAGTTGACGGCGCAACTCGTCATGGGCGAGACGCCGTTGGTGGATCCAGCGCCCTTCCGGTTTGCCCGGCTCGCAAAAGGGAAACGCGCGGTGCTCAACCCCGGCGTCTTCCGTTAAGGAACAGGACGAGAATTTGTCGCCTCATCCACCAAAAGGTCGAACCAGCCATGAAAGCCATGCTGCTCAGCGAAGCAGGCCAGGAAACCTCGGGCCGGGTGTCCAGATATCTGACTTTTGACCTTGCGAGCGGCGAGTCCATATCGCGGCAGCTCACCAGGGCGCTGCGTCGGGCAATCGTCACCACACGGATCAAACCTGGCGAGATGCTGTCCGAACAGGATATCGCCTCGACTCTCGGGATCAGCCGGCAACCCATCCGTGAAGCCATCATCAATCTCCGGGAACTGGGGCTGATCCGCGTGTTCCCCCAGCGGGGCACGCAGGTTCTCAAGATATCGCCGAAGGCGGTCGAGGATGCGCGTTTCATTCGCGAGGCGGTCGAATGCGCCGTTGTTCGCGAGGCGGCGCTCAAAGCGGATTTCGACGACATCTACCGCCTGCACGACAACATCGCGCTGCAACGGCGCAGCCTGCGCATAGACGACCCCGAGGCGTTCTTCGATCTCGATGAAGATTTCCATCGGTTGCTGGCGGCGACGGCGAAGCGGCCGTCGACCTGGGATTTCATCGAAATGGTCAAGCCGCAGGTGGACAGGGTTCGATTCCTCGACCTGGACGATCACCACTCGCAGGAGAGCAACGTCGCCGAACATGCCGCCCTCGTGGAAGCCGTCGAGAACCACGATCCAGCGAAAGCGGAACAGGCGATGCAGGAGCATCTGAGATCGGTTCGCAAGGCACTGCTGCGCATCAAGACACGCAGTCCGGACATGTTCGAGAGCGACTAGGACGAATACCGCGCGTCGCCGCATCACAGGGAGTGCAGCATGAAAGCTAGGAAAATCGGCTTCATAGGACTTGGCCTGATGGGTCATGGCATGGCCAAGAACCTAGTCGAGAAGGGTCACCAGCTCTCGATCATCGGCAACAGGAATCGCGCCCCGGTGGAAGACCTCGTGTCGCGTGGTGCGAAGGAGGTGAAGAAGCCCTCGGAGCTTGCCGCGACTTGCGACATCGTCTTCACCTGCGTTCCGGCGTCGACGGATGTCGAGGCAATCGTCTACGGAGCCGACGGCTTTCTGAAGAGCGCGCGACCGGGCTTGGTCCATGTCGACTGCACGACGGCCAATCCAACGTCGACCTTGAAGATCGCGGCGGACTACGCCGCGCACGGCGTGCAGCTTGTCGATGCCGGCCTTGCACGCGGTCCCGACAACGCCGAGGCCGGAACGCTCAACCTCATCGTTGGCGCCGAGGCCGGCCTGCTGGAGGACATCCGCCCTGTGCTGCTGTGCTGCGCGGAGAACATCTTTCATGTCGGACCGACAGGCGCCGGGCACAGGACGAAGCTGATCAACAACTTCATTGCGATGGGAATGGCTGGGCTTTTCGCGGACGCGCTTACGGCCGCCCGCGCCACCAATGTCGATCTGTCAGCGCTCTACGAGGTGATCTCGGCCGGCGGCAACAACAGCGCGATCTTCCAGATCATGGCGAAGTCGGCCATGGACGGCGATGCGAGCCGGCTGAAATTCTCCATCGGCAACGCCCGGAAGGACATGAGCTATTTCGTCGGCATGGCCAGTGATGCCGGCATGGTCAGCCTGTTCGGACCCGCCGTCCTGCAGGCTTTTACCCTGGCGACGCTGAATGGGCAAAGCGACGGCTTCGTTCCGTCCATCTCCGACGTGCTTGCCCAGCTCAACCATCTGGAGACGCGGCGAACCGGCGGCCCTGTCGGCTGAACTGCATGCCAGCATCACCGCCCCGCCCCTTGTCTGAAGCCTGCGCCGGTTCCGGGACCGTTCATGTATCGTCGTGGTCTCGGAAACGTTTGCGCCCGCGGATCGTGCATCTTGGTCTGGGGGCATTCTACCGGGCACATGTCGCCCTATATGGCGAAGATGTGCTCGACCAGAAGGGCGGCGACTGGGGGATTGTCGGCGCGAGCCTGCAGCGGTCCGATCTACGCGACCGGCTGGCCCCGCAGGACAATCTCTATTTAGCGGTCGAACGCTCAGGCGTCTCCGACCGCTTCCGAATCGTCCGTTCTCTGCTGGGCGTTCATTTCGCGCCGGAGAATCCCGGAGCGCTCGTGTCGCGCCTCGGCGATCCTGCGACGGATATCGTGACGCTGACAGTCACCGAAAAGGGATATTGCCTGGATCGTGGCACTGGAAGGCTGGACGAGCATCACCCGGACATCGTGAACGATCGTTCCAATCCAGACAAACCCAGAACCGCGGTCGGCTTTCTGGCAGCCGCGCTTCGTCGAAGGCGCATGGCCGGTCTTGCTCCTTTCACGATCATGTCGTGCGACAACCTGCCGGCGAATGGCCGGCTGCTGAAAACATGCGTCACCGACTTTCTGGCCCTGAGCGACGAAAGCACGGCGAAGTGGGTTGAAGCGAATGGTGCGTTTCCGTCCACCCTGGTGGACAGGATCGTGCCGGCGACGACCACCGCCGACGTGGAGGCGGTCACGGCCGCAACCGGCCTGTGCGATCGGGCCCCCGTCATTCATGAGCCGTTCCGCCAATGGGTGATCGAAGATTGCTTCGTCCGCCATGATCGCCCCGCATGGGAAGACGTCGGCGCCGAGTTGGTCTCCGATGTCACGCCCTATGAAACGATGAAGCTGCGCCTGCTGAACGGCGCGCACAGCGCTCTCGCCTATCCCGGTTATCTGGCCGGCTACGAGACGGTATCGGAAGCCTTGGCGGACACCGATCTCCGAAATTTTGTTCGCGCTCTATGGGCCGAGACCGCCCCGACTCTGGAGCCGCCGCCGGGCTTCGACGTGCAGGCCTATGTCACGCAGGTCGAGCAGCGTTTCGCCAATCCCGGCATCCGACATCGCACATGGCAGATCGCTTCCGACGGGTCGCAGAAACTCCCCCAGCGTCTGCTCGCGCCCGCTGAAGAAAGGCTGATGAAGGATCTGCCGGTCCCCTGCGTGGCGGTCGTTGTGGCGAGCTGGATCGTCTATGTCGGGGGAACCGATTTGCATGGCCGCGCCATCGATGTCCGCGACTCGCTCGCGTCGAACTTGCGCGCAGCGATCACGGCCGCCGGCGATGTTGCAGGCAAGATCCATGCGGCATTGGCCTTCAAGGAAATATTCGGCGAAAAGCTTCCGGCCGACCGGCGCTTTGTCGACGCCGTGACAGCAGCCTATGTCTCGTTGACGAGCGAGGGCGGGCAGGCCGCGGCGCGCAGGGCCGCGAACGGCATGTCCGGCCAACGGCATCCGGGGATCGCAATGGACATGAAGGACTATCGATGATGGAGCAAACCTGGCGCTGGTTCGGACCCGACGATGTCGTGAAGATCAGCGACATATGCCAGACCGGCGCAACGGGCGTCGTCACCTCGCTTCATCACATCCCTTACGGCGAAGTTTGGACCGTGGACGAGATCCGCAAACGTCAGAAGCAGATCGCCGATGACAGTCGCGGCGCGCTGAGCTGGAGCGTCGTCGAGAGCCTGCCCGTCAGCGACGCCATCAAGCTCGGTGAAGGCGACCTTGAAGCGGACTTCGGCAATTACCGCCAGTCGCTGCGCAATCTGGCGGCCTGCGGCATCACCACCATCTGCTACAACTTCATGCCGGTGATCGACTGGACCCGCACCGACCTGTCGGTGCCGCTGCCGGGCGGCGCGCGTACATTGCGTTTCGACGTGGTGAAGTGCGCGGCTTTCGACTGCTTCATCCTGAAGCGGAGGGGAGCGGAGGACGACTACGGCAGCGGCGTCGTGGACGATGCAAGGCGATGGATCGATGCGTCGACGCTCCAGCAGCGTTCGGAATTGTTCCGATCGATCATGGTGGGCTTGCCCGGAGCGTTCAAGCGTTACGAAATCGATGAGTTCAGCGATATTTTAAAGGTTTTCTCTGGCCTCGGACGAAACGGCCTGCTCGCGAATTTGAGGCGGTTCTTGAAGGAAGTCGTTCCCACGGCCGAGGAAGTGGGCGCAAGGCTGGCGATCCATCCAGACGATCCCCCCAGGCCACTGTTCGGACTGACGCGCGCGATCGTCGACGCGGAAAGCCTCGACCATGCCGTTACCTCTTGCCCGTCGCCGTCCAACGGCATCACTCTGTGCACGGGTTCTCTCGGCGCGGGGCGGCAAAACGACCTGTCAGCCATCGCCCGGCGCTTCGCCGGACATATCCATTTCGCGCATTTGCGGAATGTGAAGAAAGAGCCGAACGGCTCCTTCAACGAAGCGCCCACCCTGGAAGGCGATGTCGATATGCCCGACATCGTAGAAACCTTGCTGGGTGAACAGGAAGTCCGGCAGCGCGCCGGCAGAACCGACTGGCGCATTCCGTTCAGGCCCGACCACGGACAGGAGCTTCTCGACGATATCGGCAAGGCCACGCATCCGGGATACCCGGCCATAGGCCGGCTCAAGGGACTGGCCGAGCTTCGCGGGGTCATCAGCGGTATTTCTCATGCAAGACGCAGACGGGAATCTTGAGGGTCCGACGCCCTTGTCTGGGGTAGCGGCCATCGGCGAATGCATGATGGAGTTCTCGAAGACCAGCTCCGACAGTTGGCGGGCAGCTTATTCGGGGGATACGTTCAACACGCTATGGACGATGCGTGCGATTCTAGAGCCTTCGACCGCTATGGACTACGTAACCGCTTGCGGTGACGACATCTATTCTGCCGAGCAGGTTTCCTTCTTTCGGCGCAATGGCATTGGTATCGCCGCCAGCCCGACGGTTAAAGGCGCCCATCCGGGCATCTACCTGATCCAGCTTGTGGACGGCGAGCGTTCATTCGCCTATTGGCGCAGCGATGCGGCCGCCCGCCGACTGGCCGACGATCCGGCGGCGTTGTCCACCAGTCTGACCGGTCGGACACTGATCTACTTGAGCGGAATCACCCTTGCGATTCTGTCGCCCGGGCCGCGCGAAAATCTGTTTCAGGCGCTAGCCACCGCCAGGAAGGCTGGGACGCGGATCGCCTTCGACACGAACTTTCGTCCAAAACTCTGGCACAGCATCACGGAAGCGCGCGAGGTGATGGGTGCGATGATGCCGTTGGTGGATATCGCCTTACCCACCTATGACGATGAGCAACTTTTATTTGATGACGTGGATCCCGAGACAACTTTGAGGCGGTTGCGCAACTCCGGCATCGGCGAGCTTGTCATAAAGCACGGTCCGAAAGGGGCTTTTGCAGCAATCGACGGACAAGAGCCCAGATACGTTCCGGCCTATCCTGTCGAGCCGCTGGATACGACGGGCGCTGGCGATGCTTTCAATGGAGCCTATTTGGCTGCCCGGCTTTCAGGCTCCTCGGTAACCCACGCCGTGGCGCGCGGTCATCTGGTTGCAGCCTGCGTCGTCAGGACAAGGGGGGCACTGGCACCGTTGGATAGGATCGCAGCCGCATTTAGGTCGTGACGGCGTACACGAATTGAGGCCACCGGAAACTATGAACTGCGGCTGGAGCGGTTTTCATTTTGGTTGGATCGCGATTTCTCAGCGCGTGCAAATCAGATTCGATGCGCTGATCGGTTGGGTGCCCCGGGCCAAATGGCGGTCACCGACCTCATGCGGTCAGCACGACATCATCAAGCGCGATGCGAATATGACCAAACGCAAAAGAGCAGCCGACCAATCTAAGGTCGGCCCGGTCATGCATTGATTTTATCAGATAAACTGGAGCGGGTGAAGCGATTCGAACGCTCGACCCCAACCTTGGCAAGGTTGTGCTCTACCCCTGAGCTACACCCGCTCCGGCAGCTCTTGGCTGCAAGCCGGGCCTATATGGCGGAAGAGCAAAGCGATTGCAACAGGGAAGTCGCACCGCGCTGCAGAATCGCGATGTCCGAGGCGCCTTGCCGTTGCGGCCCCGGCGCGCCCCCTCTTCACCGCGGCCGACCCGAAGCCTGAAGGCATTTCGCAGGCATCCGGCCCGCCATCGGGAAAGGGACTTCGCGGCCTTGCATGGCCGGTTTGCTGTTCATAGAAGAAACCCAGATCCACCAGCCAGAGCGCCCATGCCCAAGACCCCGGACGAGATCCTGTCCATGCTGTCCACAATGGGCATCCGCGCTTCGACGGTCAGGCACCCGCCCCTCCACACGGTGGCCGAATCGCAGGCGCTGCGCGGCGAAATCCCCGGAGGGCACACCAAGAACCTCTTCCTCAGGGACAAGGGCGGCCAGTATTTCCTGATCACGGTCGAGGAGAACGCGGCGGTCGACCTGAAGCGGATCCATCACGCGATCGGCGCCACGGGGCGCGTCTCCTTCGGCCGGCCGGAGGCGATGCTGGAACTGCTCGGGGTCACCCCGGGCGCGGTCACTCTGCTCGGGCTCGTCAACGACACGCAGGGAAAGGTGCGTCCGGTCATCGACGCCGCGCTGCTGCGTCAGACGGTGGTCAACGTGCACCCGCTGACCAACGAGGCGACCACCTCGATCGCGCCCGCCGATCTGCTGCGCTTCCTCGACGCCACGGGACACCGGCCTCTCGTCTTGAATCTGGCGGGCTGATCGCCACATGGTGGGTGGTTGCCAGCTTGCCGGCGCGGCGATACCGATGGACCGGACCGATTGACCGAACGACCCGGCACGGAGCCCTGCAACGCGAGCGATGGAACAGGTGGGATGAGCGACACGAACGGCTTTTCCGGCGGCAACGCCTACAACACGACGGTCAGCTATGGCGCCGCCGGACAACCCGCCGCGCCGCCGGTGAAGGACACGACGACGGCCGGCTTCACAGCCGACGTCATCCAGGAATCGCGCCGGCAGCCCGTCCTGGTGGATTTCTGGGCGCCGTGGTGCGGGCCCTGCAAGCAGTTGCAGCCGGCCCTGGAGAAGGTCGTCGCGGCCGCCGCCGGCAAGGTCAGGCTGGTCAAGATGAACATCGACGAGCATCCGGCGATCGCCGGGCAGCTCGGCATCCAGTCGATCCCGGCCGTCATCGCCTTCAAGGACGGTAAGCCCGTCGACGGCTTCATGGGAGCCGTCCCCGAAAGCCAGATCCGCGAATTCGTCCAGCGCGTCATCGGCAAGAATGGCGGCGCCGAGGTCGAGGAGGCGCTCGCCGCGGCCAGGGAGGCGCGCGAGGCGGGCGACCTGGCGCAGGCCGCCGATCTCTTCCAGGCCGTTCTCGACGAGATGCCCGAGCATGTGGAGGCGCTCGCCGGCCTGGCCGACCTGCTCTACGAATCGGGCGACGCGGAAAATGCCGAGGCCGTGCTGGACCGCGTGCCGCAGGACAAGCGCGACGCGCCTTCGGTTGCGGCGGTCCGCTCGAAGATGGCGCTGGCCGCCGAGGCGGCCGGCCTCGGCGATCCCGCCGCATTGCAGCGCCGGCTGGCCGACAACCCCAAGGATCACCAGGCGCGCTTCGACCTGGCGATGATCCAGAACGCGCAGGGCAAGCGCGCCGAGGCGGCGGACAATCTGCTTGCCATCGTCAAGGCGGACCGGAGCTGGAACGACGATGGCGCGCGGGCGCAGTTGCTCAAGCTCTTCGAGGCCTGGGGCCTGACCGACGAAGCGACGCTGTCGGCGCGGCGCAAGCTGTCGGCGCTGCTGTTTTCCTGAGCCGGCCGCCACCGGCGGCGCTCGGGTATGAAGGAGACATGGCCGTGCAGGCGGGAAACGTCCATTACCGCAAGGAAGAGGACCTTCCGGAAACCATTCCGGTCTTTCCGCTGGCCGCCGCGCTGCTGCTGCCGGGTGGCCGCATGCCGCTGAACATCTTCGAGCCGCGCTATTTGCAGATGATCGATGAGGCGATGGCGCGCGACCGCGTCATCGGCATGATCCAGCCTGGCCTTGACGGGGCTGCGCGCGAGGATGGCGAGCCGGAGCTCAGCCCCGTCGGCTGCATGGGCCGCATCACCTCCCTCAACGAAACCGGCGACGGCCGCTACCTCATCGCGCTGCAGGGCATATGCCGTTTCCGGCTCGATGCCGAACTGTCCGTGCGCACACCCTTCCGCCAGTGCCGCGCGCGTCCCTTTATCGCCGATCTCGCCGAGGACCCGAGCGCCGGCGCTGTGGATCGCACGGCGCTGCTGCGCGTCTTCAAGGCCTATCTGGACGCCAACGGGCTCGACGCGGACTGGGCGAGCGTCAGCCGGGCGGACAATGCCGTACTGGTCAACGCGCTGGCCATGATGGCGCCCTACGGGGCGGCCGAGAAACAGGCGTTGCTGGAGGCCCCCGACCTCAGGATGCGCGCCGAAACGCTCATCGCGCTGACCGAGATGGCGCTGGCCCGCGACAAGGACCAGACCGGGAGCCTGCAATGACAGCGGGACGTGACGGCAGGGTGGAGATCGACCCCAGGCTGCTGGAGCTTCTGGTCTGCCCGCTGACCAAGGGGCGTCTCGTTCTCGATGCCGGGCGCGACGAGCTTGTTTCCGGCACCGCGCGCCTCGCCT
Organism: Mesorhizobium sp.; assembly: GCA_027492275.1. Lineage (GTDB taxonomy): Bacteria > Pseudomonadota > Alphaproteobacteria > Rhizobiales > Rhizobiaceae > JAPUFC01. The sequence continues at coordinate 5,275 of JAPUFC010000021.1, read as the reverse complement.
ATCCGATCCGGGACGGCATTCCGGTGATGCTGCCTTCGGAAGCGCGCGCGATCGAGGATCCCTCGCCGTCCTGAACGGCCGCGTCACTGGAAATTCCTCCCCTTGGGCATCACGCCGCGCACCCTGCGCGCGACCGCTTCCGCCCTGCCGCCGTTCGGCTCGCCGTCGCGGGAGGTCCTCCGGGCGCCCGGGTGCGACGGCGGCTGCGGCTGTTCGCCCCGGTCTATCGACGCCATGATCTTCTGGCCGGATTCCTCCGACAGGTCGCCCAGCCAGAGGCTGAGGTCCTCCATCCGCTCGGCCACGATGTGGACGACATCCTTGGCCGATTGCAGGCGGCCGGTGACGCTGACGAAGCGCGAGCCCATGATGACCGCCCGCATCCGCTCGAAATCCCGCGACCAGACGATGATGTTGGCGACCGATTTCTCATCCTCCAGCGTCAGGAAGATGGCGTTGCCCTTGCCCGGCCTCTGCCGCACCAGGATCAGGCCGGCCACCGTGACGCGGCTTCCGTTGGGAACGGAAGGCAAAAGGACGTTGGGCGTGACGCCCTTGCGTTCCAGCCGCTCCCGGAGGAAGGAGACGGGATGCGCCTTCAGCGACAGGCCGAGCGCGCGATAATCGTGGATGACATGCTCGCCGAGCGGCATTCGCGGCAGCGTCATCTGCGGCTCGTTGTCGGCGAGCGTCTGGGCCGGCCGCTCGAACAGAGGCAGGCGCTCCACCGCGCGGCGGCCGTCCAGCCCGCGCACGGCCCACAGCGCGGCGCGCCGGTCCAGGCCGATCGAACGGAAGGCGTCGCCCTCGGCGAGGCGTTCGATGTCGTCGACGTCGAGACCGGAGCGAAGCCAGACGTCGCGGACCGAGGTGTAGCCGGCCCCGCGCCGCTGCGCGAACTCGACCATCGCCGCCTCCGACAGGCCCTTGATCTGCCGGAAGCCGAGCCGCAGCGCATGCCGCGACTTGATCACCCCGCGCATCGAGGCGTGGCGGGCGATGATCCTGGCCGGATCGAATTCCGCCTGCTCCAGCGTGCAGTCCCATTGGGAGGCGTTGATATCCACGGCGCGGATCTCCACGCCGTGGTCGGCGGCGTCGCGCACGAGCTGCGCCGGCCTGTAGAAGCCCATGGGCTGGGAGTTGAGCAGCGCCGCGCAGAACACGTCGGGATAGAAGGTCTTGAACCAGCACGATGTGTAGACCAGCAGGGCAAAGGACGCGGCATGGCTTTCCGGAAAGCCGTAGTCGCCGAAGCCTTCGATCTGCCGGAAACAGTTTTCCGCGAAATCTTTCGGATAGCCGTTGTCGACCATTCCCTGGATGAATTCGTCCTTCAGCTTGTCGATCGTGCCCGTTCGTCTGAAGGTTGCCATGGCCCGCCGCAGCTTGTCGGCTTTTTCCGGCTTGAATCCCGCGGCCTTGATGGCGATTTGCATCGCCTGCTCCTGAAACAGAGGGACACCTTTCGTCTTGCCCAGTATGCTTTTAAGCTCCGGCTTGGGATAAGTGACTTTCTCGCTGCCCTCACGCCTTCGAAGGTAGGGATGCACCATGTTGCCCTGGATCGGGCCGGGCCGCACGATCGCCACCTCGATGACCAGATCGTAGAACTCGCGCGGCTGCAGGCGGGGCAGCATCGACATCTGCGCCCGGCTTTCGATCTGGAACACGCCGATCGTGTCGGCGCGCTGGATCATGGCGTAGACGTCGGCGTCGCCTTCCTTGATCGTCGCCAGTTCGAGCGGCCGGCCATGGTCGTCGCGCTCGTCGTAATGGGTGCGCGCCAGCTCCAGGCAGCGCCGCAGGCAGGACAGCATGCCGAGCGCCAGGATGTCGACCTTGAACAGGCCGACCGCGTCGAGGTCGTCCTTGTCCCATTCGATCATCAGGCGGTCGGGCATGGCCGTCTTCATGATCGGCACGATCTCGTCCAGCCGGTCCCTGGTGATGACGAAGCCGCCGACATGCTGGCTGAGATGGCGGGGAAACTCCATGATCTCGTTGGCGAGCGCGATGACGTGGCTCGCCGCCGGGTCGGCCGCCGCCAGTCCGCCGGCCTTCGCCTCCGTTTCGCCGAGCGTCGTCGACCACCAGCCCCACAGCGAACCGGACAGGGCGCCCTGCACGTCCTGCGACAGGCCCATCGCCTTGGAGACCTCGCGCAAGGCCGAGCGGCCGCGATAGCTGATGACGGCTGCGGCCAGCGACGTGTGCTTCTCGCTGTATTTCTTATAAACATACTGGAGCACCTCCGGCCGCCGGTCGTGCTCGAAATCGACGTCGATGTCGGGCGGCTCCTTGCGCTCCCGGGACATGAACCGCTCGAACAGCGTGTCCATCCGCTCGGGGCCGATATTGGTGACGCCGAGGCAGTAGCAGATCAGCGAATTCGCCGCCGAGCCCCGTCCCTGGCACAGGATTTTCAACTCCTCGCGGGCATGGCGCACGATGTCGTGGACGGTCAGGAAATAGCCTGCGTAGCCGAGCTCCTCCACCAGGGCCAGCTCGTCGGCCAGCCTCTTCCTGACCTCGGGTTTCACCCCGGCGGGCCATCGGACCGCCGCGCCTTCCCAGGTCAGCCTCTCCAGCTCCTGCTGCGCCGTGGCCCCGTCGCGCGTCTTCTCGTCGGGATAATTGTGCTTGAGCTCATCCAGGGAAAAATCCAGTTCGCCGGCAAACCGCATCGTCTCGGCGATCGCTTCCGGATGGCCGCGGAACAGGCGGGCCATCTCCGCCCCTCCCTTGAGGTGCCGCTCCGCGTTCGCGCGCAGCGCATGGCCGGCCCTGGCCACCGTCGTCTTGAGGCGGATGGCGGTCAGCACGTCCTGCACCGGCCGCCTCGCCTCGTCGTGATAGAGCACGTCGTTCGTGGCCATCAGCGGCAGGCGCGCGGCCTGCGCCAGCGCCGCCGCCTGTTCGAGCCGCCAGCGGTCGCCGCCGCCATGAAGCGGCGCGATACAGAGGCGCAGCGCCTTGCCGAAGCGGTCGCGCAGCCCTCTCAAGAGGTCGAGCAGCGCCTGCCCGTCGCCGGCGAGATCGGGCAGCACCGCCAGCGACATGCGGTCTCCCCACGCCAGCAGGTCCTTTCGCTCCAGGATGGGCGATCCCTTTTCGGCATCGTCCCGGCAGTTCGCCTCCGTCAGCATGCGGCACAGATGCCCCCAGCCGGTACGGTCGCGGGGATAGGCGAGCATGTCCGGCGTGCCGTCGGCGAAGGCGAGGCGGCAGCCGGGATGATAGGCAAGCGTCCGCGCCTCGCCGTCGGGCATTTCGATCCGCTTCGCCTGGCTCCAGGCGCGCACGACGCCGGCCACCGTGTTGCGGTCGGCGAGCCCCATCGCCGCATGGCCATGAAGACATGCCGCGACCACCAGTTCCTCCGGCTTGGAGGCGCCGCGCAGGAAGGAGAAATTCGACTGGACGCCGAATTCCACATAGGCCGGCGCGCTCATGCCGACAGCCCGTGCATGAACCAGCGCGGCGGCCGCGCCATGCCGTGAAAGCCCTGGCGATAGAGCCAGTAGCGGCGCCCCTCGCCGTCCTCGACGCGGAAATAGTCGCGGGTCAGGCCGGCGGTCTGCGCGGCCAGCGCCAGCCGGCGCAGCCTGTCCAGCTCCTCCCCGCTTCTTTCGTTCCCCGCTTCGTCTTGCCCGGAAACTTGCGGCATGGCGTGCAGCCACCATTCCGGGCCGATGCGCTCCGGGCCTTCGGCGCGCGCCACGCGGTAGGCGGCGTGACGCCAGCGGAAGGAGGCCGGCGGCCCTTCCGGCAGCTCGCTCGCCGCGACCTCGACCGGTTCCGGCTCGGCGAACAGGCGCACCGGTCTTTCCGCCTCGCAAACCGCCCCGCTAGCCGGCAGGCCGCCGCCGAGAGGCCGCAGGACCGCCGCGCGCTCCGGCACGTGGCTTTCGGCCAGCACGGGCCCGAGCAGCGCGGCCTCGCCCAGCCGGGCCCGCACGCGGTCGACGAAGACGGACAGCGCCTCCGATCCGCTTTCGGCGCCCGCGAGATCGCCCTGCGTCTCCTCCAGCCGCGCCGTCGCCACGGCCGACAGCCTCACCAGGTCGAAGCCGCAGCCCGCGTCCAACCGTCCGTCCAGAGCGGCGAAGCGCTCGCGAAAAAGTTTCTGCAGGAGCCGCGGGTCGCGCAGCGGCCGCGACGTGCGCGCGCCAATCCTCAGCCGCGCGCCATCCACCCGGAAGAGCAGCAGCTCGAGAGCGCGCGCGCCCTCGCCGCGGCGTTCGAGATCGCCCTTGAGGGTGGCCGCGAGCAGCGCCGTCACCCTTTCCACGTCCTCGATCGCGGCGATCGGCTCGAAGAAATGCCGTTCGACCGACAGAGGCGGCACCGGCAGGCGCGGCGACACCGCCTCCTCGACATGGCCCAGCGCCTGATCGAGACGCAGCAGGAGCGACCGCCCGAAACGGCGCGCCAGCGGCCCGCGCGGCGCGCCGATGATGGCGCCGACCCGCCTCAGGCCGACGCTCTCCAGCCCCTCGCAGGTCGGCTGAGGCAGGCGCAGCGCCGCCAGCGGCAACGGCGCCACCAGCTCCGCCTCCTCCCCGGCCGGGACGACGGCCCCGCTGGCGAAGCGCGCCGCCGCCCACGCCGCGCCCGGAGTCGAGGCGAGGCCGGCGCGCGCCTGGAGCCCCTGCTGGAAGAGGCGCGAAAGCATGTCGGCCAGCAGCCGCTTCTCGCCGCCGAAAAGATGGGCGGAGCCGGAAATGTCGAGGAACAGCCCGTCCTCGCCCTCCAGCGCCACCAGGGGCGTGTAGCGGTCGCACCAGTCGGCGACGCCTTCCATGAGCCGCCGGTCGGCGACGGGATCGGCCTCCACGACGTCGATGCCGGGATGCATCGCGCGGGCGTCCGCGAGGCCCATGCCGAGCTTCAGCCCGAGGCGCTCAGCGCGCGGGTCGAGCGCGGCGATGCGCAGCGCGTTGTCCTCCGGCCGGCTCACCACCAGCGGCGGCTGCGAGGCCGGGCGATCCACCGAAGGCCAGCAGAACCCCAGCCGCTGCCGCAGCACCCGCTGGGCGGCGAGGTTGGGAAGCCACACCGCCAGGATCCTTCGCGCGGGTGTCGCCGCGGGAAACAGACTCTCGGAAACGAAGCTCATGACGGTCCCACTCCAGGGTGAAGGCGTGCGCCGGCATCTGCCGGCTCTTGGCGATGGCGATGGAAAAGGCCGGCCGGCCGAGCGTGCCGGGCAGCGGGCCGGCCACTGTCTCGCGCGGCGCGGCCGGCGCCGGGGCGGCGACGAGGCGCACCG
>JAPUFC010000020.1 GCA_027492275.1 Mesorhizobium sp. | reverse complement strand
TCGTGCCGATCGCCATGGAGGAGAAGCTGCGCTTCGCCATCCGCGAGGGCGGCCGCACCGTCGGCGCCGGCGTCGTCGCGAGCATCAAAGAGTAAGCCGGACTTTTTCGGCGGATTCGAAAGGCGGCCTTCGGGCCGCCTTTTTTGTTTTCGAGCCTGCCGGACGTCGACTTCTCGCCAGCGGGAACCTCATCACCATGCTCATCGCGCATCTGCCTGCAGGCTATCTCGTCGGCCGGCTGATGGAGCGGGCCGCGCCTGGCGCACGGGGACTGATGGCGGCTGCGCTGGTTGGCAGCGTGGTTCCGGATTTCGACATGGCCTATTTCTACTTCGTGGACGGAGGAAGAACCCACCACCACAAGTTCTTCACGCATTGGCCGCTGTTCTGGTTGGTCGTGAGTACTGTCGCGGTGACGGCCTCATCGCTGCGGCCATCCTTGAGGCCGGCAGTTGTGGCGGCTTCCCTGTCGGTCATGCTCCACATGATTCTCGACTCGGTCGCCGCGCCGATGTGGTGGCTGATGCCGTTCAGCGACCAAAGGATCGAGCTTTTTCCCGTGCCGGCAACCTTCTCCGACTGGCGCCTCAGCTTCGTCACGCATTGGACCTTCCTGGTCGAACTGGCGATATGCGTAACGGCGGCGACGCTGCTGTTCCGGCGTGGCCGGCGGCATCAAAACGAAGCTTGAGTTCCGCCGCGCTTTGTGAAAAGAGAGCGGCGCGCTAGGGGTATAGCTCAGTTGGTAGAGCGGCGGTCTCCAAAACCGCAGGTCACAGGTTCGAGCCCTGTTGCCCCTGCCAAGAATCCCGCCGGGCTTGTCGTGCCGGGCCTGCATCTGCTAGAAGCGCATCGAAAGCCATAGCCGCCGGGGAACGACTGGATGGTTCCGCGCGTGGCGCCTGGACAGTCATAAAGGCCTCTCTTCGCACTTGCGTACGATGGGAATCGACTTTATGTAGTGACGACAGACACGCGGCGCGTGGAGCTGGCAGGCCAGCTTTGCGCGTCTAAATTGCGTTAACGCGATACGATGGCTTCCTATCGGGTCGTGGCGGGCGCAAGGTCCCGGTCTCCGGGGCGGACTGCCGCGGTTTCCGCGGTCTTGAGAAAGCAGAGCACCTGATGGCGTCAAAGACGACTAACCCCTTTACCTTTCTCCAGCAGGTAAGGGCGGAGACCGCCAAGGTCACCTGGCCTTCGCGGCGCGAAACGATGATATCCACGATGATGGTGCTGGCGTTCGCGGTCCTGGCGATGATCTTCTTCTTCGTCGCCGACCAGGTCATGGCCTACGGCGTCGAGCTCGTCCTGGGCATTGGCCGCTGAGCGGACGAAGAGGAGGCTGCTTGAAATGACCGCCCGGTGGTACATCGTCCACGCCTACTCGAATTTCGAGAAGAAGGTCGCCGAGGATATCGAATCCAAGGCGCGGCAGAAGGGATTGAGCGACAAGATCGAGCAGATCGTCGTGCCGACCGAGAAGGTCGTCGAGGTGCGCCGCGGCAAGAAGGTCGACGCGGAGCGCAAGTTCTTCCCCGGCTACGTGCTGCTCAAGGCCGAGCTCACCGACCCGGTCATCAGCCTGGTCAAGAACACGCCGCGCGTCACCGGCTTCCTTGGCGAGGACAAGCACACGGCCAAGCCGATGCACATCACCGACAAGGAGGCCGAGCGCATCCTGCATCAGGTGCAGGAGGGCGTGGAGCGGCCGAAGCCGTCGGTCACTTTCGAGATCGGCGAGTCGGTGCGGGTGTCGGACGGGCCGTTCGCGTCCTTCAACGGCACCGTGCAGGAGGTCGACGAGGACCGCGCGCGACTCAAGGTGGAGGTGTCGATCTTCGGGCGCGCCGTGCCGGTCGATCTGGAATTCGGTCAGGTCGAGAAGGGCTGACCGGTAGGCCGCGCCCTCGCGGGCGCGGCGGTCGCGGGCCGACGGCTCGCGGCGGAGCGGGTGGGAGGCGAGGGCGGCTTAGCCGGCCGCCGCAACCGGACCACCGGACTGCAACCGCCGGCTTCGCAGGGAAGCCGGCATGAGAACAGGCAGGAAAAGAGATGGCTAAGAAGATTGCGGGCCAGCTCAAGCTCCAGGTTGCCGCGGGTTCTGCGACTCCGTCGCCCCCGATCGGCCCGGCGCTTGGTCAGCGCGGCATCAACATCATGGAGTTCTGCAAGGCGTTCAACGCGCAGACCCAGGATCTGGAGAAGGGGCAGCCGACGCCGGTCGTCATCACCTACTACCAGGACAAGTCGTTCACATTCGTCATGAAGACGCCTCCGGTAAGCTACTTCCTGAAGAAGGCGGCGAACCTGAAGTCCGGCTCGAAGGAGCCCGGCAAGACGAAGGTCGGCACGGTCACGCGCGACAAGGTGCGCGAGATCGCCACGACCAAGATGAAGGACCTCAACGCCAACGACGTCGAGGCGGCGATGCGCATGGTCGAGGGTTCCGCCCGTTCGATGGGCCTGGAAGTGGTGGGCTGAGACGATGGCGAAGGTTGCAAAGCGCGTATCCAAGTCCCGCGAGGGCATCGATCCCAACAAGGCCTACGGCCTGGCTGAAGCGATCCAGCTTCTCAAGGACCGCTCCAAGGTGAAGTTCGACGAGACGATCGAGGTGGCGATGAACCTCGGCGTCGATCCCCGCCACGCCGACCAGATGGTCCGCGGCGTCGTCAACCTGCCGAACGGCACGGGCCGGACGGTTCGGGTCGCGGTGTTCGCCAAGGGTGCCAAGGCCGACGAGGCGAAGGCCGCCGGCGCCGACATCGTCGGCGCGGAGGAGCTGGTGCAGACGGTCCAGAGCGGCACGATCGAGTTCGACCGCTGCATCGCCACGCCGGACATGATGGGCCTGGTCGGCCGTCTCGGCAAGGTGCTGGGCCCGCGCGGCCTGATGCCGAACCCGCGCGTCGGCAC
>JAPUFC010000019.1 GCA_027492275.1 Mesorhizobium sp. | reverse complement strand
CCGATCCTGTTCCAGCACCTGTTCTGGTTCTTCGGCCATCCCGAGGTGTACATCCTGATCCTGCCGGGCTTCGGCATCGTCAGCCACATCGTGTCGACCTTCTCGCGCAAGCCGATCTTCGGCTATCTCGGCATGGCCTACGCCATGGTCGCCATCGGCGTCGTCGGCTTCGTCGTGTGGGCGCACCACATGTACACCACCGGCCTGTCGCTCGACACGCAGCGCTACTTCGTCTTCGCCACGATGGTCATCGCGGTGCCGACGGGCGTGAAGATCTTCTCGTGGATCGCCACCATGTGGGGCGGGTCGATCTCGATGCGCACGCCGATGCTGTGGGCGATCGGCTTCATCTTCCTGTTCACCGTCGGCGGCGTGACGGGCGTCCAGCTCGCCAATGCCGGCCTCGACCGCTCGCTGCACGACACCTACTACGTGGTGGCGCACTTCCACTACGTGCTGTCGCTGGGCGCGGTCTTCGCCATCTTCGCGGCCTGGTACTACTGGTTCCCGAAGATGTTCGGCTACATGTACTCGCCCTTCATCGCGCGCACCCATTTCTGGGTGACGTTCATCGGCGTGAACCTGATCTTCTTCCCGCAGCACTTCCTCGGCCTGGCCGGCATGCCGCGCCGCTACATCGACTACCCGGATGCGTTCGCGGGCTGGAACATGGTGTCGTCCTACGGCTCCTACATCGCCGGCGTCGGCGTTCTGGTCTTCCTCTACGGCGTCTTCGAGGCGTTCCAGAAGAAGCGGATCGCCGGCCCGAACCCGTGGGGCGAGGGCGCCACGACGCTGGAGTGGCAGCTCTCCTCGCCGCCGCCCTACCACCAGTGGGAACAGCTCCCGCGCATCAAGTAAGTGTAGAAGCCACGGCGGGGCTGCCCATGCAGCCTCGCCGAGCCAGGAGTTGGACCACGGCATGGCCCTCGTCGAGAAGGTGGACATCGAGCAGACCGGCCTGCGGCTTTCGGAAGCCACGGCGCGGGACTATCTCGAACTGCTGAAGCCGCGCGTCATGTCGCTGGTGGTGTTCACCGCGCTCGTCGGCCTGGTCGCCGCGCCGGGTGCGATCAATCCCTTCATCGCCGTGGTGGCCATCCTGTGCATCGCGGTCGGTGCCGGCGCGTCGGGCGCGCTCAACATGTGGTATGACGCCGACATCGACGCGGTGATGTCGCGCACCGCCCGGCGTCCCATCCCGTCGGGTCGCGTGCAGCCGGAGCAGGCGCTGGCCTTCGGCCTGACCCTGTCGGCCCTGTCGGTGATGACGCTCGGCGTGCTGGTCAACTGGCTGTCGGGGGCGCTGCTCGCCTTCACCATCTTCTTCTACGTCGTCGTCTATTCCATGTGGCTGAAGCGCTCGACGCCGCAGAACATTGTCATCGGCGGCGCGGCCGGCGCCTTCCCGCCGATGATCGGCTGGGCTGCCGTGACCGGCAGCGTCGGCCTGGAGAGCGTGCTGCTCTTCCTCATCACCTTCCTGTGGACGCCGCCGCATTTCTGGGCCCTGGCGCTCTACAAATGCGATGATTACGGCCGCGCCGGCATCCCGATGATGCCGAATGTCGCCGGCGAGGCGTCGACGCGCGTGCAGATCTTCGCCTATGCGCTGCTGGTCGCGCCGGTCGGCGTGCTGCCCTGGATCTTCGGCTATGCCGGCGCCACCTACGGCGCGGTCGCCGCGGCGCTCGGCGCGGGCTTCGTCTGGTATGCCTGGAAGGTGCTGCGGATGGCGGACGGCGACCGCGCCATGCGCCCGGCGAAGGCGCTGTTCGGCTATTCGCTGTTCTATCTGTTCGCGATCTACGCGGCCTATCTCGCCGACGCGATCGCCCTGCGGATCGTGGCGGCCGGCGGAGCATGAGTGCGATGGAAGACGACCGGGTCACCCTGACCGAACGGCAGAAGAAGGCGCAGCGCAGCCGCTCGATCGCCATCGCGATCGGCCTGTTCGCGCTGGTCATCATCTTCTACGTCGCCACCATCGTCAGGATGTGAGGACGACGCGCATGGCAGCCAGCGGCGAGATGACACCGGACGAAAGCAGGAAACAGCGCGCCAACCGCGTCGTGGCGGCCTGCTGCGTCGGCTTCTTCGCCGGCATGGTGGGCATGGCCTATGCCGCGGTGCCGCTCTACGACATGTTCTGCAGGGTCACCGGCTACGGCGGCACGACGCAGCGCGTGGACCAGTATTCCGACCGCGTGCTGGACAAGAAGATCACCGTCCGTTTCGACGCCAACGTCTCCGGCGGCCTGCCCTGGGCCTTCAAGCCGGTCGTGCGCGAGGTCACCATGCCGATCGGCGAGACGACGCTGGCGCATTACACCGCGACGAACCAGTTCCCGACCCCGACCAAGGGACGCGCGACCTTCAACGTCACGCCCGAGATGGCCGGCGCCTATTTCAACAAGGTCGAATGCTTCTGCTTCACGGACACGACCCTGAAGCCGGGCGAGACGCTTGAGATGCCGGTGGTCTTCTACGTCGATCCCGACATCGTCGACGTGCCGGAACTGAAGGGCCTGACGACGATCACCCTTTCCTACACCTTCTTCCCGCTGGGAGAGGACAAGCCGGCCGCCGCTGCCGAGGGGGCGCGGCCGGCCAAAGCAGATACCCAAAAGCTCGGGGGCTGAGAATGGCAGACGCGCACGCCAAACATCACGACTATCACATCATCGACCCCAGCCCCTGGCCGTTCGTCGGCTCGGTCGGCGCCTTCATCATGGCGATCGGCGGCGTGGCCTGGATGCAGTATCTCAAGGGCAACGAGTTCCACCTGTTCGGGCTGAACATCGCCACGCCGTGGCTGTTCTTCATCGGCCTGGCCGTCGTGCTCTACACCATGTTCTCCTGGTGGGCGGACACCATCAAGGAGGCGCATGAGGGGCATCACACCCGCGTCGTGTCGCTGCACCTGCGCTACGGCATGATCATGTTCATCGCCTCCGAGGTGATGTTCTTCGTCGC
>JAPUFC010000018.1 GCA_027492275.1 Mesorhizobium sp. | reverse complement strand
TTGAAGTTCGAGATGATCGGCGTCTCGATGATCTCGCCCGACGGCTTGGCCATCAAGCCGCGCATGCCGGCGAGCTGGCGCATCTGGGTGGGCGAGCCGCGCGCGCCCGAGTGCGACATCATGTAGATCGAGTTCATCGGCTTCTGGCGGCCGTCGTCGTTGAACTCGACGGCCTTGATGCGCGCCATCATCTCGTCGGCGACCTTCTCCGAGCACTTGGCCCAGGCGTCCACGACCTTGTTGTACTTCTCGCCCTGCGTGATCAGGCCGTCATTGTACTGCTGCTCGTATTCCTTCGCGAGCGCCTCGGTATCGGCGACCAGCTTCTCCTTGGCGTTCGGGATCAGCATGTCGTCCTTGCCGAACGAGATGCCGGCACGGCACGCATGGGCGAAGCCGAGCGACATGATGCGGTCGCAGAAGATTACCGTCTCCTTCTGGCCGCAGTGGCGATAGACCGTGTCGATCATCTTGGAGATGTTCTTCTTGGTCATCTCCTGGTTGGCGGTCTCGAACGGCACGTTGACGTTCTTCGGCAGCAATTCGCCGATGATCATGCGGCCGGGCGTGGTGTCGTAGATCCTCGACACGAGCTTGCCGTCCTTGTCGACGGTCTTGAAGCGGCCCTTGATCTTGGCGTGCAGCGTCACCGCCTTCGTCTCCAGCGCGTGCTGGAGCTCGCCCATGTCGGCGAACAGCATGCCCTCGCCGGGCTCGTTCTGGTTGACGATCGACAGGTAGTAGAGGCCGAGCACCATGTCCTGCGACGGAACGATGATCGGCGCGCCCGACGCCGGGTGCAGGATGTTGTTGGTCGACATCATCAGCACGCGGGCTTCGAGCTGCGCTTCCAGCGACAGCGGCACGTGCACCGCCATCTGGTCGCCGTCGAAGTCGGCGTTGAAGGCCGTGCAGACCAGCGGGTGGAGCTGGATCGCCTTGCCCTCGATCAGGATCGGCTCGAACGCCTGGATGCCCAGCCTGTGCAGCGTCGGCGCGCGGTTGAGCAGCACCGGATGCTCGCGGATGACCTCGTCCAGGATGTCCCAGACCTCCGGCTTCTCCTTCTCGACCAGCTTCTTCGCCTGCTTGACCGTGGACGAGTAGCCCTTGGCGTCGAGACGCGCGTAGATGAATGGCTTGAACAGCTCCAGCGCCATCTTCTTCGGCAGGCCGCACTGGTGCAGCTTGAGCTCCGGTCCGGTCACGATGACCGAGCGGCCGGAATAGTCGACGCGCTTGCCGAGCAGGTTCTGGCGGAAGCGGCCCTGCTTGCCCTTGAGCATGTCGGACAGCGACTTCAGCGGACGCTTGTTGGCGCCGGTGATGACGCGCCCGCGGCGGCCGTTGTCGAACAGCGCGTCGACAGCCTCCTGTAGCATGCGCTTCTCGTTGCGGATGATGATGCCCGGCGCGCGCAGCTCGATCAGCCGCTTGAGGCGGTTGTTGCGGTTGATGACGCGACGGTAGAGATCGTTCAGGTCCGACGTGGCGAAGCGGCCGCCGTCCAGCGGCACCAGCGGTCGCAGGTCCGGCGGGATTACCGGCACGACCTTCATGATCATCCACTCGGGACGGTTGCCAGACTCCATGAAGTTCTCGACCACCTTGAGGCGCTTCAGGAACTTCTTCTGTTTCAGCTCGGACGTGGTGGAAGCGAGATCGGAGCGCAGGTCGCCGGCAATCTTCTCCAGGTCCATCGACGCGAGAAGCTGGTGGATCGCCTCCGCGCCGATCATGGCGGTGAAGGAATCCTCGCCATACTCGTCCACGGCGATCATGTACTCTTCCTCGCTGAGGAGCTGGTTCTCCTTCAGCGCGGTCAGGCCGGGCTCGGTGACGATGTAGTTCTCGAAATAGAGGACGCGCTCGATGTCCTTCAGCGTCATGTCGAGCAGCGTGCCGATGCGGCTCGGCAGCGACTTCAGGAACCAGATGTGGGCGACCGGCGCGGCCAGCTCGATATGGCCCATGCGCTCGCGCCGCACGCGCGACAGCGTGACCTCGACGCCGCACTTCTCGCAGATGACGCCCTTGTACTTCATGCGCTTGTACTTGCCGCACAGGCACTCGTAATCCTTGATCGGCCCGAAGATGCGCGCGCAGAACAGGCCGTCGCGCTCGGGCTTGAACGTGCGGTAGTTGATGGTCTCCGGCTTCTTGATCTCGCCGAACGACCAGGACAGGATCTTTTCAGGCGACGCCAGCGATATCCGGATGGAATCGAACACCTGCGCGGGCGCCTGCGGGTTGAAGAGATTCATGACCTCTTGGTTCATGCCGTTCTCCTTTTCGGGGCCTCGTGAACCCCGCTGTGCATACCGGCGGCCGTCGCCGCCCATCGTATCGTCCGACCCGGCGCCGTCGCCGTCGGTCGGTCCCTGAACGGGAAGCAGGCGCCGCGAATGAACGCGGCGCCCGTCGTATCGCTACTCGGCCGCGTCGGGCAGACGCGCCTGGCCTTCCTCGGGCTTGGTGTTCTCCAGCTCGACGTTGAGGCCCAGCGAGCGCATCTCCTTGACGAGAACGTTGAAGCTCTCGGGAATGCCTGCCTCGAACGTGTCGTCGCCGCGCACGATCGCCTCGTAGACCTTGGTGCGGCCGGCCACGTCGTCCGACTTGACCGTCAGCATCTCCTGCAGCGTGTAGGCCGCGCCGTACGCCTCAAGCGCCCACACCTCCATCTCGCCGAAACGCTGGCCGCCGAACTGCGCCTTGCCGCCCAGCGGCTGCTGGGTGACGAGGCTGTACGGGCCGATGGAGCGCGCGTGGATCTTGTCGTCGACCAGGTGGTGAAGCTTGAGCATGTAGATGTAGCCCATCGTCACCTTGCGGTCGAACGGCTCGCCCGTGCGTCCGTCGTAGAGCGTCGACTGGCCGCTGGTGTGCAGGCCGGCCATCTCCAGCATCTCGTCGATATTGGCCTCGTGCGCGCCGTCGAACACCGGGGTCGCGATGGAGACGCCGCGCCGCATCTG
>JAPUFC010000017.1 GCA_027492275.1 Mesorhizobium sp. | reverse complement strand
CGGCAGGCCGCGCGCCAAGCGGCCGAAACTGTCGCGGTCGAGCCTGTCGAACCGCGCGCCCGGCCTTGCGCTTTCCTCGTCTCCAGCCGCGCTCGTCATCCATCGCCCTCCCATGGCGCGCTTGCCGCAATGCCGGGATTGTCGAGCGCGTTCCGCAAAATTTCAAGAGATTGTGGCGCGCTCGCCCTCCGAATCGGAAAGATGGATTGATCCGCGCCGGCAAAAGCGCGATTTTCGGCGCAAAGGTGGAGGGATTCGGTATGCGCTACGTGATCGCCATCTGCGTCGTGACCTGCTTCGCCATCTGGGACATCGGGGCGAACGACAGCCACTACATCCGTAAGACCGTCGTCGAGCTGAAACGCATCGTCTCGATGGTCGGAATGTAGGCCGGTGCGACCCGGCGGCCGGTTGACCTGCCGCCCGGCCCGCCGCAAAAGGACGCCCTGAGAATCCCAGGGGGTTGGCGTGATCCGGCATATCGTCTTCTTCAGTGCGAAGCGTCGCGAGGACGTCGACACGATCCGCCGGGAGCTGGCGGCGCTGGGCACGATCCCGCACTCGACGCATTTCGAGGTGACACTGAACACCAAGGTCGACCCTTGGTCGGACGAGATCGACCTCGTCGTCTATGCCGAATTCCCCGACCAGGCCTCGCTCGCCGCCTACAAGGCGCATCCGACCTATGCGGCGACCACGGACACCGTCAGGCCGATGCGGGAATTGCGCTTCTCGGCGGATGTGACGGTGGAGGCCGCCTAACCCTCCTTCGCGCCGTCGAAGTCGGTCGGCGTGGCGACGTGGAAGATCGGGTTGCCGGCGTCCTCGCGCTTGCGCTTGTAGTAATAGGCGTAGTTGTCGCCCTCCGAGCGTCTGTTGTAGGTCAGGAACAGCGCCCGGCGGCTGTGCGGCGAATGGTTCGGCTCCGAATAGTGCGGCACGACCGAATCGAAGATCAGGATGTCGCCGCGCGCCATCGGCACGGCCTCCCAGTCCAGCCTGGACGACACGGACTCGTCGATGACGCCGTTGTTCGCGCCGCCCTTGCCGGCCGGCAGCAGCGGCTCGATCCCCAGCCACTGCTCGACCGCCGACGGATCGGCCCTGATCACCGCCTCCATGTTGGTCGCGACCTGGAGGCAGCCGTTCTCCAGCGTGCAGGGATCGAGCGGCACCATGGCGGTGAAGTAGTTCGAGCCCGAGAAGTGGCGGTAGGCCTCGATGTCCTGGTGCGGATCGAAGGCGCCGCCGCCGGGACTCTTCTCGTTGCACTTGTCCTTGAACAGGCAGACCGGCTCGCCGACGAAGCGGGCGATCAGCGGCGTGATGATGCCGTCGATCATCTTCGCCAGCTCCGGCGAGGAGCCGTGCAGATACTCCGTTCGGCAGATCATCGTGCTGCCGCGCTCCGGCACGACGATCAGGTCGTGCATGGCGGCGCGCCGTCCGGCGACGGCGTCCTCGGCGTTGCGGTGGATTTCGGCGTAGAGATCGGCGAAGCGCTCGAACTGCTCCGGCGACAAGGCCGCCTCGACCTTCTCGTAGCGCGGGGGCGGCGCATCGAGCATGGCGGCGATGGCCTGCTCGCTGGCGGGCCTCGATGACGGGGTGCTGGCGGCGACGTTCATGGCCGGCTCCTGCGGGAAACGAGGTCGTAATCCTAGCCGGCGAAAGGCTCGTCCCGCAAGCGCGACGCGGGACGGTGCGCTATGCCGGGCCGGCGAAGACCGACACGGACTTGCCGAGGCGCTGCTCGATCCAGCGCTTTCGCGCCGCCGATTTCGGCAGCAGGAACGCGCCCTCGCGCTCGCCCGTCACCGGGTCCTCGCCGTGATAGGCCAGCACCGTCTGGTGGGGGATATAGGTCCGGAAGCGCTCCACCACGTCGGCGCCGTAGACGCGCCAGTGGCCGTGCTTCTCCGGCTTGGGAAAACCCCAGTCGCGCGTCACCGCCTCGCGGAACGGATCGGGGAAGGCGAGGTAGAGCAGCCCGTCGGTTCTGGCGATGCGCAGCAGCTCGTGCAGCGCGGCGCGGTCGTCGCCGACATGCTCGATGACGTGCGAGCAGGCGACCAGGTCGTAAGCCGCGTCCGGCCGGTCGATCCTCTGGATGTCGAGGCTAGTCGGGCCGCCATAGACGGACAGCTCGTGCGCGGCGAACCAGGCCGGGTCGATGGTCGCGTCCGGACTGAACTGGATCGCCGTCCACTCCGCGAAGTTTTCTGGACCCAGCCGGTCGAACATGATGCGGAAGATGCGGTGCCGTTCCAGCGACTGGCAGCCGGCGCAGCGTGGCATCGCGCCGTTGGGCGAGCGCCGTCCCTTGGGACCGGGCCCGAACTCGGTTCCGCCGCAGATCGGGCAGGTCGGCTGGTCTTTGGTTATCGCGGGGGTCATCGCGGGCGGGCCATGTTGCAGGACGGGCGAGGCCTATCAGCCTGCCCGAAGGATGACAACCGCCGCGCTTGCCCCTATGTGGGGCGGGAAAGGGCGGATCGGAGTGGGGCGGGAAAGGGCGGATCGGAAGGCGGATCGGGCTTGTCGAGCATCGAGGACTACAGGCGGAAGGTTTCCCCGGAAGGCGCGTCGCCTGCCGGCGTGATCGCCGTGGCGCCCATGATGGACTGGACGGACCGGCATTGCCGGTTCTTCCATCGCCAGCTCACGCGCAGCGCGTTGCTCTATACCGAGATGGTGGTCGTCGATGCGGTCATTCACGGGCCGCGCGACAGGCTGCTCGGTTTCGACGCCAGCGAGCATCCAGTGGCGCTGCAGCTCGGCGGATCGGACCCAGCGAAGCTGGCCGAGGCGGCGCGGATCGGCGCGGAATTCGGCTATGACGAGATCAATCTGAACGTCGGCTGCCCGTCGAGCCGGGTGAAGTCGGGCTCCTTCGGCGCATGCCTGATGCGCGAGCCGGCGCTGGTGGCGGCCTGCGTGTCGGCGATGAAGGCGGCGGCGCCGGTTCCGGTGACAGTGAAGTGCCGCATCGGCGTCGACGAGCAGGATCCGGAGCCGGCGCTGGACAGTCTGGCCGACCTCGTCTTCGCCGAGGGCGCGGACGCGCTGTGGGTGCATGCGCGCAAGGCCTGGCTGGAGGGGCTGAGCCCGGCGGAGAACCGGGACATCCCGCCGCTGGATCATGGTCGCGTGCACCGGCTCAAGCAGCGCCTGCCGGAGCGCTTCGTCGGCATCAATGGCGGCATCCGCACGCTGGACGAGGCGGCTGTGCAGCTCGGGCATGTGGACGGCGTGATGATCGGGCGCGCTGCGTACCAGACGCCGGGCATGCTGGCGTGCGTCGACGCGCTGACCGGCGCGGGCGGCGGCGCGGCGCTCGATGTCGACGCGCTGTTTTCGGCCATGGCCGCCTATGCGGAACGGCATCTGGCGAGGGGCGGGCGGCTCAATCACGTCGCCCGGCACATGGTCGGCCTGTTCCAGGGGCAGGCCGGGGCGCGCCGCTACCGCCAGATCCTGTCGACGGAGGCGAACCGGCCCGGCGCGGGGCCGGAGGTGCTGTTCCAGGCGCTGGCGGCGGTGGAGCAGCCGTCGGCGCTCGTGGCCTGAAGCCGCGGCCTGAAGCGTCAGTCGCGCAGGATCAGCCGGTCGCCGCGCAGCTCGAAGCCGGACAGCGTGCCGATGAAGTTCATGCCGAGCAGGCTCTGGCCGAGACGGCCGTCCTCGGCCACCAGCAAAGGCACGCTGCGGCGCACGATGCCGCCCACCGCGAGCTCGTCGGCGACGACGCGCGCGGCCCGCGCCATGCCGTTGGCTGTCGACACGGGGATCGAGAAGTTCAGGCTTTGCGGGTCGAAGCCGGCGCGCACGGCATCGGCCAGCGACAGCACGGTGGTCGTCGCGCCGGTGTCGACCATGACGTCGACCGCGTGGCCGTTGACGGTGGCGCGCGTGGCGAAATGGCCGTCGGGCCGCTTGGTGAGCGTGACCGTGGTGCGGCCCTCGCTGTCGGTGATGGTCAGCGGACTGCCGGGCACCAGCCCGCCGCTCACGCGGCTCGCCACGTCCTGCAACTCGTAGCGGTATTCGTAGCCGGCGACGAAGGCGAGCAGGATCGCCATCCAGACGGCCAGCGTGCGGGCGATCTCGCCGAGCCGCCGGGCCGAGCCGAAGATGCCGGCGGCCACCACCGTCCCCAGCGCGCCGAGATAGACGAGGCGCGCCATGCCGTCGCCGTCCAGGCGGCTCTGGCTCCCGTCCGTTCCGGCGACGAGGAAGATCAGGAGGCCGGCGCCGAGCGCCGCGACCGCGTACCAGAAATAGCGCTCCATGCCGCTACGCGGCCCCGCGGCGTGCATGCGGGCGCTCCATCGCCTTAAGACGCGCCGGCAGCAGCGCCATGACGGCGCGGCGCTGGGCGGTCGTCATGGCCAGCCAGCCGCCGATCTCGTCGCGCGTTCGGCCGCAGCCGAGGCACTGGCCGCTGGTCTCGTCCATCGTGCAGACGAGGATGCAGGGTGTTTCGATCGGGGTCATCGCCGGTCCGGTTGCGTCCTGAAGCAGATGGGACATCAAGGCCGGCAATGCAAGGCGGGCGCCGGCGAGCGGACGCGCTGCATTGTACACGCCGGCGTGAGCGGCTATGGCACCGCCAGACCGGAACGAGGCGACCCGGAGACAGGCGACCATGACGACCAGGCTTCCCTTCCAGGATTTTCGCGACCTGCTCGCGCGGCTTCCGGCCGGCAACGACGCGGCGGCGGCGCGGGTGCGTTCGCTCCTGGCGACGGTGGAGGACCCGCCGGGATCGCTGGGGCGGCTGAACGATCTGGCATGCTGGCTGGCGCGGTGGAGCGGGCGCATGCCGCCCGCCGTGCAGCGCCCGCTGGTGGCGATCTTCGCCGCCTCGAACGGTGTCGCCGGCGTCAGCCACCGGGATTCGGAGTGGACGCGGCGCGCGGTCGAGCGGTGCAGCTCGGGCGCGGCGGCGGTCAGCACGCTGTGCGGCGCGCACGATCTCAGCCTCAAGGTCTTCGATCTGGCGGTCGATCTGCCGACCGGCGACATCTCCCGCGAGCCGGCGCTGGACGAGCGCGGCTGCGCGGCGACCATGGCGTTCGGCATGGAGACGATCGCCGGCGGCGTCGACCTGATCTGCATGGGCACCCTGAGCGCGGGCGCGTCGACCGTGTCGGCGGCGATCTTTCGCCTGCTGTGGGGCGGCGACGCCGCCGCCTGGGTCAGGCCGACGGGCGACGACGACCTGCGCGGGCGTCGCATGGCGGCCGTGGAGACGGCGGCGGTCCTGCATAGCGATGCATCCGGCGATCCGTTCGAGGTGCTGCGCCGGGTCGGCGGGCGCGAGTTCGCGGCGATGGCCGGCGCGATCCTGTCGGCGCGCACGGAGCGGGTGCCGGTGATCCTCGACGGGCCGGCGGCGACGGCGGCGGCGGCGGTGCTGCACGCGCTCGATCCGGCCGCGATCGAGCATTGCATACTCGCCAGCGCCGCGACCTATGAAGGCCACGCCAGGGCGGTCGAACGGCTGGGCCTGAAGCCGCTGCTCGACATCGGAGCGGGCGAGGGGGACGGCGTCGCGGCGGCGCTGGCCGCGCTGGTGGTGCGCAGCGCCGCGCAACTGGTGCCCGCCCGGCGCGCCGGTCACTGAGGGGCAAGCCTGTTCCAGGACGATTTTCGCCCATTGTGGCGTTTGCGCCACAAAGGGCTTGGAAATGTGTCGGGAATCGGGCGGCAGGGCCGCCGGAACTGGATGGTTCCGCATCGCGGCATGATCTCGCACAGCAGTTTTCCAGCTTTCGCCGCGTCTTCGGCGCGCGAAATCTTGGCGTCGACCTGCGCGCCTCCGATTTCCTGCTGGGTTTGATGGTAATTAATTAGTCGAATCACTCTAGCCTGACCCAATCAGTTTCCGGGAGAGGAATCCGATGAGGAAATCGCACATCGCCTCGCTGCTTCTGGCAGGGTGCGCGTCTGCCGCCGTGGGGGCGGCGCATGCCGGCGGCTTCGACCGCGGCGGGGTCAATATCGACCTGCTGTTCGATCCGAACAAGGTCGCGTCGGAGGCGGCGGTCACCTATGTCTCGCCGCAACGCACGATCAAGAACGTCGTGCGCAGCGATGCGCCGCCCTATCCGGTCAATCTGTCCTCCTCGTCGATCGATGTCGATGGCGACTACTGGGTGCCGCGCTTCGGCGTGAAGGTGAACGTGATCGACCCCGTCGACTGCCTGGGCACCTACAGCGAGCCCTATGGCGCGGACACCTATCACGGCAAGAACAACGCCTATTCGCCCACCTCGGTGGAGTTCAAGGTCGACACGCGCGACTTCGGCCTGACCTGTTCCTACAAGCTCGACATGGGCAAGGGCTCGGCGCGGCTGATCGGCGGCGTGTCCTATCAGGAGGTCGAAGCCTATCTGTCGCGCCAGACCCTGCTCGCCTTCGGCAATCAGGGCACCGGCAATTTCGACCTCAAGGACGGCGCGTGGGGTTGGCGGCTCGGCGCATCCTACGAGATCCCCGAGGTCGCCTTCCGCACCAGCCTCGTCTATTCGTCGCGCTACAAGCTCAAGCTGACCGGCACGGTGGACCAGACCTCGTTCGGCAACTGGCTGGGCACGGGGCCGTTCTCCGGCGTGCCGATCTTCCACGGGATCGACGAAGGCGCCTGGGCCTCGACCGAGATCCCGCAGGCGGTCGAGTTCAAGATCCAGAGCGGCATCGCGGAGGGCTGGCTGGCCTTCGCTTCGGTCAAGTGGCAGGACTGGAGCAAGATGCAGATCATCCGCGTCAATGGCGTCACCAGCCCGATCTACGCGAATCCGATGACCGGCGAGACCAAGCCCGCCAGCGTGTCTCTCGACGCGCTCTACCGCGACGGCTGGACGGTGACCGGCGGCGTCGGCCACAAGTTCAACGACAGCCTTTCGGGCCTCGTCGCGCTGACCTGGGACCGCGGCACGTCGACCACCGTCGGCACGCAGACCGACGCCTGGACGCTCGGCGTCGGCGGCTCCTATTCGCCCAACAAGAACGTCGAGCTGCGCCTGGGCGGCCTGATCGGATTGTGGACGTCGGGAAGCTCCGGTCCCGACGGCATCGACAACGCCACCAAGGTCTCCTACACCTTCGACGACGATCTGATCCTGGGCGGGCAGGCCTCCCTGAAGGTCAAGTTCTAATTCATTGATCCGAAACCATCTTTCGGAATTTCAGAGGCGGTCCTGGCAGGGCCGCCTTTTCATTTTACGCTTTTCTCACCCGCCTTTGTGACGATTCCGCAACAGTGCCGCCTGGAACGATCGGGCCATGCGCCGGGGGATCTGGATTTGCCCATTTCCCGCCATAAACCGGGCGCACCCGATGACCATCGAAGGCGCCATCTGACGCAACGATCAAAAGCCGCATGTGAAGCGGCAGGGACACGAATGGACGCCAGGAACATTTCCAAGTCCGGATCAGCCAAGGGCCGCGCGTTCGCGGGGCCGGTGTGCGAGCCCGGCTTCGCGGGCGCCGCACATGCGTCCGTGGCGGGCCGTCGCACTTTGGCCGAAAACGGCACGCACCATCGGCTGCACAGCTTCGATACAGACGGCGGTCCGGGCAAGGCAACAGGCTGCGGACCCTTCGGCAGACGGCGCGGCCGGCTGGAGAAGGCGCTGTCGCCCCTTTGGGCGGGGCGGAAGAAGCACACGGCGATGCGTTTAGGCGAGTTGATGCGTTCCGGACTGATTTGCGGCGTCGCGGCGACCATGCTGGCGGCTGCGCCGGCCTATGCGTTCGACGACAAGATTTTCGACGACAAGGGCGGGTTGAAGCCGCAGTCCAGCCCGTGGGCGGTGTTCCAGTTCGGCTTTTCCGCCTACAAGAGCGGCCACAAGACGCAGGCCGCCGAGGCCTATCGCTACGCCGCCGAGAACGGGCAGATCGGCGCGACCTGGAAGCTGGCGCGCATGTATGCCACCGGCGACGGCGTCGACCGCAACGACTACGAGGCGTTCAAGTTCTTCTCCGAGATCGCCGACCAGGACGTGGAGCCCGGCAGCCCGGAGGAGAGCTACGTCTCCGACGCTCTGGTGGCGCTCGGCAACTATCTCAAGGCCGGCATACCCGGCAGCCCGGTGCGCGCCAATTCGACGGCGGCGCAGGAATACTACATGCGCGCCGCCGCCAACTATCGCAACCCGACCGCCCAGTTCGAGATGGGCAAGATGTTCCTCAAGGGCGATGGCGGCGTGAAGAGCAACATGCGCCAGGCCGGCCGCTGGCTGCAGCTGGCGGCCGAGAAGGGCCATGCGGGCGCGCAGGCGACGCTGGGCAACCTTCTGTTCCAGAGCGGCAAGGTCGTGCGCGGGCTGGCGATGATGACGGCGGCGCTGGAGCGGGCGGCCCCGACCGATCAGCCGTGGATACGCGGCATGCAGGAAGAGGCCTTCTCGCTCGCCGGCGAGGCCGACCGCCGCACCGCCATCGCGCTGGCGCAGGACATGCTCGGCAAGGGCACGGTGCAGAACCGGTAGCGCGCCGCCGGGTTCAGCCTTCGAGCGGCTGGCCGAGACGTCCCGCCAGATCCTGGATGAACTGCCACGCCACGCGCCCCGACCGGCTGCCGCGCGTCGTCGCCCATTCCAGCGACTCCGCGCGCAGCGTCTCCGCATCCACCTTCAGGCCGTAATGGGCGACGTAGCCGTCGACCATCTGCAGATATTCCTCCTGCGAGCATTTGTGGAAGCCGAGCCACAGGCCGAAGCGGTCGGAGAGCGAGACCTTCTCCTCCACCGCCTCGGACGGGTTGATCGCGGTCGAGCGCTCGTTGTCGATCATGTCGCGCGGCAGCAGGTGGCGGCGGTTGGAGGTGGCGTAGAAGATGACGTTCGCGGGCCGGCCCTCCAGCCCGCCCTCCAGCGCCGCCTTCAGCGACTTGTAGGACGTGTCGTCATGGTCGAACGACAGGTCGTCGCAGAACAGGACGAAGCGGAACGGGCTCGCCTTGAGGATGGCCATCAGCCTCGGCAGCGTGTCGATGTCCTCGCGATGGATCTCGACCAGCTTCAGCGGCGGCTCGCCGGCGGCGAGCCCGGCGTTGATCTCAGCGTGCGCGGCCTTGATCAGCGAGGACTTGCCCATGCCGCGCGCGCCCCACAAAAGCACGTTGTTGGCGGGCAGGCCCTGGGCGAAGCGGCTGGTGTTGTCGACAAGGATGTCCTTCACGCGGTCGACTCCGCGGATCAGGTCGATCGCCACGCGGTTGACGCGCGTCACCGGCTCCAGGACGCCGGTCTCGGCCGACCAGACGAAGCAGTCGGCCCGCGACAGGTCGGTGGCGGGCGCGACGGCGGGCGCCAGCCGCTCGACGGCCTGAACCAGCCGATCAAGCTTTCGTGACAGGGTCTCGATGGGGTCGTCGCTCATGTCGGTCGTTCTGTCCACGATTGGCCTCTTGTCGTGGCGTGGCTCTAACATGCGAAACGGCAAGGGAAAAGCGCGCGACGTGACCGGATGCGCGGTTGCAAAGGCGGCTTGACCCACTATATTCCCGCCACTTTCACGGGCGGGCCGCCGGGGCCGGAATTCAGGAGCAATCGATGTTTGTCACACCCGCATTCGCGCAGGGCACGGGAGCGGCGCCCGACATGCTGATCAGCATTCTGCCTTTCGTGCTGATCTTCGTGATCATGTATTTCCTGATCATCCGCCCGCAGCGGCAGCAGCTCAAGAAGCGGCAGGAGATGCTGTCGGCCGTCCGCCGCGGCGACACGGTCATCACCGGCGGCGGCCTGGTCGGCAAGGTCACCAAGGTGAGCGACGACGAGCTGGAGATCGACCTCGGCGGCGGCAACAAGGTGACGGCGATCCGCTCGACCATTTCGGGCGTCCGCGTCAAGGGCGAGCCGGTCGCCAACCAGAACGCCAACAAATAGCCTTATTGGTGGTCGAGCGACCGCCCGAACGGACATCACGCCATGCTGTATTTCTCGCGGTGGAAGACGATTTCGATCTGGGCCGTCGTCCTTCTCGGCGTGATCTTCTCCCTGCCCAACGTGCTCAGCCAGTCGACGCTCGACCGGCTGCCGGACTGGATGCCGAAGCGGCCGATGACGCTCGGCCTCGACCTGCAGGGCGGCTCGCACATCCTCCTGGCGATCGACCGGCAGGACCTGATCAACGAGCGGATGGAGACGGTGCGGGACGACATCCGCACGCTGCTGCGCGATGCCCGCATCGGCTATACCGGGCTGTCCGGCACGGGCCGGACCGTGCAGGTGCGAATCCGCAACACGGATGATCTGGCCGCCGCCAGGGCCGCGCTGGCCACGCTCACCCAGCCGGTGGCGTCCGGCATGTTCGGCGCGACCTCCGTCACCGAGCTGGCGCTCGACGAGCCGGAGCCCGGCCTGCTGCGCTACACGCTGACCGACCAGGGCCTCAACCACCGGCTCAGCACGGCGCTGACCCAGTCGCTCGAGGTCATCGGGCGGCGCGTCAACGAGCTGGGCACGACCGAGCCGACGATCCAGCGCTCCGGCGCGGACCGCATCCTGGTGCAGGTGCCCGGTTTGCAGGACCCGCAGCGCCTCAAGGACATTCTCGGCCAGACCGCCAAGCTGACCTTCCAGATGGTCGACCAGACCATCCCGGTGCAGGAGGCGATCCAGGGCCGCGCGCCGGCCGGCTCGACGGTCATGTATTCCAACGACGATCCCCCGGTTCCATATCTCATCGAGAATCGCGTGATCGTGTCGGGCGAGAATCTCGTCGACGCGCAGGCGACCTTCGACCAGCGCAGCAGCGAGCCGGTCGTCTCCTTCCGCTTTGATTCGCAGGGCGCGCAGCGCTTCGGCGCGGCGACGCAGCAGAATGTCGGCCGGCTGTTCGCCATCATCCTCGACAACCAGGTTATCTCCGCGCCGCAGATCCGCGAGCCGATTCTGGGCGGCACGGGTCAGATCTCGGGCAATTTCACGGCGCAGACCGCCAACGACCTCGCGGTGCTGCTGCGGGCTGGCGCGCTGCCGGCCGACCTGACCATTGTGGAGGAGCGCACGGTGGGCCCGAGCCTCGGCGCCGATTCCATCGCGGCCGGCGAGATGGCGTCCGCCATCGGCGCGATCCTGGTCATCATCTGCATGATCCTCGTCTACGGAACGCTCGGCGTCATCGCCAACATCGCGCTGTTCGCCAACGTCGTGCTGATCATCGCCATCCTGTCCGTCCTCGGGGCGACGCTGACGCTGCCCGGCATCGCCGGCATCGTGCTGACCATGGGCATGGCGGTCGATTCCAACGTCATCATCTTCGAGCGCGTGCGCGAGGAGCGGGCGAAGCTGGGTCGCTCCATGGTGCAATCCTTCGACGGCGGGTTCTCGCGCGCGCTCGCGACCGTGGTCGACGCCAACCTGACGACGCTGATCGTCGCCGTCATCCTGTTCTACATGGGCACCGGGCCGGTGCGCGGCTTCGCCGTGACGCTGGGCATCGGCATCATCACGACCGTTTTCACCGCCTTCACGCTGACGCGCTGGCTGGTGGCGGTCTGGATTCGCCGCTGGCGGCCCTCGGAATTCCCCAGGGGGCTGGTGCACTATCTGCCGCTGGAGCCGCGCGTGCCGTTCATGCGCTACCGCAACATCGGTTTCGCGCTCTCCGGCGTGCTGACGCTCGCCGTCATCGGCATGATGACGGTGGTCGACTTCAACTACGGCATCGACTTCCGC
This sequence comes from Mesorhizobium sp., assembly GCA_027492275.1. Lineage (GTDB taxonomy): Bacteria > Pseudomonadota > Alphaproteobacteria > Rhizobiales > Rhizobiaceae > JAPUFC01. The sequence continues at coordinate 12,143 of JAPUFC010000017.1, read as the reverse complement.
GGCGGCTCGATGATCGAGGTGCAGGCCAAGGACGGCGTGGCCGACCCCGGCGACGTGCGTTCGCGCCTCAACGAGCTGAACATCGGCGAGGTGCAGGTGCAGGCCTTCGGCGACGCCGACCTGATGATCCGCGTCGGCACGCAGGAAGGCGGCGACAATGCCGAGCAGTCCGTCGTCGACAAGGTGAGGGGCGAGATCAGCAACGATTATGAATTCCGCCGCGTCGAGGTGGTCGGCCCGACCGTTTCGGGCGAACTGGCCTGGACGGGCACGGTCGGCATCACGCTGTCGATGCTGGCGCTGCTCGTCTACATCTGGTTCCGGTTCGAGTGGCAGTTCGGCCTCGGCGCCGTGATCTCCACCATCCACGACGTGGTCATGATCGTCGGCCTCTACGTGTTTCTCGGCCTGGAATTCAACCTGTCGAGCCTGGCGGCGATTCTCACCGTCATCGGCTATTCGATCAACGACACGGTCGTGATCTACGACCGGATCCGAGAAACGCTGCGAAAATACAAGCAGATGCCGCTGGACGAGGTGATCAACATCTCGCTCAACCAGACGCTGTCGCGAACGATCCTGACCGGCCTGACCGTGCTTCTGGCGCTGGTCGCGCTGTATTTCTTCGGCGGCGAGGTGATCTCGTCCTTCGTTTTCGCGATCATCGTCGGCGTTTTCGTCGGAACCTATTCGTCGCTGTTCATCGCCGGCCCGGTGCTGATCCTGTTCAAGCTCCGGCCCGACATGTTCGAGAAGGACGGCGACAAGGGCGTTCCGGCGACGGCGCAGCCCTCCAAGCCCTGACGCGGGGAGGGCGTTTCGCCATGACGAAGGGAATCGTCATGCGCGAGGCGCATTTTCCCGGCCGCGCGCCGGTCGACGCCTATGGCAATGGCGGATTCCGCTTCGCCGACATGTCGCATCGCGGCTCGATCCTGTGCCTGCCGTCCGGCATCCATGGCTGGTCGCCGGCCGATCCGGCGGCGCTGAGCGCCGTCGATTTCGAGATGGTGCTGGCGCAGGCGGAGGGGATCGAGATCCTGCTGGTGGGCACGGGCCGGGAGATCAGGCCGCTGCCGCAGGCGCTGCGGCAGGCCTTCCGCGATCGCCGCATCTCGGCGGACCCGATGTCGACCGGAGCGGCGGTCCGCACCTACAACGTGCTTCTGGCCGAAGACCGCGCGGTGGCGGCGGCGCTGCTGGCGGTGGACTGACATGGACCGCCCCATCGCGGAACTGGTGCGCGCGGCCGACCACGAGCGCTATATCGCCGCGCTCTACGCGCCGGACGACAAGCGCGCCGCGCTTTTCGCCATCTACGCCTTCAACGCCGAAATCGCCGCCGTGCGCGACAGGGTCAGCCAGCCGCTGCCCGGCGAAATGCGGCTGCAATGGTGGCGAGACCTGATCGAGGCCGACCGGCCGGATACGGGCGGCCAGCCGGTCGCCGAGGCGCTGCTGGCGGCGATCCGCGTCCACGCCCTGCCGCGACAGGCGTTTCTCAACGCGCTCGATGCCCGCATCTTCGATCTCTACGACGATCCGATGCCCAGCCGCACTGACCTCGAGGGCTATTGCGGCGAGACGGCCGGCGCGCTGATCCAGCTTGCCGCGCTGGTGCTGGACGAAAAGGCCGCGCCGGGCGCCGCCGCACTCGCCGGACATGCCGGCTGCGCGCAGGCCATCACGGGCCTGCTGCGGCTGCTGCCGGGCCACATCGCGCGCCGCCAGTGCTACCTGCCGCGCGATCTTCTGGCCGCGGCCGGCACGACGCCGCAGGAGTTCCTGTCGGAGCCGTCCGCGCCTGCCTCGCTGCGGGCGGTGGCGGCGCTGGCGGCGCTGGCGCGCGAGCATCTGTCGGCCTTTGAAAAGGACGCGCCGTCACTGCCGGTGACGCTGCGCCCCGCCTTCCTGCCGCTGGCGGCCACGCCGGCCTATCTGGCGCGAATCGAAGGACGGGCGGCGCGCGCCATAAAAAACGGCGCGGGAATCTCTTCCCTGCGCCGTCATCTGCTGATGCTCAACCGCGCCGTGCGCGGCTGGAGCTGAAACTCAGAACTTGTAGCTGAGGCCGACGTTCACGGCCGTCTGCTTCCAGTCGACCTTGACGGATTCCATCGAGCTCAGGTCGTACTTCTTGCTGCCGAAATCGGTGTAGCGCGCCTCGAGGCGGCCGATCCACTTGTCGGTGAAGGCGTATTCGACGCCGGCGCCGAGGGTCCAGCCGATATGGGTTTTCGTGTCGCTCCAGGTGCCCACATAGGGATCGCGGTACCAGGTGTCGTAAACCGTTTCCTTGACCTTGCCGCGCGCGAAGGCCACGCCGCCGGTGGCATAGATCAGCGCCCGGTCCATCGCCGCGCCGGCGCGCAGCCGCAGCGACCCCTGGAGATCGCTCTTGAAGGAAAGCTTGCCATAGTAAGCGTCTCCCTCGCCATAGGGATAGTAGTAGTCGGAGCTGCCCTTGATGTCGGCGCCGTCGAGATCGCCCTCGAAGCCGAACACGAAGTTTCCACGCTGCCAGTTGTAGCCGGCATGGACGCCGCCGATGAAGCCGTCGACGTCGAATTTGTCAGCGGCAATGCCGCCGCCGCCGCCGAAGAACACGTCGCTCTGGTTGTCACGCTCCCGGCCCCAGCCATAGCCGGCATGGACGCCGACATAAGCGCCTTCCCAGGTGAAGCCCGCAGGAACGATCGGCTCCATGATGTCCGCTGCCTGCGCGGCGGCGAGGGGAAGGGCGGCGGATGCGAGAAGCGCTAGGCACAGGGTTTTCATGGGAGATCCCGATTGCTGACTGCCGCCATTCTTCTCCCGGAATGCAACTTTCGCTAGTGCAGAAGTGCAACAGTCGCCACTTGACCGTGCTTTTGCCTCGAATAAGCCTATTCCGCCGCCTGCGCGGTTGTGGCGCGGGCAAGCCAGATCCGGCAGTCGGCCAGGGCGCGGACGGTCATCGCCCGTTTCTTCGCCAGGGTCTTTTCCTTGCCGCGCAGCCTGCGGCCTTCCGTTTTCGGGGCCTCCACCGGCGGGAACAGGCCGAAATTCACGTTCATCGGCTGGAAGGAGCGCTTTCCGGGCTCGTCGTCGGAGGCGATGTGGCCGCCGGTGATGTGGCCGAGCAGCGCGCCGAAAGCGGTGGTCGGCGGCGGCGCTAGCGCGGCGCGGCCGAGCCGTTCGGCGGCGGCGAAGCGGCCGGCCAGCAGGCCGATGGCCGCGCTTTCCACATAGCCCTCGCAGCCGGTTATCTGGCCGGCGAAGCGCAGTCCCGGACGCGATTTCAGCCGCAGCGTGGGGTCGAGCAGGGCCGGGGAGTTGATGTAGGTGTTGCGATGCAGGCCGCCCAGCCGCGCGAACTCGGCCCGTTCGAGGCCCGGTATGGTGCGGAAGATTCGGGTTTGCTCGCCGTGCTTCAGCTTGGTCTGGAAGCCGACCATGTTGTAGAGCGTGCCCAGCGCGTTGTCCTGGCGCAATTGCACCACGGCATAGGCCTTGACCTCCGGCCGGTGCGCGTTGGTCAGGCCCATCGGCTTCATCGGGCCGTGGCGCAGGGTTTCCGGCCCGCGCTCGGCCATCACCTCGATGGGCAGGCAGCCGTCGAAATAGGGCGTGCCTTCCCACTCCTTGAACTCGGTTTTTTCCCCGTCCAAGAGCGCCTGGACGAAGGCCTCGTACTGCGCGCGGTCGAGCGGGCAGTTGATGTAGTCCTTGCCGGTGCCGCCGGGGCCGACCTTGTCGTAGCGCGACTGGAACCAGCAGACATCCATGTCGATGGACTCGAAATGGACGATCGGCGCGATGGCATCGAAGAAGGCCAGCGAATCCGCGCCGGTCCCGGCCAGGATCGCCTCGGCCAGCGCCGGCGACGTCAGCGGGCCGGTGGCGACGATCGCCTGGTCCCACTCGGCGGGCGGCAGGCCGGCGACTTCCTCGCGGCGGATCTCGATCAGCGGGTGTGCTTCAAGGCGGGCGGTGACGGCGGCCGAAAAGCCGTCGCGGTCGACGGCGAGCGCGCCGCCCGCGGGTACCTGATGCGCGTCGCCGCAGGCCATGATCAGCGAGCCGGCGAGCCGCATTTCCGCGTGCAGCAGGCCGACGGCGTTGGTCTCGGCATCGTCGGAGCGGAAGGAGTTGGAGCAGACAAGCTCGGCCAGCGACTGCGTCTGGTGGGCGTCGGTGCCGCGAACGGGGCGCATCTCGTGCAGCACGACGGGCACGCCCGCTTCGGCCGCCGTCCAGGCCGCCTCGCTGCCGGCCAGACCGCCGCCGATGATGTGGATGGGTTTCGTCATGGGCGGCTGACATAGCCCCGCGCCCGGCGCATTGCAACGCGGCGGTTGCCGCGAGGCCGGCGCCCCGCTATCGTCGGGCGATGGTCTCGAGGCTGCCGGCGGCGTTCGCCGCCTTTCTGATCGCCGGCGCCGGCGCGACGGTGCTGGAGCCCTCCGGGGCCCATGCCGCGCCGAAGCGGATCGACATCTGCCACGGTTTTGGCTGCTACTATCGCTCCGCCCTCATTCTCGACGCGCGCGACGAGAAGCGCTTCGGCGCGATGCTGGCCGGCGGCAAGGCGTCGCCGGCCGCCGAGCGCGCCGCGATCAGCGATGCCGTGCGCTATTATGAAGGGCGCATCCAGCAGGTGACCGGCGTGCGGGACGAGGCCAGGGGGCAGTTCGGCGGCGGCCGGGTGCGCGGGCAGATGGACTGCATCGACGAATCCACCAACACGCGCGCGCTGCTGCTCTATCTGCAGGAGCGGCGGATGCTGAGGCACCACACGGTGCGCAGCAACATTTCGCGCGGGTTCCTGCTCGACGGCCGCTATCCGCATTTCACGGCGGTCATCCGCGACCCGGGCGGGACGGACTGGGTGGTCGATTCCTGGTACGAGCCCATGGGCGGGCCGCCCGACATCATGACGGTGAAGGACTGGAAGCGCCGCGGCGTGATGGGCAACCGCCTGCCGTCCTGAGCATTTCGCCGGCGGCGTTTCGGGGACGCTGAAACGACAACACCCGCCGGGGGAGGAGGTCCGGCGGGTGTCGTTTTTGCGGTCGGCGATCGGGAGGAGGAGATGCCGACCTTATCCGCCGGAAACCTGGGAGGAGGTAGGTTCCGACGAAATTCCTTCGCCTTGGGGAGGGTGGCGAAACCCTTGGTCTGAACAACGCCCGCCGGGGGAGGAGGTCCGGCGGGCGCCGTTTCATGGACAACCCCTCGGGAGGAGGTGAAGGGTTGGTCCGCTCCGATGGCCCCTGGGAGGAGGATGGGGCATCGAAATCCTGGATCTTCTATCCGTGTCCGCGTCCGTCAGGCGATGATCGCGCCGGAAGCGGCGTCAGGACGTCCGATCCGTGATCAGATCGAGGTCTTGGCGATGTAGCGGATGTCGCCGCGGGCGATGCCGAGGTCGCTGAGCTCGCGGTTCGAGAGCCTGTTCAGCTCCGAAACGGTGTCGCGGTAACGGCGCCAGTTGCGGTAGTTGCGGATGAGGTTCAGTTCCATGGTCTTCGCTTTCGTTTCTTGCGAACCAGATTTAATGTGCCGGCCGGCGGGATGAAAGCGCGTTTGCTGCATGGCAGCATTGCAGATTGTGCATTGCAACATCGACAGCTTGTCACACAGGCGGCCGAATCGGGATAGTCTCGCGGCTTCAAGCGCTTGGCCGGTTCCGTAACGGCAGGGAGGATCGGGGATGGCGGGCTACGCCGCGCGCGTGCGCAAGGACATAGACCGCTGGGTGGAGGCCGGCCTGATCGACGCCCGCACCGGCGGGCTGCTCGCCGACGATTTGGAGGCGCACGACCGGCGTTCGTTCAGCTTCGGCACCATCCTGGCCATCATGGCCGCGCTTCTGGTCGGCGCGGCGATCCTGGTCTTCGTCGCGGCGAACTGGGACGGCCTCCCGCGGCTGGGGCGCGTCGCCGCCATCTTCGGCGTCATCGCGGCCGGGTATGTCGGAGGCGCCCTGCTCAAGGCGGCCGATCATCCGGCGCTCGGCGAGGCGCTGTGGCTGATCGCGGCCGCCGCCTTCGGCGGGGCGATCGCGCTGATCGGGCAGATGTACCATCTCTCGGGCGACGAGAACGATGCGATCCTGGTCTGGTGCCTCGGCACCATCGCCGCGGCGGCCATGCTGCGCTCCGGCGTGCTGACCATGGCGGCGGTCGGGCTCGCCGTGGCGTGGATGGTGTTCGGCGGCGTCGATTTCTGGCGCCAGACGCCGGTGCCGCATCTGTTCGTGGCGCTGGCGGCCGTCCTGTGGGGCGTGTCTTGGTGGACGGGAAGCGCGGCCGCCCGCCATCTGATCCTGCTCGGGCTGCTGTTTTACGCCGTCCTGCTGATGGGGGAGTTCGACGTGCCGCCGGTGGCGATGGCGCTGGCCGCGCTGGCGGTGGTGCTCGGCGCCCTGTGCGCGCTCGCGCCGGCCGGCGTGGAGCGGGCGGCGCGGCTGGACGGGCTCTTGCCCGTTCACGCGCTCATGGCCTTTCTGGTCGCCATGGTGGCGTTGCAGATCGACATCGAGGATAAGGGCGCCGCCGGCTTCGCGCTGGCCGCCGCCGTAACGTTCGCAGGGATCGCGGCGGCCGTGCTGCTGTTCGGACGCGAGAGCCGGGGCCTGCGCTGGATCGCCTATACGGGCTTCGGGGCGCAGTTGTGCCTCGTCTACGCGGTGATGGTGGGCAGCATGCTGGGCACGGCCGGCTTCTTCCTCGCCGCCGGCGTGGCGCTGGGGCTGATGGCGTTCCTCATCATCCGGATCGAGAAGCGCCTGGGTGGCGCGGGGAGGGCGGCATGAAGCGCGGCGGACTCATGCTTTTGCTCTCGGCGCTGGCTCTGTCGGCGCTGCAGATCGGCTTCCTGTCCTGGACGATTCTTTCGCGCGCCGCCGTGCTGCGCGACGGGCGGGAAGTGCTGCTCAAGGTCGAGCCGGTCGACCCGCGCGACTGGCTGCGCGGCGACTATGTGCGGCTGAACTACGAGGCGCGCACAGTGCCGGCGAGCCTGGTGGAGAACCGCGGCGCGGCAGAGGTGGTTCGGGACGGCGACGTCTATGTCCGCCTCGGGCGCGACAGCGACGGCTATTGGCGCGTGCGCGCCGCTTCGCTGGGGGCGGCGCTCAGCACGCCCGCCGGCCCGGACGAGGTGGACGTGCTGGGAAAGGCGGGCGCCGGCTGGTCGCTGCCGCCGGACGGCAGCCTGACCGTCGACTACGGCATCAACCGCTACTACGTGCCGGAGGGCGAGGGGCGCGCCATCGAGGCGGACATGCGCGAGCGGCCCTTCGGCATACTGGCCGCCGTCGGCCGCGACGGCCGGGCGCAGATCAAGGCGCTGATGGACGGCCAGACGCCGCTCTACGAGGAACCGCTCTACTGAGGCGAGGCCAGGGGCGCGATGTCTGGTGCGGATGAAGGGACTCGAACCCCCACGCCTTGCGGCACTGGAACCTAAATCCAGCGCGTCTACCAGTTCCGCCACATCCGCGCCGGCCCGCAATCCCATGCGGCCATCATTCTGTCAATCTCGGCTGAACAGACTGCCCCGCAACGGCCGAAGGGCGCGAAGAGAGTTGAAAATCGGGTGCGCGTGTGACAAAAGGCGTCTCAATTGTGACGGGACCGTATGATCCGCGTCCGCAGAATGTGAGAAGAAACAGGAAAAACAAAAACTTGCTCGCATATGTCGGACCGTTCGACGAAGTGCTCACGGGCAGCAGGCGTCGAGCGATGCGTGGTCGATCCGCATCCTGACAGCTATCCGGCATGAAACGATCCGGCGGTGGGCGGCAGACCCGCGCCACCGGCGGCACCGCTAAAACGAAGGTCTTTACGATGCAGGTTACCGAGACGCTCAATTCCGGCCTCAAGCGCGAGATCAAGGTGACGGTTCCCGCCGGCGACCTCGAATCGCGGATGATCACCCGGCTCAACGAGGTCAAGGACAAGGTCCGCATCAATGGCTTCCGGCCGGGCAAGGTGCCGATGCCGCACCTGCGCAAGGTCTACGGCAAGTCGGTCATGGCCGAGGTCGTGAACGACATCCTGTCCAATTCCGTGCGCCACATCATCGCCGACCGCGGCGAGAAGGCCGCCATGCAGCCCGAGGTCAAGATGACCGAGGACGAGAAGGAAGCCGACAAGATCCTGTCGGGCGGCGCCGATTTCGAGTTCGAGGTCGCCTATGAGGTGCTGCCGGCCATCGAGGTCAAGGACGTGTCGGGGATCAGCGTCAACCGTCCGGTGTACGACGTGCCGGAGACCGAGATCGACGAGCAGGTCCGCCGCGTCGCCGAATCGACTCGCACCTACGCCGCCAAGGACGGCAAGGCGAAGGACGGCGATCGGCTGAGCATCGATTTCGTCGGCCGCATCGACGGCGAGGCCTTCGAGGGCGGCGCGGGCAACGACCAGCCGCTGGTCATCGGCTCCAAGCAGTTCATTCCGGGCTTCGAGGAGCAGCTCGTCGGCGCCAAGGCCGGTGACGAGCGCAAGGTCACGGTGACCTTCCCCGAGGATTACGGTGCGGCGCATCTGGCCGGCAAGGAGGCCGTGTTCGACGTCACGGTCAAGGAAGTCGCGGCGCCGGGCGAGCTGGAGCTGAACGACGAGACCGCCAAGGCGCTCGGCCTGGAATCGCTTGATCGCCTGCGCGAGATCGTCAAGGGCCAGCTCGAGAACCAGTACGGCTCGATGACCCGCCAGAAGGTGAAGCGGCAGCTTCTCGACCAGCTTGATGCCGCCTACACCTTCGAGGCTCCGTCCAAGCTGGTCGACGCCGAGTTCAACAACATCTGGTCGCAGGTCAACCGCGACCTGGAGGCGGCCGGCCGCACCTTCGCCGACGAGGAGACGACCGAGGAGGAGGCCCGCGCCGAGTATCTGAAGCTCGCGGAGCGCCGCGTCCGCCTCGGCCTCGTGCTGGCCGAGATCGGCGAGAAGGCCGGCGTGCAGGTGGCCGACGACGAGGTGCAGCGCGCCCTGTTCGAGACGGTGCGCCGCTTCCCGGCCAACCAGCAGCAGGAAGCGTTCGAGTTCTACCGCGATAATCCCAACGCGCTGGCCAGCCTGCGCGCGCCGCTGTTCGAGGAGAAGGTCATCGATCACCTGATGACGCAGATCGCGGTGACCGACAACAAGGTCACCAAGGACGAGCTGATGGCCGAGGACGAGGCCGAGGAGGCCGCCGCCGAGAAGCCGGCCAAGAAGAAGTCCGCGAAGAAGTCCGAGGCGAAGGCCGCCGAGGACGGCGAAGGCGAGGCGGCGGAGGCCAAGAAGAAGGCTCCGGCCAAGAAGAAGGCGGCCAAGGCGGAGGACGGCGAGTAAGCCGCCCGCCCCGAGACATTCCAATGCAAAAAGGCCGCCTTCGGGCGGCCTTTTTCGTCGGCATCGCTTCAGATGAGCTTCAGGCCCTTCATGCTGGCGAAGCCCTTCTTGCCGATGATGAGATGGTCGTGGACGACGATGCCGAGCCCCTTGCCGGCGTCGATGATGGTCTTGGTCATGTCGATGTCGGCGCGCGAGGGCGTCGGGTCGCCGGAGGGATGGTTGTGCACCAGCACGATGGCGGTGGAGGACAGCTCCAGCGCCCGCCTGATGACCTCGCGCGGATAGACGGGCGTGTGGTCGACCGTGCCGGTCTGCTGAACCTCGTCGGCGATCAGCGCATTGCGCTTGTCGAGGAACAGGATGCGGAACTGCTCGCGCTCCTCGAAGGCCATGGCGGCGCGGCAATAGTCGAGCACCTGGCTCCATGAGGAGAGGATCTCGCGCTCGCGGATCTCGCTCTTCACCATGCGCCGGGCGGAGGCGGCGATCACCTTGAGGTCGAGCGCCACCGCAGCACCGACGCCCTTGACCTCCTGCAACAGGGCGGGCGGCGCGCCCAGGACCTCGCCCAACGTCCCGAAGCGGGCGAGAAGCGCCTTGGCGACCGGCTTGGTGTCGGCGCGCGGAATGAGGCGGAACAGCAGCAGCTCGAGAAGCTCGTAGTCGGGCAGGCCTTCCCCGCCCGACTGGGCGAAGCGCTCGCGCAGGCGGTCGCGATGGCCGAGATAGTGGGCCTTGTCGCCGCCGGCCGGCTGGCCCTGCATCCTGCGCGCGGGGGCCTCGCCCAGGAAGCCGCGCTCGTCTGCGCCGTCCTCGTCCATGCCCTCGCCTCCGGGGACGATTCTAGGCCGGCAGGCCGGGGCGGTCGAGACCCTTGGGGGAGAGGGTGAAGATTTCGCAGCCCGTCGCGGTCACGCCCACCGTGTGCTCGTACTGCGCCGACAGCGAACGGTCGCGCGTCACGGCGGTCCAGCCGTCGGACAGGACCTTCACATGCGGCCGGCCCAGGTTGATCATCGGCTCGACGGTGAAGATCATGCCCTCGCGCATCTCGACGCCCTCGTTCGGGCTGCCGTAGTGCAGGATGTTGGGCGCGTCGTGGAACAGCCGGCCGACGCCATGGCCGCAGAAATCGCGCACCACCGAGCAGCGCTCGCCTTCGGCGTAGGCCTGTATGGCGGCGCCGATGGCGCCGGTGCGCACGCCGGGGCGGATGGCGGCGATGCCGCGCATCAGGCATTCATGGGTGACTTCGAGCAGGCGCTCGGCGGCGCGCTTGATCGTTCCGGCGGGATACATGCGGCTGGCGTCGCCGTGCCAGCCGTCCAGGATGTAGGTCACGTCGATGTTGACGATGTCGCCGTCCTTGAGCGGCTTGGCGTCGGGGATGCCGTGGCAGACGACGTGGTTGATCGAGATGCAGGACGACTTCGTGTAGCCGCGATAGTTCAGCGTGGCGGGCAGCGCGCCGTGATCCATGCCGAACTCGAAGATGAAGCGGTCGAGCGCGTCGGTGGCGACGCCGGGCACGACCATGCCGGCCAGTTCGTCGAGGCAGCGCGCGGTGAGCTGGCAGGCGGCGCGCATGCCGGCGAAGGCCTCGGAATCATAAAGCCTGATCTGCCCGGTGTTGCGCAGCGGCGCGACCGACGCGTCGAGATAGGTGACCATGCAAAAAGCCGAATTGGGCGCGAGGCCTGGTTGAAACGATGGAAAGGGAGATTTGGCATTCCCCACGGCAAGGTTCAACCCCCCGCCGCATCGCGCCGCGAAAAGCGGGCGCCCGGGACCCGTGATGCTCGGCGGGCGCGGCTTTCATGTCCGCAGGTTGACGTTACGGTATCTTGGCGGTGGTGTGGCCGGCGCGCACTAGTCAACCCCTTCAACTCCCGCTAGCGCTTGGGCATCAGCTGAGAATCCGGCTGTATTGCCGGGTGGAGAGAACACGATGCGGCAGTCAGGGGCAGGATTGTGGGCGCATGGCGAAACCGCGCGGCGGCGCCGAACGCTCTGTCTGGGGACGGCGCTCGCCACGACCCTGGCCGGCTCCGTGACGTTCGGCGCCGGGGACGCCCGCGCCGACATCGTCTGTTTCCAGCCGCCCGCGCCCGCGCCGATCGCCCAGTCGTCGGTGAACGACAACATCACCTGCATCAACGTCCAGGACCGCGCCAACGCGCTCGGCGACGCCATCGCATTGCAGACCGCGTCGCAGAATATCACGGCGAACAATTCGGGCGCTCTGTCCGCCTCCGGTAGCGGCATCTCGGCGAATTCCGAGGCGCCGCAGGTCAGCGGCGCCGACGCGTCCGAGGGCGATGTCACGGGAACGGACGATGTCGGCTCCGCCGGCAGCGACGGCGGCACCGGCGGGGCGGCCATCGGCGGAGTCGCGGGCATCGGCGGCGCGGCGATCGCCGTTCGCGGCGGCGATGTCGACCTGACCAACAGCGGTCCCATCGTGACCAGCGCCGCGGACGGCGCGGGCATCTTCGGCCGCAGCGTGGGCGGCGATGCCGTCGGAGGCGCGGCCTCCGTCGGATTGAAGGTCGGCGGCGATGCCTATGGCGGAGACGGCGCGAACGGGGCCTATGATCAACCCAGCGGCGCCGGCGCGATCAACGCCGTCGGGGCGGCGGGCGGAGCCGGCGGCAATGGCGGGCAGGGTGGCCCGGCCATCGGCGGCGTCGGCGGCATCGGCGGCAATGCGACATCCGGCGCGGGCGGCAACGTCACCATTCGCAATGGCGGCGTCATCCAGGCCGGCGGCACCAGCGGCATCGTCGGGATTTCGGCCGGCGGCGCGGCGACGGG
>JAPUFC010000016.1:1736-3051 GCA_027492275.1 Mesorhizobium sp. | reverse complement strand
GAAAGCCGCCGGCGCGTCCGGGTGGATCGTCAAGCCGGCGACCGCCGACGACCTGTTGAACACGATCAAGCTGGTCATCAAGTAGGCCGGCACGATGGCCACCCCGCTCACGCCGCTCTATCGGCAGTACCACCAGCGCACGCTGATCACCGGCATCGCGGCGACCGTCGTGGCCGTCATCGTGGTCTTCCTGATCCACGATCTGTACAACGAATTTCTCGCGCGCACGTTCGGGCTCGGCGATCGCAGCATCGATACCTTGATGACGCTGTGCGGTCTCCTGCTCTTCGTCGCCGTTCAACAGAGCATCTCGCGCGCCCTCTACCACGACGTGCACATGGGCATCGACAGTCAGCTCAAGGACGAGCGCCCGCCCTGCCCCTCGAACAAGGTCTGCCAGCGCGTCGCCATGCCCGAGTTGCGGGAGATGCCGCGTTTCAACAAGGTTCTCGTCGGCCAGTTGCGCAGCGTCGTCGAGCAGACCGAGCAAGCCGCCTACGACGTCACCTCGCGCCTGCAGACCATCGACGACGTCGTCACCGATCTCAACCGCTTCGTCGCCGACGCCGCCAGCGAAGCGGAAACGATGGCGCAAGCTTCCGAAGAAACCCTCGGCGCCAACCAGGGCCTGATCGACAAGCTCAAGGCCTTCATTGGCCAGCGCATCGACGAGACGGCGCAAGACCAGGCGCGCAGCGCCGAAGCCGTTCGCGAAGCCAAGGCGCTGCAGACCCTCGTCGACCTGATCAAGCATATCGCCGGCCAGACCAACCTGCTCGCGCTCAACGCTGCCATCGAAGCCGCCCGCGCCGGCGAGGCCGGCCGCGGTTTCGCGGTCGTCGCCGACGAAGTACGCAAGCTTGCGCACGAAACCGAAGCCGCGGTCAAGAAGATCAACGACGGCATTGCCGCCGTCGCCCGCATCATCGAGAGCCAGTCCAAAAACCAGCTCGCGCACTCGCACGTCGCCGAGGAACGCGACAGCCTCGAACGCTTCGCGCAGCAACTCGCCTTGCTGGGCAGCAGCTACGCGACGCTGACCGAACGCGAGCGCGCGCTGCTCGCAACAATCAGCCAGAGCAGCGGCAAGCTCGGCGCCATGTTCATGGATACGCTGGCCAGCGTGCAGTTCCAGGACGTGACGCGCCAGCAGATCGAACAGGTGATCAGCGGCATCGAGCGCCTCGACACGCACGCCGACGCGCTGGCCGGAGTCATCGAACGCGGCATCGACGTCCGCCGCGAGGACGCCATCGAACCCCTCGCCAAGCAGATGCAGGAGGTGTTCTCGACCTACGTGATGGACCAGCAGCGC
>JAPUFC010000016.1:0-1636 GCA_027492275.1 Mesorhizobium sp. | reverse complement strand
TGTTCTGAACCGCGCCGCAGGCGCACCCAGGAGGAAATCACCATGAAGGCTTCCCCGGCCAACCGCCTTGTCATCGACGACGACATGACGATCTACCAGGCGCAAACGCAGAAGGAGCAGTTGCTCGCCGCGCTGGCGGCGGCGGATCACCTCGAACTCGATCTTTCCGGCGTCGCCGAAATGGACACCGCCGGCCTGCAACTGCTGATGCTGCTCAAGCGCGAAGTGCTGCAGCAGGGCAAGCGCCTGACGATCAGCGGCCACAGCCCGGCCGTCCAGCAGATCCTCGACTTCTGCAATCTGGTCGGCGTCTTCGGCGACCCGATGGTCATCTCCGCCAACGCCTGAAACCGCCGCCGACAACGATCGAACGCAAGAACGAGGAGAGAACCCGATGGACGAACTGACCAGCACCTTCGTCACCGAGAGCCGCGACCAGCTGCTCGCCATGGAAGACGGCCTGCTCAAGCTCGAGCAGTCGCCCGACGACGCCGACAATCTCGGCGCCATCTTCCGCGCCGCACACACCATCAAGGGTGGCGCCGGCGTCGTCGAATGCCACTTCATCGAAGCCTTCACGCACAAGGTCGAAAACGTCCTCGACAAGCTGCGCAACGGCGAAATCGCCGTCAGCGGCGAACTGTCGACAGTCATGCTCGAATGCTGCGACCACCTCGGCGCGCTGCTCGACGTCCTCGTCGCCGGCCTGCCGCAGCCCGACGCTGCCGTCCAGGCACGCGGCGACGCGCTGCTGGCGACGCTGACCGAGAAGTTCCTCGGCGGCGGCGCAGCGCCCAGCGCCATGCCCATCGAGCGCGAGGCCGCACTGGCCGCGTCCGGCGGCGGCATGGTCGTCACCGACGCCTGGCACATCTCCGTCCGCTTCGGTCCCGGCGTGCTCCGGAACGGTACCGACCCGCTCTCCTTCCTGCACTACCTCGCCTCGCTCGGCGAGATCATCGCCATCACCACCCTCGCCGACGCCATGCCCGCGGCCGACGAGATGGACCCCGAATGCTGTTACCTGGGTTTCGAGATGCGCTTCCAGACGCGCGCCTCGAAGGCCCAGATCGAGAACGTCTTCGACTTCGTCCGCGACGACTGCACGCTGCACATCCTGCCGCCCAACTCGAAGATCGACGAGTACCTGAACTTGATCAACGAACTTCCCGAGGACAACATGCGCCTCGGCGAGATCCTCGTGCGCTCCGGCGCGCTGACGCAGGCCGAACTCGACGCCGGCCTCGCCGCGCAATCCCTGCCGACGGCTGTCGAGGGAACGCCGGCGCCGCAGACGCCGCTCGGCGACATTCTCGTCGGCCAGAAGGTCGTGCACAAGGAGATCGTCGAGGCTGCCGCCAGCCGGCAGGCCGTGGTCAGCGAGAAGAAGGCCAACGAAGCGCGCATGATCCGCGTGCACGCCGACAAGCTCGACCAGTTGATCGATCTGGTCGGCGAACTGGTCATCGCCGGCGCCGGCGCCAACCTGCTGGCCCAGCGCAGCGGCCAGTCCGAGCTGAGCGAATCGACCTCGGTACTGCTGCGTCTGGTCGAGGACATCCGCGACTCGGCGCTGCAACTGCGCATGGTGCAGATCGGCGAAACCTTCAACCGCTTCAACCGGGTGGTGCGCGAC
>JAPUFC010000015.1 GCA_027492275.1 Mesorhizobium sp. | reverse complement strand
GCCCCGGCCGCAGCCCGCCGCGCCGCAGGCGCACGCCCACGGCAGGCCGGCCTCGGCCAGGCGCGGCGTGCCGGGCGTCGCCGCCATCATCGCCGTCGCGTCCGGCAAGGGCGGCGTCGGCAAGTCCACCACGGCCGCCAACATCGCTTTGGCGCTGCATGCCAACGGGCTCAAGGTCGGGCTGCTCGACGCCGATATCTACGGCCCCTCCATGCCGCGCCTGTTCGGCCTGAAGGGAAAGCCCGAAACCGTCGACGGCAAGACGCTGAAGCCGATGGAGAACTATGGCGTCAAGCTGATGTCCATGGGCTTCCTGGTGGAGGAGGAGACGCCGATGATCTGGCGCGGCCCGATGGTCATGTCGGCGCTGACGCAGATGCTGCGCGAGGTCGCCTGGGGCGAGCTCGACGTGCTGGTGGTCGACATGCCGCCCGGCACCGGCGACGCGCAGCTCACCATGGCGCAGCAGGTGCCGCTGGCCGGCGCGGTCATCGTCTCCACGCCGCAGGACCTGGCTCTGATCGATGCGCGAAAGGGCCTGAACATGTTCCGCAAGGTCGACGTGCCGGTGCTCGGCATCGTCGAGAACATGAGCTATTTCGTCGCCCCCGACACCGGCAGGCGCTACGACATCTTCGGCCATGGCGGCGCGCGCCGCGAGGCGGAGCGGCTCGGCGTGCCCTTCCTCGGCGAGGTGCCGTTGCAGATGGTTATCCGCGAGATGTCGGACGAGGGCAGGCCGGTCGTCGTGTCCGAACCCGGCGGGCTGGCGGCGCAGATCTACCGCGACATCGCCGCCCGCGTCTGGCAGGGAGTCGAGGCCGCGCGGGCCACGGCTTCCGCGCCCGCCATCGTCTTCGAGTGAAGCCGCCGACGGCTGCTCAGGCGGCAGCCGAGCGCGGCGAGGCCACCGCCGCCAGCTCGCGGATGCCGGGCTCGATCTGCTGCAGGCCGATGGACGAGATGCCGAGTCGCAGGAAGCGTGTCGGCCTTTCCAGCCGGTCGAAGAAGCGGTCCCCCGGCTCCACCAGCACGCTGCGGCGCGCCGCCGCCGCCGCGACGGAGCGCGCCTCGACGCCGGGCGGACCCTTGAGCCAGATCGATGTGCCGCCGGCGACGCCGCCCGCGCTCCAGTCGGGCAAATGGTCGCCGACCGCCTCGGTCAGCCGCCTGCGGCGCTCGTCGAAGGCGGCCGACAGCCGGCGCACCAGCGCGTCGTGATGGCCGAGCGACAGGAACAGCGCCACGGCCCGCTGGTTGTTGGCCGGCGGGTGGCGCAGCATGAAGCGGCGCAGCGCCCGGAGTTCCGCGATCAGCGCCGAGGGACCGACGATGTAGCCCAGCCGCAGGCCGGGCGCGAGCGTCTTCGACAGCGAGCCGACATAGAGGACGCGGCCCGACCGGTCGATGCTCTTCAGCGATTGCTGCGGCGCCTCGTCGAGAAGCTGGCTGTCGTAGCCGTCCTCGATGATGATCTGGTCGTTCTCGACCGCCGAGGCCAGCAGCGCGCGCCGGCGGGGCTCGCTCAGCGTCACCATGGTGGGGCAATGGTGGCTCGGCGTGACGAACACGAAGCCGGCGTCGCCGGGCACGCGCGCCGCCACCAGGCCCTCCTCGTCCACGGGCACCGGGGCGATCTCCGCGCCCGCGAGGCGGAAGATGGAGCGCGCGTCCGGATAGCCGGGGTCCTCCATCGCCACTGTCGAGCCCTTGCCCATCAGCAGCGTGGCGAGCATGTAGAGCGCGTTCTGCGCGCCGAGCGTGACGATGATCTCGTCGGGATTGGCGAAGATGCCGTGCCGCGGTAGCAGGCGCGCCTGAATCTGCTCGATCAGCAGCGGGTCGTCGCGGTCGACCACGTCGGCGGCCCAGTTGCGGATCTCCAGCACCGCCAGCGCCATGCGGTTGCACTCCCGCCACTCGGCCGTCGGGAACAGCGCCGGGTCGAACTGGCCGTAGACGAAGGGATAGGCGGACTTGATCCAGTTCTCCGTCTTGTTCGGCGGCGGCATATCGCTGGCGGCGATGCGGCGCCGCGCCGTCCAGTCGATGCCGTCCGCGCCGTCCGCCGGCGCGCGCGGCTTGGCCGGCGTGGTCAGCACTTCGGGGTTGACGAAATGGCCGCGCCGCTCCCTGGCGATCAGGAAGCCCTGGTCGACGAGCTGCTGGAAAGCCAGCACCACGGTGCCGCGCGCCACGCCGAGCTTCTCGGCCAGGATGCGGCAGGAAGGCAGCGGCATGGAGGCCGCGATCTGGCGGTCGAGGATCGCGGCCACGATGGCCTGCCGGATCTGCGCCTGCAGCGTCTGCCCGGATTCGGGCGAGATCCGGAAGAGGCCGGACCAGATGGCCGTATCGTTGCGCTGCGACATGACGTTCCTCACCTGCGACGAAGGCTATCCCTGTGCCAAAGCGTTGCGCCAATGAATTTTTCTCATTCTATCCATTTATGCCACTGATGGTTGAGCGTTGGCTCAGCCGGGGCCGGCTGTCGCGCGTTTCGGCTTCTCCGTCCCGGCTTCCTTGGCTATGGTCGCGGCGAACATCCTTCCGGAGGCGGCAGTGACGAACACCGATTTTCAGGCGCGGCTGGCGGCGCTGCGCGATCATGTGGCGGACGCGCCGAGGGATATGCGCGCCGCCTTCGCCGCCGACCCGGCGCGTTTCACGGCTTTGTCGGTGCGGGACGGCGACCTGCTGATCGACTTCTCCAAATGCGCGGTGACGCAGCGGACGCTCTCCCTGCTGGAAGATCTGGCGCTGGCCGCCGGCCTGCCCGAACGGCGCGCCGCGATGTTGTCCGGGCAGAAGATCAACGTCACCGAGAACCGCGCGGTGCTGCACACGGCGCTGCGCCTGCCGCGCGACGCCTCCGTCACGGTGGACGGCGTCGACGTGGTGCCCCAGGTGCATGCCGTGCTCGATGCGATGGCCGCCTTTTCCAATGCCGTCCGCTCGGGCGAGGCGACCGGCGCGACGGGGAAGAAAATCACCGACGTGGTCAACATCGGCATCGGCGGCTCCGACCTCGGCCCGGCCATGGCCGTCCTGGCGCTGGCGCCGTGGCATGACGGTCCGCGCGCGCACTTCGTCTCCAATGTCGACGGCGCGCATATCCACGACACGCTGAAGACCCTGTCGCCGGAGACGACGCTGTTCGTCATCGCCTCCAAGACCTTCACGACGGTCGAGACCATGACCAACGCCGCGACCGCGCGACGCTGGATCGAGACGGCGCTGGGCAGGGAGGCGGTCGGAAAACATTTCTGCGCCGTATCGACCGCGCTGGACCTGGTGGAAAAATTCGGCATCGCGCCCGACCGGGTCTTCGGCTTCTGGGACTGGGTCGGCGGTCGCTACTCGCTGTGGGGCGCCATCGGCCTGCCGATCATGCTCGCAGTCGGCCCGGCGAACTTTTCCGAGTTCCTCGCCGGCGCGCATGAGATGGACCGGCATTTCGCCGAGGCGCCGCTGCGCCGGAACCTTCCCGTCCTGCTCGGTCTGGTCGGCTTCTGGCACCGCGTGCTGCGCGGCCACCCGACGCGCGCCATCATTCCCTACGACCAGCGCCTGTCGCGCTTCCCCGCCTATCTGCAGCAGCTCGACATGGAATCGAACGGCAAGAGCGTGACGCTCGACGGCGGGCCCGTCGCCACCCCGACCGGCCCGGTCGTCTGGGGCGAGCCGGGCACCAACGGGCAGCACGCCTTCTTCCAGCTCCTGCACCAGGGCACCGACATCGTCCCGGTCGAGTTCCTGGCGGCCGCGCAGGGGCAGGAGCCGGAGCTGAGGCACCACCACGACCTGCTGCTCGCCAACTGCCTGGCGCAGAGCGCGGCGCTGATGAAGGGCCGCACGCTGGACGAGGCGAAGGCGCAGATGCTGGCCAAGGGCATGCAGGTGTCGGAAGTCGAAAAAATCGCGCCGCACCGCGTCTTCTCCGGCAACCGTCCGTCGCTCACCATCCTCTACCGGCAGCTCGATCCAAAAACCTTCGGCAGGCTGATCGCGCTCTACGAGCATCGCGTCTTCGTGGAAGGCGTGCTGTTCGGCATCAACTCCTTCGACCAGTGGGGCGTCGAGCTCGGCAAGGAGCTTGCGACCGGGCTGCTGCCGGTCGTGGAGGGGACACGGGACGTCGCGGACGGCGACGCCTCCACCGCCGGACTCGTGGCGCATATCCGGCATCTTCGCTGACCGGAGAGGGAAGTGCCCGCCAGACCCCAGGACATCAGGGGCGTGCTGTTCGACAAGGACGGCACGCTGATCGATTTCGAGAAGACGTGGTTCGCCATCGGCGACCACATGGCGCTGGAGGCCGCGAAGGGCGACCGCGCCCTGGCGGACCGGCTGCTCGACGAAGCCGGCTATGATTTCGCGACGAGGACGGTTCGCGCCGATTCCGTCTTCGCCGCCGGCACCAACGCCGACATCGTGGCGCTATGGTATCCGCGCGCGGGCATGGACGAGCGGCAGGTGCTGACCGCGCGCTTCGACGCGTTCACGGCGACGGAGGGCGCGGCGCGCTCGGTGCCGGTCGAGGGCTGCGCCGGGGCCATCAGGGCGCTGCACGCCGTCGGGCTGCGCCTCGGCGTCGCCACCAACGATTCCACCGCCGGCGCGGAGATG
Organism: Mesorhizobium sp.; assembly: GCA_027492275.1. Classification (GTDB taxonomy): domain Bacteria; phylum Pseudomonadota; class Alphaproteobacteria; order Rhizobiales; family Rhizobiaceae; genus JAPUFC01. Next base: position 19,679 of record JAPUFC010000015.1, on the reverse strand, counting down.
ACGCTGGCCGCGCTCGGCCTGTCGCAGCTCTTCGACGCCGTCTACGGCTACGACGCGGTCGCCCGCCCAAAACCCGCACCGGACACGGTCGAGGCCTTCTGCGACCTTACCGGGCTGCGCACGGCGCAGGTGGCCATGGTCGGCGACAACCGCCACGATCTGGAGATGGCGAAAGCGGGCGGGGCCGGCCTCGCCGTCGCCGTCCTGTCGGGCACCGGGACGCGGGAGAGCCTGTCGCCGCTGGCCGACGTCATTCTGGAATCGGTCGCGGACCTGCCGGCGTTTTTTTCCGGGCGGTGATTGGTGGCGTCCCTCCGGCCCTTCGGGCCACCTCCCCCGTAAACGGGGGAGGATCGAGGGCGCGGCCTGCCTCTCCTCCCCTGCGAAGCGGGGAAGGGGGACCGCCGAAGGCGGTGGAGGGGGCGCTCACGAGGCGGTGGAGGCGCTCACGAAGGTCCGGAGGGCTCACCCCCACGCCCACCTATCCCCGCAGCTCCCGCCTGAGGATCTTGCCCACCGGCGATTTCGGCAGCGAGTCGCGGAACTCGATGTGGCGCGGCCGCTTGTAGCCGGTGAAGTTCTTGCGGCAGTAGTCCATCAGCTCCGCTTCGGTGAGCGCGGGGTCGCGGCGCACCACGAACAGCTTCGGCGCTTCGCCGGAATGCTCGTCCGGCACGCCGATGGCCGCCACCTCGAGCACGCCGGGATGCAGCGCGACCACCTCCTCCAGCTCGTTGGGATAGACGTTGAAGCCGGAAACGAGGATCATGTCCTTCTTGCGGTCGACGATCTTGACGAAGCCCTCGGCGTTCATGAAGCCCATGTCGCCGGACCGGAAGAACCCGTCTTCGGTCAGGGCGCGGGCGGTCTCGTCCGGCCGCTGCCAGTAGCCCGCCATCACCTGCGGCCCGCGGATACAGATCTCGCCGACCTCGCCGAGCGGCAGGTCCTTGCCCTCCTCGTCGCGGATGGCGATGTCGGTGGAAGGGATCGGCAGGCCGATCGTGCCGGTGAAGTCCGCGTTGCGCACCCGGTTGGCCGTCGCCACCGGCGAGGTCTCCGACAGGCCGTAGCCTTCGGTGATCGTCACCTTCGTCAGCGCCTTCCAGCGCTCGGCCGTGCCTTTCTGCACCGCCATGCCGCCGCCCATCACCAGCACCAGCGGCGAGAAGTCTAGCTTCCTGAAATCCTCGTTGTTGAGCAGCGCGTTGAACAGCGTGTTGATGCCGGGGAAGAAATGGATCGGCTGCCTGCCGAATTCCTTGACGAAGCCCGGAATGTCGCGCGGATTGGGGATCAAGAGGTTGAGCGCGCCCTGCTGGATGCCCATCATCGCGTTCACCGTCAGCGCGAAGATGTGGTAGAGCGGCAGGGCGCACAGGAAGGTCAGGTCGGCGGGCTTCGGCCTCTCGACATAGGCGTCGTCCAGCCACAGCCGGAGCTGCTCGATGTTCGACACGAGGTTGCGGTGCGTCAGCATCGCGCCCTTGGCCACGCCCGTCGTGCCGCCCGTATATTGCAGGAAGGCGACATCGTCCGGCCCGACCGGCGCCGGCGCGCCGCCGCCGCCCCGTCCGTCCTTGAGCATGCGCGTGAAGGGCACGTGGCCGGGCAGCGACCAGGCCGGCACCAGCTTCTTCGCGTGGCGCACCACGAGGTTGACCAGCAGGCCCTGGAGGCCGAGCATGTCGCCCATGGTCGCCACCACGACGTGCTTCAGCGCCGTCTTCTCGCGCACCGCCTGCAGCGTGGCGCAGAAATTCTCCAGGATGAAGACGGCCTCCGCGCCGGAGTCCCTGAGCTGGTGCTCCAGCTCGCGCGGCGTGTAGAGCGGGTTGACGTTGACCACCGTGCAGCCGGCGGCGAGCACGCCGGCCATCACCACCGGATATTGCAGCACGTTGGGCATCATGATCGCCACGCGGCTGCCCTGGGCGAGGCCACGCGCCCGCAGCCAGCCGGCGACGGCCGCCGAATCGCGCTCCAGCTCGGCATAGGTGATCGTCTTGCCCATGCAGGAAAAGGCCTTGCGTCCGGCATGGCGCCGGAACGCGTCGGCCATCAGCTCGCCGAGCGACTGGAAGCGCAGCGGGCCGATCTCCGCCGGGACGCCCGCCGGATAGCTCGCCAGCCACGGCCGCGCGGCGCCCGCATCCCCGCCCGCCGCCTGGGCCGAGGCTTCTGTCATGGTCTTTCCTCCCGTGGGCGCCACGGCCGGCGCCTGTGCCCACCATGTTGGTCCAGAGCCCGCGCCGGTTCAAGCCGTCCGGCGGCAAATCCCGTTCCGGACGGACGCCTGCCCGCGAAAAGGAAGCGGCTTTTCTTGTGGACCTTGGTCCTAGAACCTTCGTCTAGTTCCGATGCGGAAACCGGCACGATGGTTTCAAAGCCGGAGAAACGATGCTTAGATGGCCGTTCGCGAGCCTTCCAGAGGGGCTTGGAATCATAACAGGGAGTCATCGATGTTCAGGAAACTGACTTTCGCGGCCGCTCTTCTCGCCGCGACGGCGATCAGCGGCGCGGCCGGCGCAAAGACGCTCGTCTACTGCTCGGAAGCATCCCCCGCGCACTTCGACCCCGGCCCGATGACGGGCGGCAACGATTTCGACGCCTCGTCGCACACGCTCTACAACCGCCTGGTCGAGTTCAAGGACGGCACCACCGACGTCGAGCCGGCGCTGGCCGAGAGCTGGACCGTGTCCGACGACGGGCTGGAGATCACCTTCAAGCTGCGCCCGGGCGTCAAGTTCCACACGCAGCCCTGGTTCACGCCGACCCGCGACTTCAACGCCGACGACGTGATCTTCTCCTTCGAGCGGCAGTGGAAGCAGGACAACCCCTACTACACCTACCTTCCCAACCTGACCTGGGACTATTTCGGCGGCATGGACATGGCGAGCGCCCTGAAGGCGATCGAGAAGGTCGACGACCTGACGGTGAAGTTCGTCCTGACCGCGCCGAACGCTCCGATGCTGGCCAACCTCGCCATGGACTTCGCGGCGATCCTGTCGAAGGAATATGCCGACAAGCTGGCGGCCGAGGGCAAGAAGGAGCAGCTCTCCACGCAGCCCGTCGGCACCGGGCCCTTCCAGCTCGTCGACTACCAGCTCGACGCCGTCATCCGCTACGCCGCCTTCCCCGACTACTGGAACGGCAAGCGCAAGATCGACGACCTGATCTTCGCCATCACCACCGACGCCGGCGTGCGCGCGCAGAAGCTCAAGGCGGGCGAATGCGATATCATGCCCTATCCCGCCCCGGCCGACATCGCCGGCCTGCAGGCCGATCCGAACCTCAACGTGATGGAGCAGGAAGGCCTCAACATCGGCTACATGGCCTACAACGTCACCGAAAAACCGTTCGACGACGTCAACGTGCGCAAGGCGCTGTCGATGGCCATCGACAAGAAGGCGATCATCGACGCCGTCTACCAGGGCGCCGGGCAGGTGGCGAAGAACCTCATCCCGCCGACCATGTGGTCCTACAACGACGCGGTCGAGGACGACAGATACGATCCCGAAGGGGCGAAGAAGCTGCTCGCCGACGCCGGCGTCAGCGATCTGGCCACGGATCTGTGGGCGATGCCGGTGTCGCGCCCCTACAATCCCAACGCGCAGCGCGTCGCCGAGATGATCCAGGCCGACTGGGCCAAGATCGGCGTCAAGGCCAACATCGTCAGCTACGAGTGGACCGAGTATCGCGAGCGCGGCAAGCAGAAGGAGCGCAAGGGGCCGTTCCAGATCGGCTGGACGGGCGACAACGGCGACCCGGACAATTTCTTCGGCGTGCTGTTCTCCTGCGCGGCCATCGGCACCCAGAACTACTCCGTCTGGTGCAACAAGGAGTTCGACGACCTGATCAACAAGGCCAAGGCCGCCTCCGACCCGGCCGAGCGCACCAGGCTCTACGAGCAGGCGCAGGTGGTGTTCAAGGCCGAGGAGCCGGCGCTGACGCTGGCCCATTCCAAGGTCTTCATGCCGATGCGCAAGCGCGTGCTGAACTACGTCATGAGCCCGCTCGGCAACCATCGCTTCGTCAACGTCGACGTGGCCGACTGACGCGACATCGGGGAACGGCGCGCCTGCGCCGCCGTTCCCTGGTCCATCATGCTGTCCTACCTCCTCCGCAAGATCGCGCTCCTGGTGCCGACCTTCATCGGCATCTCGATCTGCGCCTTCGCCTTCATCCGGCTGCTGCCCGGCGACCCCATCCTGGCGATGGCCGGGCAGTACGGCGTCACGCCCGAACGCTACGCCGAGCTGCGCGAGCAGTTCGGCTACAATCTGCCGATCTGGCAGCAATATCTCACCTATCTGGGCCAGGTGCTCACCGGCGACTTCGGCGTGTCGCTCGGCACCAAGCGTCCGGTCGCCACCGAGTTCGCGACGCTCTTCCCCGCCACCGTCGAGCTGACGCTCGCCGCCGTGCTGATCGCCGTGGTCGTCGGCATCCCGGCCGGCATCTTCGCCGCCGTCAAGCGCGGCTCGTGGTTCGACCAGGCGACCATGAGCGTGGCGCTGACCGGCTATTCCATGCCGATCTTCTGGTGGGGCCTGCTGCTGATCATCTTCTTTTCCGGCTATCTCGGCTGGACGCCCGTTTCGGGCCGCATCGGCATCCAGCATTTCTTCCGGCCCGTCACCGGCTTCATGCTGATCGACAGCCTGCTGGTCGGCCGCCCCGGCGCCTTCTGGTCGGCCGTCAGCCATCTGATCCTGCCGGCCGTGGTGCTGGCGACGATTCCGCTCGCCGTCATCGCGCGCCAGACGCGCTCCGCCATGCTGGAGGTGCTGGGCGAGGATTATGTGCGCACCGCTCGCGCCAAGGGTCTCAGCCCGCGCCGCGTCGTCGGCCTGCACGCCTTCCGCAACGCGCTGATCCCCGTCGTCACCACGATCGGCCTGCAGATGGGCTCGCTGATGGCCGGCGCGATCCTCACCGAGACGATCTTCTCGTGGCCGGGCATCGGCAAGTGGATGATCGATTCCATCGGCAAGCGCGACTATGTCGTGGTGCAGAGCGGCCTGCTGCTCATCGCGCTGGTCGTCATGGTCGTCAATCTCGTCGTCGACGTGCTCTACGCCGTCATCAACCCGCGCATCCGGGTGGCGTCATGAGCGACGAGGCCGGCGCCACCGCCACCGCCGCCGAGGTGCCGACCGGCGCGAGGCCCCGCGCCCTCGCCGAATTCTGGCACTATTATTCGATGAACACCGGCGCGGTGATCGGCCTGTTCGTCTTCGCGGCACTGGTGCTGGTGGCCGTCTTCGCGCCGCTGCTGGCTCCGCACCTGCCGGACGTCCAGTACCGCGACGCGCTGCTCGTGCCGCCGGCGTGGCAGGAGGGCGGGCGCGCCACCTTCATCCTCGGCACCGACCCGGTCGGCCGCGACATCCTCTCGCGGCTGATCCACGGCGCGCGCTTTTCCCTCTTCATCGGCCTCGTCGTCGTCGTGCTGGCGCTGTTCAGCGGCATCCTGCTCGGCCTGCTGGCGGGCTATTTCCGCGGCTGGGTCGATGCCGCGATCATGCGCGTCATGGACGTCATCCTGTCCTTCCCCTCGCTGCTGCTGGCCCTGGTGCTGGTGGCGATCCTCGGGCCCGGCCTGTTCAACGCCATGCTCGCCATCGCGCTGGTGCTGCAGCCGCATTTCGCGCGGCTGACGCGCGCGGCGGTCATGGCGGAGAAGAGCCGCGAATACGTCGTCGCCGCGCGCGTGGCGGGCGCGGGGCCGATCAGGCTGATGTTCCGCACCATCCTGCCCAACTGCACCGCGCCGCTGATCGTGCAGGCGACGCTGTCCTTCTCCAACGCCATCCTGGAGGCGGCCGCGCTCGGCTTCCTCGGCATGGGCGCGCAGCCGCCGACGCCGGAATGGGGCACGATGCTGGCATCGGCGCGCGAGTTCATCCTGCGTGCGCCCTGGGTCGTCACCTTCCCCGGCCTCGCCATCCTGATCACCGTGCTGTCGATCAACCTGATCGGCGACGGCCTGCGCGACGCGCTCGACCCGAAACTGAAGAGGAGCTGACCGATGAAGATAAGCGCCCGCAATATCCTGAAGGGCAAGGTCCTGAGCGTCACGAGGGGCGCGACGACGGCGCACGTGGTGCTGGATGTTGGCGGCTCGCGCGTCACATCGTCGATCACCAACGCCGCTGTGGACGAGCTTGGCCTCAAGGAGGGGCAGGACGCCTATGCGGTCATCAAGGCGTCGGACGTGATGATCGCGGTGGACGATTGACGCGAGACCGCCGGAGCGACTCTATTGCACCTCGATCCTCACCACATCCTTGACGTAGCGGGCGCCGCGCTTGTCGCCGGGCACGACGAGCCGAAACCCCTCGCCGGGTACCAGGGGCTTGCCGTCGACTTCGGTCGCGATCAGGATCGGGGCCTTGCCGAAATCGGGAGCGATCTCGCCGAACGAGAAGGCGATGCGGTATCCGTCGCTTCCCTCGACGACGAAAGTGTGGGCCAGCGCGGCGTTGTGTCCCTTCATCGACTCGCCGAACCGGGCTTCCAGAACGGCCCACAGCAGCACCCCCCGGTAGCGTGCGGCTTCCTCGCCCTTGGAGGTCTGAAAACGGACATCCTGCTCGACGGATGGGTAGGTAGCCAACTCCGTCAGCGTCAGCGGTCCGGCGCTGACGGATTCACCGGTCAGCGCGATGGCGCCGGCGGCGGACCTTTCCTCGGCTATGCTGGCGGCTGGAGTGAAAAGCAGCAACGCAAGCGCTCCGAGGATGGCGACCTTCATGACGTCTCTCCGCGTTATATTCGAATGGAGATTACGCATGTCCTGCCTGCAAGACAACTGAATGCTCTCGCGATGAGGAGCTGACGATGCCTCTCCTCGACATCCAGAACCTCGTCGTCGAGTTCCAGACCGCCGGCGGCATGTTCCGCGCCGTTGACGGCGTGTCGCTGTCGGTCGAGCGGCGCGAGGTGCTGGCGATCGTCGGCGAGAGCGGCTCGGGCAAGTCGGTGTCGATGCTGGCCGTCATGGGCCTGCTGCCGTGGACGGCCAGGGTCACGGCGGACCGCATGGATTTCGACGGCATCGACCTGATGACGCTGTCGCCCGCCGAACGGCGCGCCATCGTCGGCAAGGACATGGCCATGATCTTCCAGGAGCCCATGGCCAGCCTCAACCCCTGCTTCACCGTCGGCTTCCAGATCGAGGAGGTGTTGCAGGCGCACATGGGCATGAACGCCGCGCAGCGCCGCGCCCGCGCCATCGAGCTGTTCACCGCCGTTGGCATTCCCGAGCCCGCGGAGCGGCTGAAATCCTACCCGCACCAGATGTCCGGCGGTCAGTGCCAGCGCGTCATGATCGCCATGGCGCTGGCCTGTAATCCCAGGCTCCTGATCGCCGACGAGCCCACCACCGCGCTCGACGTCACCATCCAGAAGCAGATCCTCGACCTGCTGATGCGCCTTCAGGCCGAGCATGGCATGGGGCTGATCATGATCACCCACAATATGGGCGTCGTGGCCGAGACCGCCGACCGCGTCATCGTGCAGTACAAGGGCCGCAAGATGGAGGAGGCGGACGTGCTCTCGCTGTTCGAGAACCCGAGAAGCAACTACACGCGCGCGCTTTTGTCGGCGCTGCCGGACAATGCGACCGGCGACCGTCTGCCGACCATCTCCGATTTCGCCCGCGACGGCGGCTTCCAGCCGGCGGTGCCATCGTGAGCGCCGCGCCGATCGTCGTCGAGGGGAAAAACATCGTCCGCGACTACCACGTCGCCGGCGGGTTTTTCGGCCGCTCCCGCACCGTGCATGCCGTCAAGGAGGTCTCTTTCAAGGTCGAGAAGGGCAAAACGCTGGCGATCGTCGGCGAGAGCGGCTGCGGCAAGTCCACTTTGGCGCGCATCGTCACGCTGATCGACGCGGCGACCGCCGGCGAACTGTTCATCGACGGCAAAAAGGTCGACATCGCCCGCGAAGGGCTGACCCCGGAGATGCGCCGCAAGGTGCAGATCGTCTTCCAGAACCCTTACGGCTCGCTCAACCCGCGCCAGAAGATCGGCGACGTGCTCGGCGAGCCCCTGCTGATCAACACCGGCATGCCCGCCTCCGAGCGCCGCGACCGCGCCATGCGCATGCTGCTCAAGGTCGGTCTCGGCCCCGAGCACTACAATCGCTATCCGCATATGTTCTCTGGCGGCCAGAGGCAACGAATCGCCATCGCTCGCGCGCTGATGCTCAATCCCAGCCTGCTGGTGCTGGACGAGCCGGTCTCGGCGCTCGATCTCTCCGTGCAGGCGCAGGTGCTGAACCTGCTGTCAGACCTGCAAGACGAGTTCCAGCTCACCTATGTCTTCATCAGCCACGATCTGTCGGTCGTGCGCTACATCGCCGACGACGTGATGGTGATGTATTTCGGCGAGGCGGTGGAATACGGCCCGCGCGACCGCGTCTTCTCGGACCCGCAGCACGGCTACACCAGGACGCTGTTCGCCGCGACGCCGCGCGCCGACGTCGAGAGCATCCGCGCCAGGCTGGCGCGGAAGAAGGCGGCGGCGTAGGCCAGAAACCCCGCCGCCGGCCCTCGGCGCCGCTACTTGCGGGCGAGCAGGTCGCGGATCTCGGTGAGAAGCTGCACGTCGGCCGGCGGTGCCGACGGCGTGGCGGGAGCCTCGGCCACCAGACGGCGGCGCATGTTGTTCACCGCCTTGACCATCAGGAAGATGATCCAGGCGAGGATCAGGAAGTTGATGACCACGGTGAGGAAGTTGCCGTAGGCGAACACCGCGCCCTGCTTCTTGGCCTCCTCCAGCGACAGCGCCGTGACCGACGACGACAGCGGGATGAAGTAGTTCGAGAAGTCGAAGCCGCCGAAGATCGCGCCCACGACGGGCATGATGATGTCGCCGACCAGCGAGTTGACGATGAGGCCGAAGGCGCCGCCGATGATCACACCGACGGCGAGATCCATCACGTTGCCCTTGGAGATGAATTCCTGGAATTCCTTGATCATATGCCCCTCCTTTCGAGAGCGCGCCGGCCGCCGTTCGAAACGGGCATCCCCACCGGCTGCTGGACCATAGCAAAAACGGCGGACCGGAAAACCGTAAAATTCCTGATGTCCCCGCCGGCGACCGCGCCGGATCGGCCGGCTCATACCTTCGCACGGTGGACAGGCGCGCCCAGCTGTGGTTGCGTCGCGGGCGGAAGCGTCATCGTCTTGTCGCGTAGCCGAGGTGCGGTTGCAAGGCCTCTACGTCATCGTCGTCGCGGTCGCCTACGTGACGCTGCTGTTCGCCATCGCCAGCGTCGGCGACCGCTGGTGGGCGCGGCGCGGCGCGGGTCGCCCGCGGCCCTACATCTACGCCTTCAGCCTCGCCATCTACTGCACCTCCTGGACCTTCTTCGGCTCCGTCGGCCTGGCGGCCGAGCGCGGGCCGGAATTCCTGGCGATCTACATCGGCCCGGTGCTCGTCTTCCTGTTCGGCTTTCCGCTGCTGAGGCGCATCATCGCGCTGGCCAAGTCGGAGAAGATCACCTCCATCGCCGACTTCCTGGCGGCGCGCTACGGCAAGAGCTTCGCCGTAGCCTGCATCGCCACGCTGATCGCCGTGGTCGGCGCGGTGCCCTACATCGCGCTGCAGCTCAAGGCGATCGCGGGATCGGTGAGCCTGATGGTCGAGCACTACAACGGCTCGCCTTTGTCCTTCGACCCGTTCGTCAGCGACATCGCGCTGATCATCGCCCTCCTGCTGGCGCTGTTCGCCGTGCTGTTCGGCACCCGCCACGCCGACGCCACGGAGCATCAGGACGGGCTGGTGCTGGCGGTGGCGGTGGAGTCCGTCGTCAAGCTCGCCGCCTTCCTGACGGTCGGCATCCTCATCACCTTCTTCCTGTTCGGCGGGCCGGGCGGGCTGACCGAGGCGCTGGCGGACGATCCCGCCGTGCAGGCCTCGCTGTCCTATCGCACCTCGCTCGGCACCTGGCTGGTGATGACGGTCCTGTCCGGCTTCGCCATCGTCATGCTGCCCCGGCAGTTCTACGTGAAGATCGTCGAGAACCGCAGCGAGACGGAGCTGAAGAGGGCGACCCTGGTGTTTCCGCTCTACCTCGTCGCCATCAACCTGTTCGTGCTGCCCATCGCGCTGGCCGGTCTGGTCGCGGTGGGCGGGCGCGCCAGCAGCGACCTCTACGTTCTGGCGCTGCCGCTGATGGCCGGCCACGACGTCGTCGCCATGATCGTCTTCGTCGGCGGCCTGTCGGCGGCGACCGCCATGGTCATCGTCGAGAGCGTGGCGCTGTCCATCATGATCTCCAACGACCTCGTCATCCCGCTCTTTCTGCGCAAGGTGCTGAAGAACGCGCCGCCGGGGAACGAGGACTGGTCCTCGCTGATCCTCAACGTCCGCCGCGCCTCGATCTTCATCGTCCTGCTGGTCGCCTTCCTCTACTACCGCGAAAGCACCAACAACGCCCGGCTGGCCTCCATCGGCCTGATGTCCTTCGCGGCCATCGCCCAGTTCGCGCCCGCCTTCATCGGCGGGCTGGTGTGGCGGCGCGCCAACGCGCGCGGCGCCGCGCTTGGCATGTCGGCCGGCATCCTGGTGTGGGGCTACACGCTGCTGCTGCCGTCGCTGGCCCCCGCCGGCCTGCCGCTGCTCGCCGACGGCCCCTTCGGCATCGCCGCGCTGCGGCCGCAGGCGCTGTTCGGCACCGAGGCCGAGCCGCTCAACCACGGCGTCATGTGGAGCCTGTCGATCAACCTGCTCTTCTACGTGCTCGGCTCGCTGTCGCGCGCCGCCATCCCGCTGGAACGCATCCAGGCGGCGGTGTTCGTGCCGCGCGAGACCAGCCCGATGCCGAACCTCAAGCGCTTCCGCACCACCGTCACCGTCAACGACCTCAAGGACACGATCGCCCGCTATCTCGGCACGGAACGCACGGAACGCTCCTTCCAGACCTACGAGCAGGGGATCGGCGGCACGCTGAACGGAAACGCGCAGGCCGGCATGGACGTCATCCGCTTCTCCGAGCAGCTTCTGGGCAGCGCCGTCGGCTCGTCCTCGGCGCGGCTGATCCTGTCGCTGCTGTTCAAGCGCCACGACAGCGCCTCCAGGGACGCCTTCCGGCTGCTCGACGACGCCACCGAGGCCCTGCAGCACAACCGCGACCTCCTGCAGACGGCGCTCGACCAGATGGAGCAGGGCATCACCGTCTTCGACCGCGATTTCCGCCTGACCTGCTGGAACCGCCAGTACCGCGCCCTGTTCGGCCTGCCGGACGAGATGGGCCAGGTCGGCGTCTCGCTCGACCAGATCCTGGCCTTCCTGGTGCGGCGCGGCGACATCACGCCGGAGACGCGGCTGGCAACGCTCGACCGCATGACCGCCTTCGGCGAGCCGTGGCGCATGGCGCTGGCGCGGGGCGGCCGTACCCTTGAGCTGCGCTCCAACCCCATGCCGGACGGCGGCATCGTCGCCACCTATGCCGATGTCTCGGCGCAGGTGGCGGCCGATCTCGCGCTCAAGCGCGCAAACGAATCGCTGGAGCAGCGCGTCAAGGCGCGCACGGTCGAGCTCACCGAGGTCAACCAGGAGCTGGCGCAGGCGCAGAAGCTGGCGGAGGAGGCCAATCTCGGCAAGACGCGCTTCCTGGCCGCCGTCGGCCACGACATCCTGCAACCCTTGAACGCCGCCCGGCTCTATTGCGCCTCGCTGATCGAACGGGCGACCGGAGAGACCGGGGACGCGGCGGAGAAGATCGAATCCTCGCTGGAATCGGTCGAGACGATCCTCGGCGCCGTGCTCGACATCTCGCGGCTGGACACGGGCGTCATGAAGCCGGTGAAGAGCGTGTTCCGGCTCGACCGCCTGCTCGGCGAGATCGCCACCGACTTCCAGCCGCTTGCAGCGCGCAAGGGCCTCCGGCTGACGATCGTGCCGTCGTCGCTCACCGTGCGCACCGACCGCAACCTCTTGCGCCGGTTGATCCAGAACCTCGTCTCCAACGCCATCAAATACACGCCCGGCGGGCGCGTGCTGATCGGCGTGCGCCGGCGCGGCGAGCTCTGCGAGATCCAGGTCATCGACACCGGCATAGGCATCCCCGGCGACAAGCTGGACACGGTGTTCCGCGAATTCCTGCGGCTGGAGGAGGGCGCGCGCGTCGCGGAGGGCCTCGGCCTCGGCCTGTCCATCGTCGACCGCATCGCGCGGGTGCTGCGGCTGGAGCTGCGTCTTGCCTCCGCGCCCGGTCGCGGCACGCGCTTCTCGGTGCTGATGCCGGTCACCGCCATGGCCGAGCAGGCGCGGAGCGAGGAGGCGCCGGAACGGCCGGCGGCGCGCACGGCGCTGGCCGGGATGCGGGTGATGTGCATCGACAACGACCCGCGCATCCTCGACGGCATGCGGCTCCTGCTGGAGGGCTGGGGCTGCCGCGTGCTCGCCCATGCCGGCTCGCGCACGGCGGAAGCGGAGGAGGCCGCGCCCGACATCATCCTGGCCGACTACCACCTCGACGGGGAAACCGGCCTGGAGGCCATCGAAAGGCTGCGCCGCCGCCATGGCGGCGACCTGCCGGCGGTTCTGATCACCGCCGACCGCACGAACGAGGTGCGCGCGCAGGCGGCCGCCATCGACGTCCCGGTGATCCGCAAGCCGGTCAAGCCGGCCGCGCTGCGCGCCGCCATCACGCGGCTGCGCGGGACTGTGTCGGCGGCGGCGGAGTAGATATGCCGGACCGGGGCCGCCGCCGGCGGGAGGCGCGATGCCCTACACCGCCGGTTGCAACGGGTCCGCGCCGATCTTGGACAGGAGGATCACGGCCTGCGTGCGGCTGTCGACGCCGAGCTTCTGCAGGATGGCCGAGACATGCGCCTTGATGGTCGCCTCCGACACGTCGAGCTCGTAGGCGATCTGCTTGTTCAGCAGCCCTTCGGCGATCATGGTCAGCACGCGCGCCTGTTGCGGCGTCAGCGATTGCAGCCGCTTGATCAGGTCGGACATGGCCGGATCGCTCTCGACACCGAGATCGACGCCGGGGGGCGAGAAGACGCCGCCCGACAGCACCGTCTCCACCGCGCCCCTGATCTCCTCCATGCTCGCCGATTTCGGGATGAAGCCGGAGGCGCCGAGCTCCAGAGCGCGCCGGATCGTCTCGCCGTCGTCATGCGCCGAGACCACGACCATCGGCACGGCGGCATGGATGCCGCGCAGCGCCACCAGGCCCGAAAGGCCGCTGGCGCCCGGCATGCTCAGGTCGAGAAGGATGAGGTCGACATCGTCGTTTTCGGCCAGAAGCGACTTCGCCTGTTCGAAATCGCCGGCCTCGAGGATCGCGGCGACATCGCCGAGGCCCGCCAGGGCCTGCTTCAGCGCGCCGCGAAAGAGCGGATGGTCGTCGGCGATGACGAATTTGGAACCCGCTGGCACGACACCCTCCCTGCCCCGGCTTTATGGTTCGGGCTTTCGCACGATTATGGTGTGCTTCGCGGGCTTTTCAAGCCGCAACCTGCGGTAACCATGCCTCATGCACCGGTCGGGGTCGGTTTCCGGCGTCGCGGTCAGGTCTTCTGGCCGCCGGGCGTGGCCTTGTCGGTCTCCATCTCCTTGACGATGCCCATGAAGCCGCGCAGGAACCGCTCCATGTAGCTCAGCGACTTCGAGAACTCCTCCTCCGTCGGCAGCGAGCGTTCCAGCCGCTGCGTCAGCGAGCCCTCCAGCGCGCCGACGCGCGTCTCCAGCGCCGTCACCTGCCCGGTCAGCCGGTCGATGTCGGCCTGGAAGGCGGTGCGCTCGTCGGCGGCGAGCCGGCAGACGAGCTGGCCGGACTGCTGGCGGCAGACCGACATCTCGCCGGTTTCGGTGTCCATGCGGACGAAATCCTCGCCCGACTTCTCCAGCCGATAGCGGTCCGGCTGCTGGGCGAGCGCGCCGCCGGCGGCGGCAAGAATCATGAGAGCGGACAGAACAAGGCGCATGGAACGGCCTCCATTGGGGTTGCCGGCAGACTATACCGGCTTTGCGTTGGAAATGGGATCGGCAGGCGCGGGTTCCCTATTTCAACCGCGCGCCATCGGCCCTATAGGGCGCGCATGACGCAAACGATCTACAAGATCTGCCCCGCCGCGCTGTGGCGCGAGGCCGAGCGGAAAGGCCGCTTCGACGGCGCGTCGGTCGACCTCGCCGACGGCTACATCCATTTCTCCACCGCAAGCCAGCTCCGCGAGACGGCGGCGAAGCATTTTGCCGGCCAGGCCGGACTGCTGCTGATCTCGGTCGACGCCGGAAAGCTTGGCGCCGCGCTGCGCTGGGAGCCGTCGCGCGGCGGCGCGCTGTTCCCGCACCTCTACGCCCCGCTCGACCTGTCGGCCGTGATCGCGGCCGTCCCGCTGCCGCTCGGCCCGGACGGGCGGCATGCCTTCCCGGAGATTCCCGCATGATGCTCGACGTGCTGGAGCGGCTCGGCCGTCAGGCGCTGTTCGCCTTCGATCCCGAAACGGCGCACGGCCTGTCGATCCGGGCGCTCGCCTGCGGCCTGCCGGTGGCGCGCGCGCCGCGCCTCGATCCGGCTCTGCGCGTCACCGTCGCCGGGCTGGACTTCCCCAACCCGCTCGGCATGGCCGCCGGCTACGACAAGAACGCCGAGGTGCCCGACGCGCTGCTGGCGCTGGGCTTCGGCTTCGCCGAGGTCGGCACGGTCACGCCTTTGCCGCAGGCCGGCAACCCGAAGCCGCGCATCTTCCGCCTCGCGCAGGACGGCGCGGTCATCAACCGGCTGGGCTTCAACAATGAGGGGCACGAGGCGGCGGAGCGCCGTCTCGTCGCCCGGCGCGACAGGCCGGGCGTCGTCGGCGTCAACATCGGCGCCAACAAGGAGTCCCAGGACCGCGCGGCGGATTATGAAGAAGGCGTCATGCGCTTCGCGCCGCTCGCCTCCTATCTGACGGTCAACATCTCCTCGCCCAACACGCCGGGCCTTCGCGACATGCAGGCGCGCGCCAGCCTGGCCGAGCTCCTGGCGCGCGTCGTCGCGGCGCGCGCGGCCGCCGGCCGCCGGCTCCCGGTCTTCCTCAAGATCGCGCCCGATCTCGGCGCGGCCGATCTCGACGACATCGCCGCCGAAGTGCTGGACAAGCGCATCGACGGCGTCATCGTCTCCAACACCACCATCGGCCGCGCCGATCTGAGGGACCGACAGCGCGCGGAAGCCGGCGGCCTTTCGGGCCGTCCGCTGTTCGAGCGCTCGACCGCCGTGCTGGCGCGCATGCGCAAGCTGCTCGGACCGGACTTGGCCATCATCGGCGTCGGCGGCGTCGATTCGGCCGAGACGGCGCTGGAAAAGATCCTCGCCGGCGCGGACCTCGTCCAGCTTTACACCGGCATGATCTATGCCGGCCCGGCGCTGCCCGCCCGCATCCTGACCGGCCTGTCGCGCCACGTGGCCGCCGCGCGCGTCAAATCCATCGCCGAGCTGCGCGACCGGCGGCTCGAGGCCTGGGCGGCGAAGCCGATCTGAGCGGCTTTTTCGCCGCCTCGGGCAAAAACCGGAGAAATCGCCGGAAAGTGGGTTGGCTGGTGCCGCTTGCGTGACTCGAACACGCGACCCTCGCATTACGAATGCGATGCTCTACCGACTGAGCTAAAGCGGCACGACGAGCGCGTGATATCCGCATCGCGACGCGATTTCAAGCGTCTCGCGCCGGATGGGGCGTCGATCGGTGCGGGAAAACGTCGTTGCGCGTCGCGGGATGATTGCTTGCCGCCCTCGCTGCCGCTAACCATCGTGCCTGGAGCCAGAATGGGAATCGGCCGTTGGACCCGATCGAGAAAGCGATCCGGACAGCCTTCGCGAAAGGCGACGTGAAAGACCGCGTCTTTCGCGAGAAGGTCTATCGCTCCGCCTTCGCCGCGCTCGACCGCACGCTGAAGGCGCATCCGCAGCTCACCGTCGAGGCCGCGATCAACCGCCGCAAGGCGTTGCAGGCCAGGATCACCCAGATCGAGCAGGAATTCGTGCCGGGCGCGGCGGTCCCCGAGGCGGTCGAGCGCGATGCGGCCGGGTTCGCATCCGCGCAGGACGCCGCGCCGTCCATCGACACGGTCGCCGGCGGCGGCCCCGACGCGCCGGCCCCGGAGATCAGTCTTGTCGGCGGCCCCGCCCGTCCTGCCCGCGACGGCGGCGATTTTCCCCGGCTGGACGCGGACGGCAGGCCGCATCTGCGCCGGCGCCGGCGGCGGCCCATCGCCATCGCCTTCTCGCTGGTGACGCTGCTGGCCGTTCTCGGCATCGGCGGCTGGTTCGCCCAGCAGACCGGCCTGTTCAAGTCCGCCGCCGAGCGCGACACCACGGTGCCGAACCCGCCGCAGACCGTGGAGGAGGAGGATTTCTCCCCCGACGAGGAGCCGGCGCAGGGACCCGGCGCGGCGGACGCGCAGCGCCAATGGACGACGCTGTTCTCGCCGGCAGACACGGGCGGCGTCAATGCGCCCGGCGGCGTGAGCACCGAGGTGATGCGCGACGACACCGGCCAGTTCCTGCGCATCCGCGCCGGCACGGCCGGCGAGGCCGTGGTGTTCGACATCGCGCGCGACAGGCTGGACGAGCTGGCGGGACGGCGGGTGACCTTCGACATCGTGGCCCGCGCCGAGGAGGGGCAGGAGACGCAGATCGCCGTGGCCTGCGATTTCGGCGAGCTCGGAGATTGCGGTCGCCGCCGCTACGCCGTCGGCTACCAGCGCGGCGAGTTCCTGTTCGACATGGATTTTCCCGACAAGTTCGCCGGCGCCGACGGCTCCATCGCCATCAATCCGGATTTCGACAATCGCGGCAAGGCGGTCGACATCTACGAGATCCGCGTCTCGGTCAGCGAATAGGGTCGAGCAACGCCTGCAACGTCTCGATCGTGTCGGCCTCGGCCGGCGGCTTGTCCCAGCGCAGCCGCGAGATGCGCGGGAAGCGCATGGCGACGCCCGATTTGTGGCGCGTCGAGCGGTTCAGCCCCTCGAACGCCACTTCCAGCACCAGCCCGCTGGTCCGATCGGCGCGCACCGAGCGCACCGGCCCGAAGCGCTCGACCGTGTTGTCGCGGACATATTTGTCGATCGCCTTCAGCTCCTCGTCGGTGAAGCCGAAATAGGCCTTGCCCACCGGCACCAGCTCTTCCGCGCCCTCCGGCCCGGTCCAGACGCCGAACGTGTAGTCGGAATAGAAGGAGGAGCGCTTGCCGTGGCCGCGCTGCGCATACATCAGCACGGCGTCGACCGTGTGCGGGTCGCGCTTCCACTTGAACCAGGGGCCCTTCGGCCGGCCCGGCACATAGGCCGAATCCCAGCGCTTCAGCATCACGCCCTCGATGACCGGATGCGGCGGGTTCGCCCGCATCTCCTGGATGGCCTCCCAGTCGGGAAAGGGCGCCAGCGGCGACAGGTCGAAGCGCGCCGGGTCGAGCGCCGTCACGAAGGCCTCCAGCCGCTCGCGCCGCTGGGCGAAGGGCAGCGCGCGCGTGTCCTCGCCGCCGTCCTGCAACAGGTCGTAGCAGCGGATGAAGGCGGGATGCCTGTCCTGCATCCTGGCCGAGACGGTCTTGCGGTTCAGCCGCTGCTGGAGATCGGAAAAGGTGCCGGTTGCCTTTCGGGGATCGCCCACCAGCAGTTCGCCGTCGAGCGCGCCCTCGAAATCCATCGCCGCGACGACGTCCGGGAAGGCGCCCGAGACATCGTCGCCGGTGCGCGAATAGAGGCGGCGCACGCCGCCTTCCGACACGGCCTGCACGCGGATGCCGTCCCACTTCCATTCCGCCGCGTAGTCGGCGGGGTCGAGCTTTTCCAGGTCGCGATCCTCGATGGCGTGGGAGAGCATGACGGGCCGGAACAGCGCGGCCGCCGTCTTGCGCGGTTTTTCCGCCCGGCCCTCCAGCCAGGCGAACAGCTCGGCATAGGGAGCCTTCAGCCCGTGCCACAATTCCTCGATCTCGGTCACGTCGACGCCGCCGAGATTGGCGGCCGCCTGCTTGGCCAGCCGCGCCGACACGCCGATGCGCAGGCCGCCGGTGACCAGCTTGATGATGGCGAAGCGCGCCGCGATGCCCGCGCCGTCCAGCAGGCGCGCCAGCACGGTCGGGCCGTCGGAGCGGCTGGCGGTCTGCAGCGCGGTGACCACCTCCGATAGCGTCGGCGTGCGGTTCGGCTTGAGATGGGCCGGGGAATCCGGCCAGACGAGCGACACGGTCTCGGCGAGGTCGCCGACATAGTCGTAGGAATAGCCGAACAGCACCGGGTCCATGCGCTCCATGACCAGCGCGCGCAGCATGGCGGGCTTCACCGCCGGGATCGGCAGGTCGCCGGTCAGCGCCGCCAGCGCCAGTCCGCGGTCGGGATCGGGCGTGTCGCGGAAATAATCCGTCATCAGCTTCAGCTTGCCGTTGCGCGACGGCGTCAGCACCAGGCGGTCGAGCAGTTCGGCGAAGGCGTCCACTTCTATGCTTCCGGACGCATGATCTTGACCGAAAACCGGCTGCCACTTTTCGGCATCATGCGTCAGTCCCCCTCGTCCTCGTAGCCGACCAGATGCAGCGCCTTGGCGCGGATGCCGGAAAGCTCGCACCAGCGCACCAGCGCCTCCTCGCGGCCATGCGTGACCCAGACCTCGGACGCGCCGGTTTCCCGGATGGTGTCGACCAGCTCGTCCCAGTCGGAATGATCGGAGATGATCAGCGGCAGCTCCACGCCGCGCTGCTTGGCCCGCTGCCGAATCCGCATCCAGCCCGACGCGAAGGCCGAGACGGGGTCGGGGAAGCGGCGCGCCCAGCGGTCGGCGAAGGCCGACGGCGTGCCGACGACGACCGCGCCGGAGAAATCCTTCTTCGTTCCCCGCTCGATGGTGGCGGCTTCCAGCCGGCCGAGCGCGATGCCCTCGCTCTGGTAGTATTCGCTGAGCTTGGCCAGCGCGCCGTGGATGTAGATCGGCCGGTCGTAGCCCTGGTCGCGGAGCAGGCGCATGACGCGCTGCGCCTTGCCGAGCGCATAGGCGCCGACGAGATGCGCGCGCTCGGGGAACTGCTCGACCGACTTCAGCAGCCGGGCGATCTCGGCGCTCGCCGGCGGGTGGCGGAACACCGGCAGCGCGAAGGTCGCCTCGGTGATGAAGACGTCGCAGGCGATGGGTTCGAAGGGCGCGCAGGTAGGGTCGGCGCGGCGCTTGTAGTCGCCGGAGGCGACGATGCGCAGGCCGCCATGCTCGACCAGGATCTGCGCCGAGCCGAGCACGTGGCCGGCCGGGTGGAAGGCGACCTTCACGCCGTCGATGTCGAGCGTTTTTCCCGGCTCCGCGGCCTGCGTCGTTCCGGCGAAGCCCGCGCCGTAGCGCAGCGCCATGATGTCGAGCGTCTGGCGGGTGGCCAGCACATGCGCGTGGCCGGACCGCGCGTGGTCGGAATGGCCGTGCGTGATCAGCGCGCGCGCCACCGGCCGCACGGGGTCGATGAAGAAATCGCCGGGCGGGCAGTAGAGGCCTTCGGGGCGGGGACAAAGCAGGTCGCGGGGACGCATGGGGCAAAGATAGGTCTTTTCGCGCCGCGGAGAAGGGAGTTGAATTTCGCCCCTGACTCGGAGGATAGGACGGGGATGCTTCTCTTGGCCCGGCAAGCTTCAGCGCCCCCTCCACCATGCTTCGCATGGTCCCCCTCCCCCGCTTCGCAGGGGAGG
>JAPUFC010000014.1 GCA_027492275.1 Mesorhizobium sp. | reverse complement strand
CGTATCTTCGGGCCGGTTCCGCGCGAACTGCGCGCCAAGAACCACATGAAGATCATCTCCCTCGCGCCCGAAGTGCTGTAAGGAGCCGGACATGCAGAAGATCAGGAAGGGCGACAAGGTCGTCGTGCTGGCCGGCAAGGACAAGGGCCGGACCGGCGAGGTGCTTTCGGTGTCGCCGAAGGAAGACAAGGCGGTCGTGCGCGGCGTGAACCAGGTTCGCCGCCACCAGAAGCAGAGCCAGAACCAGGAAGGCGGCATCATCACCAAGGAAGCGCCGATCCACCTGTCCAACCTCGCCGTGGCCGATCCCAAGGACGGCAAGCCGACCCGCATCGGCTTCCAGGTGAAGGACGGCAAGAAGGTGCGCGTCGCCAAGCGCTCGGGAGAAGTCATCAATGGCTAAGGCAGATTACACGCCGGGCCTCAAGAAGGCCTACAACGAGACCGTCCGCAAGGCGCTTCTCGAACAGTTCAAGTACGACAACGAGATGCAGATCCCGCGCATCGACAAGATCGTGCTGAACATGGGCGTCGGCGAGGCCACCGGCGACTCCAAGAAGCCGACCGTGGCGGCGGCCGACCTGTCGCTCATCGCCGGCCAGAAGGCCGTCGTCACCCGCGCCCGCAAGTCGATCGCCGGCTTCAAGGTGCGCGAGCAGATGCCGATCGGCGCCAAGGTCACGCTGCGCCAGGACCGCATGTACGAGTTCCTGGACCGCCTGGTCACGATCGCGCTGCCGCGCGTGCGCGACTTCCGCGGCCTCAATCCCAAGAGCTTCGACGGCCGCGGCAACTACGCCATGGGCATCAAGGAGCACATCGTGTTCCCGGAGATCAACTACGACAAGGTCGATCAGATCTGGGGCATGGACATCATCGTTTGTACGACCGCCAAGACGGACGACGAAGCCAGGGCGCTGCTCAAGGGCTTCAACTTCCCGTTCCGGCAGTAACGGCAGCGAGCAGAGGAATCTGAAATGGCAAAGACCAGCTCAGTCGAGAAGAACAACCGCCGCCGCCGGCTCGTGGCCAACCAGGCCGCGAAGCGCGCGGCGCTGAAAGAGATCATCATGGATCAGTCGAAGCCGCTGGAGGAGCGCTTCCGCGCCCAGCTCAAGCTGGCGGCCATGCCGCGCAACGGCGCCAAGATCCGCATCCGCAACCGCTGCGAGGTCACCGGTCGTCCGCGCGCCTATTACCGCAAGCTCGGCATGTCGCGTATCGCGCTGCGCGAGCTCGGCAATCTGGGCGAGATCCCGGGCCTGGTGAAGTCGAGCTGGTAAGGAGAGCATGACATGTCACTGACCGATCCCCTGGGCGATATGCTCACCCGCATCCGCAACGCCTACGGCCGCCGCAAGACCAGCGTGTCGACGCCGGCCTCCCGGCTGCGCGCCCGCGTTCTCGACGTGCTCAAGGCCGAAGGCTATATCCGCGACTACAGCCAGACCGACTTCGACAACGGCAAGTCCGAGATCGAGATCGAGCTGAAGTATTTCGACGGCACGCCGGTCGTGCGCGAGATCGCCCGCGTCTCCAAGCCGGGCCGCCGCGTCTACGTGTCGGCCAAGTCGATCCCGAACGTCGCCAACGGCCTCGGCATCGCCATCCTGTCGACGCCCAAGGGCGTCATGGCCGATCACGAGGCGCGCGAGCAGAACGTCGGCGGCGAAGTGCTCTGCCAGGTGTTTTAAGGGTGAATGGTCAATGGTGAATAGTGAATGGTGACTGAGGAGCCCGACATCGGCCGTTCCACTCACCATTTTACCATTCACCATTCACAGCATTAAGGAAGAGGAGACGACCATGTCTCGTATCGGCAAGAAACCGGTCGCCGTGCCGCAGGGCGTTACCGCCAATGTGAGCGGCCAGACCGTCACGGCCAAGGGGCCGAAGGGCGAGCTCGAGTTCGTCGTCAACGAGGAGGTGCTGGTCAAGTTCGAGGACGGCCAGATCGCCGTCGAGCCGCGCGACCAGTCCAAAAACGCGCGCTCCAAGTGGGGCATGTCGCGCACGCAGATCGTCAATATCCTGACGGGCGTGAAGGACGGTTTCGAGAAGAAGCTCGAGATCAACGGCGTCGGCTACCGCGCCGCGATGCAGGGCAAGAACCTCCAGCTCGCGCTGGGCTTCAGCCACGACGTGGTCTACGAGACCCCGGACGGCATCACGATCACGGTGCCGAAGCCGACGGAAATCACCATCGCCGGCATCGACAAGCAGCAGGTCGGGCAGGTCGCCGCCGAGATTCGCAAGTATCGTGGACCCGAGCCCTACAAGGGCAAGGGCGTGAAGTATGCCGGCGAGCGCATCGTGCGCAAGGAAGGCAAGAAGAAGTAAGACAGTGAATGGTGAATGGTGAATGGAAAAATGGTGACGGGACCCGGTCCAACGCCATTTTTCCACTCACCATTCACCCGTTTGAAGCGCCACGGGGATTTGTCGCGGGGAGCCGGGCTCACCGCATAGGGCAAGCTCCGTCACAACAGGCAGGGAATCCGTCATGGCCGTCAAGGAAGTCACACAGCGTCGCTCGTCGCGCATCCGCCGCACCATCAAGGCCGTCGCCAACGGGCGTCCGCGCCTGTCGGTGCACCGCACCTCCAAGAACATCTACGTGCAGGTGATCGACGATGCGAACGGCCGCACGCTGGCCGCCGCCTCGACGCTGGAGAAGGACCTCAAGGGCTCGCTGAAGACCGGCGCGGACACGGCTGCGGCCGCCGCCGTCGGCAAGCTGATCGCCGAGCGCGCCTCCAAGGCCGGCGTCAAGGAGGTCGTTTTCGACCGCGGCGCCTACATCTATCACGGCCGCATCAAGGCGCTGGCCGACGCCGCGCGCGAGGGCGGCCTGAGCTTCTAAAGGGAATGGTGATTGGTGAAATGGAAGCTTGGTAAGGAGACGTTTCTTACCATTTTTCCATTCGCCATTCACCGTATTGAATTTTCGCCGTGGACCGGCAATAAGGCGGCCACAAACATCAACCCGTGCTTCCGGAAAAGAACAAGGACAGGATATGGCACAGGAACGTAGAGATGGCGGCCGTGGCCGCGATCGTGAAGAGCGCGACGACGGCTTCGTCGACAAGCTCGTCCACATCAACCGCGTCGCCAAGGTGGTGAAGGGCGGCCGTCGCTTCGG
>JAPUFC010000013.1 GCA_027492275.1 Mesorhizobium sp. | reverse complement strand
GATGCTGTGCTTTCCGTCGATCTTCCTGCTGCTGGCGATTTCGGCGCTGGTCTCGCCTTCGGTGCCGTCGATCGTGCTCCTGATCGCCATGACATCCTGGATGGAGGTCGCGCGCGTCGTCGAGGCTCAGATCCGATCCCTCAAGACCCGCGTGTCAACGGCGGTCGGATTCCAGGCAAGCGGGGCGCAGAAAACGCCGCCCAGTGGGGTGGGGGCGCGGCGTATATGGCGCGGGCCCCGATGGGGGCCCTCGCCATATCCGCTGTCGGGATTGATCAGGGGATGATCTCGCCGGTTTCTGGATCGGCGTTGTCTGGGGTGGCCTGGTTTTGCTCCGCCGCGGCGGTGGCGCGCCGGCGGCCAGCGGATTGCCTGAGGCGGTAGCTGTCGCCGTTCATGGCCAGGATGCTGACGTGGTGGGTGAGCCGGTCAAGCAGCGCGCCAGTCAGCCGCTCCGATCCCAGGACCGAGGTCCAGTCCTCGAAGGGCAGGTTCGAGGTGACGATGGTCGAGCCGCGCTCGTAGCGCTGCGAGAAGACCTCGAACAGGAGCTCGGCGCCGGTCGGTGACAGCGGCACATAACCAAGCTCGTCGACGATCAGCAGCTTGACCGCCTGCAACTCGCGCTGGAGCCGGAGCAGGCGCTTCTCGTCGCGGGCCTCGAGGAGCTGATTTACCAGGGAAGCCGCCGTCGCGAAGGCGACAGAGAAGCCCTTCTGGCAAGCGGCCAGCCCGAGCGCGAGAGCGACATGGGTCTTGCCCGTGCCGCTGTTGCCGAGCGCGATGATGTTCTCCCGGCGCAGGATGTAGCCGCAGCGCGCCAGCTCCAGCACGAGCATCTT
The DNA here is from genome assembly GCA_027492275.1 of Mesorhizobium sp. Taxonomy (GTDB): domain Bacteria; phylum Pseudomonadota; class Alphaproteobacteria; order Rhizobiales; family Rhizobiaceae; genus JAPUFC01. The sequence goes on along the minus strand of JAPUFC010000013.1, from coordinate 2,307 downwards.
GTTGAGGCTCGGGATCGCGGTGAAGTCGAAGGTGTCGAAGCTCTTCACCGCCGGGAAGCGCGCCGCCCGGATCCGCCGCTCGACCATGCGCCGTTCCCGGTCGATCAGTTCGAGCTCGACCAGCCGCAGCAGATAGCGGGGATGATCGACGCCGTCCCGGGCGCATTCCCGCGCCACCTTGTCGTATTCGCGCAGCACGGTCGGCAGCTTCAGATGCTTGAGGTGGTGCGCCAGCAGGATCTGCGGCGTTCCCGCGGTGGTCCCCGCCGGCATCGACTCCTTCGCCGCGCCCGTCATGCTGCCGCTCCTGGCAGGAGCACGGCATAATCGGCGGCCGAGGTCGTCTTCACCGACGTCTTCGGCAAGTGCGGATAGGCCGCCAGGTCGAGGCGGGCCGGGCGCCGTTCCAGACGCGCCAGCGCGATCAGCTTCACCGCGTCGAAGCCGATCGCACCGAGCCGGATTGCCTCGCCGACGGCCAAGCTCACGACCTCGCGCGGAAGGGCTTCCATCAGCCGCAGCACCTGGATGAACTCGCGCTTGCCGCGATTGCCCATTCGCGCCTCCAGCAGATGGCGAAGGTGCTGGAAGGTCTCGGGCAGGTCCCAGCCCTGCAACGCCGCCGCCTGGTCGAGCGCGTTCGGCTTGACCTCGATCAGCGCCAGATAGTGCAGCGGATCGGCGACGAACACGCCGGTCCCGTAGCTGCGCGGATGCCGGGCGATCTCCTCGCCCCTGCACAGGACCACGACCTCCTCGACGAAGCCCTTCACCATCACGTCCTGGAAGCCATAGGCCGTCGGCACCGAGTAGTCGTTGGAGCGATAACGGACCAGCGCCGTCGATGAGACCCGCCCGCCACGCTTCTCGCACGGCTCCAGCGGCACCGCCGGCAAGGGGCGCAGGGCCTCACAATCGGCAGCGAGACGGTCGCCGATCATCTGCGCGTGACGACCGGCGCGCTCGTCCTGCCGCCGGCGGCAACGCTCGGCCAACATCGCGTTCAGCTCGGCCAAGCTCGCCGCCACCGGGATCGGCGTCATGAAGTTCGAGCGGGCATACTTCACCAGCCCCTCGACCTTGCCCTTGTCGTTGCCCTTGCCCGGGCGGCCGAACCGATCCCGGAACAGATAGTGGCTCACCAGCTCGGTGAACGCCCGTGTCCGCTCGCGCCGGCCATCGCCGCAGATCTTCGCCACCGCGATGCGCGTGTTGTCATAGAGCACCGACAGCGGGACGCCGCCAAAGAAGCCGAAGGCCGAGACGTGCCCGTCCAGGAACGCCTCCGTCGTCTCGCGCGGATAGGCCTTCACGAAGCAGGCGTCCGACTGCGGCAGGTCCAGGCAGAAGAAGTGAATCTTCTGCCGCACCCCGCCGATCACCGCGATCGCCTCGCCGAAGTCCACCTGAGCGTGACCAGGCGGATGCGCCAGCGGCACGAAGGTCTCCCGGCCCCGCGCCCGGCAGAGCCGCACATGGTCCTTCACCACCGTGTAGCCGCCGGCAAAGCCGTGCTCGTCACGAAGGCGCTCGAAGATCCGCTTCGCCGTATGACGCTGCTTCACCGGTGACGTCCGATCCGCCTCCAGGATCGCATCGATCACCGGCAGAAGCGGACCCAGCTTCGGCTTCTCGACCGGCTTCGTGCGCGTGTAGCCCGGCGGCAGCGAGAACCGGCACATCTTCGCAACCGTCTCGCGGCTCAGCCCGAACACGCGAGCCGCTTCCCGCCGGCTCTTCTCCTGGTTGAAAACGAAATCGCGAACCGCCGCGTAAATCTCCACAGCGAACATCCCCGCCAACCCCGAAAGGGGTCAGCCTATCCAATGGCCGACTTTTACGCCGCCCGCGCCGGCACAAACGCAGGCGCTCCACTGGATGGTTTTCTCACCGCCGTGCACAATGAAGAGCGCGGCAAAGGCGCAACTGCGCCAGCGGATGCATGAGAGATGATTGTTCGAATGAAATCCACGAGAGCACATCTGCTTGCGTAAAAGGATCCTCAGGCCACCAGCTCGTCCCGGTGGCGAGATAATGAAGGATGGCACCTGATTCAACGAGGACACGCCCATCCGCAAGCCGCAACGCTGGCACTTGACGGAAACGACTGATGGCTGAGAACTCCGAGGATTTCAGGTCTCCCTTGTCAATCGACAACGTTCGGCGTTGCAATGGCACGCCTACGAAAGCTGCCATCAGGCGCACCTTCCAAGCGTTTCCGGAGCGTTGTGTATCATAAAGCAGTGGGTGGTTCACGATCGACCCTTATGCCTGAGCTTCGACAAAGCGTCCCCCGCCGCAAGGAAG
>JAPUFC010000012.1 GCA_027492275.1 Mesorhizobium sp. | reverse complement strand
CCTCGTGCGCGCCGTCGAACACCGGGGTCGCGATGGAGACGCCGCGCCGCATCTGTTCGCCGAGGCGAATGACGGATTCGTCGTCATAGTCGCGCACCGGCTCGTTGCGGTCGTTGGCGGGGATGATCTCCTCCAGCGTCCGGCGCAGCGGCTTGATGTCGCCGCCACCCTTGTAGGCATCGACCAGTTCGCCGATCTTCCTGCCCATGCCGGCGCAGGCCCAGCCGAGATGCGTCTCGAGGATCTGCCCGACATTCATGCGCGACGGCACGCCCAGCGGATTGAGCACGATGTCGGCATGGGTGCCGTCCTCGAGGAACGGCATGTCCTCGACCGGCACGATGCGCGACACGACACCCTTGTTGCCGTGACGTCCGGCCATCTTGTCGCCGGGCTGCATCTTGCGCTTCACCGCGACGAAGACCTTGACCATCTTCATCACGCCGGGGGGCATCTCGTCGCCGCGCTGCACCTTCTCGACCTTGTCCATGAAGCGCTGCTCGAGCGCCTTCTTGGACTCGTCGTACTGGCCGCGCAACGCTTCCAGCTCGCCCTGCATCTTCTCGTCCTCGACGGCGAACTGCCACCACTGCGAACGCGGGTAGTCGTCCAGAACCGCCTTGGCGAGCTCGGTGCCCTTCTTGAAGCCCTTCGGGCCGGCGATGGCCGTCTTGCCGGCCAGCATGCCCGACAGGCGCGCATAGACGTTGCGATCGAGGATCGCCTGCTCGTCGTCGCGGTCCTTGGCGAGACGCTCGATCTCCTCGCGCTCGATCGCCATCGCACGCTCGTCCTTGTCGACGCCGTGGCGGTTGAACACGCGGACCTCGACGATGGTGCCCTGCACGCCCGGGGGGACGCGCAGCGAGGTGTCGCGGACGTCGGAGGCCTTCTCGCCGAAGATGGCGCGCAGAAGCTTCTCTTCCGGCGTCATCGGGCTTTCGCCCTTCGGCGTGATCTTGCCGACCAGGATGTCGCCCGGCTGCACCTCCGCGCCGATGTAGACGATACCCGCCTCGTCGAGGTTCTTCAGCGCCTCTTCCGACACGTTCGGAATGTCGCGCGTGATTTCCTCCGGCCCGAGCTTGGTGTCGCGCGCCATCACCTCGAATTCCTCGATGTGAATGGAGGTAAACACGTCGTCGGAGACGATCTTCTCGGAGAGAAGGATGGAGTCCTCGTAGTTGTAGCCGTTCCACGGCATGAACGCGACGAGCACGTTGCGGCCGAGCGCCAGATCACCGAGATCGGTCGACGGACCATCGGCGATGATGTCGCCCTTATTGACGCGGTCGCCCATGCGCACCAGCGGACGCTGGTTGATGCAGGTGTTCTGGTTCGAGCGCTGGAACTTCATCAGCCGGTAGATGTCGACGCCGGACTTGCCCGGATCGAGATCTTCCGTCGCGCGGATGACGATACGCGTCGCGTCCACTTGGTCGACGATGCCGCCGCGGCGGGCGCCGATGGCGGCGCCCGAATCGCGGGCCACGATCGGCTCCATGCCGGTACCGACGAACGGCGCCTCGGCGCGCACCAGCGGCACGGCCTGACGCTGCATGTTCGAACCCATCAGCGCGCGGTTGGCGTCGTCGTTCTCGAGGAACGGGATAAGCGCGGCGGCGACCGACACCATCTGCTTCGGCGACACGTCCATCAGGTCGACGTTTTCGCGCGGCGCCATCATCACCTCGCCGGCGTTGCGGCAGATGACGAACTCGTCCACGAAACGGCCATCCTTGTCGAGCTCGGCGTTGGCCTGCGCCACGTGGTGCTTGGCCTCTTCCATCGCCGAAAGGTAGACGACGTCGTCGGTCAGCTTTCCGTCCACGATCTTGCGGTACGGGCTCTCGATGAAGCCGTACTTGTTGACGCGCGCGAAAGTGGCCAGCGAGTTGATCAGGCCGATGTTCGGGCCTTCCGGCGTCTCGATCGGGCAGATGCGGCCGTAATGCGTCGGGTGCACGTCGCGCACCTCGAAGCCGGCGCGCTCGCGGGTCAGACCGCCGGGCCCGAGCGCCGACAGGCGGCGCTTGTGGGTGATTTCGGACAGCGGATTGGTCTGGTCCATGAACTGCGACAGCTGCGAGGAGCCGAAGAACTCGCGCACGGCGGCAGCCGCCGGCTTGGCGTTGATCAGATCCTGCGGCATGACCGTATCGATCTCGATGGAGCTCATGCGCTCCTTGATCGCGCGCTCCATCCTGAGCAGGCCGAGCCGGTACTGGTTCTCCATCAGTTCGCCGACCGAACGCACGCGGCGATTGCCGAGATTGTCGATGTCGTCGATCTCGCCCTTGCCGTCGCGCAGCTCGACCAGCGTGCGTACGACCGCGATGATGTCCTCCTTGCGCAGCACGCGCACCGTGTCGGCGGCGTCCAGCTCGAGGCGCATGTTCATCTTGACGCGGCCGACCGCCGACAGGTCGTAGCGGTCGGCGTCGAAGAACAGCGAGTTGAACATCGCCTCGGCGGTGTCCATCGTCGGCGGCTCGCCGGGGCGCATGACACGGTAGATGTCGAACAGCGCGTCCTGGCGGCTCTCGTTTTTGTCGACGGCCAGCGTGTTGCGGATGTAGCCGCCCACGTTGATGTGGTCGATGTCGAGGATCGCGATCTCGGTCTCGCCGGTCTCCAGCAGGACCTTCAGCGTCTTCTCGTCGATCTCGTCGCCGGCCTCGAGATAGATCTCGCCCGTCTGGTAGTTGACGATGTCCTCGGCGAGGTAGCTGCCGAGCAGGTCCTCGTCGGTCGCCTTGATCGCCTTCAGGCCCTTCTCGCCGAGCTGGCGGGCCTGGCGCGCGGTGATCTTCTTGCCCTGCTCGACCACGATCTCGCCCGTGTCGGCGTCGACCAGGTCGTTCACCGCCTTGAGGCCGCGGAAGCGCTCGGCGCTGAACGGGATGCGCCAGTGGTCGCCGGCGCGCACATAGGCGATCTTGTCGTAGAAGGTCGACAGGATTTCCTCGGCGTCCATGCCGAGCGCCATCAGCAGCGACGTCACCGGGATCTTGCGGCGGCGGTCGATGCGGGCGTGCACGACGTCCTTGGAATCGAACTCGATGTCGAGCCACGAGCCGCGATAAGGGATGACGCGCGCGGCGAACAGCAGCTTGCCGGACGAATGCGACTTGCCCTTGTCATGGTCGAAGAAGACGCCCGGCGAACGGTGCATCTGCGAGACGATGACGCGCTCGGTGCCGTTGACGA
>JAPUFC010000011.1 GCA_027492275.1 Mesorhizobium sp. | reverse complement strand
GCTTTCTACCGCCGCGGCGACTGGAGGGCGTTCCGCCCCAACCCGACCTGGATCGCGCTGATGGCGATCGTGCTGATGTGCGCCACGCTGGTGGGCCTCTTCGCCTACAGGCATGTCGAATACCAGTCGGACCTATGGTGGGAATTCTCGTGGGACGGCGACGCGCAGCGTTTCCTGCGCGCGACGCTGGCGCTCGCCATTGTCGCGGCCGGCATCGCGGTCGACGCGCTCATCAACAAGCCGGGACAGCCCGTAACCGCGAGGCAGGCGACGCCGGAAGCGGTGCGCCGCATCCTGCTGACGTCGTCCGGCACGCAACCCTTCGTCGCGCTGCTGGGCGACAAGTCCTTCATGATCTCGGACTGCGGCAAGGCCTTCCTGATGTATGCCGTGTCCGGCCGGAGCTGGATCACCATGGGCGATCCGGTCGGCGATCCCCAGGCCGGGCGCGGGCTGATCTGGCGTTTCGCCGAGGTTGCCGACCGTGCCGGCGCGCGTCCCGTCTTCTATGCCATCCAGCCGGAATTCCTGACCGCCTATCTCGACATGAACCTCGCCATCCTGAAGATCGGCGAGGTCGCCCGCGTGGCGCTGCCGGATTTCTCGCTTGCCGGCTCGGCGCGGGCGCCTCTGCGCCATGCCGACAACCGCGCTGCCCGCGAGGGCATCACCTTCTCGGTCGTGCCGCGTGCGGAGGTGCCGTCGGTGATGCCGCAGCTTCGCGCCGTGTCGGATGCGTGGCTGGACGGCAAGCACAGCCGCGAGAAGGGCTTCTCCATCGGCTATTTCGACGCGGCCTATCTGAGCGAGTTCGACTGCGCGGTCCTGAAGAAGGACGGCGAGATCGTCGCCTTCGCCAATCTATGGCGAAGCGACGACAGGGACGAGCTGTCCATCGACCTCATGCGCTACAGGCCGGGCGTCTCGAAGGTTCTGATGGAAGCGCTGTTCGCGCGGCTGTTGCTGTACGGCAGGGCGGAGGGCTATCGCTGGTTCAACCTCGGCGCCGCTCCGCTGTCGGGGCTGTCAGACCACCCGCTCGCATCGACCTGGAACCGCGTGGGAACGTTCATCTACAAGCGCGGCGAGGAATTCTACAATTTCGACGGGCTGCGCGCCTTCAAGCAGAAGTTCGAGCCCGTCTGGACGCCCCAGTATCTGGCCTGTCGCGGCGGCCTGGCCCTGCCGCAGGCGCTGCTCGACGTCACCAGCCTGATCTCGGGCAGCCCGATCGGAATATTCAAGCGATGAGATCCCCGACCATTTCCGCCGCCGTCCTGCTGGCTTTCTGCGCGGCCGCCGCGCCGGCGCTGGCGGCCGACACGGTGTCGGCCAGCCGTCTCGAGAACATCGCCATATTCCCGCCGGCCGGAAAGCCGTCGGCGATGGTCGTGTACCTGTCCGATCGCGCAGGCTGGTCCGGCGAGGATGACCGCATCGTGCAGGCGCTCCGGTCCGATGGAAGCGTCGTCCTCGGGGTGGATTTTTCGCTTTATGCGAAAGCGCTCGACGCAGACGACGGGGAATGCCTCTACGTGGTGGGCGAGATCACCGACCTGGCGCAGACGGCGCAGCGCCAGCTCGGCATTCAGACCTATTTGCCGCCCATCGTGGCGGGGCGCGGCGAGGGCGCCACCTTCGCCTACGCCGCGCTGGCGGACGCGCCCGCCAACACGCTGGGCGGCGCGGTCGCCGCCGGCTTCGAGAACCGGCTGATGCTGCGGCTGCCCTTCTGTCCCGGCGCGACGGCAACGAAATCGGACGACGGCGCGTCCTATTCCTACGCCTACGACATCGCCCTGTCGGAGCCGGCCGTCCTGCTCGTCGCTGAAGCCGACGCCGATCGCATGACGAGCGCCGTGACCGAACGGCCCGAGATCACGGTCGACGTCCTCGACCCGGCCGACACGGCGGGTCAGGTCGCGTCCGCCGTGTCGTCCCTCGTCTCCACCATGCAGCCTTTCGGCGATCTGCCGGCGGTCGACCTGCCCTCCACCACGCCGCCGCGCGCGGTCGCGATCCTCGTATCGGGCGACGGCGGCTGGCGCGACCTGGACAAGACGATCGGCGAATGGCTGTCGACGCAGGGCATCCACGTGGTGGGCCTCGACGCGCTGCGCTACTTCTGGTCCAAGAGGACGCCGGAGGAACTGGCGCGCGATACGGAAAAGCTGCTGCGGCGCGTCGACCCGAAAGGCGCGCTGCCCGTCATGCTGATCGGCTACTCGTTCGGGGCCGACACGATCCCCTTCGCCTTTCCTCTCCTGTCGAAGCCCCTCCAGGACCGTACGCGGGTCATCGCCCTGATGGCGCCGGGCCTGAGCACGTCCTTCCAGGTCACCATCTCGGGATGGCTCGGCATCGACGACAGCGGCTACGATATCCCGCCGGCGATCGCCCGGCTGCCCGCCGCCAAGGTCGTCTGCGTCTACGGCAGGGAGGAGACCGACACGGCCTGCCTCGACCCCGCCCTGAAGGGCGCGACCATCGTCGCGACGGAGGGCGGACATCATTTCGATGGCGACTACGAAACGCTCGCGCAGCGCTTTTTGGACAGGCTGGGCTCGCCGTAGGCAGGCAGCGCCAGCGCGCCATCGATGACGGTCGTCGCGGCGTGCCAGTCCTCGGGACGCGCCGCGACGCCGACCCGGAAAAAGTAGCGGCCGAGCAGGTTTCGGATCGTCTGCCCGGGCGATGCGCAGCCGCTCGTCCGGTCCAGCCTGTCCGCGGTGCGTGCGATGATGAGCTGTTCCGCGCGCTCGAGAAGCAGCTCCGTCGACAGGACCTCGCGGTAGACGCGGCGGGCCTCGTCATCCGACAGTTGCGGCGCGCCCGCCTTTGCCGCTCTCCGCGCGTTTCTCACGGGGCGCACGACGTCCTCCTGCCAGCGTGTCGCCCTCGCCACGATCGTTTCGAAATCCTGAGCCTCGAGGTCGTTCCGGCCGGTCGCGCCCCACCAGACGAAGAACAGCACGAGGTTCACGTCGATTCCCAGGCGGTCCTGCATGTGAAGGCATGCCGGCGCGATGCCCGGCAGGCCGTAGAGGCGCAGCGAGAATTCCCAGAACGGATGCGTGCCGAGGTCGTCGATCATTGCCGTCGCTTCGTCGGAACGACCGTCGCAAATATCGCTAGACACGGCAAGCGCGAGATAGCTATATGATACATCTCCAATATGTAGCTATAGAATGAATATACTTCATGGTGTCGATCATCGGACATGACGAGTCTCCCGTCAGCAGGCTGCGAGCCTGTCTCGATCGCATAGGCAGGCCGTCGGGCGAGGGGGCGAGGGCCTGCGTCGCCGTCTATGAGGAGCGCGCCATGGCCGAGGCCGAGGCGGCCGCCGCCCGCCGGCGGCTCGGCCTTTCGGTCGGGTCGCTCGACGGCGTCATCGTCTCGGTGAAGGACCTATTCGACGTGGCCGGGGAGGTGACGCGCGCCGGGTCGGCGCTGCTGCACGGCGAGGGAAAGGTGGCGGACGGCGACGCCGTCGCGGTGCGCAGGCTGCGCGCCGCCGGCGCCGTCATCGTCGCCAAGACGAACATGAGCGAGCTGGCCTTCTCGGGCGTCGGCACCAACCCGCATCTCGGCACGCCGGCCAATCCGCTGGACAGGTCGCGCATTCCCGGCGGCTCGTCGTCCGGCGCGGCCGTGGCCGTGGCCGACGGCTTCTGCGACATCGCCATAGGGACCGATACCGGCGGTTCCATACGCATACCGTCGGCGCTGTGCGGTCTTGTCGGGTTCAAGCCGACGCAGGCGCGCGTTCCGCGCGATGGCGCCTTTCCCCTGTCGCCGACGCTCGACAGCGTCGGGCCGATTGCACGGTCCGTCGCGCAATGCGTCGCGGCGGACGGTGTGCTTTCGGGGGACTCAAGGCCCGTCGCGCCGGTGCCTCTGGACGGATTGCGGCTGGGCATCGTCGCCGGCATCCCGTTCAACGACATCGAGCCCGAAATCGACGCCGCCTTCCAAGCCGCGATCTCGGCATTGCGCGAGGCCGGGGTGCGCGCGGTCCCCGTCGAGATCCCGCAGATCGAGGCGATGCGCCAGCTCAACGCGCGGACCGGCGGCATCGTCGCGGCCGAGGCCCATGCGCTGCATCAGGCCCGCGCCGCGCGCTTCGGCGAGATGGACCCCAACATCGCGACACGCATCGAGAAGGGAGCCGCGATACCGGCCGCCGACTATATCGAGCTGCTTGAAGGACGCCGCCGCCTGGCGGACGAACTCGCCGGTCTGTGGGAGCGCTTCGACGTGCTGGCCATGCCGACGGTGCCGATCGCCGCGCCATCCCTGTCCGAAGTCGCCGATCCCGACCGCTTCAACGACCGCAACCTGATGCTGCTGCGCAATACCGCGATCGGAAACTTCTTCGACTGGCCGGCGATCTCGCTTCCCGTGCGCTCCGGCGCAACCGTCGCCGGCCTCTCCATTCTGGCGCGACCGAACGCCGACCGGCGCCTGCTCGCCATCGCGGCGAGCGCCGAGAAGGCGCTCGATGAGCGCAGCATTCTGTTCCGGCACGGAGACGCATCATGATACGCAAGCGACAGTTGGACCCGCGCGAGATCACCCATCTCACCATCGCCGGCTGGACGGGCCGCAACAAGGAAGCGGTCGAGAAGCACATCCGCGAACTCGAGGAGCTGGGCGTGCCCCGCCCGGCATCGACGCCGATCTTTTACCGGGTCTCCGCGCCGCTGCTGACGGTCGCCGACCGGATAGAGGTCATGGGCGGCGATTCGAGCGGTGAGATCGAGCCGGTCGTCTTCATGCTCGACGACGTGCTGTGGGTGGGCGTCGGCTCGGACCACACGGACCGCAAGGCGGAAACCATCGGCGTCACGCTCTCCAAGCAGCTTTGCGCCAAGCCGGTGTCGCGTACTCTCTGGCGCTACGAGGATGTCGCCGACCGCTGGGATTCGCTGGAACTGCGCTCTCAAATCGTCATCGACGGCTCGCGGCGGCTCTACCAGCAGGGCACGCTGGCAAACATGCGTCCGCCGTTGGAACTGATCGGCCTCGATCGCGGAAGTGGCGGCATGCCGAACGGTTCGGCGATGTTCTGCGGCACCCTGGCCGTGCATGGCGGGATCAGGCCCGCGCCGCGCTTCGAGATGCAGCTCAGCGACCCGTCGAGCGACGAGGTCATCGCCGCCGCCTACGAAACCATATCGCTTCCCGTCAGAGGATAGGTAATGTCGGTCGAAAAACTCCACGAGGAATTCCACGCGCTGGACATGGACGCGGGCTGGCACACGCCGGAAGGCTACCCGTCCGGCATCAAGCAGAAGATCATCGCCGGCGGGCTGGACGAGACGGGCGGAAAGGGCAACCGCACGCGGCTCCTGCGCTTCGACCCCGGCGTCTACACGACGGCGCCCTTCGTCCACACCTACTGGGAGGAGGTGTTCCTGCTGTCCGGCGACCTGATCGTCGGCAACGACGCGAATGGCGAAGGCGGCCAGAAGTTCGAAGGGTACACCTATGCGGTGCGTCCGCCCGGCGTCTATCACGGGCCGTTCAAATCCGATCGGGGCTGCCTGCTCCTCGAAACGCATTATTTCCAGCCGTGACCGGAGGACGACCGCCCGCCATGCTGAAACTCGCCGTCCCGGACCTCATCTCAAATTCCTATTTTCCGGCGGAGGCCGCGATCGAGCTGGGGTTTTTTCGCGCCAGGGGCCTCGATGTCTCGCTGGAACTGATCTTTCCGGTCGATCGCGCCTATCAGGCGCTGCGCGACGGTTCGGTCGACATCGTGGCGGGTTCGGCGCATTCGGCGCTCGCGGCCTTTCCCGATTTCGAAGGGGTGAAGCTCCTGTGCGCGCAGGCGCAGGGCATGTACTGGTTCCTGGTGATGCATGCCGATTTCGGCGCGACGCGCGGCGACCTGTCCGTGGTCAGGGGCAAACGCATCGGCGCAGCGCCCTGGGTCGAGATGGGGCTGCGCCGGATATTGGCGGACAGCGGCATCGATCTCGAAGCTGACGCGGTGACGATCGCGCCGGTTCCATCTCCGCCCGGCCAGACTGTGAACTTCGGGCTCAACGCGGCGAAGGCGCTGGAAGAGCGCCTGATCGACGGCTTCTGGGCCAACGGCATGGCGGCCGCGATCGCGGAGCGCCGCGGCGTCGGGACGGTGGTGCTGGACACCCGCCGCGGCGACGGACCGCCGTCCTCCTTCGACTTCACCATGGCCTCGATCGCGACGCGCGCGTCCTTCGTCACCGAACAGCCGCAGGCTGCGAAAGGCGTGGTCGAGGCTATCGTTGCGACCCATCAGGCGCTGCGCGCCGACGTCGAGCTTGCCGGGCGGGTCGGCGAGGCGCTTTTCCCGCCCAGCCAGGCCGAGCTGATAACGGACCTGATCCGCCGCGATCTGCCCTACTACGATGCCTCCATCTCCCGCAAATCGGTTGAGGGCATGGCGGATTTCCTGCGCAAGCTGGGCCTTCTTGGGAAGGACCTGCGCTACGAGGACGTCATCTGCCCGCAACTGGTCGGGAGCTGGACACCGTAGCGCACCGCTCGGTCGGCCGCGTCTCAGGTGGCCGAACCCTCGCGCACCGAGGGGCGGAACGCCGTCACGTCGAAGGGATCGAAGCAGCCGTTGACGAAATAGGGATCGCCGGCGATCAGGGCGTGCGCCTCCTCACGGCTGTCCGCCTGCACGACCATGATCTGTCCGATTCTGGCGCCGTCCTCCGACAGGAGGGGACCGGCGAGCCAGATGCGGCCTATTTGCGGATTCCAATAGGCGTCATGCGCGTCGCGCAGCCGCGCGCGGATTTCGGCGATGTCGGGTCGTGCCTTGAGCATGGCGGCAAACAGCATCAGGGAGCCTTTCTGAGAAACGAAGGATCGAGTTCTTTCAGACGGTTGACGCCGAGCATCGCCATGTTGCGCCCGACCTCGTCGGCCAGGAGCGAGATGGCATGACGCACGCCGCCAAGGCCGAGCACCGCCGACATTAGGAACGGACGGCCGACGAAGACGAAATCGGCTCCGGAGGCGAGCGCCTTCAAGACGTCGCTGCCGCGTCGAAAGCCGCCGTCGATCATGACGGTCATCGCGCCCTTCTCTTCGACGATCTCGTGCAGCACGCGCATGGGGGCCACGGCGCCGTCGAGCTGCCGCCCGCCATGGTTTGACACGATGATCCCGTCGACGCCGCTCTCTCTCGCCCGCGCCGCGTCCGCCGCCGACAGCAGGCCCTTGATGACGAACCGGCCCTTCCAGCGGTCGCGGATGCGCGCGACATGGCTCCAGTCGAGCTGGTCGCGCGCGCCGATCTGCCGCTCGAGATTGCGCGACAGCAGCGGAGGACCCCGGAAGGCGTCCATGTTCTCGAAGCGCGGAAGGCCGTGGCGCACCGTCTTCAGGAACGTTCCGATCGTCCAGGAGGGATGAAGCACGCCGTCCACGAAAAGCCGGAGGCTGGGTTTCAGCGGGATGCTGAAGCCCGAGCGGACGTTGTTTTCCCTGTTTGCCGGCACCGGCAGGTCGACCGTCAGGACGAAGGTGTGGAAGCCCGCGCGCGCCACGCGGTCGACCATCGCGTCGATGCGCTCGGTCTCGCCGGGCAGATAGGCCTGGAACCACCGCGCGCCGCCCTCCGCGGCAAGCCGTTCGAGCGGCATGATCGACGTCGCGCTGACGATCATGGGAATGTTCTCCGCCAGCGCGGCCCTGGCGAGCACCATGTCGCCCTGGAAGGTCGACAGGCCGCTCAGTCCCATCGGGGCGATGCCGAAGGGCAGGCGATACTCGGTGTCGAACAGCCGCGTCGCGGTGGATCGGCCGGCGACATTGGCGAGCACGCGCGGAACGAACGATAGGTCCTGAAAGCTCGCCCGGTTGGCCTTCAGCGACTGTTCGGTCTCGGCCGCTCCCGCATAGTAGCCGAAAATCTGGCGGGGGAGGTGGCGTTTCGCCGCGTGCTGGAAGTCGTCGAGGCTGAGGAAGCGCGTCGCGAGCCGCGAATCCGGCGCCGCGGCGGACCGGCTGGCCACGACGATCTTCTCGCCGCTGGCCGCGCTTGCCGGTCGCTCGGTGTTCGTCTCGCTCGTCATGCTATGGACGGATGGCGTTTGCCGCGGCTGGCGTACCAGCCCGGGTTGAGGTTGTTGCGGAGCTTGCCGTTAAACAGGAAGTCGGCGGCGATCTCGGCGGCGAAGGTGCGCATGTCGACATAGGCGGCGTCCGAGTAGAACGCGGCGTGGGGCGTCAGCACCAAGCGCCCCTGCAGCCACGGCTCCTGGTCGAGCCATGCGCGAAGCAGGGGATGGGACGGGTCCGGCGGTTCCTGCGGCAGCACGTCGAACGCGGCGGCGGCCAGGCGGCCTCCACGCAGGGCGGTTTCGATCGCGTCGAGGTCGAGCAGCTTGCCGCGCGCGACGTTGATCAGGATCGCGCCGGCCTTCATGGTTGCCAGCCAGTCCGCATTCACCATGGCGCGCGTATGCTCGTTGAGCGGCGTGTGCAAGCTGACGACGTCGGACCGCTCCAGCAGGTCGGCGAGCGACCGCGCCCTTTCGAAACCGATGCCGAGCTCATGACCCTCGGGAAGGAAGGGATCGTGGAACACCACCTTCATGTCGAACGCGGCGGCGCGGCGCGCCACCGCCGTGCCGATGCGGCCGAGGCCGACGGCGCCGAAGGTCGATCCCTTCAGCCTGCGCACCACCGGGACGTCCTCGGCGAAATAGCCTTCCGCCAGGGCGGCGCGCAATCGCCGGTCGTAGGAGGGGATGCCGCGCACCAGCGACAAGAGCAGGGCCAGCGCATGATCGGCGATCTCGGTGGTCCCGTAGTTCGGAACGTTCGACACGGGGATGCCGTGCGCCGCGCACGCCTCGAGGTCGACATTGTCGAAGCCGACGCCGACGCGCACGATCAGCCGGCAGCGTTCGAGCCTGGCGACGACATCCGGGGTGATCCTGATGCGGTGCCACAGCAGCACCGCGTCGGCTTCGCGCCAGGATCGGTCCGGCACGTCGGCCGCGTCCTGCGCGTGCAGGACTTCGAACGCGGCCCTGTCTCCGAGGACGGCCGATTCCAGGTCGAGCGAGTCCGCGTAGGCATCCGGGATGAGGATGCGCGGCACGTTGCCGGCGGCGGCGCTCATGAGGCGCCGGAACCGGCGTAGCCGGCCCCGATATGAACGTCGAGGACCGCGACCCGGCCGTTCCTGACGGCGGCGACGGCGTCCTTCATCGCGGCGCGCAACGCGCTTTCGTCGCGGATCGGACCGAAGCCGACGGCGCCCTGCGCCTGCGCCATCAGGGCGATGTCGGGCGCGGGCTCGTCGATGCGCTGGCCGATCCACTTGTTCTCGACGGGTCTCCGGCGGCGCTTCGCGACCCTCTCCTGATGGACCTCGTCATTGAAGAACGAGCGGTTGTTGGCGGCGATCACCAGCATGGGAATGGCGTAGTGGACGGCCGTCCAGATCGCGGTCACGCCCATCAGCGTGTCGCCGTCGCCGAGGATGGCGACCGGCAGATGGTCGGTGCCCATCAGCGCCAGCGCCGCGCCGACCGCCATGCCCGGTCCTGAACCGACGCCGCCGCCACCCGAATGGCCGAGCTGGTCGAGCGGATGGGAAAAATCCGTGAGCGCGCCGTCCCAGCCGAGCGGAAGGCGGGTGAGCGAGACGGGCTGCCCTTCCACCGCCATCTCCAGCGCGGACGCGATATCGGACAGGGCAAGCTCGTCGCCCGCCGCGGTCGCGGCGCGCTGGCGGGGCTTCGCCGCATAGTCCCGTGAGGGAGCCGGCAGAAGCGCGGACAGGTCGGGGACGAACGCTTCCGGCGTCGTCTGGATGGCGATGTCGACCTCGGGCAGCGCCATGTATTCGAAGCTGGAGCCGTTGTGGAGAAGGTGGTCCAGCGAAACCTGGATCACCTTCGCGGGACAGGACCGGTCCGGCCACAGCGTCTTCAGCGTGCCGGCAAGGTCCGCCCAGTCCAGCGACAGCACCACGTCCGCCTGCCGCAGCCGGGCAAGGGCATCCCCGGTCAGGGACATGCCGGGCGCGCCGGCATGCAGCGGATGCCCCGTCGGGAAGGCGGCTCCGACCTTCAGGTCGGTGGCCACGACCGCGCCGAGCTGCTCGGCCAGTTGGACGCGTTGATCCCATTCGGCCTTGCTGCGGGAAACCCGGCCCATGAGGATCGCCGGCGTCCGGGCGGCCTTGAGAAGATCGGCGGCGGACTTGACGAGATCCGCGGACGGCCGCGCATCCGGCATGGCGCGGAAGCGGCTGAAATCCGGCAGCGGGCGCTGCTGGGCGAGCGGCGCTTCCTGGATGTCGGAGTCGATGTTGATGTAGACCGGCGCCTTGGGCGCGGTCAGCGCCATCTGCATGCCGCGCAGCATCGATTCCTCCGCCGCCGCCAGCGATGTGGGCTGGTCGTCCCATTTGACATAGCTACGGATCATCGAGGCCTGGTCGCGCGTGCTGTGGATCCAGTCGATGAAGGGGCGGCGCCGGGCGGCGTCGAGAGGCCCGGTGCCGCCGAGGATCAGCATCGGCACGCGATCGCACCAGGCGTTGAAGATCGCCATCGTGGCATGCATCAGGCCGACATTGGCGTGCAGCGCCACGGCAAGCGGCTTTCCCGTCACTCGCGCGTAACCGTGCGCGATGGCGACCGCATGCTCCTCATGCAGGCACACCAGCATCTGCGGCTCGGCATTGCCCAGTCCGTTGACGATGCTATCGTGAAGACCGCGGAAACTGGACCCGGGATTGAGGCAGATAAAAGGTATCCCGAAGCTGCGTACCAGTTGGGCGAGATGATCGCTCCCCCAGCTTCCGCCCTCTCCCGAGGCAATCGGGGCCTCGTGCCTGACCGCACGTTCCGCAGGGGCCTTCTTCGCACTCATGATCCCTCCCCAGAGGAGATTATATTAGGAATGTAGCTTATTTAATAAGCTAATATCACGATGGCGGGCAACGTCAACTCCTTGTCGCTGCTTCCGCGGCATCCCGCCGGGCCGTGAGCCGCGGGCGCTTGTGCTTCCCGCGTGCGGACGCGATCGCGAAAGCCCGGCGGAATGTCGTTGAATACGTAAAAAATCTATGTAATGTACATATATGGCGCACGTAAAGGCGTCCACGACTTCTGATGGCTTCGACGTTTCTTGACACAAACAAAGGGGAGCATCCATGTCTGGAAAACTTCATTTTCTTGCAGCCGCGGCAATGGTGGCAATGGTTGAGCCCGCGGCAGCTCAACCGCTGGAGGAGGTCAAGGTGGCGACCACCTTCCTTGGGCTTTGGGACACGTCGCAGCCCACTCTGTGCGCGGAGCGCGGAGAGTTCCAGAAGGCCGGGCTCGACGTCAAGGTGACGTCGACGCGCGGCGGTTCCGACAACGTGCAGGCGGTCGTCGCGGGCGGCATGGACATCGGCTACTCGCCGGGCATCAATTCGGTGCTCGCGGCCGGGCTCCAGGGAGCCCCCATCAAGGTCATCAGCGCCGAATTCCGCGGGCAGAACGACTCCTTCTTCTATGTGAAGGCCGACAGCCCGATCAAGGGCATCGAGGACCTGGGAGGAAAGACGGTCGCCTATTCGCGGCCGGGCGGCGCCAGCGAGGCGATCCTCCTGGCGCTCATGGCCGACCGCAAGATCGATTTGAAACCGGTCACCGGCGGCGCCATGGACGCGACCTACACGATGGCGATGACAGGCCAGATCGACGTGGGCTATGCCGTTCCCCCGACGATGCTGAAAGAGGCCCAGGAGGGGAAAATCCGGGTCATCTTCTCCGGCGACGACATCGAGTCGCAGCGCGGCATCACCCAGCGGGTCATCATCGCCAGCAACGATTTCGTGGCCAAGCGGCGCGACGTGGCGGCGAAATTCCTCGAGGTGCTGGATCGGTGCATCGACTGGGCCTATGCGAATCCGGAAAAATCGCTCGAATTCTATGCCAAGCTGAATAAGGTGGATGCCGACATCGCCAAGAAGGGCATGGAGTTCTACAAACGCGAAACGCTGGCCTTCGGACCGCTGCTGGAACTGGAGCAGAGCGTCGACCAGGCCGTCTCGGGCAAATTCATCAAGGAGAAGCCCACCAAGGAGCAGATCGACGGTCTGGTGCAGATCCTCTACACGACGCCCGCCAAGTAAGCTTCTGGCGTCCAGGTCCGCCGTGTCTGTTCACGGCGGACAGTCCTTGCAGGGTTGGCGCGGGGCGCCGATGCCCGACGTCCAGTAAAATGCAAACAGCAGCGCGAACCTGAAGATGACCATGGCAGTCAATCCCGCCGACGTCGGAGTGCAAACGAAACAGGCCCCTGCGCTCAGCCTGCTGAACGTCGGCAAGGCGTTCGGCGAAGGCGATTCCATCCTGTGGGCGGTCAGGGATTTCTCGTTCGACATCCAGGCCGGAGAGTTCATTTCGATCATCGGCCCCAGCGGATGCGGCAAGTCGACCCTGTTCAACATCATCGGCGGCTTCTACTCGCGATACGCGGGCACCGTTCTCGTCGAGGGGAATTCCGGCCCCGACATCCGCCGCACCATCGGCAGCGTCTTCCAGCAGGAATCGACCTTTCCATGGCGGACCGCCCTGGACAACGTCGCCTTCCCCCTCGAAGCGACGGGGATGCCGAAGGCCGAGCGCCACGAGCGGGCCAGGGAGCTTCTGGCGCTCGTCGGCCTGGCCGGATTTGAAAACCACTATCCGTCCGAGATGTCGGGCGGCATGAAGCAGCGCACCGCCATCGCCCGCACCCTGGCCGCGCGGCCCAAGATCCTTCTCATGGACGAACCCTTCGCGGCGCTCGACGAGCAGACCCGCATGCTGCTCGGCGACAAGGTGTTGCAAATCCAGCAGTCCCTCAAGCAGACATCGCTGCTCATCACGCACAACATAACCGAGGCGGTGCAGCTCAGCGATAGGGTCATCGTGATGTCGCACCGGCCGGGAACCATAAAGCGCGTCGTCGAGGTCGATCTGCCGCGTCCCCGGTCTTCCGAGATCATCGGCAGCGAGCATTTCAGCCGCATCGTCGGCCTGATCTGGTCCGATCTGAGGGTCGAGGCGAGCCGCGGCATGTAGGCGCATCGCGCAGCCGCGAAAGCCGGACATCTCGCCGCGGGAAATTATATTCATCTAATAGCTTTTTGTTTGACTTAAATTTGCGGTGGTGTCTATCATGCGGCGCATTGAGGGTGAACGATGAAATCCTGGCTTTCTTACGATTTCAATGACATGCGCCTCGAAGAGGCGGAGATGCCCGTCGCCGAGCCCGGCTGGGTCGTCTGCCGCACGCGGGTGCTGCAGCTTTCGATCACCGAAGTGGCCGAGTTTCGCGGGCTGCCGGTTTCCAGCCATGAAATCTACAAGGAGATGTGGGCGAAGAAACGCCCGCTGCCGCTGTTCGGTCACGAGTTCTGCGCCGAGGTGGTCGAGGTGGGGGCCGGTGTCGAGAATCTGCATGTCGGCGACCGGGTCTTCTACCATCGGGGCGCCCAGTGCGGACGGTGCAAATACTGCAAGGCCGGCATGCCTCAGTTCTGCCGCTCGTCGACCTTTGTCGGCGAGGACACGCCCGGCTGCCTGGCGGAGTATTTTCCGGTACCCGCCCATGTCGTCGCGGCGGTTCCCAAGGCGGTGAGCGACTTCGAATGCGCCTCGCTCCAGCCGCTCGTCTCGATGGTCTCCTCGCTCGAAGGGCTGGGGATCTCGATGGGCGATACGGTTGCCGTGATCGGGCTCGGCCCGATGGGTCTCGACACCATGCAGGTGGCGCGCGTGGCCGGCGCCGCCAAGGTCATCGCGATCGCCCGCCGCGACGAGGTTCTCGACCTCGCCCGCTCGCTCGGCGCGGACGTCACCGTCAACGTGACCCGGCAGGATCCCGTCGAGGCGGTCATGGAGGTCACCAAGGGCCTGGGCTGCGACGTGGTCGTCGATTGCGCCGGCGGCAGCAGCGAGCAGGGGCACGCGGGCACGTCGGCGTTCCAGCAGGGCCTTCAGATGCTGCGCAACGAGGGGCGCATCATGGAGGTCGGCCACCTGCCGGCCGGCGCGCAGATCCTCTACGGCCTGATCGAGAAGAAGGCATTGCGCGTCCATGGCCGGCGCGCGCCGTCCGCCCGCATGATCCAGTATTCGATCGACCTGGTGGCCTCGGGGCGCGTCCGGATCGAGCCGACGATCCTGCACAAGCTCCACGGCATCGACAAGGTGCCGGAGGCCTTCGACATGCTCGCGAACAAGTCGAAGCACGGCATCATCAATCCGCCGCAGGTCGTGGTCTGGCAATAGGGTTCGCGAAGCGGACCGGCCGACTGCGACATTCGACAAGGCGTTGGAGTAAGACGCGATGATCTCTGAAGAACAACTGGCGACGCTTTCCTATCCGTCGATGCCCCTGCTTGTCTCCAACGCGCTGCCGGGGCCGGCTTCCGCCGCCGTCATCGAGCGCGCGCACAAGGTTCAGAGCCCGACGCGCCCGTCCGTGCGCGGCCGCCTCGTCATCGACAGCGCGCGGGGTGCGGGATTCCAGGACCCGGACGGGAACATCTTCATCGACATGTCGGCGGGGGTCGCTGTATCCAGCGTGGGGCGCAATCATCCGAAGGTCGTCGATGCGATCCGCACGCAGAGCGAGCGCCTCATGCACTCGGCCGGGCTGGTCAGCGAGACGACGGTGGCGCTCGCCGAGAAGCTGAACGAGACGCTGCCGGCAGGACTGAAGGACGAGTCGTTCACCTGGTTCGGCATGAGCGGATCCGGCGCCATCGAGACCGCCATAAAATTCGCCAAGGCCGTGACCGGGCGAAGCCAGATCGTCGCCTTCGAGGGGGCCTATCACGGGGTCTTCCACGGATCGCTCGCCGTCACGACGCGCGAGAATTTCCGGGCGCAGTTCGGGCCGCTGATGCCCGGCGCGATGCATCTGCCCTATCCCTATTGCTACCGCTGCTTCGCGGAGCTCAAGCATCCGGATTGCGGCATGCTGTGCGCGAAATACCTGAAGCACAAGCTGACCACGCCGAACACCGGCGCCGACGACGTCGCCGCCGTGATCGTGGAATCGATGCAGGCCGACGGAGGCTACATCGATCCGCCGGCCGAGTTCCTGCAGATGGTGCGGGAGGTGTGCACGGCCAAAGGCATCGTGCTGATCATCGACGAGGTCCAGGCCGGCGGCGGCCGCACCGGCAAGATGTGGGCGCACGAGCATTTCGGCATCGTGCCCGACATGATGACATGGGCGAAGGCGATCGGCGGGGACCTGCCGCTTTCGGGCGTCACCATCCACGAGCGCTATCGCGACAAGCTGCCGCAAGCCTCTCAGGTGCTGACCGGCGCCGAGAACGCGCTGGCGAACGTCGTCGCCATCGCCAACCTCGACATCCTGACCGACCCCGAGAGCGACCTGATCGGCCGCGCTGCCATCGTCGGCGAGGAGTTGAAGGCGGAACTGCGCGAGATGGCGTCCAAAAGCCGGTTCATGGACGATGTACGCGGCCGGGGGCTGTTCATCGGCATCGAGCTCGTTTCGGACAAGAAGGCCCGCACGCCGCTGGACGCCAAGCGCGTCGGCGCGATTCTGCAGAAGTGCGAAAGCCAGGGCGTGCGCATCATGTCCTGCG
Organism: Mesorhizobium sp.; assembly: GCA_027492275.1. Lineage (GTDB taxonomy): Bacteria > Pseudomonadota > Alphaproteobacteria > Rhizobiales > Rhizobiaceae > JAPUFC01. Next base: position 9,532 of record JAPUFC010000011.1, on the reverse strand, counting down.
GCCGCTACGGGTCCACCATTCGGCTGATGCCGCCGCTGATCGCCACGCGCGCCCATCTGCGGGCGGGGATCAAAGCGCTGGCGAATGCCGTGGCGGCAGTCGAAGCGGAATCCACCCACTGATCGAGTCCGGTCGAATCGAGGGCGACGTGAGCGAATTTACCTGCAACCAAGAGATCGTGACCACCGCCAGGCGCCAACTGGCCCAGCACGTATGGGACTATCTGACGGGCGGCGCGGAGTCCGAGATGTCGATGCGCCGCAACCGGCACGCGATCGACAGCTACGCGTTCATTCCCCGTGTCCTGCGCGACATGTCGAACATCGATCCGTCCGGCAGGACCCTGGGCCAGAAGGTGCGGATACCGGTGCTGCTGGCGCCTATCGGCTCGCTCCAGGCCATCCATGCCGGCGGCGGCGCGAGCTCGGCGAAGGCCGCGGCCCGCTTCGGCACGATGCCGATCATCAGTTCGATCACCGAGCCGTCGCTGGAGGAGATCGCCGCGGCGGCGGACGGGCCGAAGGTCTTCCAGCTCTATGTGCGCGGCGACTTTGACTGGATCAGGAACATCCTCGGACGCGTCAAGGCGGCCGGCTACACCGCCCTCGCGGTCACCGTCGATTCCGCCTATTACGGCATACGCGAGCGCCAGTTGATGAACCGCTACCTGCCGCCCAGCGTTAAGGTGCAGAAGGACAGGCACCTGCAGGCCGCCATCACCTGGGAGCTGATGGACCGCATCCGCGATGTCTGGCAGGGCACCTTCATCCTGAAGGGGATCGGCTCCGTCGCGGACGCGGTCATGGCCGTCGAGCGCGGCGTCGACACGCTGTACATCTCGAACCATGGCGGTCGCCAGCTCGACCATTGCCTGGGCAGCCTGGAAACGCTCGCGGAAGTCGCCCCGGCGGTCAAAGGCCGTGCGGAGCTGATCGTCGATGGCGGAATCCTGCGGGGCACCGACGTCATCAAGGCGATCGCTCTCGGCGCATCCTCCGTCGCCATCGGGCGGCTGCAAGGCTGGGCGCTCGCCGCCGGCGGCGAGGACGGCCTGGTGCGCTGCCTCGAACTGCTGGAGCGCGAGATCATCAACGCGCTGGGGCTGCTCGGCGTCAACGACTTCTCGCAACTGACGGCCGAATACGTCCGCAAGACCGACGTCATCGGACCCACGCACGAGCTCAGCACCTTCTATCATCTGCAGGAGCGGCTGACGTGACGCCGGACCTCCAGCACCTGATCGCCGGCCGGTGGAGCCGGGGCTCCGGAACGGAGACGATGCCGGTCGTCAATCCGGCGACGGAGGAGGTGATCGGCCACCTTCCGCTGGCGACGAAGGAGGACCTCGACCAGGCCCTCGCATCGGCGGAGCGGGGTTTCCACGAATGGCGGGCGGCGCTGCCGACGGAGCGTTCGGCCGTTCTCCGGAATTTCGCGCGCCTGATCCGGGAGAGCGCCGAGCCGCTCGCCGCCGCCATCACCGGCGAACAGGGCAAGCCGCTCGCCGAAGCCCGCAACGAGGTCGCCGCCACCGCCGAGCTGACCGAATGGCTGGCGGAAGAAAGCCGCCGCATCTACGGGCGGATCGTGCCGTCGCGCTACAGGAACACGCGCATCCTCGTGACCCATGAGCCGGTCGGCCCGGTGGCCGCCTTCTCGCCGTGGAATTTTCCCTGCATGATGGCGGCGCGCAAGATCGCGCATGCGGTTGCCGCCGGCTGCTCCGTCGTTCTCAAGCCGTCCGAGGAGACGCCGGGCACCGCCGTCCTGCTGGGGCGGCTGGTCCTGGAGGCCGGCATACCGAAGGACGTCGTCAACATCGTGTTCGGGCATCCGGCTCAGGTCTCGGACTATCTGATAGACAGCCCGATCATCAAGAAGGTGAACCTCACCGGCTCGGTTCCCGTCGGCAAGCATGTCGCGCAGCGCGCGGCTCGCCAGCTCAAGAAGGTGACGCTCGAACTGGGCGGCCACTCGCCAGCCATCGTCATGCCCGATGCGGACGTGGAGAAGGTCGCCGACCTGTGCTGGAAGGCCCGTTACCGCAACGCCGGGCAGGTCTGCACCGCGCCGACCCGCTTTTTCGTCCACGCATCGGTGGCGGACCGCTTCATCGACCGTTTTGCCGCCGGCGCGGCATCGCTCAAGGTCGGCGCGGGCACCGAGCCGTCGAGCACCATGGGACCGGTCGCCAACAGACGCAGGCTCGAGGCCATGCAGACTCTCGTCGCGGACGCGCTCGCGCGCGGCGGCAGCGTGCTGACCGGTGGAGAGCGGCTCGGCAACCGTGGCTTCTTCTTTGCCCCGACCGTGCTCAGGGATGTGCCGGCGGACGCCGACATTATGCGGATCGAACCGTTCGGCCCCGTGGCGCCCGTCGCCACCTTCGACGACCTCGACGCGGTCATCCATGAAGCCAATGCGCTGCCCTACGGGCTTGCATCCTACGCCTTCACCGGGTCGCATTCCGTTGCCGCGCGCCTGGCGGCGGAGCTCAAGGCGGGCGTCGTCGCCCTGAACGGCGTCACGGTCACGGCGCCGGAAGCGCCGTTCGGCGGCGTCGGCGACAGCGGTATCGGCCGCGAGGCGGGAATAGAGGGGCTTTTGGAGCACACCACCATCAAGACCGTGTTGGAAACATTCGACTGAGGCGGGACCGGGGAACGGTTCCAGCCTCGACTGGCTGACTTGCCACTGGCGGCCGAGGAGCGACGAAACCATGTCACGGACGTCCTATCGACATGCGGACCGGGCGGCTGGACGCCTCGAGGGCGCACTGACGCGCATCGCGCGAACGGGCGGCAAGCTCATCGATCCTGCCGTGCTGTTCGGGATCGCCGTGCTCGTCGCCTTCTTCCTGGGACTGGAGTGGCTGATCGCGACCGACCGCGTCTCGAGGGCGGTGGTCGCGCTGCCCAGCGACGCGATCGCCGGGATGTTCTCCCCGGATTTCCGCGGAGACCTGATCGGCGCCTGCCTCCTGACGTTCAGGCTCATCGCGGTCGCCATGATCCTGGAAGTCCTGGTCGCCATCCCGGTGGGATATCTGCTGTACCGCAAGCCGGTTCTGGGCACCGCCTACGAGGGCTGGCTCGCCGCCCTCTTCGCGGCGCCGCTCTTCCTTCTGTACCCGCTGTTCATGGTCATCATCGGAAGAAACAACTACACGTTGATCTTCATGGGCTTCATCGCGGGCATCATTCCGATCATCATCCATGCCCGGCTCGCCTTCATGACGGTTCCGCAAACGCTGATCAATGTCGGCAAGAGCTTCAACCTGCCGGAAGCGACGATCTTCCGCAAGATCATCCTGCCGAGCGGCGCGCCGACGATCTTTTCAGGCATCCGGCTTGGACTGATCTATACGCTGATCAACATCATCGCGATTGAGTTTCTGGTGGATTCCGGCGGCCTGGGCCGCATGATCTCCGACCGATACTTCCGTTTCGACATCGTCGGGACCTACTCCGCGATCGCAGCCGTCGCGCTGGTCAGCATAACGCTGAACCTGATCATCAGCCGGCTCGAAAAGATGGTGCGTTGAAGCGATGGCCGCCCTGTCCCCCCTTCGGCTGACGCCGGTCAGAAAAGTCAAGATCGCCACGATCGTCGTACTGCTCGCCTGCTGGCAGCTCGTATCGATGTCGGGCCTGCTGTTCGAAGGCGTCATGCCGCCCCCGCTGGCGGTGCTGGGAGCGTTGGTGCGCGAACTCGGCGAGCGGTCGCTCTACAGGGATCTCGGCATCACCATGTTCGAGGCGGGCATCGGGTTCCTGATCGGCTCGCTGATCGGCATCTCCGTCGGCATCTGGCTGGGCGGCAGCGGCTTCATGCGGCGCGCGTTCGAGCCCTATGTCCACGCGCTGGCCAGCATGCCGAAGATCATCTTCCTGCCCATCCTCTTTCTGGTCTTCGGTCTGGGGATCGAATCGAAGATCGCCAAGGCGGCGATGTCGACCTTCTTCCCCGTCGGACTGAGCACGATGGCCGGATTCATGCAGATCGACAGCGTGCTGATCAATGTCGGCCGCAGCTTCCACCTCAGGCGCGCGCAGATGGTGCGGATGATCTACCTGCCGGCCATCCTGCGGCCCCTGATGGTGGGTCTTCAGCTCGGCGTGGGCATGTCGATCATAGGCGTCCTGACGGCCGAGATCGCCTATGCGAGCGTCGGCATCGGCGCGCGGCTCATCCGCTACTCGGACAATTTCAACATCGCGTCCACCTATGCGGTCATGATCATCATCTTCGCGGGCACGGCATCGGTGAACTATCTCTTCATCCGGGCGCAAAGGCCGTTCCTGCGTTACGACCGCGCGCGGACCGACGCTGCCGGCGCCCTGGCGCAGCCGGCCCCGTGACCGCATCGCCGTTCGACACGCCCGGCGGAGGCGACATAGGCGACTCCATGCCGCGCCGCGAGGATATGCGGCTGATCCGCGGCCAGGGACGGTACACGGGCGATATCGCGGCCGGCCTCGCGGACGTCGCCCATATCGCCGTCGTCCGATCGCCCCACGCCTTCGCGCGCATCGTCTCCATCGATGCCTCGCAGGCGCGCGACATGCCGGGCGTGCTGGCCGTCTTCGACGGCGGCGACATGACCGAGGCCGACCTGCGCCCGATGCCGTTGCGCGTGATGCGCAAGAAGGCCAATGGCGAGCCCAACTTCGTTCCGCCCTACAGGCCGCTCGCGCTCGAACACGTGCGCCATGTCGGCGAGGCGGTCGCGTTCGTCGTCGCCGAGACGGCCAACCAGGCGAAGGATGCCGCCGAACAGGTCCAGGTCGACTACGACGAGACGGACCCGGTCGTGGACATGGCGCGCGCGCTGGAGGCGGATGCGCCGCGCATCTGGCCCTCCGAGCCGGACAATGTGTGCTTCGAGATGCGGCTCGGCGACCGTGATGCCTGCGAGGCCGCCTTCGCGAGCGCCGCGCATGTCGTGTCGGAGCGCATGGTGATTTCGCGGGTGAGCGCCAATCCGCTCGAGCCGCGCACTGCGCTTGGCCAGTATGACCCGGAGACGGAGCGCTTCACCCTCCATGCGGGGTTGCAGTCGCCGCATGCCTTTCGCCGCGAGGTGGCCGCCATATTCGGCCTGCCGGAAGACCGGTTCCGCGTCATCGGGCCGGATGTCGGCGGGGCCTTCGGCATGAAGGCCAGCATGCACCCCGAAATCCCCCTGGTCCTGTGGGCGGCTCGCCATGTCGGCCGTCCGGTCAGCTTCGTGTGCGAGCGCTCGGAAGCGTTCCTGTCGGATCACCAGTCGCGCGATCACGTATCCGACGTCTCTCTCGCGCTGGATGGGCAGGGACGGTTCCTGGCCCTGAAGGTCGGGACATTGGCGAATATCGGCGCCTATATCGCGTCGAACGGGCTGCATTCCCCGACCAACAATCTCGGTGGCCTGGCGGGCGTCTATACGATCGGCGCGTTCGACATAGTGGTGCGCGGCGTGTTCACCAACACGCTGCCGACTTGTCCCTATCGCGGAGCCGGCCGCCCCGAGGCGACCTTCTGCATCGAGCAGATCATCGACAAGGCGGCCTATGCGCTGGGTATCGACCGTCTCGAGCTCAGGCGGCGCAATCTCGTCCCGGCGGACGCGATGCCGTACCGCACCGGGCTGGTCTACACCTACGACAGCGGCGACTTCCCCGCTGTGCTGGAGAAGTGCTCGGCCGCCGCCGACTGGCGGGGCTTCGACGGCCGGCGCGAGGCCTCCGAAGCGCAGGGCCTGATCCGGGGAATCGGCGTCGCCTATGCGATCGAGATCGCAGGCGGCCCGCCCGACAAGCCGTTCGAGGAATTCGCCGAGATCAGGCTGGCCGCGGACGGGACGGCGACCGTCTTCGCCGGAAGCCATTCGCAGGGACAGGGCCACGAGACCAGCTATCTGCAGATGGCCCGCACCACCCTGGGCTTGCCGCCGGAAGCCGTCGAGATCGTCTACGGCGACACCGACAGGGTCGCCGCCGGCCGCGGCACGTTCGGATCGAGGACGATGATGGCCTTTGGCGCCGCCTTCGTCGAGGTCAGCGCAAAGATCGTCGCCAAGGGGCGCCGCCTGGCGGCGCATCTGCTCGACACCGACGAAGGGTCGATCGAGTTTCGCGACGGCCGCTTCTTTGCCGCGGGTTCCAACACCAGTCTGACGCTCGCCGAGATCGCCGCCGCGTCCTTCGATCCCGCGAGACGGCCTTCCGGCATGGAGGAAGGATTGCAGGCCAGTTCGACCATCGCGCTGCAGCACGCCACGTTTCCGAATGGCTGTCACATCTGCGAGGTGGTCATCGACCCGGAAACGGGTCTGGTCGACCTCGTCGCCTATACGGTGGTGGATGACGTCGGCGTTCAGATCAATCCCATGCTGGTCAAGGGCCAGATCGCCGGCGGCGTCGCGCAGGGTGCGGGGCAGGTGCTCTTCGAGCAGATCAGCTACGATGCGGAAGGCCAGGTCCTCAGCGGCTCCTTCATGGACTACGGCATGCCGCGTGCCGACGACATGCCGGCCATATCCGTGCTGAGCCATGACGTGCCCACGCCCACCAATCCGCTCGGCGTCAAGGGCGCCGGCGAGGCCGGCACGGTGGGGGCGCTGGCGGCCGTGACCAGCGCGGTCAGGGACGCGCTTCGACGCCGGGGCGTGGAGTCCTTCGAGATGCCGGCGACGCCCCTGCGGATATGGCAGGCGCTCAACGCCGCGAAGGCGGGATAGCGGGAGGCGATCAGTCTCGGCCGTTCTGCTCGCGCTCGGCGACCTTCAATTCCGCGATGGCGAATTCGCTGTTTCTCGACAGGCGGTTGAACATTCCCTCGGCGTGATCGATGTCGGCGGACGTCAGGCCGTCGAACAGGATGTCGTTCACGCGCCTGACGAAGATGTTCACCGAGCTGACCATGTCCTCGCCCTCGCGGGTCAGCCGGACGAGCACGCTGCGCCTGTCGTCGTCGGACGCCGATTTCGACAGGAGGCCCTTGCGGATCAGCCGGCCGACCTCGGTCGTGACATGGGTCGGCGCGAGATGGATGTACTGCGCCAGCTTCTTGATGGTGACGCCCTGTGTCTGCTGCCTGTGGGCGACCCCGACGAGCACGGCGAACTGGGAGCCGGTCAGGCCGATCGAGCGTCCGAACGCCTCGCGGCACATGTTCATTCGCCCGAGAACCTCGACGAACAGATAGATGAGCTGGCGGAAGCGGTCGTCGCTTCCGTCGACCAGCAGGGCGTCGTGTGAAACCGTCAGGGGCGGTACGTATGGCGATCGATTGGCCTCGGCGCGTTTGCCCGTCTTGCGCTTCGCGGCCGATTTCGTGGCGACTTCCTTGTCCATGCTTCTCTACCAGAGTTGACGCGTTTCCTGCCTGTCCCGCCTGAGTTCCCGAACTTGTGCCGAGTCACATAGCTTGCAGACCACTTACAGGAGAAACATACCCAATTGAAAGAGTTTGGCGTTTTGAGCCCACGGTTATCGTCCTCCAACTCCTCCTTGCCGTCGCCCTGGCCGCGCCGTCGCCAGGGCGGAGGCGCCGGATCCGGCTGCGGGAATCCTGTTGAGACCGGCTTGCCGGCGCGGTGCAACACGATAGCCATGCCGATGGATATGCCAATAAAAAATCTTGATAAATAACATACATTGTGTAGCTATAAACCGTCCTTAATTCGTGAGGGTCCTCCATGTCCTATGAATCGAAGCTCAAGGCCCTGCCGGCGAAGCGGGGGCTCTACCACAGCGGGAAGTGGATGGACGCCGCCGGCGGCGCGACGGAAGAGGTTTTCGATCCGGCGACCGGCGCCAGCCTCGGCCATACCGCGGTCGCCGGCCGCGAGGACGTCGACGCCGCCGTGCGGTCGGCCAAACAGGGCTTCGCGGAATGGCGTCGGACCAGCCTGGCGGAACGGGCGAGGATCGTGCGCGCGGCAGCCGCCATCATCCGCGACAATGCCGAACGCATCACACTCACCGATTCCCTCGATTCCGGCGGCCCCTACAAGCGCATGCTGAAGGATGCGGAGGCCGGGGCGGCGACGTTCGAGTTCTTCGCCGGCCTCGCCACGGAGCTGAAGGGCAGCACCATTCCCTTCAACGACTGTTCGCTGAACTACACGATGCGCGAGCCGCTTGGCGTCGTGGTGCGTATAAACGCGTTCAACCACCCCTTTCTGTTTGCGGCGCAACGCGCCGCCGCGCCCCTGGTCGCGGGCAATGCGATCATTATCAAGCCGCCGGTGCAGGCACCTCTCTCGACCCTGCTTTTCGCGGAATTGATCGGCGATCTCTTTCCAGCCGGCGTGTTCGGCGTTCTTCCGGGCGGCACCGAATGCGGTCAGGCCCTGGTCGAGCATCGCGATGTCAGCATGGTCGGCGTGATCGGCTCGGTCGAGACCGGAAAGGCGATCGCGCGCGCGGCGGCCGGCACGCTCAAGAAGGTCAGCCTGGAGCTGGGCGGCAAGAACGCCCTCATCGCCTATCCCGACGCCCAGCCGGACAAGGTCGCCGCGGGCGCTGTGCAGGGGATGAACTTCACATGGTGCGGACAGTCCTGCGGCTCGACCTCGCGCATTTTCCTGCACGAGTCGATCCACGACGCGGTGGTCGAGAAGATCGCGGCGGCCGTGTCGGGCCTCAGGCCGGGCATACCTTCCGATCCCGACACCGACATGGGCTGCATGGTCAGCGCCGCGCAGCTCGAGAAGACCGAGCGCTATGTTCGCTACGGCAGGGAAGACGGCGCCCGGCTGGTCGCGGGCGGCGACAGGCCGGCCGATGCCGGCCTGTCCAAGGGATTCTACCACAACCCGACGATCTTCGCCGATGTCCGGCCGGATATGCGCATCGCCAGGGAAGAAATCTTCGGACCCGTCATGTCGATCATCAAATGGCGGGACGAGGACGAGATGTTCGCGGCCGTTAACGACTCCGACCTCGGCCTGACCGGGTCGATCTGGACCAACGACCTGTCGACCGGGTTGCGGGCCGCCTCGCGCATCGAGACCGGCTATGTGTGGGTCAATGGAAGCAGCTCGCATTTCCTCGGCGCGCCGTTCGGGGGATACAAGCTCTCCGGTCTGGGCCGTGAGGAATCGATCGACGAGCTCCTGGCCTGCACCCAGTTGAAGAACGTCAACGTCACCCTCTGATCGGGACGCGTATTCGTGGCGCCTGCGGATCGGCGGGTTCGATCGCGAGCGGCGGCGCGGGCGCTTCCGCGCAACGGTCCGCGACGGTGTCGCCGATCCGGCTTTGCGTGACGCAGAGCGGCCTGGGAGCGGTGTGATGCGCTCCGGCGTCGATCGCCATTTTCATGACGCCTCCTGGGAAACTGATGTTGACACATGTGGAAAAATATACAACATAAAGCTAATTATTGTAGTTAATATTCGCTGGCGACGGCGTCTTGGAGGAGACACATGAAGGCAAGCGTCAAGGCCGATCAGACCGCTCCGGAACCCGTTGCGGGCCGCGCCGCCGCGCCGGGCGCGATGCGGACAGGCGATGATTATCTGCGTTCGCTTCGCGACGGACGT
>JAPUFC010000010.1 GCA_027492275.1 Mesorhizobium sp. | reverse complement strand
CATGCCGACGCAGGCGCCGACCGGATCGATCGAGGAATCGCGGCTGATGACGGCGATCTTGGCGCGCGAGCCCGGATCGCGGGCCACCGACTTGATCTCGATGATGCCGTCATAGATCTCCGGCACTTCCATGGTGAACAGCTTGGCCATGAACTGCGGATGGGTGCGCGACAGGAAGATCTGCGGCCCGCGCTGCTCGCGGCGCACGTCGTAGACATAGGCGCGCACGCGGTCGCCGTACTTGAAGGCCTCGCGGGGGATCAGCTCGTCGCGGCGCACGATCGCCTCGCCGCGCCCGAGATCGACGATGACGTTGCCGTATTCGACGCGCTTGACCGTGCCGTTGACGATCTCGCCGATGCGGTCCTTGTACTCGTCGTATTGGCGGTCGCGCTCGGCCTCGCGCACCTTTTGAACAATGACCTGTTTGGCGGACTGAGCCGCGATGCGGCCGAAATCCATCGGCGGAAGCTGCTCGGCGATGAAGTCGCCCACCTCGGCGTCGGGGTTGCGCTCGCGCGCCGAGGACAGCGCGATCTGCTTGTCGTAGTCCTCGACCGTCTCGACCACCTCCATCAGGCGCTGCAGCTTCATCTCGCCTGTGTTGGGGTTGATGTCGGCGCGGATGTTCGTCTCCTGGCCGTAGCGCTGGCGCGCCGCCTTCTGGATCGCATCGGCCATGGCGGCGATGACGATGGACTTGTCGATGGATTTCTCGCGCGCGACAGCGTCCGCGATCTGCAGAAGCTCCAGCCTGTTGGCGCTGACAACCATGTCCGTCTCCTCGTGGGCGCGGCCGGGCCGCGATCAGTCCTGCGTTTCGTCGTCGGTCCCGGCGTCCGCCGGGGCATCCTCGTTCCGGCGACGCTTCCTGGCTTCCTTGCGCGCCTTATTGTCCTTCGACAGCGCGTCGCGTATCAGGTCGTCGGTCAGCACCAGCCGGGCCTCCGAGATCGCCTCGTAGGGCACCTCGACACGCGGCTCCGCGCCGTAGGAGGGCTCGGTGTTCTCGATCACGACGCCCGCCTCGCCGGCCTCGGCGATGCGGCCCTTGAAGCGCTTGCGGTCGCCGACCATGACCGACGTCTCGACCTTGACCTGATGTCCGACCCAGGCCGAGAAATCCGACTTGCGCACCAGCGGGCGGTCGATGCCGGGCGAGGATATCTCGAGATGATAGGCCTTCTCGATCGGGTCCTCGACATCGAGGACCGGCGAGAGCACACGCGAGACCTCCTCGCAATCCTCGACCGTCATGGTGCCGTCCGGGCGCTCGGCCATGATCTGCAGGGTAAGACCGTTCTGGCCCGACAGCCGCACGCGCACCAGCCGGAAGCCGATGCCGGCGAGCGCGGGCAGCACGATCGCGGCCACACGCGCCTCGACGCCGCTTTCGCGGATCAGGCGGTCGTCCGCATCATGGTTCGCCGTCGCCAGCGTCTCAGTCATCGCGTCTCCGGATGCCGGTAACAAAAAAGAGCGGGACCGGATGGACCCACTCTTCGTCATACCGACCAAGAATTTCGTTGCGATATAGCCCCAGATCGCCGGCTTTTCAAGTGCCTTGCCCGAAGCGGTCCTCCATCCCGCACCCGCTCGCGGCACCGATGCAGCGGGCGCATGGGTGCGTTGCAACAATCATGCTCGCATCAGGCCGTTGCCATGCCTATCTTTGTTGCAACGCACTATACTGGATGGTGCATCGCACAAAGGAACATCCCATGGCCAACCGCACTCTTTCCGCCGTCGGCAACTTCCTCGACGTCTTCGGCAGCGCCGTCGCCGCATCCCGCGCCATCGAGGCCGGCCGGCAGCCCCGCGCCCGCGACCTCAAGGCGCTCGGCATCAACCCGGACAGCTTCGCCCGGATCGGCCGCTGACATCGCGGCCGACCCTCGCGGTCAGTCCTCGTCCGTACCGAACTGGCTGAGCACCTTGCCCTTGCCGCGCCAGCGCAGGTAGATCGGCAGGAAAACCGCCGTCAGCGCCAGCAGCCACAGCACGACCGCTATCCATGAATGGAAGAGGACGGACGGGTCGCCCTGGGCGATCTGCAAGGCCTGGCGCAGACTCTTCTCCGCCATCGGCCCGAGGATCAGGCCGACCACCACGGGCGCGATCGGATAGCCGAAGCGCCTGAGCAGATAGCCCAGCACACCGAACAGCAGCAGCAGGACCAGGCCAAACGAGATCGGCACCGGACCCAGCATGTAGGTCGAGGCGTCGGCGCCGATCGTGCCCAACGTCGCGAAGACGAGGATGCCGCCGTAGAGCCACGGGCGCGGAATGGTCAGAAGCCTGACCCACAGGCCGATGAGCGGCAGGTTCAGCACCAGCAGCATGAAGTTCGCCACGAGCAGGCTGGAGATCAGGCCCCAGACCAGCGGCGCGTTGGTGATGAACAGCAGCGGGCCGGGCTGGAGGCCGAACTGCTGGAAGCCGGCGAGCATGATGGCGGCGGTGGCGGTCGTCGGCAGGCCGAGCGTCAGCAGCGGCACCAGCGTGCCGGCGGCGGACGCGTTGTTGGCCGCTTCCGGCCCGGCCACGCCCTCGATCGCCCCCTTGCCGAACTCCTGCGGATATTTCGCGAAATTGCGCTCCGCCGAATAGGACAGGAAGCTGGAAACATCCGCGCCGCCCGCCGGCATGGCGCCGATCGGGAAGCCGATCGCCGTGCCGCGCAGCCAGGGGACCCAGGAGCGTTTCCAGTCCTCCTTGCTCATCCACACGGAGCCCTTCACCGCCTCGACCTTCTCCTCGGCGGCGGCGCCGGCCGCGACGATGGCCAGCGTCTCGCCGATGGCGAACAGCGCCACCGCCAGCGTCGTCACCGAGATGCCGTCGAACAGGTTGGGCAGCCCCATGGTCAGGCGCGCCTGGCCGGTGAGCTGGTCGATGCCGATCAGGCCGAGCGCCAGGCCGATGAACAGCGAGGTCAGGCCGCGCAGCGTCGAATCGCCGAAGGCGGCCGACACGGTCATGAAGGCCAGCAGCATCAGCGCGAAATATTCCGCCGGCCCGAAGGACAGCGCGAACTTGACCACGGTCGGCGCGATGAAGGCGAGGCCCAGCGTCGCCAGCAGGCCGGCGACGAAGGAGCCGATCGCGGCGGTCGCCAGCGCCGGCCCGCCGCGCCCGGCGCGCGCCATCTTGTTGCCTTCCAGCGCCGTGACGATCGAGGCGCTTTCGCCCGGCGTGTTGAGCAGGATCGAGGTGGTCGAGCCGCCATACATGCCGCCGTAGTAGATGCCGGCGAACATGATCAGCGAGCCGGCCGG
>JAPUFC010000009.1 GCA_027492275.1 Mesorhizobium sp. | reverse complement strand
TCGGCTCGGAGTTCGGCAACCGCCATCACCAGTACGAGAAGTTCTACGGCGGCGCTTCCTTCATCGTGAAGCAGAACATGCTGCGAAGCTACGACATGGCCCGCGCAACAGGCCTCGTCGACAAGGCCCTCGGCCTGGGCTGAAGTGCGGCGCGGCCGATCGCGCCCTTTCCCGCGCCTGTCCAACAGCGCCCCTGTTTCTGGAGCAATGTCATGCCGGACGGCCAATCTCCCGACTATCCCGATGTCCGGCTCCTCATCGGGAACCGTTGGGTCGATGCGACGGGGGCGGAGACGTATCCCGTGGTCGATCCGGCCAGCGAAAGGGTGATCGGCAACACGGCCAAGGCCGGCGAGGCCGACCTGGAACTGGCGGTGGCCAGCGCGGTGTCCGGCTACGCGATCTGGAAGAATGTTTCCGCCTATGATCGCTCGCGCATCATGCGCAAGGCCGCCGATCTGGTGCGGCAACGCGCGCCGGCGATCGCGCGCCTGATGACGATGGAGCAGGGCAAGCCTCTGGCGGAGGCGGCGGCGGAGGTCAACGTCGCGGCGGATACGATCGACTGGTTTGCCGAGGAGGGCCGCAGAACCTACGGCCGGATCGTTCCCTCGCGGTCGATCGGGACGCAGCAGCTCGTGGTGAAGGAACCGATCGGCCCCGTCGCCGTCTTCACGCCGTGGAATTTTCCGCTGAACCAGGCCGCCCGGAAGATCGCGGCGGCCCTGGCCGCCGGATGCTCGGTGGTGGCGAAGCCCGCCGAGGAAACGCCCGCCTGCGTCGCGGAACTGGCGAATGCCTTCATCGAGGCCGGTCTGCCGGCGGGGGTCCTGAACCTCGTCTTCGGAACGCCGTCTCAAATCTCGGACCATCTCATAGCGCATCCGGCGATCCGGAAGATCTCGTTCACGGGCTCGACGGCGGTGGGCAAGACGCTGGCCGCGCTGGCCGGCCGGCACATGAAACGGTCGACCATGGAACTGGGCGGCCACGCGCCGGTGCTGGTCTTCGAGGATGCCGACATCGATGGCGCGGCGATGATGATGGCGCAGGCCAAGTTCCGCAACGCAGGCCAGATCTGCATTTCGCCGACCCGTTTCGTGGTGCAGCGCAGCGTCTGCGAGAGGTTCACCGAGCGATTTTGCGCGGTGGCAAGGTCGATACGGCTGGGCAGCGGGCTCGACAGCGACACCCAGATGGGACCGCTGGCGAACGACCGGCGCCTTCATGCGGTCGCTTCGCTGGTCGAGGACGCCGTCGCCCAGGGCGGAATCCTGCGCGCGGGCGGCCGAAGGCACGGCAACAGAGGCTATTTCTTCGAGCCGACCGTGATCGCGGACGCGCCGGCGACGGCCAGGGCCATGAACGAGGAGCCCTTCGGGCCGATCGCGCTCATCAGTTCCTTCGACACGGCGGAGGAGGCGATCGCCGAGGCCAACCGGCTGCCCTACGGGCTGGCCGCGTTCGCCTTCACGCGCTCGAACGACACCGTCATGGAGGTCGGCGCGAAGGTCGAGGCCGGCATGATCAGCATCAACGACAATCTGCTCGCGCTGCCCGAGGTGCCCTTTGGCGGGATCAAGGATTCGGGCTACGGGTCCGAAGGCGGCCTCGAGGCGATGGAAGCCTACATGAACACCAAGCTGGTCAAGGTCAGCCGCTCATAGGCCTGCCGTGCCCGCATGAGCGGGAGATTCTCAGGCGCCTGCGGGCGCTTCCTTCGGATCGCCGTAGCCGCCGCCGGCCGCGGGCTGGATCGAGAAGGATTCGCCGACATCCAGTTCCACCATCGACGATGCCGGCATGACCGCTTCGTCCGACTTGCCGGGATTGACCTTGAACTGGCTCGGCAGGCCGTCCGAGCCGCCGGCAACGCCGCGGGCGGGGAATTTCGAGCGGTCGGCGCGGTAGATGACGGTGGCGGGGCGAAGCAGCTCGTAGTGCCGCACGAAGCAGTCGCCACCGCGAAACCTGCCGGCTCCGCCCGAGCCCTTGACCAGTTCGAAACGGGTGATCCGAACCGGATACTCGGTCTCCAGAATTTCGATCGGAGCGCACTGGGTCGTGGACAGATGGACCGTCAGCCCCGAGGCGCCCGGCCCGAGCGCCGAGGCGCCATAGGCGGAGCCGAAAATCTCGTACTGATGCCCGCGGCCTTCCCAGCCGTCCCCCTTGAAGGCGATGGTGAGCGAGCCGCCCGTCCCGCCGCTGTGGGCGATGGCGCGCCGCGGCGAGAACTTGCCGAGAGCCTCCAGCACCAGATCGACGATCCGCTGGGCGGTCGGCATGTAGCTGCTGGTCGGCGAAGGCGGGGTCGCGTTGACGACCGAGTTTTCGGGAAGCTTGAAGCGCACCACGTCCTGCGCGCCGTGGCCGTATTTCAAGGTCGGATCGAGCAGGGCGATGATCGAATAGAAGCAGCAGGCTTCGATCTGCGGCCGCCTCAGGTTGATCGGCCCGTTCCGCTGCGACGCGCTGCCGGTGAAGTCGAATTCGATGGACCCGTCCTCGACGGTCACCTGGACGCAGAGCCGAACGGGCTGGTCGACATTGACGCCGTCGCTGTCCAGATAGCCTTCCGCGCGATGCCGGCCGTTCGGCAGCTTCGCGATCACGTCGCCGAATTCGATCGCCGAGGCCCGCAACATGCGGTGCATGGCCTCGACCACGACGTCGCGGCCGAATTGATCGCACATGCCGCGCATGCGCTCGCACCCCTGCTGCGTCGCGCCGACCTGGGTGCGCAGATCGCCCAGAACAAGCCTCGGCTGGCGGGTGTTGGCCTCGATGATGCGCTCGATGTCCCGATCGAGGATGCCTTCACGATAGAGACGGACAGGAGGAACCATCATTCCCTCCTGATACATCGACGTCGCCTTGCCATAGGTGCTGCCTGGCACGGTGCCGCCGAAATCCGCCTTGTGCGCCATCGCGCCGCAGAACCCGATCAGACGTCCCTCATGGAAGATCGGCGCGATCGTCGCCATGTCCGGCACATGGGTGACGCCGCCCTGGTAGGGATGGTTGCTGACGAACAGATCGCCTTCCCGGATGTCGGCCTTGTCATAGAGCCGGAAAACGGTCTGCACGAAATGGTAGTAGGTGAAGGCGTGCAGGAACATGCGCGGGGCGACCAGCAAACGCCCTTCGTGATCGGCGACGATCACGCTGAAGTCGTGCGACTCGCGCACGATCGTGGAGTAGCCCGACCGGTAGATGCTGTAGTCCATCTCGTCCATGAGGGTCGAGATGCGGTTGCGAATGATCTGTATCGTGATCTGGTCAGACATTCTCGGCGCGCTCCACGATCATGTTGCCGATCCCGTCGATGCGGGCGGTCCAGCCCGGCGGCACGATCGTCGTAGTGTCGAACTGCACGATGACGGCGGGTCCCTTGCATGCGCTTTCGGGGGGCAGATGCGATCGCGCGACGACCGGCGTTTCGATCGCCGCGTCCGATCCAAACCGGACCCGGCGCGATGTCTCGGGCGCGATCGCCGGTGCCTGGGCGTTCGACTGCAGCGCGATCTTCCGCGTCACGCTGGTGGAGCGCAGGCGGTAGCTTACGATCTCCACGGCGCCGTCGCGCGCGGAATGCCCGTGATGCTGCTCGTGCAGCGTGTGGAAGGCTTCCCGCAGCGCGTCCAGGTCGATCACGCCGCCCGGCGACGGCTGGCCGAGCGGCACGCGCAGTTCATATCCCTGTCCGGCGTAGCGCATGTCCAGCTCGCGTGAGAAGACGTTGCCGCCGGGCGAAAGGCCTTCGGCCTGAATCGCGCCTGCGGCCTCCTCCTCGAGGGCCTTGAAATGATGCTCGATCCCGTCGCTGGTGATCGTGTCGAGGTCGGCAAGGTCCGAGCGCAGGAAATCATGGACGATATCGGAGCACAGCAGGCCGAGTGCGGAAAAGGCGCCAGGCGAGAACGGCACGAGAAACCGGTCGATGCCCAGCTCCTTCGCGACCGCCGCGGCGTGGACCGGCCCGGCTCCGCCGAAGGCGACGAGGGTGAAATCCTTGACGTCGACGCTGGTCTTGGCGGCCTTGAGCGCGATCTGATCGGCGATCCGCGCGTTGACGATCCGCAGCAGCCCCTCCGCCGCCTGTTCGGGCGTCAGGCCGAGCGGCTCTCCCAGATGGGTCAGGATCGCCCGGCGGGCCGCCTCGGCATCGATCTTCTGCGATCCGCCCAGGAAGCTGCTTTCGTTCATGAAGCCGCACAGAATGTAGGCATCGGTGACGGTGGGCAGGGTTCCTCCCCGGCCGAAACAGGCCGGCCCGGGCGTGGCGCCGGCGCTTTCGGGCCCGACGACCAGAAAACCGCCACGGTCCACATGCGCGATGGTGCCTCCACCCGCCGCAATGGTCACGATGTCGAGCGAGGGCACGTCCAGGTGGCGGCCCTCTATTTCGGATCCGCTCACCTCGTGGGGCTTGCCGTCCTCGATGAAGGCGATGTCACATGACGTCCCGCCGATGTCCATCGTGATGAGATTGGCGAACGCACCCCTGGCGAGGAGATGACACGTCCCGCGAACGCCGGCGGCGGGCCCGGAAAGCAGCGTGTGCACGGCGTTGCCCTTGACGCCGGAGAAAGGCATCACCCCGCCGTTGGACTGCATGAGGAAGCGCTGCGCCACCTGGATATCGAGGCGGTCGAGGCCGACCGACAGATCGTCGATGTAGCGGACGAGCGCCGGCTCCAGGTAGGCATTCAGAAGGGTGGTGGAGAAACGGGGCCATTCCCGGATGCGCGGCAATATCGCAGAAGACATCGAGACGGTGGCGTCGGGAACGATGGAGCGGATGATCTGCGCCGTCATCTGCTCGTGCCGGGGATTCATGAAGCTGAAGATATAGCAGATCGCGAAGGAGCGGATGCCGGCCGCGGCCAGCTCCTGCGCGGCCGAGCGAACGGCGTCGGTGTCCAGCGGAGCGATCTCCTCGCCCCGGCTGCCGATCCGTCCGCCGATCTGCTTCACGCAGTCGGGGGCGACCAGGGCGTGCGGCCGCTGGAACGTGTAGTCGAACATGTTGCCGCCGCGCTGCTGCGTCTGCACCTCGATGACGCCGCTATATCCGTCGGAGATGAACAGACCGACGGGAACGCCCTTGTGCTCGAGCAGGGCGTTCGTGGTGACCGTCGTGCCGTGCGCGAAAAAGCCGATGTCCCTGGCCTGGACGCCACGGGCGACGAGCTTGTCGATCCCTTCCAGGATGGCGATGGCGGGATTGGACGGCGTGCTCGAAAGCTTTTCGACGAGCTGGGCACCCGACGCTTCGTCATACAGCACGATGTCGGTGTTGGTCCCCCCGACGTCGACGCCCAAGCGATATCCAGCCATCACCCACCCATCCGCCGCCGGCGATCCTGTCGACCTGCCGAATGCAGCTATATCCCACTCGCCCGCGCAAGGCTCTGGAGCAAATATGTATGCTGAAACTCAGCCTGTAAAGTAAATGATTCAAATAAACTAATTTTATGAATTCCGGTCCTTTCCACATGCCGTCGTTTGCCTGCCGGGCTGTTGCGAACCTCTTGAAAGAGCAGCGGATACACGGCGCGGCGCGGGTTTGCGCGTGGTGAAGACTCTTGTTCCGCCGTCGGAAGCCATGTGGGGCGACATGATCTGAGGGGGGTGATTCCGTCTTGCATTGACCAATCATCCACGATACGATTACCTACCGTAATAAGGTTTGTAATTTAGCTGCTGAATGATGCTTTTTTTGGCCCAAGGTGCTTATTTTGGAAGCAGCTCGCGCCAACAACCTGGAACAGGAGGGGCTGAAGTGTTTTCGCAAAAGTATATCGTGGCTACTCTGACGGCGGCCATAACGGCGGTCGGCTGGTCTCATGGGGCGGCGGCGCAGGGCTTGCAGAAAATCCGCATCGCCGCGGTCGGCGGCAATTCCTGGACGACGGCCCAGCCGGGGTGGTGCGCCGACAGGGGCGAGCTCGCGAAGGCCGGCATCGAGGTGGAGCTGACGAAGACCCGCGGAGGGTCGGAGACGGTTCAGGCGGTGGTGTCGGGGGCCGTGGACATCGGCTGGGGCGCCGGCATCAACGCGTCGCTGTCCGCGTTCGCCCAAGGCGGAAAAATCAAGATCATCAGTTCCTATTTCATCGGCAACGCGGATTCGTTCTACTACGTTCCCGCCGACAGCCCGATCAAGTCGATCGATGACCTGAACGGCAAAAGCATAGCGTTCAGCCGGCCCGGTTCCGCGTCCGAGACCGTGCTGCGCGACCTGATCACCCAGACCGGTTTCAACATCAAGTCCGTCGCGGGCGGCTCGCTGGACGCCATCTTCACCATGACCATGACCAAGCAGGTCGATGTCGGCTATGCGTTTCCGCCGGCCGCCATGGATGCTTGGGACAAGGGCGAGATCCGCGTGCTGTTCAACGGCGACGCGGTCAAATCGCAGGCAAATGTTTCCAGCCGCGTGAACATCGCGTCGGACTCGTTCCTCAACAACAATCGCGAACTTGCCACGAAATTCCTCCAGACCGTCCAGAGCTGCATGGACTGGATGTACAAGAACATGGACCAGGGAAAGAAGATGTTTGCCGAGATGAACAGTCTCGACCTGGCGGTCGCTGAAAAGGCGCTTGCTTTCTATCCGGAAGACAAGTTGCAGTTCGGCCCGATTAGCGGCCTCGATCAGGCCGTGGCCGACGCCGTCAAGGACAAGTTCATCAACGAGCCTTTGACCGAGCAGCAGAAGAAGGACATCATCGATATCCTGCCCAATCGCTAGGTCGTGGCCCCGAGGACCGGCGAGCCGAGGTTCTCGGTTCTCGGGCCGGCGCATTGCATGGGCGGCGGACCTTCGGATGCGCCCGGTATGCTGCTCTCCTGCTTCGGGGCGGCTCATCTCGCGCGAAGGGACCGGCGGCTCAACACGGGGCAGGTCGTCCCTGGTCCGTTATGCCTCAATTTGAAATGGTCTGAGCAATGATGGATTTAGCCGCCAAACCGGAGCATTCGGCCCTTCAGGTCAAGAACCTGACCAAACGCTTCGGTCCGCTCGTGGCCGTGGACGACGTGTCCTTCGAGGCGAAGCCCGGCGAATTCATTTCCGTGATCGGTCCCAGCGGCTGCGGGAAGTCGACGCTCTTCAACGCCATCGGCGGGATGCTGGCCGACTATGAGGGCCAGATCCTGCTCGACGGCGTCACCAACCCCGCGCGCCGGGCCATCGGCATGGTGTTCCAGGAGGAGTCGACATTCCCCTGGCGCACGACCCTGCAGAACATCGCGTTCCCGCTGGAGATCGTCGGGACGCCGAAGCGGGAGCGGCTGGAGCGGTCGCGCGAACTGGTCAAGCTTGTCGGTCTGGAGGGCTTCGAGGACCACTACCCGTCGGAAATGTCCGGCGGCATGCGCCAGAGAACGGCGATCGCGCGCACTCTGGCCTTCGGACCGCGGTTTCTGCTGATGGACGAGCCGTTCGCCGCGCTCGACGAGCAGACCCGCATCCTGCTGGGCGACAAGGTGCTCCAGATTCACCAGCGCCTCAAGCAGACGACGCTTCTGATCACCCACAACATCACGGAGGCGGTGCAGCTCAGCGACCGGGTCCTGGTGATGACGTATCGGCCCGGGCGCATCAAGCGTATCGTCGATATCGATCTTCCGAGACCCCGGTCGTCGGAGATCGTCAGCAGTCCGCGCTTCGGCGAACTCGTCGGCACGATCTGGAACGATCTGCGCGAGGAAGCCAGCAGGGGGCTGGCGGAAGGCGAGAAAAGCCCGCCACCGCGCCGCAAATCCTGACCGCGTTCGAGGCAAAATCAGTCGTCTGGGGGAACCGCCGTGAATTTCAAGCCTGATCATGCATCCTCCGGCGACAAGGTGATGGGATGGGGCAGCGACGTCGTCGCGGAAATGCTTCGGCGTTTCGACATCGACTATGTGGCCATCAATCCGGGGTCGAGCTTTCGCGGCTTGCATGACAGCGTGGTCAACTATCTCGGGAACGAGACACCCACCCTGTTGCTGTCGCTTCACGAACAGAGCGCCGTGGCGATGGCGCATGGCTATGCCAAGGTCGCCGGCAAGCCGATGGCGGTGGTCCTGCACAGCAATGTCGGGCTGATGTGCGGTCTCATGTCCATCTTCAACGCCTGGTGCGACCGGGTGCCGATGCTCATTCTGGGCGCGACGGGCGCCGTCGATTCCGCCGTCCGGCGCAGCTGGATAGACTGGGAGCATACGTTCCGCGACCAGGGCGCGCTCGTCCGGCAGTATGTGAAGTGGGACGATCAGCCGGCCTCGGCGCAGGCCGCGGTGGAAGGCATGCTGCGGGCGTTCCGCATGGCGACGACCGCGCCCTGCGGTCCGACCTACGTGATCCTCGACCGCCGCCTGCAGGAGGACGCCCTCCGGTCCGACGTCGTCATCCCGGACATCGAGCGCTTCAAGGCTCCCGCGCTGGGATTGCCGTCGGGCGAGGTCATCGACAAGGCCGCCGCGTGGCTGGCCGAGGCCAGAAACCCGGTCATCCTGATGGGGCGCGTGTCGCAGCGCAAGGAAGACTGGGACCTGCGTGTCCGTCTCGCCGAGCTGACCGGCGCGCGCGTGATCACCGACCTGAGAACCGGCGCCACGTTTCCCACGGACCATCCCCTGCATGGCGGGCCGGCCGAGAAGTTCCCGGCGCCGGTGAACCAGGAGATCCTGCGCAACGCGGACGTCGTGCTCAGCCTCGACTGGTACGATCTGGAAGACTGGATGCGCTCGATCGAGCCGGGCGCAAAGAGTTCGCCCAAGATCATTCAGGTGTCGATCGACTATCAGATCCACAATGGCTACAGCGGCGATCACCAGCGCCTCGCCGCCGTCGACCTCGATATCGCGGCACAGCCGGATGCCGTTCTGAAGCCCCTGTGCGAACGGCTGGCCACCACCCATCGGCGAACGGCGAAGTCCTACGAAGCCGCCGCACCCGCGGAGCCGGCCGCCGCGTTCGGCGACGACATCCCGACGCTCGCCGACATCGGACGGGCGATGACCATCCTGCGCGGCGACACGCGCGACTTCTGCCTGGTCCGCGTGCCGCTGAACTGGCCGGCCGGGTCCTATCAGTTCCGCCATCCGCTGGACTATCTCGGCTATGACGGCGGCGGCGGCGTGGGATCGGGACCCGGAATGGCGGTCGGGGCCGCGCTGGCGCTGGCGGGGTCGGGGAGGGTGCCGATCGCGATCATCGGCGACGGCGAGTTCCTGGGCGCGGCGTCGGCCCTGTGGACCGCATCGCACTACCGCGTGCCGGTGCTGTTCGTGGTCGCCAACAACCGGTCGTATTTCACCGACGAGATCCAGCAGGAAATGGTTGCTCGCCAGCGGGGACGCCCCGTGGAAAATCGATGGATCGGCCAGCGGATAGACGATCCCGCCGTGTCGCTGGCGGGTCTGGCGCGCGACTATGGCGTGGAGGCCGAAGGTCCGGTGGAAAAGGCCGGCGATCTGATGGAGGCCTTGCGCCGGGGACTGAGCCAGGTCGAAAGCGGCAAGCCCTATCTGATCGACGTGCGGGTCGATCCCGAACGGGGCGGCGCGTTCGACTGGCTGTCCAGCCACTAGCCAGCCACCAGCAAGGAGAAGTTCGTGTCGGCAGACTCCCCCATAAGAGGCACAGACGGCGGTCGCATCTCCTTCATCCCTCCCGTCCTGATGGGAGCACTGATCCTGGCAGTGGTTTTCGTGCTCCTCGAACTGGCCGTACGCAGCGATCTCGTTTCGCGTCTGATCATCGCGCTTCCGAGCGACGTGCTGATGCGGTTCGGCGTGGCCGAGACGCGCGACGAGTTGCTGTCGGGCTTCGTGCTGACCTTCGGGGTAACGGCATTCGCGCTGCTGCTCGAACTGCTCGTGGCGCTTCCGCTGGGGGTTTTTCTCTATATGAGGCGGGACTTCGGGATGGCCTACGCCGGATGGCTGATGGGCATATTCGCCGCACCGACCTTCCTGCTCTATCCGCTGTTCATGGTGCTTTTCGGACGGAACATGACGACATTGATCGTCATGGGCTTCCTGTCGGGCGTCATTCCCATCATCATCCAGGTCGAGCAGGGACTTCTCGCCGTCTCCAAGACCTTCGTCAACGTGGGGACGAGCTTCGGCGCGAGCCGTTGGCAGATCGTGACCAAGATCATGATCCCCGCCGCGGCGCCGAGCATCTTCACGGGCTTTCGGCTCGCCCTCATCTATACTTTGATCAACATCGTCGCGATCGAATATCTTGTCGATGTCGGCGGGCTGGGACGGATCGTCGCCGATAAATACGGCCGCTTCGATATCGTCGGCACCTACACCGCCATCATCGCGGTGATGGCGGTCAGCGCGCTTCTCAACTGGTCCATCGGCGCTGCCGAAAGACGGATTCGATGAGCATGGTTTTCGCTTCGTCCCAAACCATAACATCCTACCGGATCAATCTGATCAAGGTGGTGACGCTGGCCGTCTGCCTGTCCCTCTGGGAAATCCTCAGCAGGTCCGGGCTCTTCTATGCCGGCATCATGCCGTCCATCGTCCTGGTCGTTAAGGCTCTCGGAAGCGAGTTGACCGATAGGAGCTTCTACCACGATCTCGGCTTGACGATGCTTGAAAGCAGCGTCGGATTCGTTTTCGGGTCGATCCTGGCCATCGCTCTCGGCATCATGCTCGGCATCAGCAGGTATTTCAGGCGCATGGCCATGCCGTACATCGTTTCGATCGGCGCCACGCCGAAGATAATCTTCCTGCCGATCATCTTTCTCATCTTCGGTATTGGCATCGAATCGAAGATGGCGAAGGGCGCCATGTCCGCGTTCTTCCCCGTCGTTCTGAGCACGACGAGCGGATTTCTTCTGATACCGCCGGTCATTCTGCGGGTCGGCGAAAGCTTCGCGCTGTCGCGCTGGCAGATGGCCACGAAGATTTACTTTCCGGCGATGGCCGTGCCGTTGATGACCGGCCTGCGGCTGGGCATTGCCGTGTCGACCATCGGCGTCCTGGCGGCGGAAATCACCTACGCCAATGCCGGTCTCGGCTACAGGCTCATCAACAGCGCGGAACAATACAAGATACCGCAGATGTACGCGACGATGATCCTGATATTCGTGGTGGCCGGCACGATCAACTGGGTGATGACCCGGATTCTCGCCGCGACGAGCCGGCATCAGAGAAGCCAGGCGAGCTTGTCGGCGCTGGGCTAGCACGGTTTCCGCCGACATGAATTCCGCCGACATGAATTCCAGGAGTTGCCGACAATAACAAAGGGGTGAAAAATGGGAAAGAACAGACGCGAATTCCTTCAGCATTCGATTGGCGCGATCACGGCCGGCGCGTTCGGCCTGTCCCTGCCGGCAGGGCGGGCGTTCGCGCAGGCGAACATGGAAGCGCTCGCCGCCGAAGCGATCAAGGCGGGCCAGAAGCAGGTCGTTATCGCGGGCGTCGCGGGAACGTTCGGCGAGCACGTCACCAACATCATGTTCAAGCCGTTCACGGCGCAGACGGGCATAGAGGTCGTCAACGTGCCGGCAGGCTACACGGAGCGTCTCGCCCGCTTGCAGGCGCAGTATCTGGCGGGCGCCCCGAAGGAGTGGGACGTCGTGGTACTGCCCCTCGACCGGTATGCCATCGCGAAGCCCTTCCTGCGCGATCTCGGCACGTGCTCGGCGCTGCCCGACGTGCTGGCGAACGCCCCGGCCGAGTCGTGCCTCGGCAGCGCCGTCATGACCAATGGCGGGGCCGTCGTCATGATCTACGACCGCAAGGCCTATCCCGGCGATCAGCCGGCAAGCTGGGCCGATTTCTGGAATGTCGAGAAGTTTCCGGGCCAGCGCATGATGCCCAATGTCGGAGCGCCCTGGGCGGTCATCGCGGCGGCCCTGCTGGCGGATGGCGTCGCCCGGGAAAACCTGTTCCCGTTCGATCTCGATCGTGCGTTCAAGAAGCTCGACCAGATCAAGCCGCATGTGATCTGGTGGACCGGCGGCGACCAGAGCGTGCAGCTTATGCGGAGCGGCGAAACCTCCCTGGGCATGATGTGGATCGGTCGCGCCTATTCCGTGACGCAGCAGGGGCTCGATGCGAACATCGTCTATCCCGGCGCGCCGCTCGACGCGACGTTCTGGGGCGTCACCAGGGAGGCTCCAAATCCGCTGGCCGGCCTGGCGCTTCTGAACTTCTATTTCACGCGCCCGGAAGCGCATCTCGAATTTCTGAAGGCCACCGGCGAGGCCACCTTCCTGAAGGCTCTGGTGGATCTCATGCCGGACGACATCCGGAAAGTCGCGGCGCCGGCGCCGCAAAACTGGCGCAACGTGATCATGCCGGATCTGGACTACCTCGCGGCGAACGAGAAGGAGATACAGACCCGGTTCAACGGCTGGATCGCGGGCTGAGGCATGACGATCGCGGAAAGGCGCACGGACGAGCTCGCCGGCTCGTCCATACGCTTTCAGGACGTGTCGAAGCGATACGGAGACTTCACGGCGGTCGAGCCGTTTTCGCTCGACATTCACGCCGGCGAGTTCCTGTCGCTCCTGGGTCCTTCGGGGTCCGGCAAGACGACCGTTCTGATGATGCTGGCCGGCTTCGAAACGACGAGCGGCGGGCGTATCGAGATCGCCGGGCGCGATCTCACCTTCGTTCCGGCGAACAGGCGCGGAATCGGGATGGTCTTCCAGAGATACGCCCTGTTCCCGCATATGAGCGTGGCGCAGAACATCGCCTTTCCGCTGCGCATGCGAAAGGTGCCGAAGCCGCAGATCCGGTCCCGGGTGCAAACCGTTCTGGGCATGGTGCAACTGGAGGGCCATGCGGACCGGTTGCCCAACCAGCTCTCGGGCGGGCAGCAGCAGCGCGTCGCCGTGGCGCGGGCGCTGGTCTACGACCCGTCCGTGCTGCTGATGGACGAGCCTCTCGGCGCGCTCGACAAGAAGCTGCGCGAGCAGATGCAGCTCGAAATCAAGGCATTGCAGCAGTCCATCGGCGTGACGGTGGTCTATGTGACCCACGACCAGGACGAGGCGCTGACGATGTCGGATCGCGTGGCCGTCCTTCATCGCGGCAAATTCCTCCAGGTGGCGTCGCCCAAGGATCTCTACCTGAAGCCGAACGACGCGCTGGTCGCCGACTTCATCGGCAAGATGAATTTCGCCGATGCAAGCGTCGCCGCGCACCGCGACGGCCGGCTCGTGCTGAAGACGGCCGACGGCGGCACGATCGTGTCGGCGTCTGCCCAGGCGGCTCAGGGCGTGTCCGGTCCGCTCCGGGCGGGAATCAGACCGGAAAAGCTCCGGCTGCTGGCGGCGGGTGAAACCTCGCCCTTCATGTTCGACGGGCGGGTCGAAAAAACGATCTTCGTGGGCTCCGTCCAGGTGGTGCTCGTGCGCGCATTGGGAACGCTGCTCCATCTCCACATGCTGGCGCAGAGCGACAGCCCTGTTGCGGAGGGGGCCGACGTCGTCGTGGCCTACGATCCGTCCCACGTCCTCGTTTTCCCGTCATAGGGCATGCGATGACCGCTCAACGACCAGCAGGCGCCGGACGGTCCACCATAGGCCGCTACGGTCGCGGCACGTCCGTGCTGCTCGTCCTGCCCCTGGCAGGCCTGCTGCTGCTCGGCTTCCTGTATCCGCTTGCAAAGCTGAGCTCGCAGAGCTTCTTCGGACCGGATTTCACGCTGGCCTACTACATGGAACTGGCCGCGCAGCCCGTGTATCTGAAAGTGTTCCTGAGCACGTTCAAGATCGCTTTCTATTGCACCGTTCTCGCTCTGCTCATCGGCTATCCGCTGGCGTTCGGACTGTCGCGGATGAAGGGGTGGCAGCAATTGCTGCTGCTGTCCTGCGTCCTGATCCCGCTGTGGACCAGCGTGCTGGCTCGATCCTATGCCTGGGTCGTCCTGCTGCAGCGGCGTGGCGTGGTGAACGACATGCTCGTCGGCTCCGGGATCGTGAGCCAGCCGCTGCGGCTGCTCTACACGGAGGCGGCCGTCGTCGTCGCCATGACGCATGTCCTGCTGCCTTTCATGATCCTGCCGATCTACAGTTCGCTGCGCGGCATTCCGCGTGACTACGAGCGGGCGGCGCTGAGCCTCGGCGCGAGTCTGTGGAGAGCGCTCTTCCACGTCACGCTGCCGCTCACGCTTCCGGGCGTGTTCGCGGGCAGCGTGATGGTGTTCATCATGGCGCTGGGCTTCTACGTCACTCCCGCGATCATCGGCGGTTCCTCCACCCTGGTGCTTGCGACCCTGATCGGTCAGCAGATGACCGTGCAGCTCAACTGGCAGATGGCCGGCGCGCTTTCGACGGTGCTGCTGGCGGTCACGCTCGTTCTGGCGGTGCTGTTCAAACGGTTTCTCTCCTTCGGCCGGAGGATGGGCTAGGCGATGGCGATGTCCGAGGCAGCTCTTCCGCGGTTCCGCCGCCTTGCCGACGGAAGGGCGCGGGGCGGGCGCGTCATCCTTCTGGGAACGGCGTTCACCATCGGGATGCTTCTCATCATCCCGAGCCTTTTCGTCCTGGCGATCTCCCTGACCGGGGAGTCCTATATCGAATTTCCGCCGTCCAGCCTGTCGTTGCGGTGGTACCGCGCCTTCTTCGAGGATCCGCAATGGATGCAGTCCGCGCTGCTGAGCCTGAGGATCGCGCTGGGCGCCACTGTCGCCGCGACGGTCATCGGCACCATGGCCGCGCTGGCCTTCGTCCGCGGCACGCTTCCGGGCGGCGAGATCATCCGGGTCGTGAGCCTCAGCCCGCTCATCGTGCCCAGCATCGTCACGGCCGTCGGCATGTACATGATATTCGCGCCGCTCGGTCTGGTGGGCAACTACTTCGGCTTCGTCATCGCGCACACGATCCTGGCCGTTCCCTACGTCGTCCTGGTCATGACCGCCAGCCTGGAGGGCGTGGAGATGGACATCGAGCTCGCGGCGCTCAGTTGCGGGGCTTCCCGGACCAGGGCGTTCTTCGAGATCATCCTGCCGAACATCCTGCCGGGCGCGATCTCCTCCGCCGTGTTCGCCTTCCTCTCGTCCTTCGACGAGGTGACGATCGCGATCTTCCTGTCGAGCGTGCGCCAGCAGACCTTGCCCAGCAAGCTGTTCGAGAACATCAACTACACGCTGACCCCGGTCATCGCTGCGGCCTCGGCCGTCGTCATGCTCCTGTCGCTCGGGCTGATGCTCCTCGTCGTCGTCCTGAACAGGAGCCTGACGGGACGGGTCGAGAAGAAACTTGGGTGACGTGGTGGAGGATCATCGACCGCTCTCGAGGTCCTACCTCCGGCATACGGCGGCCTTTCGGGACGGCGCGGATACGCCCCGCGATTTTCTCGAACGTTGTCTGGCCGTCGTCGACGAACGGGAACGCGACGTCCGGGCTTTCGTGACGATGGATGCCGCCGCGGCCCGCCGCGCCGCCGACGCTTCCACCACGCGCTGGCGCGCCGGGCGCGCCCTGTCGCCGATCGACGGCATGCCCGTCGGAGTCAAGGACATCATCGAAACCGCCGATATGCCGACCCAGATGGGGTCGCCGCTTTTCGCGGGCTGGCGCTCGCATCGCGACGCGGCGTCGGTCGCCGCGCTGCGTCATGCGGGCGCCGTCATCCTGGGAAAGACGGTCACGACGGAATTTGCCGCGCAGGAGGCGCGCGAGACCCGCAACCCGCACGACCTTCGCCGAACGCCGGGAGGATCGAGTAGCGGCTCGGCCGCGGCGGTGGCGTGCGGCATGGTCAGCGCGGCGCTCGGGACGCAGGTCGTGGGGTCGATCGTGCGCCCCGCAAGCTATTGCGGCTGCATCGGCTTCAAGCCGGGCGCGGGATCGCTCAATCGCGGCGGAAGCCATGACCACCTCAGCCATAGCTGTCTGGGGGTGCTGGCCGGCGGCATGGCGGATTGCTGGCAGGTCGCCTTCGAAATCGCGGTCCGCGTCGGCGGCGATCCCGGCCACCCGGCGCTGCGCGGACCTTCCGCCGTCCCGTCGCCGTCGCGGCCGGGACGGCTCGCCATCCTTCGCACCGAAGGATGGGCCACCGCGCCGGCCCGCGCGCGACAGGTGTTCGAAACGGCGTGCGGTCGCCTCCGGCAGGCCCGGATCGAGTGCGTCGCATCCGAAGAGGACGATCGGCTGGGCGTTGTGGAGGATGCGCTTACCGGTGCCCTGCGCCTGACGCTCGACATCGTCGATCGGGAGTCGCTGTGGCCGCTCAACACCTATCGTGATCGCGACAGCGGAGGGCTCAGCCGCGCGATGCTCGAGCGTCTGTCGCGCGCGGAGGCGATGACGGCGGACGACTACGACCTTCTGCTGGCGCGGCGTGACCGTCTGCGGGCGTTGTATGCCGGGTTGGCGGCGACCTATGACGCCGCCGTGACCCTGTCGGCGAACGACTGCGCGCCGCTGGGCATGGACTCGACCGGCGATCCGAGCTTCGCGGTTCCCGGCTCACTGCTGGGCGTGCCGGCCATGTCGCTCCCGCTGCTGCGTGCCGGCGGGCTTCCGCTCGGTCTCCAGGTTCTGGGCTTCCGGGGTGCCGACGCACAACTCTTCGCCGTGGCCGGTTCCATCGTCTCTTGCCTGGGCGATGACGGGCCCTTGTCGGGACAATCCTATCCTTGAAGCTTGTTCTACATTCGAGAGGCACGATGGGCGCGGTTTTTGATCGAGACGACATCTTCATCGGCGGCCGGTTCGTCCCGTCCCGGTCCGCTGGCCGGATCGCGCTGACCAATCCCGCCACGGAGCGAGGCATCGGGTTTGTCGCGGACGCCGACGCGGCAGACATCGACCGGGCGGCGACGGCCGCCCGTCAGGCCTTGCCGGCGTGGCGGCGGACGACGCCCGGGTTCCGCCGAACGCTGCTCGGCCGATTGGCCGACCTCTACGAGGCGCGCCTCGAGGAGTTCGCCGCGCTGGTCAGTTGCCAGAACGGCTCGGTCATATCGCGCTCGCGTCGGTCGAACGGCTTCGGACCGGTGTCCATCTACCGGACACATGCCGCGATGTCGGATGCCGACTTGTTCGAGCAGGCCGTGGAATCGCCCGGCGGCCGGGTCATGAACATCCTGGAGCCGGTCGGGGTGGTTGCCGCCATCGTTCCGTGGAACGCGCCGCAGGGGCTGCTGGCGGGCAAGCTCGCTCCCGCTCTGCTGGCGGGCTGCACCGTCGTCGTGAAGCCGTCGCCAGAAACATCGCTCGATGCCTTGCTCCTCGGGGAGCTGCTGAACGAGGCGGGCTTCCCGGCGGGGGTCGTCAACATCGTGACGGGCGGCCGGGAGACGGGCGCATCGCTGGTCGTTCATCCCGAAATCGACATGGTCTCCTTCACCGGCTCCGTGTCCGGCGGCCGGGCCGTCAGCGCCGCCTGCGGACACCATCTGAAGGATGTGACGGCGGAACTGGGCGGCAAGTCCGCCGCCGTGGTTCTGGACGACGCCGATCTGCAGCAACTGTCGAACGTGCTGATCGAAACCTGCCTGCCGAACAGCGGGCAGGTTTGCTATTCAAGCACCCGCATACTGGCGCCGGCTTCCCGTCTTCAGGAGGTGACCGAGGCGGTGACCAGCACCCTGTGCGCGGCGAAAGTCGGCGAACCGATGGATACCGAGGCCCGCTTCGGACCGCTGGTGAGCGCCGTTCAACGCCGGCGGGTGGAAGACTACATCGCGTCCGGGACGGCGGAGGGCGCGCGCCTCGTCCTCGGAGGCGGGCGCCCGGCGCACCTTCCGGTCGGCTACTATGTGACGCCGACCGTGTTTGCAGGCGTCACGTCCGGGATGCGCATCTTCCGTGAGGAGATCTTCGGCCCGGTCCTGACGATCACCGCCTATGACACAGAGGCCGAGGCCATCCGCCTGGCCAATGCCACGACCTACGGCCTTGGCGGCAGCATATTCTCCAGCGACATCGATCGCGCCGTTCGCCTGGCCCGCGAAATCGAGACCGGAGCGGTCTTCATCAACGGGTTGCAGGGAGCTCTTCCCCGCGGGGTCATGTTCCAGGGACGCAGGCAAAGCGGCGTCGGCGGCGGGGATGTCTTGCGCTCCTACCAGCAGACCAAGAGCATCGTCGTCTACCCGAATGGATTCTAAAGCATTTGCAGCACAAGCGCGAAGCGGTTTTGCGTCCGGAAATGCGGCTAAAACAACGAGATAGAGCGGTTCACGGACTGATGGAATCGTGACGGATTCCCTTGGTGGCGGTTTTGCATGGATCAAGACCAGCATGGCCCCCGTTGCGCGACCGGGGGCCGAAAGGCAAGCGGCTGCGGCTGCGCCCCTCATGGCCAATGGCGCACGCTGACCTTTCTCGGCGCCCTGCGCTGCGGCCCGCTGATGGCGCCGTGCGTCTTCGACGGTCCGATCAACGGCCAGTGCTTCCGGGCCTATGTCGAACAACTTCTCGTACCGATACTCAGGCCCGGCGACATCGTCGTCATGGATAATCTGGGATCGCACAAGTCGGCCGCCGTCGGCAGGATGATCCGCGCCGCCGGAGCAAGGCCCTGGTTCCTGCCGCCATACTCGCCCGATCTCAATCCGATCGAGCAGGCCTTCGCTAAGATCAAGCACTGGATGCGCAACGCCCAGAAGCGCACAATCGACGATATCTGGCGCCAAATCGGCAACCTTGTCGAGACAATCAAACCCGGCGAATGCCAGAGCTACCTCATCAACGCAGGATATGCTTCCATCAAGACGTGAAAGACTCTGGTGGCGATGGGTGACTACTTTCCGAGCGGCCAGTGACCAAAGCGTTCTTCCGTCATGGAGCAGGTTCTTCGAACCCTCCGGCAGCATGTATTAGAAAGAAATGTCGAGAGATATCAGGTTGTTGGATTTTTGACCTCTCGGTGGAGAGATCGAAACAGATTTTCAATGAACTGGCCGAATTGGAGCAAGTCCTCAGGGACACTTCTCTGGCGAAATCTGCCCCACCCAAACTTTGAGGCGGCTATCATGTCGGCTCCCGAACGCGTCCGTTTCGGGCGGGCTCAAGGAAGGCGAATAGAGGAGCTGTTTGCACCGCGTTCCACGGCTGGTCGCAAGGAGGTGGGAAGTGGGAATACACCTTTTTGGGCAGACAAAGGCGGAAGCGGCGCGCCACGTCAAGCGCGAGGTCGCAGAGCGCGCGCCAGCCGAGCGCTAGAGAAAGACCGGCATGGATACGACGACCCCAATCGCCTATCCCTTCACGTATCCCAGGCCCTCAACGATCTTTCCGTCCCGGATGCGCATGATGTTTATCCCTCGGACCTTGTCCGCTTCGCTATCGCTCCAACGAAGCTGCCAGCGGATGATCCCGCGATCCTCGCTGGCCCAGACTTCCTCGGCTTCGAAGACGAGATTCGCTGAGGATGCTATCCCTTTCCAGAAATCGAGGCAGGCTCGGCGCCCTTCGTAGCGTGCGCCATCCGGCGCGGGAGCCGTGTTTTCAAGAACGCAGCCTTCACCGATCAGATCATCGAGGTCTTCGGGGCGATGCTTTTCGAAGGCATTGTGGAAGCGGGTGACGATTTCGCGCGTGGTTTTGCTGTCAATATTCATCTTTTCACCTCTTGGGAACGGGGTCTAGAAAGGCTTTTCGGCCTTGTCGGTGCGATAGAGGCTGACGGCCACCTCGCGGGGTTTTGCCCTTCGGCCCCCTTTGGCGACCTTGCGCCAGGCGTCCAGCGTGGTCTGGTCGCGCCAGCATTCGAAGAGATTGACGCGCGTCGGATCGACCGCGTCCGGGCTTATGGAGAAGTCGAGACAGCCGTCATAGGCCCTCGCGCGTTCTACCATCCCCTTCAAGGCGTCTACGGTGCCATCCCGCTTCTCAGCGTCGGTGCGGGTGTAGCCGGCAATGATAATCATGATCTGTCCTTCTCTCTCGCCGCGAGCAGCCGACCTTCGATGCGGCAAGGACGAACGAAGTCGTGAGCATTCGACATCCGGCCGAAAAAATACGGGGTTCGGGCCTGAAAGGTGGACACGCGCCGACCATGCGGTCAGTCCGCACCTGCACGGTCGGGCACGACGCGGATGCAGTTCATCGTCACCATCGCGTCCGGCGAGCCAACTGCCTAAGGAAATACCAGTGCGTCGTCGCCCGCTTGCCGTCGAGCAGACCGGCCGCGCCAATGACCGTGGCGCCGGCGGACACACTGACGATTGTCGCGCCCTTTTCTGCCTGGTTCCTGATCCATGCGAGCGCGGCCGGATCGTCATGGGGCTCCAGAGCCGGCACGATCACGTAGTCGGCACCTTGCGGATGCTCGGTTTCGAACTCCGCAATCCGAGCCGTCTGGCGACCAATGTCGACTGTTGGTCGGCGGCGCTTATACGATGCCGCCCCGAGTTGGGCGCGTTGAGGCTGCTCCGAGTTAGCGCTCGCGCCGATAGTGCATGGCGACCGCGCCGTTGCGGAGCGGCTTCGCCGAGACCAGCTCGAGCCGTCGAGCACTGGGCAGCTCGCCCTGGTACAGGGTCGGGCCGTGACCGGCGATCCTGGGATGGACGAGTAGTTGATATTCGTCGATCAGATCCAGCCGGTCCAGCTCGGTTGCGAGTTTGCCGCTACCGAGGAGAACGCCGGCTGGAGTCGAGTCCTTGAGCCTCTCTACGCCTGTTCGCACGTCGTTGGCGATGTGGTGACTGTTGGCCCACGGGAAGTTCGTTCGCGTCGACGACACCACATACTTCGGTTTGGCATCCAGCTTTACCGCCCACTCGCGCATGGCCGGCGGCGCCTCCACCTCACTGCGCGCGACCGCCGGCCAGTAGCTCTCCATCATCTCATAGGTAACGCGGCCCCACAGCATCGCTCCATTCTCGTCCATGAGACGGGTGAAGAACCCGTGCGTCTCGTCGTCAGCGATGCCCTCCTCATGGTCGACGCAGCCGTCCAGGGTAAGGTTTATGCTGAATGTCAATAATCCCATGTGACAACCCTAAGCCATCCGCTGGAAATGACCTAGGGCTATTGCTCCAGCTTGATGTCCAACTTCCGCCATGGTCGAAAGCTGCCTCGAACCTCATCAAGATCTATGGCTTTGAAACTCTTTTTTTGGGACGCCGCTCACGAGATCCATCACGTCCGAGCGCCCCTTCGTGAAGTGAGGGACTGCCCAGCGATCAACTTTCGGCCCGAGGTTCAGCAGTCGGTCGATATGCCTTAGATTGAAGGCAGCAACCGACCGTTCCCGTCCACCTTGAAGCGGACGGCGAGTCGCTCCCGTGTCTTGATCCGCCTTGCCGCCGGTTCAATAGACCAAGGTTCATCGACCGGCATCAAGAGTACGTTGTTGCAGTCCGTCAAAGCGCCCAAGCGGTGTTTGCCGTGCTTTGTTTGCAGGCCTGTGGATTTGGCGCAAAATCGGCGAAGCGTTTTCACGACGGATTGACACCTCGCACCCCGATAGCACTAGATGTAGTCGTCACGGTTCTTCCGAGTCGGAATTGGCTCGGGAGCTAAGAGGGAAGCCGGTGCTCCTTGCCAGAGGAAATGCCGGCGCTGCCCCCGCAACTGTAAGCAGCGAGCCTGCGCCGAACATGCCACTGATGCCGCGAGGCGTTGGGAAGGCCGGCGAAGGCGACGACCTGCGAGCCAGGAGACCTGCCGCGACAGCATGAACGTCCACGGGCGGGGTGTCCCGGTGGTGCGCTTGCTTCGCGTGGCTCGGCCACCCGATCCCGGCATGCGTGCGCTGAAAACCCCGTCCCCAACGCCATCGGGGATGATGATGACCGCGACTGCTACCCTGCCCGCCAACGGAGCCGTTGCCGCTCCGATCGAGATCAAGGACTTTTCGCCCGCCGCCGAGCCGGGTTACCGCGTCATCCGCCGCAATGGCGGCGTGACGCCGTTCGACGCCACCAAAATCGTCGTCGCCATGACCAAGGCGTTCCTGGCGGTGGAAGGGTCGGCGGCCGCCGGGTCGCGCCGAGTCCACGACGTGGTGGAGGAGCTGACGGCGCAGGTGGTTGCGGCGCTGAGGCGGCGCTTCGGCGAAGGGCGCACCTTCCATATCGAGGAGGTGCAGGATCAGGTCGAGCTGGCGCTGATGCGAAGCGAGCACCACAGGGTGGCGCGCGCCTATGTTCTCTACCGCGAGGATCGGGCCAGGGAGCGCGCCGAGAAGAAGGCCGCAGCCCAGCCGGCCGCGCCTTCGCTCCAGGTGAAGACGGAAGACGGCTCGCTCCAGCCGCTGGACGAATCGCGCCTCGCCAAGATCGTCGAGGAGGCGTGCAGCGGGCTGGACGCCGTCTCCTCCCGTCCGATCCTCGCCGAGACACGGCGCAACCTCTATGACGGCATCACGCTGGACGAACTGTCGCTCGCGCCGATCCTCGCGGCCCGCACGCTGATCGAGCAGGAGCCTAACTACGCCTTCGTTTCCGCCCGCCTGCTGATGGACCGGCTGCGCCGCGAGGCGCTGTCGGCCGTTTCCGGTATTCCGCAGCAGGCGACGCAGGCCGACATGGGCGAGCG
This sequence comes from Mesorhizobium sp., assembly GCA_027492275.1. Classification (GTDB taxonomy): domain Bacteria; phylum Pseudomonadota; class Alphaproteobacteria; order Rhizobiales; family Rhizobiaceae; genus JAPUFC01. The sequence goes on along the minus strand of JAPUFC010000009.1, from coordinate 3,740 downwards.
CTATGAGAGCTATTTCCCCGAGTTCCTGCGCGTTGGCATAGAGGCTGAACTGATCGATCCAGAACTCGGCCGTTTCGACCTCGACAGGATCGGTGCCGCACTGAAGCCGGAACGCGATCTGCAATTCGACTATCTCGGCCTTCAGACCCTCTACGACCGCTATTTCCTGCACACGCGCGGTAAAAGAATCGAGCTGCCGCAGGCTTTCTTCATGCGGGTCGCCATGGGGCTGGCGCTACGCGAGATCGACCGCGAGGCGCGCGCCATCGAGTTCTACGACCTTTTGTCGTCCTTCGACTTCATGGCATCCACGCCGACGCTGTTCAACGCGGGCACGCTGCGTTCGCAGCTTTCATCGTGCTTCCTGACCACCGTGTCGGACGATCTCGACGGGATCTTCAAGGCGATCCGCGACAACGCGATGCTGTCCAAATATGCCGGCGGTCTCGGCAACGACTGGACGCAGGTGCGGGGCTTAGGCGCGCATATCAAGGGCACCAACGGCGAGAGCCAGGGCGTCGTGCCGTTCCTGAAGGTAGCGAACGACACGGCCATCGCGGTCAACCAGGGCGGCAAGCGCAAGGGCGCGGTCTGCGCCTATCTCGAGACCTGGCATATCGACATCGAGGAATTCCTCGACCTGCGCAAGAACACCGGCGACGACCGCCGCCGCACGCACGACATGAACACGGCGAACTGGGTGCCTGACCTGTTCATGGAGCGCGTCGAGGCGGACGGGGACTGGACGCTCTTTTCTCCGGACGAAGTGCCCGACCTGCACGACAGATGCGGCGCGGCGTTCAGGACGGCCTACGAAGCCTGCGAGGCGAAAGCGGCGGCGGGCGGCATAAAAGTGTTTCGCAAGGTGCGCGCGACGGATTTGTGGCGGCGCATGCTGACCATGCTGTTCGAGACAGGTCATCCGTGGATCACCTTCAAGGACCCGTGCAACATCCGGTCGCCGCAAAACCATGCCGGCGTCGTGCATTCCTCGAACCTTTGCACCGAGATCACGCTGAACACGTCGAAGGACGAGGTGGCGGTTTGCAACCTCGGCTCGGTCAACCTCGTCAATCACCTGACGGAGAAGGGGCTCGATATGGAGCGGCTGGCCAGAACGGTCGGCACGGCCATGCGCATGCTGGACAACGTCATCGACATCAACTTCTACACCATTCCCGAGACGCGGCGTTCGAACATGCGGCATCGCCCCGTGGGCCTGGGCATCATGGGATTCCAGGACGCGCTCCAGAAGCTGCGCATCCCCTATGCCTCTGAAGCCGCACTGGCCTTCGCCGACCTTTCGATGGAGGCGGTGAGCTACCATGCCATCGCCGCATCGAGCGACCTCGCCGCCGAGCGCGGGCGTTACCCGAGCCATGAGGGCTCGCTGTGGTCGAAGGGTATTCTGCCGATCGACTCGATCGCGCTTCTGGAGCGCGAACGCGGCCGCCCGGTCGAGATGGACACATCATTGACGCTCGACTGGGAATCCCTGCGCGCCCGCGTCCGACAGAACGGCATGCGCAATTCCAACACGATGGCGATCGCGCCGACCGCGACCATCTCCAATATCTGCGGCGTGTCGCAGTCGATCGAGCCAGCCTACCAGAACCTGTTCGTCAAATCGAACATGAGCGGCGACTTCACCGTGGTGAACGCCCACCTCGTGCGCGACCTCAAGGCGCGGGGCCTGTGGGACGAGGTGATGGTCTCCGATCTCAAATACTTCGACGGCTCGGTCGGCCAGATCGACCGCGTGCCCGACGATCTGAAGGCGCTCTATGCGACCGCCTTCGAGATCGATGCGAAGTGGCTGATCGAAGCGGCTTCGCGCCGTCAGAAATGGATCGACCAGTCACAGTCGCTCAACCTCTACATCGCCAATCCGAGCGGGCGGAAGCTGGACGAGCTCTACCGGCACGCATGGCGGGCTGGGCTGAAGACGACCTACTACCTGCGCTCGCGCTCGGCGACGCACGTCGAGAAATCGACGCTGAAGGGCACGGACGGCAAGCTCAACGCCGTTTCGGCCATCGTCGCGGCCGCGCCCGCTGCCATCAACCCGGATGCGGCCTGGGGCAAGGCCTGCTCCATCGACGACCCCGAATGCGAAGCCTGCCAGTGAGCAGCGAGGAGAAAAGGATGCTCGACTGGTCTGAACCAAGAACCAACGCCGTGATCGACCTCAAACCTGCAGCGCCCGCGGCGGCAGACGCCACCGGTCTTGGCGCCATCGAACGTGGTGGCGCGCGCGTCTCCGTGGACGACAAGCGTATGATCAACGCGCGCGCCGACGTGAACCAGCTGCTGCCGCTTAAATACAAATGGGCTTGGGAAAAATACCTTTCCGGCTGCAACAACCATTGGATGCCGACCGAAGTTTCGATGCAGGCCGACATCGCGCTGTGGAAGTCGAAGGACGGGCTGACCGAGGACGAGCGGCGCATGCTTAAGCGCAATCTCGGCTTCTTCGCCGCGTCCGAAAGTCTGGTGGCGAACAACATCGTGCTCGCGATCTACCGCCACCTGACCAATCCGGAATGCCGGCAATACCTGTTGCGGCAAGCCTTCGAGGAGGCGATCCACACGCACACGTTCCAGTACATCGTGGAGAGCTTGTCTCTCGACGAGGGCGAGCTGTTCAACATGTACCGCGAGGTGCCCTCGATCACCGACAAGGCGGCCTGGGCGCTGAAGCACACGCAGAACCTCGACGATCCCGGCTTCAAGACTGGAACACCGGAGGCGGATCAATCGTTCCTGCGCGATCTCGTCGCTTTCTACGTCATCTTCGAGGGCATGTGGTTCTACACCGGCTTCGCGCAGATCCTGTCGCTCGGCCGTCGCAACAAGATGGTCGGCATCGCCGAGCAGTATCAATACATATTGCGCGACGAGTCGATCCACCTGAACTTCGGCATCGACGTCATCAACCAGATCAAGCAGGAGAATCCCCACCTTTGGACGAAGCCGTTCCAGGACGAGGTCCGCGGCATGATCGCCGACGCGGCCCGCCTCGAAGCCGCTTACGGCCGGGACACGGTGCCGCGCGGCTTCCTTGGCCTCAACGCGGCGCTGTGCGAGCAATACATGCAATTCATCGCCAACCGGCGCTGCGCCCAGCTCGGCCTTCAGCCGGTGTTCGCAGAGGCCGAGAACCCGTTCCCATGGATGTCGGAGGCGATGGACCTGAAGAAGGAAAAGAACTTCTTCGAGACACGCGTCATCGAATACCAGAACGGCGGCGCGCTGAGCTGGGACTAAGGGGAAGCGACCGTGCGCAAAGTGATGATCATCGGCATCGGCGCGGGTCGGGCAGCACGTCTCGCCTGGTCGAGAAGGTCGTCGTGCAGCTTTCGATAACCGTAGACGTTGCCGCTCTCTTCCCACGCCTTCAGCAGCAGATCGGTCTGCCGCTTGTCCTCGTTGGCTCGCCTGCTCAGCGGGTTCTTCAGCCAGGTGTAAAATCCACTGGGATGAGCCCGCATAAGGCGGCACATCGTCCGCACCGAAAGCTGCAAGCGATGCAGGGCAATGAACGCGTACTTCACTTTGCATCTCTAGCGAAATATGCGGTCGCCTTTTTTAGGATATCTCGCTCCTTTGTGACGCGAGCCAGTTCCTCCTTCAGTCGTCTGATCTCCTCAGCCTCGTCGTTGCCCTTGGCCTCCGACGCAGCAAACTGGCCTGCTGCCGGTTTTTCGGAACCAGGTTAAGCTAGCATAGCTTTCTCCTCG
>JAPUFC010000008.1 GCA_027492275.1 Mesorhizobium sp. | reverse complement strand
GCGCGGGGCGCGGCGGTCGTCGGCGCGTCCTGCGCGGATTTCTTCGCCGCGACGGCTTCCGGCGGCGCCGGCTTCCTTTCGCGCGGTTTCTCGACGGCTTTCTTCACCGGCTTCTCGACCGGCTTCGGCTTCTGGCGCACGGGCTTCGCCTCGGGAATCGCCACGGCGATCTCCGGCAGCGGCACCTCGACGATGTCGGGTATCACCTCCTCCAGCGGCTCCAGCTCGGCGACCTCCTCGGCGATCTCCGGCTCCTCGACGGGCTGGATCTCCTCGACCACCTCCTCCACCGGGGTCGGCTCCTCGACCGGCTCGACGGTCTCGACCGGGTCGTCCACCGGCTCGGCGGCCATGCTGTCGACAAGCTCGGCGACCTCCTCGGTCGGCACGGCCTCCGGCGCGATCGCCACCGGGGCGAGCTCGAGCATGACGGCCATCGCGGCCTGCGCGGGCGCCGGGTTGGGCGGCGGCTGCTGGCTGAACCACCAGGCGGCGGTCAGGTGCGCCGCGACGACCAGCGCCGCCGCGCCGCCCCACAGCGCCATCTCCGAGCGCTGCATGTCGAGCGACAGCCCGTCGCCGATCTGCGTCGCGACGGCCATCAGGGGGCCGGGGCGGCGGCCGGCGTCATTTCCAGCCCGACCAGCGCGATCTTCAAGTAGCCGGCCTGGCGCAGCAGGTTCATCACCTCCATCAGCGCGCCGTAGTCGACCGCCTTGTCGGCGCGCAGGAAGACGCGCGTCTCCCTGTCGCCGCCGGTGAAGGCGTCGATGGCCTGCCTGAGCGCCGGGCGATCGATCGCCTCGGGGCCGACGAGCACCGAAAGGTCCTCCTTGACGGTGATGTAGAGCGGCTTGTCGGGGCGCGGCGCGGGCGTCGCGGTCGAGGCCGGCAGGTCGACATTGACGTCGACCGTGGCCAACGGCGCCGCAACCATGAAGATGATCAGCAGCACCAGCATCACGTCGATGAAGGGCGTGACGTTGATCTCGTGGTTCTCGTTCAGGTCGTCGCCGTCGACCGACTCCCGGATGCCTCCGGCCATGGCCGCCTCCTATTCCGCCGCCGCGCGCAGCACGTGCGACCGATTGGCCGCCTCGCGCTGGACGGCGTGCGCCGGAACATGCCGGTAGTCGAGGTCGCGGCTGACCAGGCGCTCGACGCCGGCGCCGGCGTCGGCCAGGGCCTGGCGGTAGCCCGTCACCGAGCGGGCGAAGACGTTGTAGATGACGACCGCCGGGATCGCCGCGACGAGGCCGATGGCGGTGGCCAGCAGCGCCTCGGCGATGCCGGGGGCGACGACCGCGAGGTTGGTGGTCTGCGACTTCGAGATGCCGATGAAGGAATTCATGATGCCCCACACCGTGCCGAACAGGCCGACGAAGGGCGCGGTGGAGCCGATGGTGGCGAGCACGCCCGTGCCCCGGCTCAGCCGCCGCCCGGCCTGCGCCTGCAGGCGTGACAGCCGCGAGCCGACTCTTTCCTTAAGGCCGGACGGCTCGACATGGTCGAGCACGGGGGCCGAGACCTCCATCTCCTCGACCGCCGCGCGCACCAGCAGCACCGCCGCGCCGCGGCGCTGCGCGAGCTTCGCGGCGGCGTCGTCGAGCGAGCGGGCGGCGAGGATGACGCGCAGGGCGCCGCGCAGGCGGTTGCGCGCGCCGGCCAGCTCCAGCGACTTGGCGAGCCAAACCGTCCAGGTGACGAGCGAGGCGAAGGCGAGGCCGATCATCACGCCCTTCACCACCCAGTCGGCGGCCATGAACATGCCCCAGGGCGACAAATCGTGCGGCAGGCCCGTCCCGGCCTCGTCTTCCAGGAACAGCAGCTCATCCCCGGCGAGCCCCCCCGCCTCGTCGGTCTCGATGCCCTGACCGGGAGAGCCGGCGGGCGAGGACATGTCCGTGGCGGGAGCCGGCGTTTCCGGCATTACCGCCTGCGGCTGCGCGGGGGCCTCGGCTCCGGAGGGGGAAACGGCCGGCGGCATCTGCTGGGCGAAGGCGGTTGCCGGGACGAGCGACGCGGCGAGGAACACCGTCATGACGGCGGAGAGGCCGATGCGGGTCGCCTGCGAAAAAACAGGGTGCGCCGGGAGGAACATGCGTGAACTCCTGAACGAAACGGCCGGAAGCGTCATGGACGATGTCGGCGGCAGGGCGGGCCAAGAGCGCCGCCGACCCCGCGACTAACATTCTTGACTTTCTCATTCAAGATTTAAAGTGGCCAAGATTTCATCGGGCATCGCGGCCGGAGCGTGGCGACCGCGCGGCGCGGACGGCTTCAGCGCGTGGCGAAGCGCAGCGTCGGCGGCAGCGAGGCGGGCAGCGTCGCGGCATGGCCGAGCCCGGCGAAAATCTCGCAGGCCACCGGCAGGCCGCGATGCCGGAGCCGCTCGACCATCTCCAGCGTGTGCGGCGCGGGCCCGTCCCAATGCGGTCCGGTGGGGCTGGAGCGGCGCTCGCTGTCGCCGAGCATGACGAGGGCCGACGCGCCGCCCTCGCCGGCAAGATCGCTCTGCGCCTCCAGCCCCAGCATCCATTCGTCGCCCCACCAGATGGAGGGGCTGGCGGCGGCGTAGCGCGCGAAGGCCCGCGGCCGCGTCAGCAGCGTGTAGACGACGAACATGCCGGCCAGCGAGTGGCCCCACAGCGTGGTGCGCCGGGGATCGACGGGAAGGCCGGCCAGCGCCGCAGGGAGCAGCTCCGAACACAGAATGTCGAGGAACAGCGCCGCGCCGCCGATCAGCCGTTCCGGCCGCTGCGGGTCGGGCGAGGGGTCGCCGGGGCCGCGCGGCGGGGTGTAGTCGCGCGAGCGCGCCAGCACGTCGAAGCACAGCGGCGTGTCGTGGCCGAGGCCGAGGATGGCCAGTCCGGGCGCGGCGGAAAGAAGCGCCGGCGTCAGCGCGTCGAAGGCGGCGTTGCCGTCGAGCATGACGAGAAGGGGATAGCCGGCGGCGGGCGGCGGCAGCGCCGGCACGGCGGAAAAGATCTGCCGGAGCTGTCGGTCGCCCGTCCGCTCCAGCCTGCGCGACAGGCGATGCGTGGCGACGCCCGCGTCGAAGACGGCATAGGTCGCCGGCTGCGGGGCGGGCTTGGCCGGTGGCGGGGGCGCGTCGCTCATGCGCATGGCTAAACAGCGGCGCCGCGAAACGGTCAAGTCCGCAAGACGAAACTTGACGGCAAAAATCATGTATCGCATAAGCCGCCTCGGACCGCCCGGCATTGCGGATCGCGCCGCAGCGATGCGGCCGTTCAGGACGCCCCGTTGACCGACCGCACCCTCCAGACCCCGCAGATCGATGGCTACGACAGGCTGCTGCGCCGGCGCGTCGCGCTGCTCGCCGTGCTCGGTCTCGTCGCGGCGGCGGCCTTACTCGCCGATCTCGTGACGGGCCCGTCGGGCCTTCCGCTGGCGGATGCGGTGCGGGCGCTGCTGTGGCCGGACAGCCTGTCCGCCCCCCTGCGCGTCATCATGTGGGACGTGCGCCTGCCGCAGGCGCTGCTGGCGCTGCTGGTGGGCGGCGCGCTGGCGCTGGCCGGCGCGGAGATGCAGACCATCCTGAACAATCCGCTGGCCAGCCCTTTTACCCTCGGCGTCTCCTCGGCGGCCTCGCTGGGCGCGGCGCTGGCGATCGTGCTGGGCCTTTCGCTGCCGGGGGTGGCCGGCTCGTGGCTGATCCCCGCCAACGCCTTCCTGTTCGCCTTCGGCTCCGTGCTGCTGCTGGAGGCGCTGTCGCGGCTGCGCGGCACCGGACCGGAAACGCTGGTCCTGTTCGGCATCGCCATGGTCTTCACCTTCAACGCGCTGGTGGCGCTGATCCAGTTCGTCGCCACGCCGGAGGCGCTGCAGCAGCTCGTCTTCTGGTCGATGGGCAGCCTGGCGCGCGGCAATTGGGAGAAGCTCGCCATCCTGGCGCTGGTGCTGGCAGCCGTTTCGCCGCTCGCCTTCGCCTCGTCGTGGCAGATGACGGCGCTGCGCCTCGGCGAGGACCGCGCCAGAAGTTTCGGCGTCAACGTTCCCCGGCTGCGCTTCCTGTCCCTGCTGCGCGTCAGCCTCCTGGCCGCCACCTCGGTTGCCTTCGTCGGCACGATCGGCTTCATCGGGCTGGTCGGGCCGCACATCGCCCGGCTGCTGGTCGGCGAGGACCACCGTTTCTTCCTGCCGGCCGCGATGCTGACCGGCGCGGCGGTGATGTCGCTGTCCTCGGTCGCCTCGAAGCTGCTGGTGCCCGGCGCGGTCATGCCGGTCGGCATCGTCACGGCGCTGATCGGCGTGCCATTCTTCGTGGCGCTGATCTTCATGCGCCGGGAGCGCGCCTGATGCTCGGCATGCAGAACCTGTCGGTCGGCTATCCCGGTCGCCGGGTGATCGACGGCCTGTCGCTCGATCCGCTCGCGGGCGGCACGCTGACGGCGCTGGTCGGCCCGAACGCGGCGGGCAAGACGACGCTGCTGCGCGGGCTGGCCGGCCTGACGCGCGCCTCCGGCTCGATCCGGCTTGGCGGACAGGAGCTGACCGCGCTGGGCACGGCGGCGCGGGCCAGGAGCGTCACCTACATGCCGCAGACGCTGCCGCAGCGCGTCGCGCTGACGGTCTTCGAGGCGGTGCTGTCGGCGCTCAAGGCATCGCCGCACGGCGGCGCGACCGGCGACGAGCGCGACCGCGCTTTGACCACGCTGGAGCGACTCGGCATCGGCGATCTGGCGCTGCGCCCGCTCGACGAGCTGTCCGGCGGCCAGCGGCAGATGGCGAGCCTGGCGCAGGCGCTGGCGCGCGAGCCCGCCGTTCTGCTGCTCGACGAGCCGACCAGCGCGCTCGACCTGCATCACCAGCTCCGCGTGATGAGCGTGGTGCGCGCGGTGGCGGCGGAGCGCGGCATCGTCGCCGTGCTGGTGCTGCACGACATCGCGCTCGCCTGCCGCTGGTGCGAGCGCATCGTCGTGCTTTCACATGGCAAGGTATTCGCCGACGGCCCGCCGCAAAGGGCCGTCACGCCCACAATGTTCGCCGAGGTCTACGGCGTCGAGGCGCGCGTGGAGACATGCTCGCGCGGCTTCATGCAGATCATGGTCGACGGGGTTGCCCAACCGCAGCAAACGCAAGGAGTTTCGCCATGAGCGACATGCCCCGGACGCCCCGGTCGGGGAAACCCAATTTGCGAAGCTGGGACCTCGAAGTGGTCGACGGCTTCGACGCCGCGCCGAACATGCGGCGCGTGGTGTTCACCGCCGCCGACATCGGCGAGCTGGCGTACCGGCCCGGACAGGCCATCGTCTTTTCCATGCCGCTGCCGGACGGCGCCAACGGCCGCCGCCACTACACGATCCGCGCGGCGGATCCTTCCGCGCGCACCATCGCGGTGGATTTCCTCAAGCATGGCGACGGGCCGTCGCCGAACTGGGCGCTGCGTGCCCGGCCCGGCGACAGGATCGAGGCCAAGGGGCCGCGCGGCAACGCCTGGATCAGGCTGGACGCCGACTGGCACCTTCTGGCCGGTGACGAGACCTGCATCCCCGCCATCGCCCATATGCTGGAGACGCTGGAGCCCGGGGCCCTCGCCTTCGCCTTCATCGAGACGGCCGGCGCGGACGGCGAGATCGCCATCGTCTCGCCGGTCCGGGCGGAACTGCGCTGGCTGCATCGCGGCGGTCCGGCCGGTCCGGGCGACGTCATGCTCGATGCGCTGGAGGCCTTCGCCTTTCCCGAAGGCGTCGGGCACGCCATCGTCATCGGCGAGACCGGCAATGTGCGCCGCCAGCGCCACGCGCTGATCGCGCGGGGCTTTGCGCGCGAGCGCATTTCCTCGGAGGGCTACTGGCGGCCGGGCCGGGTCGGCGGCCATGACCATGTGGACGATTGAGGGCGTCGGACAGACAACGATCGGCGTCGTTTCCGTCCCTATTTCAGATCGACCCAGTCCAGCCCGGTCATCGGTACCGCGAGGAACTTCTCGTTGATCTCGGCGCGCGTCCGGTCCGGGTCGAGGTCGGGGAACAGGTCGGGCCTGATCCATGTCGCCAGCGCCTCGACGGTCAGGATGTCGAGCGGCGAATTGAGGAGCTGGTGGGCGAGGCCATGCGCGCGGCCCTCGCGCACCGCCCTGAGGCCCGAAATACCCGGCCGCGCGACGACCCGCGCCAGCGTCCTTCTCGCCGTCGCCTCGTCGTAGCCGGGACCGATCAGCAGGCCGTTGGTGCCTTCCATGTGCGGTCCGCCGGTGGCGATGTAGACCTGCGGGTCGGCGGCGATCACATATTCGAGGTTGAGCTGGCCGGTCACCGTGCCGAGGATGTCGCCGATGTTGTCGCCGCCCGCGAAGGCGATGTAGTTGCCGATATTGCCCTTGCCGGGCGAGGCGCAGCATTCGTCGGTACGCGCCGCGTGCGGTTCCAGGAAGACGGTCGGCCGCTTGCCGTTGTCCGCCGCCAGCCGGGTGCGGACGGCTTCCATATGCGCCTTGCGGAAGGCGATGAAGGCCTCGGCCTGTTCGCTCCGTCCGGTGACCGCGCCGAGCAGGCGCAGGCTGGGCTCGAGATTGTCCAGCGGCTGGTTGAAGAAGTCGATGATCAGGACAGGCACGCCCGCCGCCCGCAGCCGGCCGATATCGTCCTCCGAAGGCCTCGACTGGAGCGAGAAGACGGCGAGGTCCGGCTCCGCCGCCAGCACCTGCTCGACGGAGAAATTGCCGGCCGAGGAAGCGGTCTGGCGCAGGGCCTCGATCGCCGGGAATTTCTCGACATACTGCCGGTAGACGGCGGGGCCGATGCGGTTGATGTCCTTCGGCCAGGCCGACAACAGGCTGACCGGGTCGGGGTGGATGAGCGACAGCGCGATCAGATAGCGGCCGTCGTCGATCAGGATGCGATGCGCCGGCTCGGCCAGCGTCACCTCCCGGCCGGCGATGTCCGTGACGGTGATTTCCGCGCGCGCCGGCAGGGCCAGCGAAAGAACGAGGCAGAGCGCGGCAAGAATGGTCGGACGGCCGAGGATCATCCGGGCGCTCCTGTCAGCGGGAGGCGAAGCGGGCGGGCAGCATGCGCGCCAGCAGATCGTCGCGCCGCACGAACTGGTGCCACAGCGCCGCCGCGACATGCAGCACGATGATGGCGAGGATGACGTTGGTCAGCGTCACATGCAGGTCGCGCGGCCAGCGGCCCAGCGCCTTGCCGAAGCCGGTGATGGCGATGAGCCCCAGCGCCGGCTGCACGAGGATCGCCAGATAGAGCAGCCCGTGCGTCGCCCGGGCGGCCAGCCGCTGCACCGGGCCCATGCCGGCGGGCAGCGGCGGCGCGGGGTGGGTGAGGCGCCAAAAGACGCGGATCACCGCCAGAAGCAGGATGCCGGATCCGACGACGATATGGGTGCGGAACAGATAGAGCCGGCCCTCCGAGCCGCGCTCGTAGACGTCCCATATCCAGCCCGTGGCGAACTGGATCAGCACCATGCCCGCCACCAGCCAGTGCAGCCAGACCGAAACCCTGTCGTAATGCCGTGCCGCCAAGACCAACTCCGGGACATGCCGTGCGATATCCGCGCCGGCTTCGACCGTTGCGCCGGACATTGCAAGAATTTAAGTTGACATCAAGTCTCATATTTATATTCCTGCCGGCAACCGAGCCCCGTTCACCATCGAGTGAACGGCTCCACAAGAGGCAAACGTTCGGCCGTGGCCGTCCGCAGCGCTCCATGCGTGAAATGAACCCGTGATGTCCTCCTCGTCCTTCCAGCTCGTCTCGTCCGACCGCACCGTCTCCGCGTCGGGAACCCGCCGCACGCTGCCGCGCGGCGCGGCCGCCAGCCTCGGGCAGCGCGTGCGCGCCTTCTTCGCGTCGCAGCCCGGCGGGCCCGCATGCGTCGTCGGGGCGCTGCCCTTCGACCGGGAAGCAGAGGATTTCCTCTACCAGCCCGAGGCGATCTCGTTCGACGGCAAGACGGCCGTCGCGGGCGCGGGCGGGCAAAGGTCGGGCGCGGCGGCCGGCCGCTGGACGGTCGAGGCGAAGCCGACCGCGCGCGGCTACGCCGACGCCGTCGCCAGGGGCCTCGCGCTGATGGCGGATTCCCGCGCCGACGTCGCGCCGCTCGAAAAGGTCGTGCTGTCGCGCAGCCTGACGCTGGCCACCGACCGCGACCTCGATCCCGCCGCGCTCGTGCGCCTGCTGTCGGGCGATGCGAGCGTCACCGCCTTCTCGGTGCCGCTGCCGGGCGGGGCGGAACCTCGCCTCCTGGTCGGCGCGACGCCGGAGCTGCTGGTGTCGAAGACGGGCGCGACGGTCGCGTCGCATCCGCTGGCGGGCTCGGCCCGGCGCGGCGGCGATCCCGTGCTCGACCGCCAGGCAGGAGCCGCGCTGCTCGCCTCCGACAAGGACCGGCGCGAGCACCGGGCCGTCGTCGAGGCCGTGCTCGACACGCTCTCGCCCTATTGCAGCGCGCTCGGCGCGCCCGACGGCACCACGCTGCGGCCGACCGCCACCATGTGGCATCTCGGCACCCGCATCGTCGGCCGGCTGAAGGACGCCGGCGTGTCCGCCGCCGAACTCGCCGCCGCGCTGCATCCGACGCCCGCCGTCTGCGGCCTGCCGCGCCAAAAGGCCGCCGCCGTCATCAGGGCGCTGGAAGGCTACGACCGCGAGTTCTATGCCGGCGCGGTCGGCTGGACCGACGAGGCCGGCGACGGCGAGTGGCATGTCGCCATCCGCTGCGCGGAGCTGTGCGGCAACCGAATCCGGCTCTATGCCGGGGCGGGGATCGTCGAAGGCTCCGACCCGCTAGCCGAGGTGGACGAGACGTCGGCGAAGTTCCTGCCGATGCTCGACGCGCTCGGCATCGACGAGCAGGGCAGGCCGCTGAAGGAGCGCGCCGCGTGAGCGCGCCGACCCAGACCTTTCCGCCCGACCTCTCCGCCCGCTACCGTGACAAGGGCTATTGGCGCGGCGAGACCTTTCCGGCCATGCTGCGCGACCGCGCTGTCCGGCTCGCGGACAACGTCGCCGTGGTCGGCGGCGACCGGCGCTGGACCTATGCCGACCTTCATGAACGCGCGAAAAAGGCGGCGGCCGGCTTCCTGGCGCTCGGCCTGCGGCCGGGCGACCGCGTCGTGGTGCAGCTCCCCAACGTGCCGGAGTTCCTGTCCGCCGTCTTCGGCCTGTTCCTCGCCCGCCTGGTGCCGGTCTATGCGCTGCCGGCGCATCGCCTGACGGAGATTTCCCATTTCGCCGCCAAGTCGGAGGCGAAGGCCTATGTCGTCGCGGCGAGCCATGACGGCTTCGACTACCGCGCGCTGGCGCGCGAGGCGCTTGCCGCCGCGCCCGGCCTCGCCCATGTGGTGGTGGTCGGCGAGGCGCAGGAGTTTCTTCCCTTCGACTCGCTCGGCGATGGCGCTTCCCTCGACCTGCCGCCCGATCCGTCGCCCGCCGACGTCGCCTTCCTGCAAATCTCGGGCGGCTCGACGGGACTGTCGAAACTGATTCCGCGCACCCATGACGACTACATCTACTCCTTCCGCGCCAGCGCGGAGATCTGCGGGCTGGACGAGAGCAGCGTCTATCTCGCCGCGCTTCCGGTGGCGCACAATTTCCCGATGAGCTCGCCCGGCGTGTTCGGGACGCTGCATGCCGGCGGGCGGGTCGTCATGTGCCCGGCGCCGTCGCCCTCCATCGCCTTCCCGCTGATCGAGCGCGCGCGCGTGACGATCACCGGCCTGGTGCCGCCGCTGGCGCTGCTGTGGCTGCAAGCCGCGCCGACGGCGAAGCACGACCTGTCCAGCCTGAGGGTGCTCCAGGTCGGCGGCGCGAAGTTCATGCCGGAATCGGCGAAGCGCGTCCGTCCCGTGCTGGGCTGCACCTTGCAGCAGGTCTTCGGCATGGCCGAGGGGCTGGTCAACTACACGCGGCTGGACGATCCCGAGGACATCATCGTGGAGACGCAGGGCCGCCCGATCAGCCCCGACGACGAAATCCTGATTTTGGACGATGCCGGCAATCCGGTCGCGGAAGGCGAGCCCGGCAATCTCTTGACGCGCGGACCCTACACGATCCGCGCCTATCACGACGAGCCGGGCGCCAACCAGCGCGCCTTCACGGCTGACGGCTTCTACCGCACCGGCGACGTGGTGAAGCGGACGCCGGACGGCTATCTCGTCGTACAGGGGCGCGCCACCGACCACATCAACCGCGCCGGCGAAAAAATCTCGGCCGAGGAGATCGAGGACCACCTTTTGGCGCATCCGAACGTCTTCGACGCGGCCGTCGTCTCGATCCCGGACGATTTCCTCGGCGAACGCTCCTGCGCCTTCGTCATCTCGCAGGGCGATGCGCCGAAGGGGCCGGCGCTGAAGGCGTGGATGCGGCAGCGCAACCTGGCCGACTTCAAGGTGCCCGACCAGATCGTCTTCGTCGACAGCTTCGCCACCACGGCGGTGGGCAAGATCAGCCGCAAGGAGCTTCGCGCCGCGCTGCGCGCGACCTTCCTGCGGACGCAGAAGGAGAAGGCGGGCTGATGGCGGGACTGCCGACAATCGCGTCCTATCCGCTGCCGCAGCAGCACGAGCTGCCGAAGCCGCGCGGGCCTTGGACGCTGGAAACCGCGCGCGCCGCGCTGCTGGTCCACGACATGCAGCGCTATTTCGTCAGCGCCTATCAGCCGGACGCCTCGCCGATCGCCCCGGCGACCGAAAACATCGCCCGGCTCGCCGCGCATTGCCGGCGGAAAGGCGTGCCGGTGTTCTACACGGCGCAGGATGGCGACCAGGACCGGCGCGACCGCGGCCTCCAGGCCGATCTCTGGGGTCCGGGGATGAAGACCTCGCCCGAGCACACGCCGGTCATCGACGCGCTCGAGCCGCAGCCCGGCGACTTCGTGCTGACCAAGCATCGCTACAGCGCCTTCCAGCGCTCCAACCTCGAAACGCTGATGCGCGCGCGCGGCCGCGACCAGTTGATCGTGACGGGCATCTACGCGCATATCGGCTGCCTGATGACGGCCGGCGAGGCGTTCCAGCGCGACATCGAGACCTTCTTCGCGGCGGACGCCACGGCCGATTTCTCGCGCGCCGAGCACGACATGGCGCTGGCATGGGTCGCCGGCCGCTGCGGCGTGCCGATGAGCACGGCGCAGCTTCTCGCCGCGCTGGATTGAGGGCGGCACGAATGGCGATCACCCTGGAGCGCATGCGCGCCGACATCGCGGCGATGATCCACGAGGAGCCGGAGGCGATCGGGCTGGACGACAACCTCATGGACCTCGGCCTCGATTCCATGCGGCTGCTCACCCTGATCCTCGCCTGGCAGGAGGCCGGCGTCGATCTCGACTTCGCCGAGTTCGCCGAGCGCTTCACGCTCGCCGGCTGGTGGGAGGCCGTGCGGCGGCGGCAGGGCAGCGTCGGTGGCAGTGATGCCGGATGATGTCTGGCTTCCGCTGACGGAGGCGCAGGAAGGGCTCTGGTACGCGCAGCGCATCGATCCGGCCAATCCGATCCTGAATTGCGGGCAGTATCTCGAAATCCGCGGGCCGCTGGATGTCGAGGCGTTCCGGCAGGCTTTCGAGACGGTCGTCGCGGAGACCGGCTCGCTTCGCCTGCGCTTTCGCGAGGGCGCGGAGGGACCGGAGCAGACGATCGATCCCGCCATACGCACGCCGCTGCCCTTCATCGACCTCGCTTCCGCGCCCGACCCGCAGGCGGAGGCGCTGGCCGCCATTCGCCGCGACACGGCGATACCCGTCGATCTGGAGACGGGTCCGGTTGCGGCGTTCCATTTGTACAGGCTCGGTCCCGCGCTGTTCTGGTTCTACGAGCGCATCCACCATCTGGCGACGGACGGGTTCGCGATGGTGCTCGTCACCAACCGCATCGCCGAGCTGTATTCCGCGCTGAAGGGCGGGCCTGCGCCCGCCGCCGCCTTTCCCGGCTTGGATGTCGCGTTTGGCGAGGACGCCGCCTATCGCGTTTCGGACAGGAGAGAGGCCGACCGCGCCTTCTGGCTCGAAAACCTTGCCGGGCTGCCGGACATCGGCGGCATGGCGCCGGGGCGGCCGGTCTCGGCCGCGCGGTTCCTGCGCGAGACGGCGAGCGTGTCGCCGGATCGCATGAAGGCGCTCCGCGCGCTCGCCGACGCGGCGAAGGTGACGTGGCCGGACGCGCTGACGGCGCTCGTCGCCGCCTATTGCCGCCGCTTCACCGGCACGGCAGAGATCCTCGCCGGCGTTCCGTTTATGGCGCGTCTCGGCAATCCGGCCGCGCGCGTTCCCTGCATGCTGATGAACGTGCTGCCGCTGCGCCTTGCCCCGGACGAGGACCGGCCGCTCGGCGATTTCCTCGTGGACGTGTCGAAGACACTGATGCGCCTGCGCCGCCACGGCCGCTACCGCAGCGAACAGCTTCGCCGCGAACTCGGTCTCGTCGGCGGCCAGCGCCGCCTTTACGGACCGCTGATCAACGTGCAGCCTTTCGACATGCCGCCGAAGATGGCGGGGCTGGACGTGCGGCTGCACATCCTCGGCGCGGGCGCGGTGGACGACATCACCTTCACCTTCCGGGGCGATGCCTCGACCAGCCTCACGCTCGAGGTGGACGCCAATCCGAACCTCTACACGGAGCAGGCGACGCGGGGGCATGCCGAGCGCATCCTCGCCTTCATCGACGCGGCGGCCGGCGCGGCGACGCTGGCGGACATCCCCACCGCCAGCCCGGCGGAGGCCGCGCGTGTGCTGTTCGATCTCAACGCGACCGCCCATCCCGTCGTAGACACGACGCTGACCGACCTGATCGAGACCACGATGCGGGAGACGCCGCATGCGACAGCGGTCGTCTTCGAGGACGAAACGCTCACCTATGGCGAGCTGGATCGCCGCAGCGCGGCCCTTGCCGGCCGCCTCGCTGCGCTGGGCGCGGGGCCGGAAAAAATCGTCGCGGTGGCGCTGCCCCGCTCCGTCGAGCTGATCGTGGCGCTGGTCGCGACCTTACGCGCCGGCGCGGCGTATCTGCCGCTCGATCTCGATCACCCGGCCGAGCGGCTCAGGATCATCGTCGGATCGGCGAAGCCGGTCGCGGTGCTCGGCTTCGAGGACAGCGCATGGCTGTTCGAGAGCGCCGCGCCTTTCCTCGCGCCGAAGGACTGGCCGTCCGAGAGGATCGCGCCGATCACGCGGGCGCGCCCGTCCGACATGGCCTATGTCATCTACACGTCCGGTTCCACCGGCGCGCCGAAGGGTGTCGTCATCGAGCACGCGGCCATCGTCAACCGGCTCGAATGGATGCGGGCGCATTACGGCTTCGGTCCGCACGACCGCATCCTGCAGAAAACCCCGGCGACCTTCGACGTGTCGGTCTGGGAGTTTTTTCTCCCGCTGATTTGCGGCGCCGCTCTGGTGGTCGCTCCGCCGGGCGCGCATCGCGATCCGGCGGCGATCGCCGCGCTGATCCGGCGCGAACGGATCACGACGTGCCATTTCGTGCCATCCATGCTGTCGGCCTTCCTCGCCTCGCCGGCTTCGGCGGGGCTGGCCATGGCGCGGGTGTTCTGCTCGGGCGAGGAGCTGACGGCCGACCAGCGCGACCGCTTCCACCGCAGGGTGGATGCCGAGCTGCACAATCTCTATGGGCCCACCGAGGCGGCGGTCGACGTCAGCTACTGGCCGGCAGCGCGCGACGACCGCAGCCTGCCCGTGCCGATCGGCTTTCCGGTCTGGAACACGCGGCTCTATGTGCTGGACGACCGGCTGCGGCTGGTTCCGCCCGGCGTCGCCGGCCACCTCTACATCGCCGGCCGGCAGCTCGCGCGCTGCTATCTCGGGCGGCCGGACCTGACGGCCGAGCGATTCGTCGCCGACCCGTTCGTTCCGGGCGAGCGCATGTACCGGACCGGCGACCTCGCGCGGCTGCGCGAGGACGGCGCGGTTCTCTTCCTCGGCCGCTCCGACCACCAGGTGAAGATCCGCGGCCTGCGCATCGAGCTGGGCGAGATCGAGGCGGCCGTCATGGCGTCCGGCCTCGCCACGGAGGCTGGGGTCGTGGCGCGGGAGGACAGGCCGGGCGACCGCCGCATCGTCGCCTATGTCGTGCCGAAGCCCGGCTGCGAGGCCGAGCGCCTGAAACGGCATCTCGCCGGCCTGCTGCCCGACTACATGATCCCCACGGCGTTCGTCGAAATCGCCGCGCTGCCGGTCACCTCGAACGGTAAGCTCGACCGCGCCGCCCTTCCGGCGCCGGACTATGCGTCCTCCGGCGGACGCGCCGCCGCGTCCGCGACCGAACGCATCCTGTGCGGGCTCGTCGCCGATGTGCTCGGCCTCGATGCGCCGCCGAGCCCGGATACGGACTTCTTCGCCATCGGCGGGGATTCGCTGCAGGCCGTAAACCTCATCCTGGCGATCCAGGAGCGCTTCGGCCGCGATCCCGGCCTCGGCGGCCTGTTCGAGAACCCTTCGATCGCAGCGCTCGCGGCGGCGCTTGAGGCGGAGGGGGACGCGCCTGACAGCGGCCTCGGCCCGCTGCTCAGGCTCGGTGGCGGCGACGACGATCCGCGCCCGCCGCTCTTCCTCGTGCATCCGGCCGGCGGCATCGCCTGGGGTTATCGCAACCTCGCCCGCGCGCTGGCGCCGCGTCGCGTCTACGGCCTGCAATCGCCGGCGCTGGACGCCGCAAAACCGCTGCCGGAGAGCCTGGAAGGGTTGGCCGACGCCTATGTCGCGGAAATCCTCGCCTTGCAGCCGGCCGGCCCTTTTCATCTCGGCGGCTGGTCGGTCGGCGGAATCGTCGCGCAGGCGATGGCCGCGCGCTTTCGCGCGCTCGGCCATACGGTCGGCGTGCTGGCGCTGCTCGATTCCTACCCGGCCGAGTGCTGGCGGGCCGAGCCGGAACCGGACCGCATGGCGGCGCTGCGCGCGCTGCTGGCCATCGCCGGCTACGACCCGGAAAGCTATCCGCATCTCGACAGCCGGGACAAGCTGGTTGACTTCCTCAGGCGCGGCGACAGCCCGCTCGGCAGCCTGCCGGACGCGGCGCTGGAGGGCGTGGTGCGCTCCGTGCTCGGCACCAACCGGCTCGTGCGCGGCCATTTCCACGGCCGTTACGACGGCATGCTCACGCATGTGCGCGCCGCGCTGGACCATCAGGGCAAGAACCTCGTCGCCGATCTGTGGCGGTCGCATGCCGGCGCGGTCGACCGGATCGACGTGCCCTTCCTGCATCCGCAGATGATTTCCGCCGACGCTGCCGCGCTGATCGCGCCGGCGCTGGAGCGGCGGCTCTCGACCCACGACGTCGCAACCGAGGAGACTGGCTGATGCAGCTTACCGGAATAGCGGGCAGGACGGCGATCGTCACCGGCGCGGCCGGCGGCATCGGCAACGCCGTGGTGCGGCTGCTTGCCGAGGCGGGCGCGCGCGTGGTCGCCGCCGATCTGGATCCCGCCGCGATCAAGGCGGGCGGCACCGTGCGGGCGGAACGGCTCGATGTCCGCGACGCCGCCGCCGTCGAGGCGCTGGTGGAGAGAAGCGAGCGCGACTGGGGGCCGGTCGACATCGGCGTCAACGTGGCCGGCGTGCTGTCGACCGATCTCGTCGCGGAAACCAGCGACGCGACATGGCGCAATGTGTTCGCCGTCAATGTCGACGGCGTCTTCCATCTGTCGCGGGCGCTGGCGCGGCGCATGGCCCCGCGCAAACGCGGAGCGATCGTCACGGTGGGCTCGAACTCGGCCGGCATCCCGCGCCACGGCATGGCCGCCTATGCGGCGTCCAAGGCGGCCGCCACCATGTTCACCCGCTGCCTGGGCCTCGAACTGGCCGAACACGGCATACGCTGCAACATCGTCGCGCCCGGCTCGACGCTGACGCCGATGCAGACGGGCATGTGGGCGGACGAGAACGGCGCGGCGCGCGTCATCGCCGGGCTGCCGGAGGTCTACAAGACCGGCATCCCGCTGAAGAAGCTCGCCACGCCGGAAGATGTCGCCAACGCGGTGCTCTTCCTGCTGTCCGACGAGGCCAGCCACATCACCATGGCCGATCTCTATGTCGACGGCGGCGCGACGCTGCGGGCCTGACAGCAGCGCCCCCTCCGGCGCTGCGCGCCACCTCCCCCGTAAACGGGGGAGAATCGAGGGGGCTTTGATCCTCCCCTGCGAAGCGGGGGAGGGGGACCGCCGCAGGCGGGGGAGGGGGCGTCGCCTGCACGCGGTGCACCAACAACCTCGGAAATGGCATCGCACACCCCGCCGTTAACCTTTGGTTAACTATCTGCCCCATACTTGGTCGACGCAACGAGGCGTTAACCAAGATGACCGAATCGCTAACAGACACGCGGCCGATCCGCCTCAAGGGCCGCTCCTTCCTGGCGCTGACGCTGTCGCCGGAACTGCCCGTCGCCGGCTGGCTGGCGCGGCTCGACGATCTGGCGGCGCGCTCGGCCGGCTTCTTCCTCGGCCGGCCGGTGGTGCTCGATCTCGACGGCGTGGACATCTCCAAGGCAGAATTCAACGAACTCATCGCCGAGCTCGGACGCCGCAACGTCTGGATCATGGGCGTCGAAGGCGCGCGGCCCTCGCTGCTCGGCCCCGGCATGCCGCCGGCCATGAAGGGCGGGCGTCCCGGTCCCGACTTCGAGGCGCCGTCCGAGCCGCAGACCGCCGGCTCCGAAGGCAAGGCGAGCGGCAAGCCATCGGCACCGGCTCCGGCCGAGCCCGCCCCGGTCGCGGTGGCCGAGATGCACGCCGCGCGCGCGGTGCCCTCGATCATCGTGCGCGAGCCGGTGCGCTCGGGCCAGTCCGTGGTGTTCCCGGAGGGTGACGTCACCATCATCGGCTCGGTCGCCTCGGGCGCCGAGGTGATCGCCGGCGGCTCGATCCATATCTACGGCACGCTGCGCGGTCGGGCGCTCGCCGGCACGGTCGGCAACACGGCGGCGCGCATCTTCTGCCGCAAGCTGGAGGCGGAGCTGCTGGCGATCGACGGTCTCTACAAGACGGCCGAGGACATGGACAAAAGGCTGCGCGGGCAGGCGGTCCAGTTCTGGCTGGAAGGCGATGCGATCATGGCGGAAGCGCTCAACTAGGCGGACATGACGGGGACAGGAGAGAATCGGATGGCAAAGGTTATCGTCGTTACATCGGGCAAGGGCGGGGTCGGCAAGACGACGACGACCGCCGCCCTCGGCGCCGCGCTGGCGCAGCGCAACGAAAAGACGGTCGTGGTCGATTTCGACGTCGGCCTGCGCAACCTGGACCTCGTGATGGGCGCGGAGCGCCGCGTCGTCTACGACCTCGTCAACGTCATCCAGGGCGACGCCAAGCTGCCGCAGGCGCTGATCCGCGACAAGCGGCTGGACACGCTGTTCCTGCTGCCGGCCTCGCAGACCCGCGACAAGGACGCGCTGACGGAGGAAGGCGTTGAGACCGTCATGGCCACCCTCAAGAAGCATTTCGACTGGATCATCTGCGACAGCCCCGCCGGCATCGAGCGCGGCGCGACGCTCGCCATGCGCCATGCCGACGCCGCCGTGATCGTCACCAACCCGGAAGTGTCGTCGGTGCGCGATTCGGACCGCATCATCGGCCTGCTCGATTCCAAGACGCTGAAGGCCGAGAACGGCGAGCGCATGGACAAGCACCTGCTGCTCACCCGCTACAACGCCGCGCGCGCCGAACGCGGCGACATGCTCAAGGTCGACGACGTGCTCGACATACTGTCGATCCCGCTGCTCGGCATCATCCCCGAAAGCATGGACGTGCTGCGCGCCTCCAACCTCGGCGCGCCGGTGACGCTGGCCGACGCCAACTGCGCGCCGTCGATCGCCTACCAGGAAGCGGCGCGGCGCCTTGCCGGCGAGCCGCTGCCGATCACCATTCCCGGCGAGAAGCGGGGCCTGTTCAGCAAGATATTCGGGAGGAAGGCGGCATGAGCTTCTTCACGTTCTTCAACCGCAAGACGACATCCGCGCCGACGGCGCGCGAGCGCCTGCAGATCCTGCTCGCGCACGAGCGCGCCACGGTGGGCGGCAAGTCCGACCTCGTGACCCTGCTGCGCGAGGAGATTCTCGCCGTCATCACGAAGCATGTCCAGATCGACCGCGACAAGGTCAACGTCAAGATGGATCGCGGCGAGAAGGTCTCGACCCTCGAGGTCGACATCGAGATTCCGCTGAACGCGGAACGGAAGGCGGCGGCCTGAGGCCGCCGTCACTCAACGGGCGCACCAGCAGAAGGAGACCGGCATGACGCGTGGCGCACTTCTCACACGGCTTCAGGAGCTTCAGCGGATGCCGAAGTTCCGGAACCGCGACATCTGCACGATCAGCGCGATCCTGTCGAAGGATGCGCTGGCCAAGCACGTGGAACATTGCGAGACGGCGGCCGGCGTGCCCGCCCAGGCGGGCCCGCGCGCCGACCACTGAGCCGGCGGATCGCGACGGACGGGGAGACGGCGCGGCGCGAGCCGCGCCGTCGGCCTTCCCGGGGGGCCTATCTGTCCCAGGTCATGTCGGCATAGGTTAGCGTGGCGGCGAAGAAGGCGAAGGCCGCGCCGACGAAGGCGAGGACGAGGATGGTGTCGAGGGGCATGGGATTTCTCCTTTGTCTGCCCCGATCCTGCGCCGGCCGCGACGTCCACGCCTTGACCTGGATCAAGGCGACGGCATTGTGGTGCGACGCCGTCGCACTTCACCCCAGCGGCAAAGGCGCTATAAAGGCCGCGCCATGCGCAAGGACATCCACACCGCCGGCATCCCGGTCCTGTGCGCCTCATGCGAGGCGCGGCACCGCGGCATATGCGGCGCGCTCGATCCCGAGCAGCTCGTCCGGCTGGCGAAGACCACCGCCCGCCGGAAGTCGCGGCCCGGCGAGGAGCTGGTCGGCGATGCCGAGAGCGTCGACCGCTTCTCCAACGTGCTGTCCGGCGTGGTGAAGCTGACCAAGACGCTGCCGGACGGCCGCCAGCAGATCGTCGGCCTGCAATTCGCGCCCGATTTCCTCGGCAGGCCCTTCCGTTCGGAAAGCACGATCGCCGCCGAATCCGCCACCGAGGTCGAGCTCTGCTCCTTCCCGCGCGGGACCCTGGAGCGCATGATGGGCGAGCAGCCCGACCTCGAGCACCGCCTGCTCGAGCAGACGCTGAAGGAGCTCGACCAGGCGCGCGACTGGATGGTGACGCTCGGCCGCAAGACGGCGGCGGAGAAGATCGCCAGCTTCCTTTTGATGATCGCCCGCAACATCGACCCCTCGGCCGATCCGGCGCGCCGCGCGGCCGCCTTCGACCTGCCGCTGTCGCGCGCCGAGATCGCCGACTTCCTCGGCCTGACGATCGAGACGGTCAGCCGCCAGCTCACGCGGCTGCGCAACGAGGGCGTGGTGCGCATCGAGAGCAACCGCCACGTCGCCGTCGACGATCTCGGGCGGCTTGCCGCGCGGGCGGGAGACTGAGCCCCGTCGTCAACCCCGTCAGCCCGGCGGCATGACGCGCGGCAGCAGATGGTCGCGCTCGAAGGCGATGTGGCGGCGCATGGACCCGAACAGCGCGCGCAGCATGTAGCCCAGCGCCTCGGGATTCTCGATCGGGTGGCCGTGGCCGTGCGCCAGCAGCTTTTCGCTGATGTCCTCCGCCGCGCAATCGTCCTCCAGGTGCTCCGCCTTCAGCCGGGCCACGATCGCCTGGCCGCCGGGCGTCCTGGCGAAGGCCGGAAAGACGATCTCCTCCTCGAAGCGGTGGCATGCGCGCAGCAGCGGCAGCAGCGTGTTGGCGACCGACAGGCAGCGCAGCCGGTCGACGCGCGACGGCAGGTCGTCGGCCATCGCCTCCAGCGCGTCGCAGAGCCTCAGCTTCTCCGCATGCGCCCGCGCCATGTCGATGCACGGCACATGGAGGGCCGGCGCGCATGCCTCGCCGACGGGGCAGGGCCCGGCATGGCCGCAGGGGGCGGCGGGCGGCTTCGATGTCATGGCGGCTCCTCCCGGCGTGGTCCGCTTCACGGCGTCGGCAGCGGCACCGTCTCGCCGGACGGCTCGTCGCGGACGGTGCGCAGCTCGTACCAGAGCGCGTTGAGGATGCCGATCGACGCGGCAAGGCCGAGGCCGAGGATCCAGGCGAAGTACCACATGGCGCTTTCTCCGTCGCGGTTCAGTAGGCGTGGCCGCTCTCGATGCTCTTCTCGCCGACCTTGCCCCAAAGCACCCGGTAGACCCAGGCGGTGTAGGCGAGGATGAGCGGCATGAAGACCACCGTGGCGACCAGCATGTTGCGCAGCGTCGCGCGGCTCGACGAGGCGTCGAAGACGGCGAGCGAATGGCCTGGATTGCTGCTCGACGGCAGCAGGATCGGGAACATGGCGACGCCGACCGTCGCGATGATCGCGGCGACGCCGAGCTTGGAGGCGAGCAACGTCCATCCCTCGCGGCGGGCGCGGAAGCCCAGCGCGGCCAGCAGCGGCGCGGCGACGCCGAGCGCCGGCACCAGCCAGAGCGCCGGCACGGCGTGGAAATTGGCGAGCCACGCGCCGCCGTCCGCGACCACCGTCTTGCCGAGCGGGTTCGACGGACCGTCGAAGGCGATCGGGGAGGTGACGCGGTAGCCGCCGAGCAGCCCCATCCACACCAGCACGCCGCCGCCGGCGAACAGGGCCGACGTCGCCAGCGCCGCCCGGACGCCGTAGGCGCGGGCGCGCTCCGCCACCGTGCCCTCGGCCTTGAAGGCCAGCCACGCCGCGCCGTGCATGGCGAGCATCGCCAGCGAGACCAGTCCGCAATAGAGCGCGGCCGGGTTGAGCAGGCCGAACAGATTGCCTTCGTAGACCGGCCGCAGATCGTCGGTGAAGTGGAAGGGAACGCCGCGCAGCGTGTTGCCGATGGCGACGCCGAAGATCAGCGCCGGCACCGCGCCGCCGACGAAGAGCGCCATGTCCCAGCGGGCGCGCCAGGCTGGGTCCGGCTTCTTCGACCGGTACTTGAACCCGACGGGCCGCATGATCAGCGCCAGCAGTACGAGGAACATGGCGAGGTAGAAGCCGGAGAAGCTGAGCGCGTAGAGCGCCGGCCAGGCGGCGAAGATCGCGCCGCCGCCCAGGATCAGCCACACCTGGTTGCCTTCCCAGACGGGGCCGACGGTGTTGATGGCGACGCGGCGCTCCGTGTCGGTCCTGGCGACGAAGGGCAGCAGCGTGCCGACGCCGAGGTCGAAGCCGTCGGTGACGGCGAAGCCCACCAGAAGGACGCCGAGCAGTATCCACCACGCCACGCGCAGGGTTTCGTAGTCGAAGAGGAAGTCGATCATGATCGTCAGATCCTTGCGCGTGTCATTCGGCCGGCCGCAGGGCCGGATCGGTCCCGGTATTTGTTCGGGCATCGGCCTCGGCGGGGCTGAACGCGTCGATGATGCCGGCCACCTCCGGCCCCTTGCGGATGGCGGCGAGCATCAGCCGCACCTCGATCACCGCCAGCACGCCGTAGACGAGGGTGAAGCCGGCGATGGTCAGCAGCAGGTCCGTCACGCCGAGATCGGAAGTGGCCAGGAAGGTCGGAAGCACGCCGTCGATGATCCAGGGCTGGCGGCCGAATTCGGCCACGAACCAGCCCACCTCGATCGCGATCCAGGGGAGCGGCAAGGACCACAGCGCCATGCGGAACAGCCAGCGCGGCGCCTCCTCCTCGCGCATCGTGTGCCACAGCGAGATGCCGAACACCGCGAGCAGGACGAAGCCGCAGGCCACCATCAGGCGGAAGCTCAAGAAGAGCAGCGGGACATAAGGCACGGTCGACCAGGCGGCGTCGCTGATCTGCTGCTCGCTCGCCTGCCTCGGGTCGGCGACATACTGCTTGAGCAGCAGCGCGTAGCCGAGGTCCTGCCCGCTCGCCGCGAGGACGGCGCGAGCCTGCGCGTCGGCGCGGTCCGCCTTCAGCCGCTCCAGCGCGTCATAGGCGCCGATGCCGTTTCGCACGCGCTCCTCCGCATGGGCCACGAGCTGGTCGATGCCGGGGATTTCCCTGTCGAGCGAGCGCGTGCCGATGAGGCCCATCACCCACGGGATGTGGAGGGCGAAGCGCGTCTCCCTGCCGCTCTGGCTGGGGATGCCGAAGAGGGTGAAGGAGGCCGGCGCGGGCTCCGTCTCCCACATCGCCTCGATGGCCGCGAGCTTCATCTTCTGGTTGTCGGTGAGCGCGTAGCCGCTCTCGTCGCCCAGCACGATGACCGACAGGGCCGAGGCGACGCCGAAGGCCGAGGCGATGACGAAGGAGCGCTTGGCGAGCTCGACATGGCGGCCACGCAGCAGATACCAGGCGGACACGCCGAGCACGAAGGCGGCGCCGCAGACATAGCCGGCCGACACCGTGTGCACGAACTTCGCCTGCGCCACGGGATTGAAGATCACCGCCATGAAGTCGGTGACCTCCATGCGCATCGTGTCCGGGTTGAAGGCCGAGCCGACCGGATTCTGCATCCAGCCGTTGGCGACCAGGATCCACAGCGCGGAGAAATTCGTGCCGAGCGCCATCAGCCAGGTGACGGTGAGGTGGGCGCGCGCCGAGAGCCGCTCCCAGCCGAAAAAGAACAGGCCGACGAATGTGGCCTCTAGGAAGAAGGCCATCAGCCCCTCGATGGCGAGCGGCGCGCCGAACACGTCGCCGACATAGTGGGAATAATAGGCCCAGTTCATGCCGAACTGGAATTCCATGGTGATGCCGGTGGCGACGCCGAGCGCGAAGTTGATGCCGAACAGCACGCCCCAGAACTTGGTCATGTCGCGCCAGACGGCGCGGCCGGTCATGACATAGACCGTCTCCATCATGGCGATCAGGATGGAGAGGCCGAGGGTCAGCGGCACGAACAGGAAATGGTACATGGCCGTCAGCGCGAACTGCAGCCGGGAAAGGTCGACGAGCAACGGGTCTGTCATGGGAGGCGTCCTCAAGGATGCTTCCTCCTAGCGCCATCGCGGCCATGGCGGGTTGACCTGGATCAAGTCGCGCCGCCGCGATCCGTGCGACAGGCGGGGCATGGACGAGAACGCCCCCGCACGCCACGACGAGACCGCGCCTTTCGGCGCGCTGGCACTGGCGCGCCGCGCCGGCAGGCGCGGCCTTGGCCGCCTGTTCGCCTGGCAGTTGCTGCGCGCAGGCCTGCGGCTGGGCTTTTCGGCCTCGGCGGCGATGGTGGTCGGCGGGCTGGTCATGGACCAGCCGGTCGAACCGCTGTTGGCGCCGGCCGCCGTGCTGTTCCTCGTTCTGGCCGCCGCGGCGGGCCTCGCCGCGGACCGGACGCAGGCCACGGCGGAGACCGCCGTCGCGGCCGGGCTTCGCGAAGCCGCGGCCATGCGGCTGGACCGCATGCCGGCCCGCCGGCTCCAGTCGCTGCCGGCGGGCGAACTGGTCGCCGGCATGCAGCGTCATCCGCAGTCGGTCGCCGCGCTGGCGGTCGGCCATCGCGCCGCCGCGACGATGATGGCGGCGGGGCCTCTGGCCGTCGCCGCCGCGCTCGCGCTGGTGTCGTGGCAGGCGGCCGTGCTGGTGCTTGTGCTGACGCCGGTGATGATCGTGTTCTTCGCGCTGGTCGGCAATGCGATCCGCACCCGCGCTGAGGCGCAGGAGCGCGCCTTCGGCCGCCTTGCCGGCCAGTTCGCCGACCGCATCAGGACGCTGCCGACCATCCTCGCCAATCACGGGCTGGCGGCGGAAGAGGCCAAGCTCGCCGGCCGGCTGGAGGCCTATGCGGACAGGACGATGACGGTGCTGCGGATCGCCTTCGTCAATGCCGGCATCATCGATTTCTTCTCGTCCCTGTCGATCGCCATGCTGGCGGTGTTCCTCGGCCTCGGTCACCTGAAGCTCGCCATGATCCCCGGCTTTTCCGGGCTGGAGCTCTGGCAGAGCCTGTTCATCCTGATGGCCGCGCCGGATTATTTCGCGCCGTTCCGCCGCTTCTCGGAGCAGTACCACGCCAAGGCGGAGGGGCTGGCCGCCGCCGCCGCGCTGGACCGGCTGATGGACGATGCGCCTTCCAGCCTGCCGCGACTGCCCGCCGTGGCCGTTCCCGATCTTCCGGCGCGGGGGTTGGTGGCAATCGTCGGTCCGAGCGGCTGCGGCAAGTCCACCCTGCTGCGGCGGCTGGCCGGGGCGGACGGAGCCGATGGCGACGTGCTCTCCTGGCTGGCCTGGGTGTCCACCGACAGCTACGTGCCGGAGGGCACGCTCGGCGAAGCCGTCGCCTGGAACACCGGCGTCACCTGTCCCACCCGGGTGCTGCTCGCGGCGGCGGGGGTGGGGCTGCTCGACGAAGTGCTGCTGCCCGGCGGCATCGCGGCGCGGGTCGCGCCGGGCGGCGCGAACCTTTCGGGCGGGCAGCGCCTGCGCCTCGCCATCGCCCGCGCGGCGCTGTCCGGCCGCACAGTGATCGCCGACGAGCCGACGGCGAAGCTCGACCGCGACGCGGCTGCGTCCGTCCGCGCCCTGCTCGCCGATCTCGCCCGCACCCGCCTCCTGCTGGTCGCCACGCATGATCGCGCGCTGGCGGCGCTGGCGTCGCGGGTGATCGATCTTTCAGGAGACGAGAGCGTGACGGAGGCGGCGGCATGAACCGGCAAGCGGCAGACAGCCGGCGGTCCTGGCGGCTGGCGACGGCCTTCGCCTTCGCCGCCCTGTTGTGCGGCGTGGCGCTCGGGGGCCTGTCGGCCTGGTTCCTGGGCTCGGTCGCGCTCGCCGGCCTGACGGCGTCGGCCTTCGCCTTCAACTTCCATATCCCCGGCGCGCTGGTGCGCCTGTTCGCGGTCGGGCGCACGGCGGCCCGCTACGGCGAGCGCCTCGCCGGCCACCGCGCGGCGCTGACCGACCAGGTGTCGCGCCGCGTGCGGCTGTTCGCCGCCATGGCGGCGGCGCCCGCCATGCGCCGGGCAGGCTGGCAGCTCGGCCAGCCGTCGCGCCTGGCGGACTATATCGACGATGTCGAGGACGTCGACTACGCCTGGCTGCGCGCCGGCCTGCCGGCGCTGACGCTGGGCTGCGGCACAGCCCTGTGCGTTCTGGCGACAGCGTTCGTCGCGCCCGCCGCGATCCTTCTCATTCTGTCGTTGTTTCTCGCCACCCTGATACTGGGGAGCAGGGTGGCGAAGACCGGCGCCATGGCCTGGGAGCGGGCCCGGAGCCTGCGGCGCGACGGCGCGCATGCGCTCGGCGCCGCCATGGCGTCGGCCGTTCCGCTGAAGGCCGAGCGGTTCTGGGCGGCGGCAAGCGGTGAAGCCTTGGCCAAGCTTTCGGAGGCCGAGACGGAGATGCTCCTGCTGCGCCGCCGGCAGGCCGGTTTCGACATGCTCGCCGGTCTGCTCGGGCCGCTGGCCGGGCTGGCCGTCGTCGCCGCAGCCTGGATGGCCGGCGCGCGCGGCGAGGCGCTGCTGCTTCCGGTGTTCATTGCCTTCGCCTGGATCGCGCTGGGCGAAGGGTTCAACGGCGCGTCGCGCCTGCTGGTCGCCACCCTGCGCCGCAAGGCGGCGCTGGCCGAGCTCGGCCGCTGGAGCGCCCCGTTCGCGCAGGGTCGCGTGGAAACAGCCGCCCCGCGCCTCGCGATGCTTCGCCACGGCGGCCTGCGTCGCCTCGCGCCGGACGGGCGGCCGATCGGCGCACCGATCGCGCTTTCCCTGAAGGCCGGCCGCCCGACCGTGCTGGCCGGCGCCAGCGGCTCGGGCAAGACGAGCCTGCTCAAGCAGATCGCCGGCTGGATCGGCGACGACGTGCTTTTGGGCGAGCACGGCCCGTTTCCGGCGGCGTCGCGCCGGGCGCTCACCATGCTGTGCCTGCACGACGCCGCCATTCTGGACGACACCGTGCGCGCCAATCTTTTTGCCGCTGGCCGCAGCGAGGCCGAGCTCTGGCAGGCCATCGAGGCGGTCGAACTGGGAGACCGCATCCGGCAGGCCGGCGGACTCGACGGCTGGCTGCGGCAGGACCTGCTGTCGCTCGGCGAGGCCCAGCGCCTCAACCTGGCCCGCGCCTTCCTGTCCGACCGGCCCGTCGTGCTGCTCGACGAACCCACCGAGCATCTGGACGACGCGCAGGGCGGGCGCATCCTGGCGCGCCTGCTGCACCATCTGCGCGGCCGCATCGTCGTCCTGTCCAGTCACAGGACCGTCGGCCGGCGCGGCGTCTCCCTCATCGAGCTCGGACCATGACCGCACCGCCCAGCCACAAGCTCCTCGACGCGCCGCTCGACGCCGGCGTGCCGCGCTACACCAGCTATCCGACGGCGCCGCATTTCCACGCCGGCGTGACGGGCGAAACCGTCTCCGCCTGGCTCGACGCCGTGGTGCCCGACGAGGCGATCTCGCTCTATCTGCACGTGCCGTTCTGCGACCGCCTGTGCTGGTTCTGCGCCTGCAACACGCGCCAGACCCTGCGCTATGCGCCGGTCGCCGCCTATCTGGAGACGCTGCGCCGGGAGATCGCGCTGGTGGGCGCGCGGCTGGCCGGACGCGGCCGGGTCGCCGCCATCCATTTCGGCGGCGGCTCGCCGACCCTGCTCAAGCCGGCTGACCTCCACGCCTTGCGCCGGAGCCTCGGCGAGGCCTTCGCGATCGCGCCCGACGTGGCGCTCAGCGTCGAGATCGATCCCAACGACATGGACGAGGGCAGGCTGGACGCGCTGGCCGGGATCGGCCTCACCCGCGCCAGCCTCGGCATCCAGGATTTCGACGCGCGCGTGCAGCGGGCGATCAACCGGCCGCAGAGCTTCGAGGACACGGCGGCGGTGGTCGAGGGCCTGCGGGCGCGGGGCGTCGGATCGGTGAACCTGGACCTGCTCTACGGCCTGCCCTTCCAGACGCTCGAGACGCAGGCGGCGACCATCGGTCTGGCGCTGTCGCTGCGGCCCGACCGCATGGCGCTGTTCGGCTACGCCCATGTGCCGTGGTTCAAGAAGCACCAGACGATGATCGACGCCGCGGCGCTGCCGGGACCCTTGGCGCGTCTCGAACAGGCGAGCGCGGCGGCGCGGTTCATTTCATCGGCCGGCTACGAGCCGGTCGGCATCGATCACTTCGCGCTGCCCGGCGACGCGCACGCCGGCGCCCCCCCCGGGCGGGGGGGCGGCCGCCCATGACAGAGGGGAACCCCACAAGCCGGGCCGCCACCGAACGGGCGCC
>JAPUFC010000007.1 GCA_027492275.1 Mesorhizobium sp. | reverse complement strand
CTCGTCGCCGTCGAGTTCGACGACGGGATTGGCCACCTTGATCTTCGCCATTGAAAACCTCTTTCGGGAGACGTGAAAAGCCGCAGCTTCGGGAAGGGTCGCTGCCCTATACCAAAGCACGTTCGGGCGCGCAAACGCGGCTTTTGTCGTGCCGGAACGGGTGCTGGACGCCCGCTTGTTCCGTTTTGCCCGCATCTGTGTCAGGAGGGGCGGACTGTCCCGGATCAGGATGTGATGAACAGCGAGAATGAACCCGCGCCGGCGGTCATGCTGCCGGCGATCGTACTGGTCGAGCCGCAGCTCGGCGAGAACATCGGCATGGTGGCCCGCGCCATGGCCAATTTCGGCCTGTCCGAGCTGCGTCTGGTCAACCCGCGCGACGGCTGGCCGAGCGAGAAGGCGCGCGCCGCCGCCAGCCGCGCCGATCACGTCATCGACGCGGTGACGGTGTTTCCCGATCTGGCGTCGGCTATCGCCGACCTGTCCTTCGTCTTCGCCACCACGGCGCGCGAGCGTGACGGCTTCAAGGCGGTGCGCAGCCCGGTCGAGGCGGGCAGGGCGCTTCGGGCGCGCGGCATCGCCGGCCAGCGCACCGGCATCCTGTTCGGCCGCGAGCGTTTCGGGCTCGCCAACGAGGAGGTGGGGCTGGCGGACGAGATCGTCACCTTCCCGGTCGAGAAGAGCTTTGCCTCCCTCAACATCGCGCAGGCGGTGCTGCTGATGTCCTACGAGTGGATGAAGTCCGGCCTCGCCTCGGAGACGGACACCGCCTTTTCCGGACCCGACATCGTGCCCGCGTCGAAGGAGCAGCTTCAGGGCCTGCTCGGCCATCTGGAGCAGGCGCTTGAGGCGCGCGGCTATTTCCGTCCCGCCGCGAAGAAGCCCAAGATGGTGGACAATCTGCGCGCCGTGCTGACCCGCCAGGCGTTCACCGAAGCCGAGATCAAGGTGCTGCGCGGCGTCGTCGCCTCGCTGGACTATTTCTCGCCGAAGGAAAAGCGCGGCGAGACCTATCCGATGCGCAAGGCGGCGGCCGACCGCGCCGCGCATGGCGGCGATGAAGGGTCCGATGACTGACAAGCCGGTTCTCGTCTTCGATTCCGGCATCGGCGGGCTCACCGTGCTGCGCGAGGCGCGCGTGCTGATGCCCGGCCGGCGCTTCGCCTATGTCGCGGACGACGCCGCGTTCCCCTATGGCGCGTGGGAGGAGGAGGCGCTGCGAGGCCACATCCTGACGCTCTTCGCCGGCCTGCTGGAGCGCTTCGATCCGGAAATCTCGGTCATCGCCTGCAACACCGCATCGACGCTGGTCATCGACGCGCTGCGAAAGACCTTTCCCGGCCATCCTTTCGTCGGCACGGTTCCGGCCATCAAGCCGGCGGCGGAGCGAACCCGCTCCGGCCTCGTCTCCGTTCTGGCCACGCCGGGCACGGTGAAGCGGCAATACACGCGCGACCTGATCCGCGCATGGGCGTCGAAATGCCATGTCCGGCTGGTCGGCAGCGAGACGCTCGCCGGTCTCGCCGAAACCTACATGCGGCAGGGCTACGTCGACGAGGAGGCGGTGCGGGCCGAGATCGCACCCTGCTTCGTCGAGCGCGACGGCCAACGCACCGACATCGTCGTGCTGGCCTGCACGCACTACCCCTTCCTTGCCAACCGCATGCGCAAGACCGCGCCCTGGCCGGTGGACTGGATCGACCCGGCCGAGGCGATCGCGCGCCGCGCCCTGTCGCTGCTGGAGCCCGCTGCCGGGGCCGAGCGCCCGCTCTCGCCAGACGTCGCCGTCTTCACCTCCGGCGACGCCGATGCCGGCGCGCGCCGGCTGATGCGTGGCTTCGGCCTGGCCGTGGCGTGACCGCTTCTCTCAGCCCGGATGGGCCGTGAAGGCCGCCGCGTTCGCCTTGATCCAGCTCTCCAGCGATTGCGGCGAAAGCCCGGTCAGCGACTTGTAGTCGCCCGTGACGATCTCGAACTTGTGCGCCGCCGTGTTGGCGTCGAAGGAGGCGAAGGTGCGCGCCACCGGCTCCGGCAGGCCGGCGCCCATCATGCCCTTGATCAGGTCGTCGATCGACACGGGCACGACCGTCAGCGGCTTGCTCGTCGCGGCCGATACCAGCCGGGCGACCTCGGCGGCCGCGTGGGTTTTGTCGCCGCCCAGCGTAAGTGTCCGCTTGCCGGAGAAATCCGAGGCCAGCGCCGCGGCCGCGGCCCGGGCGAGATCGTCGCGCGCGATGTAGGGGATGCCGCCGTCACCGGCCGCGCTGTACCAATGGCCCGAGGCCATCGCCGAGGGCAGCGCATGCAGCAGGTTCTCCGCGTACCAGTGGTTGCGCAGCACGCTCCAGCCGGGCAGGGCGCTGTCCTTGAGCGCCGTTTCCGTGCCGGCATGGTCCGGCGCGAAGCTGACCAGCGAATCGTAAGCCCCCGGCAGCGAGGTGTAGACGACGTGCGAGACGCCCGCCCTGCCGGCCGCGTCGATGGCCCTGAGATGCTGTTCCAGACGCTTGCCGGGGGCACCCACCGCGTCGGTGCTGACGACGAGGAGGCGCTTCGCGCCCGAAAACGCCGTGTCCAGGCTGGCCGGATCGTCGAAATCGGCGGCGCGCGCCGTCATGCCGCGCTCGGTCCAGCCGGCCAGCGCCTCCGGCTTGCGGGTCGCCGCGACGATCCGCGACGGCGCGACGCCGAGCGTCTCCACGAGATGATGGAGCACGCGCTGGCCGAGATGGCCCGCGGCTCCGGTGACGAGAAGGTCGGTCATTCGCAAATCCACTGGTCTGTAAATGAGTGTTGCACTCCTATATAGACCATATGGCGACGCCGGAAGAAGGCATGTCGCAGTAAGCTGGTTACTTCGAGGGAACGATGGCAGGCATGTCCGAAACACTGGAACGCTACCGGGCCAATGGCCGGGATTTCGCGCGCTGCCCGGTGCGGCAGGTGCTCGACCAGATTGGCGACAAGTGGAGCACGCTGTTCATCCAGTTGCTCGGCGAGCGTCCGCATCGGTTCGGCGAACTGCGCCGCGCCGTGCCCGACATCTCGCAGCGCATGCTGACCCAGACGCTGCGCGATCTCCAGCGCGACGGGCTGGTCAGCCGTCATGTCTTCGCCACCGTGCCGCCGGCGGTGGAGTATCGCCTGACCCCGCTCGGCCGGTCGCTGCTGGAGCCGCTGTCGCATCTGGTGCGCTGGGCCGAACAGAATTTCGAGGACATCAAGCGGTGCCGGCAGGAATTCGCCGACGCGGCGTGAGCCGATCCGCGCCGTTGACACCCCGCCGCGCCTTCTTTAAGGAACCGCCAGCGCCGGGCCGAAAGGTCCGGCGTGTCATTTGACGTGTCCCGTGGATTTTTCCGCAAAGCGTGCGTGGAAAATCCTGTCGGGTCTCCGAGAGGAGGCCAGAGGAGGGCGCGTTTCCTTGGTCCGGTCCGTCAGGGGCCGGGCGCATCGTTTTGAAAGGGAATGCGATGAGCAAGCGCGAATCCGCGAAGTACAAACTCGACCGCCGCCTTGGCGAGAACATCTGGGGCCGCCCGAAGTCCCCGGTCAACAAGCGTGAATACGGCCCCGGCCAGCACGGCCAGCGCCGCAAGGGCAAGCT
>JAPUFC010000006.1 GCA_027492275.1 Mesorhizobium sp. | reverse complement strand
CCGGCGCCCGTCGGGCCGCTGGTGCCCCCGCCGCCCGGCACGACCGCCTACCCGCCCGCCGCCCCCCAGCCCGCCGCGGCGGTGCCGGCGCCACCCTGCATCGGGGAGGCGGGCCAGCCATGCCGCTGAGCGTTACCGAAACGTTAACCGTGGCATGGCTCAATCGGGGCCCGGTCCGAGCGGAATCGGGCGCGCCGCGTTTGATAGCGTCGCGAACGGGAAGCGGACGCGTGGAAACGATGATCGTTCAGTTGCCGCCAGCCGCCGCGAGATGGCCGGCTTCATGCCCGCTCCGCGCGGCGGGGGCGTCTGACGCGGGTGGAGGGCGGCCGGCGTGAAGACACTCATCGTTCTCCTGTGGGCCGGTCTCTCGGTTCTGGTGCTGGCGGTCATCACGCTGCCGATCAATCTCGAGACGCAGTTCATCGCCGGCATGGTGGTGCTGCTGGCGATGATGATCCTCAAGCTGGTGAGGCCGGAAGGCACGTGGCGGCTGATCGCGCTGGCCTTCGGCACAGCCATCGTCATGCGCTACGCCTACTGGCGCACGACCAGCACGCTGCCGCCGATCAACCAGCCGGAGAACTTCATTCCGGGCTTCCTGCTCTACCTGG
Source organism: Mesorhizobium sp. (assembly GCA_027492275.1). Lineage (GTDB taxonomy): Bacteria > Pseudomonadota > Alphaproteobacteria > Rhizobiales > Rhizobiaceae > JAPUFC01. The sequence continues at coordinate 26,972 of JAPUFC010000006.1, read as the reverse complement.
CCGAGATGTACTCGATCATGATGCTGGCGCTCAGCCTGTTCGTGGTCGCCTCGCCGCTGCCGCCGCGCAAGAGCCGGGCCGCCAATCCCGGCAATCTGCCGACGGTCGACGTCTTCATCCCGACCTACAACGAGGAGCCGGAGCTGCTCGCCAACACGATGGCGGCGGCGAAGGGCATGGATTATCCGGCCGACAAGCTGACGGTGTGGCTGCTCGACGACGGCGGCACGCTGCAGAAACGCAATTCCGACCGCATCGCGGAGGCCAACGCGGCCGAGAAGCGCCATGTCGAGCTGCAGCAACTCGCGGCCGGCCTCGACGTGCGCTACCTGACGCGGGCGAGGAACGAGCACGCCAAGGCCGGCAACATGAACAACGGCCTGGAGCATTCCACCGGCGACCTGATCGCGGTGTTCGACGCCGACCACGCGCCGGCGCGCGACTTCCTGAAGGAGACGGTCGGCTATTTCGAGGAGGACCCACGCCTCTTCCTGGTGCAGACGCCGCATTTCTTCCTCAACCCCGACCCGGTCGAGCGCAACCTCAAAACCTTCGACAGGATGCCGTCCGAGAACGAGATGTTCTACGGCGTCATCCAGCGCGGCCTCGACAAGTGGAACGCCGCGTTCTTCTGCGGCTCGGCCGCCGTGCTGTCGCGCAAGGCGCTGGCCGAGACGGGCGGCTTTTCCGGCGTCAGCATCACCGAGGATTGCGAGACGGCGGTGGAGCTGCACGCCAAGCACTGGAACAGCGTCTATGTCGACAAGCCGCTGATCGCCGGCCTGCAGCCCGCGACCTTCGCCTCCTTCATCGGCCAGCGCAGCCGCTGGGCGCAGGGCATGATGCAGATCCTGCGTTTCCGCGCGCCGCTGTTCAAGCGCGGCCTCTCCATCCCGCAGCGCCTCTGCTACACTTCCTCGACGCTGTTCTGGCTGTTTCCCTTCCCGCGCGCGATCTTCCTGATCGCGCCGCTGTTCTACCTGTTCTTCGATCTCCAGATCTTCACGGCCTCGGGCGGCGAGTTCCTTGCCTACACGCTGGCCTACATGATCGTGAACCTGATCATGCAGAACTATCTCTACGGCGCGTTCCGCTGGCCGTGGATTTCAGAACTCTACGAATATGTGCAGACGATCCACCTGCTGCCGGCGGTGGTGTCGGTGATCCTCAATCCGCGCAAGCCGACCTTCAAGGTGACGGCCAAGGACGAGTCGATCGCGCGCAGCCGCCTGTCGGAGATCAGCGCGCCGTTCTTCATCATCTTCTTCCTGCTGGTCATCGGCGTTCTGGTGACGATCTATCGTGTTTATACGGAGCCTTATAAGGCGGACGTGACGCTGGTGGTGGGCGGCTGGAATCTGCTCAACCTCATCATCGCGGGCTGCGCGCTCGGCGTGGTCTCGGAGCGCGGCGAGCGCGCCGCGACGCGTCGCGTCAAGGTCAGCCGGCGCTGCGAGATGCGGATCGGCGACGCCTGGTACAAGGGCACGATCGAGGACGTCTCGGTGAACGGCTCGCGCATCCGCATCTTCGGCGAGTTGCCCGAGGTCATTCCGACCGACACGTCGGTCGACCTGCGGTTCAAGACCTTCGTCGAGGAGCAGGAGAGCGTCCTGCCCATGGGCATCCGCAACATCGAGCGGACGGGCGACGGGGCGATCATCGGCAGCCGCTACAGGCCGACCGAAGCGATCCATCACCGCTACGTGGCCGACCTGATCTTCGCCAATTCCAACCAGTGGACGCAGTTCCAGCTGTCGCGGCGCGGCAATCCTGGACTGATCCGCGGCACGATCTGGTTCCTGCGGCTGGCGCTGTTCCAGACCTATCGCGGGCTGGTCTATCTCGGACGGCAGATGCGCGGCTACGAATCGCGTCCGCGTCCCGCTTCGGGCGGCGCGACGGCGGAGAGCCGCCGATGAGGCGCCTGCTCGCCGCCACGGCCGCGATCGGGCTGCTCGCGCTGCAGGGCGCGTCCGCGCAGCAGCGCGCGCCTTTCGACATGTCCGGCGAGCGTCCGCCGGCTCCGCCCGAGCAGGTCGCTCCGTCTCCGGGCGCGGTTCCCCCGGCCGAGGGCGCCGCGCCCGGACCGATCGCGCAGCCGCCGGCCGCCGCGCTGCGCCACCTGCTGCCGACCGGCAACGCGGTGCTGGCGGGAGAGAATCCGCAGCGGAGCTGGTCGGTCTACCTGACGCCCGAGCAGGCGGCGGGCGCGACCGAGTTCGGCCTCGGCTACCAGAACTCGCTGGTCGTCGCGCCGGAAATCTCGCGCCTGCGCATGACGGTGAACGGCAACAGGCTCTTCGATGTGCCCGTGGCCTCGTCCGACGCCATCTCGCGTCTTTCCGCGCCGGTTCCGGCGGGCCTGCTGCGCGCCGGCTTCAACGACATCAAGGTCGAGGCGGTGCAGCGCCACCGCACGGATTGCACGATCCAGTCCACCTATGAGCTGTGGACGCAGCTCGATCCCGCTTCGACCGTGCTGCGTTTCGCCGACGCCTCCGTCATGCGCTGGACGCGCACAGACGACCTGCGCGCCATCGGCGTCGACGTGGACGGCCGCACGGCGGTCAATCTGGTGATGCCGGCGGCCGAAGAGATGTCGGCGTCGGCCTCCGCCCTGCGCCTGGCGCAGGGACTGGCGCTGTTCGCCGACATGCCCAACCTTGCCGTCTCGGTGACCACCGGCGACGCCCCGGCGAGGAAGCCCGGCACGGCGACGGTGCTCATTGGAACCACGTCGGAGCTTTCGCCCCTGCTGTCGGCCATGCCCGCCGGCGCGGCGACGGGCGCGACGGCGGCCTTCGTCGACGATTCCAGATACGGCCCCGGAACGCTCGTCGTGACGGGCCCCTCCTGGCAAGCAATCGATGCGGCGATCGACACCATGGCGCGGCCGGTGGACCGCGATCCCGCCACGCAGCGCACGGCGCTGGCCACCCGCAACTGGCGCCTGCCGGAACCGCCGATGCTGTTCGGCGAGCGGCGGCTGACATTCGCCGATCTCGGCATCCAGACGCAGGAGTTTCCCGGCCGGCGCTTCCGCACCGAATTCGCCTTCGGCGTGCCGTCGGACTTCTTCGCCTCGTCCTACGGCGAAGCCAACATCCTGCTCGACGCCGCCTATTCAGAGGAGGTCCTGCCGGGAAGCCACATCGACATCTACGTCAACGACAACATCGCCGCCACCATGCCGATCACCACGGCGGGCGGCGAGATCCTGCGCCATCTGCCGATCAAGGTGACGATGCGGCACTTCCGGCCGGGCGCCAACACCATCGCCATCGAAGCCGCCCTGCTGACCGATGCGGATCGCGTCTGCGCGCCGGGCGCGACGGCGCTGGACAAGGGGCGGTTCGTCATCTTCGACACGTCCGAATTCGCCATGCCGGCCTTCGCGCGCATCGCGCAGCGGCCGAACCTGGCGGCGCTGGCGGGCACGGCGTTTCCCTACGGCCGGGCGACGACCCCGGTACCGCTGATCATGGATCGCGGCGGCGCCAACCTGTCAGCGGCGGCGACCCTGTCGGGCAAGCTGGCGGTGGCGGCCGGCCGCCTCATCCCGCTCGACCTGAACGTGTCGCCGGCCTCCGTCGCCGGCCGCGACGCCCTCTTCATCGCGCCGATCTCGCAATTGCCGCAGGTGGCGCTGACGCAGGTCGGCATATCGGAGGCGAGCCGGGTGTCGTGGGGCGATGCGCCGCCGCCCACCGAGGCCGGTGGAACGACCACCGAGGCCACCTTCGACCAGTGGCGCGAGAGGCTGAGCGGGAGCGGCTGGCGCGGCCAGATCAGCACGCTGGAGGAGTGGCTGAACCGCACCTTCGACGTGTCGCTGGAATCCTTCCGGCTGCTGCCGTCGCGTAATCCCGAATTCACGCCCGGCGGTGATGCCAGCCTGGTCGTCGCGCAGAGCGCGGCCCCCGGCGGCACGGGAACGTGGACGCTGTTCACCGCGCCGACCGCCGCGGCACTTCAGGACGGCATGCGCGCCGTGGGCAGCGCCGCGAGCTGGGCAGGGCTCGGCGGCTACATCTCCAGCTACAACGCGTCCAACGGCAAGGTCACGCGGATCGAGCCCGCCAGCGTCGAGCTGGTGCAGAGTTCGCAGGGCTCGTTCGCCAACTACCGGCTGATCATCGCCAACTGGCTGTCCGCCAACGCCGTCTCCTATTCGCTGGTGCTGGGCGCGCTGTGCATCCTGCTCGGGCTGGCGACGGCGCTGATGCTGCGCACGCTGGGACGCGACGAATGAAGCGCCTGTCCCGCCAGATCCTGCTCGCCACCGCCCTGGCCTTCTCGGCCTGGACGGACGGCGCGGCGGCGCAGGGCACGGTGGGCGCGGCCGACTGGGCGGCCTACAAGGACAGGTTCCTGGCGGCCGAGGGGCGCATCGTCGACGACGCCAACGGCGACATCAGCCACAGCGAGGGGCAGGGCTACGGCATGCTGCTCGCCTATCTCGCCGACAGCCGCGCCGATTTCGACCGCATCTGGGCCTTCACCCGCGCCGAGCTCCTGCTGCGCGACGACGGGCTGGTGATGTGGAAATGGGACCCGGCGGCGACGCCGCACGTCACCGACACCAACAACGCCTCGGACGGCGACCTGCTGATCGCCTACGCGCTGACGCTGGCGGGCGAGGCGTGGAGCCGGCGCGACCTGACCGCCGCCGCCGTGTCGCTGGGGCGGGCGATCATGCGCTCGAACGTCCGGACCGTGGGCGGACGGCTGGTGCTGATGCCCGCCGCGACGGGCTTCGACGCCAAGGACCGGCCGGACGGTCCCGTGATCAATCTGTCCTACTGGGTGTTCGAGGCGTTTCCGGCGCTGGCGCAACTGCTGCCCGAGCATCAATGGGCCAAGCTGTCCAATGACGGCCTCGACCTCTTGGAACAGACGCTGTTCGGCAAATCGGGGCTGCCGCCGGACTGGACGTCGCTGAAGGAGGATCTGCTGCCGGCGCGCGGCTTCGCCCCCGAGTTCGGCTACAACGCGCTGCGCATCCCGCTCTATCTGGTGCGCGCCGGCAACCGCGACGCGGAGCTGCTGGGCGCCTTCTCCAGCGGCATCACCGGGCCCGACGGCGCGCTCAAGCTGGTCGACATCCCGAGCGGGGCGCAGAAGGCGGCGCTGTCCGATCCCGGCTACCGCGCGATACCGGCCGCGCTTGCCTGCGTGGTAGGCAAGACCCCGCTGCCCGACGATCTCAAGACGTTCCAGCCGACCCAGTACTACCCGTCGACCTTGCATCTGCTGACGCTGTCCTTCCTCCGAAGCAGATATCCGGATTGCCTATGAAGCCTCTCGCTTTCATCCTCACGGCCGGTGTCGGCGCCACGGCCATCGCGCTGGGCGCCTCCGATGCGCTGTCGCGGCTGTGGCCGTCGGACATGCCCGAGCAGAACTTCCGCGTCAGCGAGAACATTTCGCGAAACCTGCTGACCGGCGCGACCAAGAGTGGGCAGGGGCGCGAGATGCTGGCGCAGGCGACCGTCGCCTCGCCGCCCGCGGCACCGGCAACGCCGCCCGCGGCAGCCGCCGGTCAGGTTGACGAGACGGCGCTGCGCTATTTCGCACGGCAGGGCGACCAGCGGCGGCTGGAGGCCGAGATCGCGCGGCTGCGCGCGCTCTATCCGCAATGGACGCCGCCCGCCAATCCGCTCGACATCCCGCCCAACCAGGACACGCGCCTGGACGAGATGTGGCGGCTCTATTCCGAGGGCGACTATGCCGGCGTGCGCAAGGCGATCGCCGACCGGCAGGCGGCGGAGCCGCAGTGGCAGGTTCCCGCCGACCTGCTCGAACGGCTGGCGCTCGGCGAGGCGCGCCAGCAACTCGTGAACGCCTCCGACCTCAAGCAGTACGACACGGTCATCCGGCTCGGCGCGCAGAACCCGAGCATGCTCACCTGCGGCGACGTCGACGTGCTGTGGCGCGTCGCCGAGGCCTTCGGCCGGACCGACCGGGCGCAGCGCGCGCGCGACGCCTATCTCTACGTGCTGAACAACTGCCCGGGGCCGGACGAGCGGCTGGCGACGGTGCAGAAGGCCTCCGAGGTGCTGCCGCGCGCCGAGCTCGACGCGCTGCTGGCGCTGGAGAAGACCGTCGACGGCAAACGCGAGTTCCAGCAGGTGCGGGACGATCTCGCCCGCCGCAGCGTCGCGGCCGGAAACGCGGATGCCAAGGTCACCGCGCCGGCGCAGGATCTGGCGACCGTCGAGAGGTTGGCCGGCGAGCAGAAGCTGACCTCCGACTATCTGCTGCTCGGCTGGTACTACGTGCAGCGCAAGGAGCCGGCCCGGGCGGAGCGCTGGTTCCGGCTGGCCAACGAGCAGGAGCCGTCCGTGACGGCGGCGCAGGGGCTTGCGCTGGCGCTGGTGGAGCTCGACCGTCCGGCCGAGGCGGAGGCATTCCTCTACGACTATCGCGGCGAGAACGAGGAGGTGCGCGCCGTCTATCTGGCCGCCGCCACCAATCTGCTCGCCATCGTGCCGCCGGTGGCCATTCCGCCGGAGGTGCTGCAGCGCATGTCCGCCGAGATCGCTGCGGCGCGCAACGTCAACGGCGCGCAGCAGCTCGGCTGGTACGCGGACGCGCTCTACCAGTACGAGACGGCCGCGCTGTGGTTCGGCACGGCGCTGGGCTTCGACCCGAACGACGAGCCCTCCGCCTACGGCCTGGCGCTGATGCGCTGGAAGCTCGGCGATGTCGCCGGCGTGGCCGAGATGCAGCGCATCTGGGCCGGCCGTTCGGCGCGGATCGCCAGGGTGGGCCAGCCGGAGCCGGGCAGCCGCCAGACGCAGCAGCCCGCCGTGGCGTACGCGACGCCGACGTCCGCCTACCCGGTCGCGCCCACGGTTCCGGCCGAGCCGACGCCGCTCGCGCCACGGACCGTGTACCCGGTAACGCCGCCTTCCAGCGCGCCCGTCGCGGCTGCGCCTGCCCCTGCGCAGACGATCTATCCTCCGGTCGCCATGCCGCAGACCTTTCCCCAGACGCCGTATCCCCAGGGGGTGCATCAGCCCAGCGCCGTGCTGGCCCAGCCGAACCCGGAACGCTTCGCGCAGCCGCCGCAGGTCATGGCGGTGCGGCCGGCGCCGCAAGCCGGCGGCCAGGAAACCGTGGTCGTGCAGCAGGCTCCCGTGGCACGTCCGGTGCAGCGAACGGCGCAGCGCGCCCGCCCGGCCGCCCGCGAACCGCGCCGCGCCGGTTGCAGCACCACCATCGACGCCTCGACGCTCAGCCCGCGCGCGGCCCTCGACCGGGGCTGGTGCCTGATGGACGTCAACCGTCCGGTGGAGGCGGCGGCGGCGTTCGAGGTCGGCCTGCGCAGCGACACGGAAGAAGCGCGGCGCGACGCCGCCTACGGGCAGAGCCTGGCCTATCTCCGGCTCGGCCTGTCCGACGAGGCCGCCCTGTCGGCGGCGAAGGCGCCCCAGAGCCGCGGCCGCACACTCGAATTGCAGGCGGCGCTTCTGTCGGAGAAGGCGACCGGGCATTTCGAGGCGGAACGCTACACCGAAGCGCTGATGGCGCTCGACGAACGGGCGCGGATCGTGCCGGAAAGCATCGACCTGATGGTCCTGCGCGGCTATGCCTATCTCAACCTCAAGCGCTTCCGCGACGCCGACCAGGTGTTCCGCGCCGCCGCCGGCACGGGCGACCGGGAAGCGATCCGCGGCATCGCCTCGGTGAAAGCCGCGCGCGGCGAAACCGGAAACTGAGCGGCGCGCCGGTCATTCCGGCGGGCCGCACCCGCCCGTGACGGCCAGCCGGCAACAGTCCACATGCAACAGACGCGATAGGGCTTGTCATCTCCGCATCGGCGAGTTAAACGTTTAACAGTAAAACGTTTAACAGTGCTGTCAGATGACCCGCAAGCGAGCGACGATCAAGGATGTGGCGACACTGGCGAACGTGTCGATCGCCACCGTCTCCAACGTCTTCAGCGGTTCGAAGCCGGTGAACGCCGAGCTGCGGGAGCGGGTGGAGCGGGCGGCGCGGGAGCTGTCCTACCACGTTGACCGTGCGGCCTCGCAGTTGCGCTCCGGCCAGACCAAGGTCATCGGCGTGCTGGTGCCGGATCTCGACGACGTGTTCTTTACCTCGCTGGTGTCGCGGCTGGAGGTGAGGGCGCAGGAGGACGGCTACGACGTCATCGTCGCCTCCTCGCGCGACGATTCCGAGCTGGAGCGCTCGCGGCTGCGCGCGCTGCTCGGCTGGCGGCCGTCCGGACTCGTCGCCGTGCCGTGCACGGACGCGATCCCGCAGATCCTCGCCGACGAGGCGCATCGCCTGCCGATGGTGTTGGCCGACCGCGTGGCCGGTGACAGCGCCTTCGCCGACGCCGTGACCATCGACAATCATGAGGCGGGCGCCATCGCGGCGCGTCATCTGGTGGCCATGGGACACAGGGACGTGGTGATCGCGGCCTCGCACCTCTCCGTCGCGCCCATCCGCGAGCGCGTGCGCGGCGCCGACGACTTTTTACGCACGCAGGACGGGCGGGGGGCGACGGTGGTCGAGCTCGGCTCGAACGGCGAGCGCGGCGCGCTGATCTTCGCCGACTGGCTGGACCGGCATGTCCGGCCGACGGCCATCCTGGCGCTGACCAACGTGACCACCCTGGCGGTGCTGTCGGCGCTGGCGGCGCGGCGCATCGACCTGCCGGAGCAGGTCTCGCTGATCGGCTTCGACGACTATGCCTGGATGAGCGCGCGCAAGACCGCCGTGACCGCCATCCGACAGCCCGTGGACGAGATGGCCGGCACGCTGTGGGACCGCCTCAGGGCGCGTATGGGCGGCGACGGCTCGCCGCCGCGCCGCATCGAGCTCAACACCTCGCTGCAGGTGCGCGATTCCGTGCGCGACATCAATGTCGGCGGGAAACCCGTGCCCGTCCTGCCCGGCGAGGAGGCGCAGGCCGAGACGCACAACGCGGTCCATTGACCGCGCAGACGAACCCGCGCGGACCGAGGTCAGGGAGGACCTTTTGCGGACGAGAAGCCTTGCCCAGTCGCTGCCGTTGATCGCTCCGGTTCACATCCTGATCCTGAGCGTCATCGTCGTGCCGTCGATCTTCGTGATCTGGCTGAGCCTGACGAAGTCCAGCTTCGGGCAGGCGCCGACCTGGGTCGGGCTGGAGAACTACGTGCGCGTGCTCGGCGATCCGGCCTTCCGCGGCGCGTTGTGGAACACGGTCGTCATCGTCGTCTTCGCCGTCCATATCGAGCTGGCGGTCGGGCTGGCCGTGGCGCTGCTGTTCGCCAGCGGCCTGCCGTTGCGCCGCTTCCTGCTGGTCGCGGTGCTGGCGCCCTATGCCGTCAGCGAGGTGATCGCGGTCGTCATGTGGCGCTTCCTGTTCGATCCCGATGCCGGACCGGTCATGCTGGCCTTGCAGGCGCTCGGCCTGCCTATCCTCGACTGGTCGTTCGAGCCGACCCACGCCATGATCCTGATCGCGCTGCTGACGATCTGGCTGCATCTGCCGTTCACCTTCATCATCCTCTACGCCGCGCGGCTGGCCATCCCGGGCGACCTCTACGAGGCCGCGCGCATCGACGGGGCGACGCCGCTGCAGGCGTTCCGGCGGGTGACGCTGCCGCTGCTCGGACCGGCCATCGTCGTGGCGCTGCTGTTCCGCTACATCTTCGCCTTCCGCATCTTCTCGGAGGTCTGGCTGCTGACCGGCGGCGGGCCGGCGCGCTCGACCGAGGTCGTCGCCGTCTACCTCTACCAGGAGGCGTTTTCCTACAACGCCTTCGGTCCGGCGGCGGCGACCGCCTGGATCATGGTCGCGGCCTCGCTGCTGCTGGCCGCCGGCTATGTGCTTCTCCTGCGCAGACAGGTGGCCGGCAATGCGCACTAGCCGTCTTCTCATCGGCGCGGGCAAGGCGGTCGCCGTCACGGCGCTGCTGTTCTGGTCGCTGTTTCCCATCGTCTTCATCGTCATGTCGTCGCTGAAGCCGGGGCAGGAGATCTTCGCCGTGCCGCCGGTCTACGTCTTCACGCCGACCTTCGAGCACTACGCCGCGCTGTGGAGCCGGTGGGGCGTGTTCTTCGACGGGCTGCTGAACAGCACCATCGTCACCGCCGGGGCCACCGCGCTGGCGGTGATCGCCAGCACCTGCGCCGGCTACATCTATTCGCGCGGTTCGGGCCGGTTCCTGAACGCCAGCGTGATGTTCCTCATCATCGTGCGGCTCATCCCGCCGATCGTGGTGACGCTGCCGCTCTTTCCCATCGTCAACGCGATGGGCCTCAACGACACGCACATCGTGCTGATGGTGCTCTACGCGACCTTCTTCGTGTCGCTCGGCACGGTGCTGATGCGCACTTTCATCGACCAGATCCCGCGCGAGCTGGACGAGGCGGCCGAGATCGACGGCGCGGGCCGGCTGACCATCCTGCGGCGCGTGATCGTGCCGCTGGCGGCGCCCGGCATCCTGGCCGTGGCGGTGTTCGTGGTGGTCTTCGCCTGGAACGAATTCCTGTTCGCCTTCATCTTCACCGCCACCAGGGCCAAGACCGCGCCGCTGGTGATCTCGGAGATGATCGGCTCCATCGACGGCGTCGACTGGGGCGTGCTGTTCGCCGCCTCCACCGTGCAACTCGCGCCCGTGCTGCTCTTCGTCGTGCTCATGAACCGCTATCTCGTCGCCGGGCTGACGGCCGGCGCCACCAAGGGATGATCCATCCGTCTGCAGGGAGGTAAGGAAGAATGACCAACAGGATCACACTGGACATGACGCGCCGGGGCTTTCTCGGCACGGCGCTCGGCGGCGCGGCAGCGCTTGCCGCCGGCCCATCCTGGGCGGCCGCCAAGACGCTGAACATCCTCAGCCACAAGGTGCACGAGACGGTGCTCGGCACCGGCACCGACAACGACCTGATGAAGGACTGGAAGGCGAAGAACGACGCCAATCTCGTGTTCACGACGTTCGATTCCAATCCGTTGCAGGACCGCCTGTTCCGCGAGGCGAGCCTGCCGTCGACCGACTACGGCGTGGGCTACATCATCGACAACCGGCCGACGGCCGACATCGCCAAGCTGTTCGCGCCGCTGGACGACTTTCTGGCGAGCGCGCCGATCGAGAATTACGACGACATCGCGCCCGGCCTGCGCGAGGCGATGACGGTGGGCGGCAAGACCATCGGCATTCCGGTCCGCCATGCGACCGGCGGCCTGTTCTACAACGAGCAGCTTCTGGAGGAGGCCGGCATATCGGCGCCGCCGGCCACGCTGGAGGAGCTGATCGAGCAGGCCAAGAAGCTCACCTTCACGTCGAAGGATGGCACGCCGGTGACCGGCATGATCATGGCCAGCGACCTGGCGGTGTTCCCGGTCAGCTTCGCCCGCGCCTATGGCGGCGACTACATCACCAAGGACTTCAAGCTGCTGCCCAAGCCCGAGGCGATGGAGAAGGCGCTGGCGACGATGGCGGACCTGTTCAAGGCCGGGGCGCTGCCGCGCAGCTACGCCACCACCAAGAACGACGACCAGGTGACGTGGATGCAACAGGGGCGCGCCGCCTTCACCATGATCACCTTCGCGCGGTTCAAGCAGTTCAACGATCCGGCGCAGAGCAAATTCCCCGGCAGGATCAAGGCCGTGCAGTTCCCGAAATCGTCGAGCTACGACGGCGAGATGGCGGCGGTGACCGAATCCTGGGGCATGACGATCCCGGCCAACTTCGCCGACAAGGATCTCGCCTGGTCCTATATCCGCGAGGTGTCGTCGCCGCGCGTGACGCTCGGCATGGCCAGGAACGGCAACGGACCGGTGCGCGTGTCGACCTACGCCGACGCCGATTTCGCGGCGGCGAGCCCGGTGGCCGCGGCGGAAGCCAAGGCGTTGGCGACGGCGCGCGGCGCGTTCCCGCCCTTCCCGGAGGCGGCGCGCGCGCAGCAGCTCTTCCTGGAGGACGTGCAGCTCGCCGTGCTCGGCCGCAAGACGCCGGCCGAGGCGGTCGAAAGCATGGTGACGCGCATCACGCCCCTGCTGCCGTCCTGATCGGACGCCTACATGAAGGTCCGGGCCGATGCGGCCCGGACCTTCCAGTCGCAACCAGCCTGCCGGCCGCACCGGCGCAAACGAGGTCAGAATGATGCCCAGCACCATCCAGGAGCCGGCCCGCTCCATTCCCGTCTCGGCCGAATACGACGTGCTCGTCGTCGGCGGTGGGCCTTCGGGCATCACGGCGGCGCTCGCGGCCGGCGAGGACGGGCTGCGCGTCGGGCTGATCGAGAGCCGCAGCTTCGTCGGCGGCAACATGACGATCGGCCTGCCGGTGCTGGGCTTCCTCGGCCAGAAGGGCAACCAGATCATCGACGGCCTGCCGGAAAAGTTCATCCGGAGGCTCAGGACCGAACGCGACGGGGCGAGCGAGCACCGGCCGTGCCCGCTGCACATGGGCATCACGCTGGTCGAGCCGGAGGCGGTGAAGACGGTGGCGCTGGAAATGCTGACCGAGGCGGGCGTGGACGTTCTGTTCTACACCTTCTTCGCCGGGCCGGTGATGGACGGCGACAGGATCGCGGGCATCATCACCGAGAGCAAGAGCGGCCGCTCGGCCGTGCTGGCCAAGGTGGTGATCGACTGCACCGGCGACGCCGACGTCGCCTACCGCGCGGGCGTGCCGTGCGGGAAGGGCGACGAGCATGGCGGCATGCAGCCGCCGACGCTGATGTTCTGCCTGGGCGGCGTCGACACCGACAGGCTGCGCATGACGATCGCCAACGCGCCGAAGGAGGCGCGCACCTACCTGACCGACTTCATCCCGGCCGAGTATTTCGGCCAGAACCACCAGTTCATCGTCGTGGGCCTGCGCGAGCTGATGGCCAAGGCCAAGGAAGAGCGCGGCCTGTCCATCCCCAACGAGCGCACCATCATCATCACCGGCCTGAAGAAGGGCGAGGTGTGGATCAACATGACGCGCGTGGCCGGCACCGACGGCACCGACGCACGCAGCCTGACCAACGGCGAGATCGAGGGCCGCGCCCAGATCGACGACATCGTCACCTACCTCGTCAACTACGTCGCCGGGTTCGAGAACGCCTACTTCACCAAGACCGCGCCGTTCCTCGGCATCCGCGAGACGCGCCGCATCGTCGGCCGGTACGTGATGACGCAGGAGGACGTGCTGTCCTGCGCGCATTTCGACGACGCCATCGCCGTGGCCTCCTATCCGATCGACATCCATCGGCCCGGCGACGAGGGCTGCACGCTGATCTGGTGCGGCGACTGCTACGACATCCCCTACCGTTCGCTGGTGCCGCAGAAAGTGTCCAACCTGCTGGTCGCCGGGCGCTCCATCTCGGCGACGCACGAAGCGATGGGCGCGATCCGCGTCATGGCGACCTGCATGGCGATGGGCGAGGCGGCGGGGCGCGCGGCCAAGATTTCCGTGCGCGGCAACCGCGCGCCGGCCGACATCGATGTGGGCGAACTGCGCCGCCAGCAACTGGAGCACGGCGTCTACCTGCGCAACCGGGACGGCAGCCGGGCAGGGCTGCAAGACCTCGCGCCGGCGGCCTGAGGCGGGAGCGGGCCGAGCGGACAAGGCAGATGGTAAAAGACCATTTCATTGGCGTCGATGTGGGCACGGGCAGCGCGCGCGCCGGCGTCTTTTCCCGCGAGGGGGGGCTGGTCGCGTCGGCGAAGCGCAACATCGCGCTCTGGCAGGACGGGCCCGACATCGCCGAGCAGTCCAGCGACGACATCTGGAGCGCGGTCTGCGCCAGCGTGCGCGAGGCGCTCGCCGTGTCGGGGCTTGGCGCCGACGCCATCGCCGGCATCGGCTTTGACGCCACCTGCTCGCTGGTGGTTCTGGGGCAGGGCGGCAAGCCGCTCCCGGTCGGACCGCACGGTAAGGCCGAGCGGAACATCATCGTCTGGATGGATCATCGCGCCACCGGACAGGCTGCCCGCATCAACCGCGCCGGCCATCGCGTGCTCGATTATGTCGGTGGCGTCATCTCGCCGGAGATGGAGACGCCGAAGCTTCTGTGGCTGAAGGAAAAGCTGCCGGCCACCTATCACGCCGCCTGGCAGTTTCTCGACCTCGCCGACTTCCTCACCTGGCGCGCCACGGGAAGCCTCGACCGCTCGGTGTGCACCGTGACCTGCAAATGGACCTACATGGCCCATGAGGAGCGCTGGGACGAGAGCTATTTCCGGCAGACCGGGCTCGGCGACCTGGCCGACCAGGGTTTTGCGCGGATCGGCACGGAGATCGTGCCGGCTGGGCAGGCGCTAGGCGCTGGCCTGACGCCAGCGGCGGCCGGGGAACTGGGGCTGAATGCCGGCACGCCGGTCGGAGCCGGGCTGATCGACGCGCATGCGGGCGGGCTGGGCACGGTCGGCGGGACTGCCACCACCACCATGGCCTATGTGCTCGGCACATCCGCCTGCACCATGGCCAGCAGCGCCGAGCCCATCTTCATCCCCGGCGTCTGGGGTCCGTATCATTCCGCGATGGTTCCGGGCCTGTGGCTCAACGAGGGCGGGCAGTCCAGCGCCGGGGCGGCGATCGACCAGACCGTCGCGCTGCATCCCGCCACGCCGGAGGCGCGCGCGACCGCCGCGTCGAAAGGCCTGTCGCTGCCGGATTTCCTGGCCGGTCTCGCGGCGGAAAAGGCCGGGTCGCCGCCGGAGGCCGTCCGCCTGGCCGGAAACCTCGTCGTCGTGCCGGACTTCCTCGGCAACCGCTCGCCGCAAGCCGATCCGGAGGCGCGCGCGGCGATGGCGGGGCTCGGCATGGAGCGCGACCTCGACAGCCTCGTTTCGCTCTACGTCGCCGGCATCCTCGGCCTCGGCTACGGCCTGCGCCAGATCGTCGAGGCCAGCCGGGGCAAAGGCGCGGCGGTCGAGACCATCGCGCTCAGCGGCGGCGCCGGGCGGCATCCGCTGGTGCGCCAGCTTCTGGCCGACTGCACCGGCGTGCCGGTGGCGGTGTCGCGGCAGGCCGAACCGGTGCTGCTGGGCGCCGCCATGCTCGGCGCAACCGCCAGCGGCGTGTTCGCCAATCTCGGCGAAGCGATGCAGGCGATGACCGGCGACAGCGAAACCTTCACGCCTGCCGCGGGTGATTTTGCCGCGCTGCACGCGCGCCGCTTCGCTGCTTTCGAAACCCTGCAAAGGGCCGCTCGCGACATCCGAAACATGATGACGGAGAGTTGAGATGGCGGAACTTCGCCTGCAAGGCGTCCGCAAGACGTTCGGCGCGGCCGAGATCATCAAGGGCGTCGACATCGACATCGCCGATGGCGAGTTCGTCGTCTTCGTCGGGCCGTCGGGCTGCGGGAAGTCGACGCTCCTGCGCATGGTCGCCGGGCTGGAGGACATTTCGGCCGGGGATCTTCTGATCGACGGAAAACGCTGCAACGCGATGGAGCCGCGCGAGCGCGGCATCGCCATGGTGTTCCAGTCCTACGCGCTCTACCCGCATCTCAGCGTCTACGACAATATGAGCTTCGGCCTGACGCTGAACCGGACGCCCAAGGCGGAGATCGACGCCCGCGTGCGCGACGCGGCGCGCATCCTGAAGCTCGAGCCGCTTCTGGAGCGCAGGCCGGCCCAGCTGTCCGGCGGCCAGCGCCAGCGCGTCGCCATCGGCCGCGCCATCGTGCGCAAGCCGACGGTGTTCCTGTTCGACGAGCCGCTGTCCAATCTCGACGCCGCGCTGCGCATGGACATGCGCATGGAGATCGCGCGGCTGCACAGGCAGCTCGGCGCGACGATGATCTACGTCACCCACGACCAGGTGGAGGCGATGACGCTGGCCGACAAGATCGTCGTGCTCGACGGCGGCCGGGTGCAGCAGGTCGGCGCGCCGATCGACCTCTACAAGAAGCCGGCGAACCGCTTCGTCGCCGGCTTCATCGGCTCGCCGAAGATGAATTTCCTCGACGTGCGGGTGACCGGCGTGTCCGGCGGCGTCGCGACGGTGGAATCGCCCACGGTCGCGCCGGTGCCGATCGGGGCGCGCGGCTTCTCCGTCGGCGACCGGGCGGTGCTCGGCGTGCGTCCGCAGTCGCTGCGCCGCGAGCCGGGGCACGGCAGGGACGGGACGCTCCGGGGCACGGTGTCGTTGGTCGAGCGGCTGGGCGCGGAAACCATCGTCAGCCTGGACACGGCGTCGGGCGAACGGGCGCTGGCGGCGATCCCGCAGGACGAGGTGTTCGAGGCGGGCAGCCCGGTCGAGTTCCGCTTCGAGCCGGCCGCCGCGCATCTCTTCGCCGCCTGAGGCGCAACGCATTCACGAGGAGTGACCACCATGGGTCTTGATCTGGCCGGAAAGGTCGCCGCCATCACCGGCGCGGCATCGGGCATAGGCCTCGAATGCGCGAAGGCGATGCTCGCCGCGGGCGCGCGCGTCGTGCTCGTCGACCGGGCCGAGGACGCCCTCGGCGAGGCCTGCGCCAGTCTCGGCAGGGACGCCATTCCGCTGGTCATCGACGTCACCGATGCGGCGAGCGTCACCGGCATGCTGCCGGCGATCCTGGGCAAGACCGGCCGGCTCGACATCTTCCATGCCAATGCCGGCTCCTATGTCGGCGGGGAGGTGGCGCGGGGCGATCCCGACGCGTGGGACCGCATGCTGAACCTCAACGTCAACGCGGTGTTCCGCACCGTGCATGCGGTGCTGCCGCACATGATCGAGCAGCGCGGTGGCGACATCGTGGTGACCAGCTCCATCGCCGGGGTGGTGCCGGTGGTGCACGAGCCGATCTACACGGCCTCCAAGCATGCCGTGCAGGCGTTCGTCCACACGCTGCGCCGGCAGGTGGCGAAGCATTCCGTGCGGGTCGGCGCGGTGCAGCCGGGGCCGGTGGTCACGGCGCTGATCAGGGACTGGCCGAAGGACAAGCTGGAGGCCGAGCTTGCCGCCGGCGGGCTGATGGAGCCGGCGGAGGTGGCGCAGGCCGTGCTGTTCATGCTGACGCGGCCGCGCAACGTCACCATCCGCGACCTGGTGATCCTGCCGCTGAGCAACGATCTGTAGCAACTGCGTCACGATCGGCCGGAGAGTTCCGAAGCGCCGCCGCAAAAAGGCCGCGCGGCTTGAGCATGTCGAACGCCGGGTTGTAGTCTCGTCCGGCAGGGGTGCTTGGGGTTCGGCATGCGCAAGACGTTTTTCGGCCTGGCGGCGGCGCTGGCGGGATTTGTCGTGGCCGCTTACGCGCAGGACGGCGTGCCGGACCCGCTTCCGAGCGCGCCGGAGATGGAGTGGAGAGCCTCGGACACCGAGGCCGGCTTCGTCCAGCGCATCCGCGAGCGCTCGTCGGCGCTCGGCGAGGAGTGCGACGCCGACGAGGCGGCTTTCGCCGCGATCGCCTCCGGCGCGACCGCCGCGCTTCAGGGCGAAGCGGTAGCGGGCAAGCCGATGACGCTCGAATGGCAGTTGGCGGAGGCCTCGTCCTCCGCCCCTGCATGGTTCGTCGCCTCCTTCGACCGTCCGGTCCGTTTCGCCGGACAGGGTTTTTACGCGCTGACGCCCGGCGCCATCGCGCCGTTCGGGCTCGCCGCCGGAAAGGGGACCACCAGGGCGCTGGTGGCGCTGTTCGGCCCGGAGGCGCCCACCGCCGGCCGTCTCGACATCGTGCCGCTGGAATCGGGGCCATTGCAGGTGGAGCTGTCCATCGCCGGCTTCGTGCGGCGCTGCGCCGGCGAGGCGGCCTTTCCCTTCGCGCAGGGCACGCTGTCCGTCGCGCCGTCGACCGACGCGATCTTCCTCGTGCGCGACCCGTTCAGCTTCGACCGGCCGGTCAAGACGCTGGCGTCGCCGAACGGCGCGACGCGGACGGAGGTCTATGACGGCCGCTACCGCCTGATCGAGGCGGAGAGCGGCGCCATCCTCGCCGACCGCGACGGCCGCCGCCCCGCCTATTCCCCGACCGGGCGTTTCCTGGCGGCGCTTGCCGGCGAGGGCTACGACGTGATCGACACGGTCGACGGCGCGCTCGTCTCGCAGATGGAGGCCGGCGACCTCGGCTGGGAGAACGCGGACAGTTTTCTGGTCAACGGCGAGGCGGAATACGGCGCCGCCGACCTGCGCAATCCGCTCGTGGCAGGCTACAGGCCGGGCATCGGCGACATCCTTCTGGACTGCACGGCCTGCTCGGGGTTCGGCACGCGGCTGGCGATCGACCTGGAGAACGACGTTGCGGTGAGGGTCGGCGGGCAGGGCTACGCGCTGTCGCGGCTCAGCGGCGGCGAGGTCGTTTCCGGTTCGATCGACACGTTCGACGAGGATGTGATGGCGGAGGCCGCCCAATCGATCGAGGGCTTCTTCTCGGCCATGCAGGCCGCGCCGCCACACATTCCGCAGCATTGGAATTTTCGGGGTGGGTTGAAGTTCTCCTCGCTGACGAACGAGTTGCGGGCCACGGGCGACAAGCCCTTCGACGCGTGGCTGGCCGCGGTGCGCAAGGCCGTTCTGCCGGAAGTCGAGGCGCCGCAGGCGTCCCCGCCGCCGCCGGAAACGCTTCAGGCCACGGAGATCGGGCAGGGGCGCGGCGCGTCGCGGCTCGCCCGGCCGCGCGTCCGCGACGACGCCATGGTGAAGCGGCTCGCCGATTTCGGGCTGGCGTTCGGCCGCATGAAGTTGCCGTCCTTCGCCAAGACGGGGCCGCTGGACGAGGACGGCGACATGCGGATCGCAGAGCGGATCGCCGCTTCCGTGCCGGCCGCGAAAAACCTGTTCGCGCCGGTGGAAAGCTTCGGCTGCCTGCCGGACGCGGCCACGGAGGCCAGCCCCAGGATCTTCGGCTACTTCAACAACGCGCTCGAGTTCAAGCTGAAGAACCGGACGCTGTGGCTGACGCTGTTGTCCTGCAAATGGACGTCGGGCGGCACCTACGAGCCGAATTTCTACCTGTTCGACAGCGCGGCGGCGAAGCCGGTCCGCCTGGGCGACGACAATCCCGACCAGCCAAACGGAGGCCAGTGCGACGCCAATATCGGCTATTGCGGCATCGAAGCGCGTCTCTACGCCGACCGCTACCTGCTGATCTGGTCGCGGGAATCGCGCGCCCTGGCGGTCTACGACATCAAGGCCGGAAAGACGATCTTCCAGCGCTACGGCATCGAGCGCGGCGAGCTCCTCAAGGAAGCCTCCTACACGGCGGACGGCGGCCATGTCGTGCAGATCAACACGGACGGCTCGTTCTACGTCTACGCGCTGGAATCGCAGCAGCGGACGCTGAGCGGACGCTACGTCGACGACGAGGTGGTCGTGTGGACGCCGGACCTGCGTTTCGACGCCTCGCCCGAGGGGGCCAACTACGTCAACCTGCGTTTTCCCGGCCGGCAGGGCCAGTACACGTTCCAGCAGTTCAGCAGCCTGGTGCGCAGGACCGGCCTGCTGGGCGAGGTGATGGCGGGCGGCTACACGCCCTCCGCCGCGCCCATCGGCGTGCCGCCGACCATTTCCGGCCAGATCAGGCTGGAGGGCGGGCGCATCGTCGGCGACATCGCCACGCAGGGCGCGGCGGAGGTGCGGGTCTACCAGGACGGGTTGCGCACCGACGCTTTTCCGGTTGGGGCGCCGGTCGCGGGCGCGGAGGGGAAGCTTGCGCTCGACGTGGCCCATGCGGCCGGAGCCCGCTGGATCTCGCTGGTGGCGGCCGGCGGCGACGGGCTGGTCAGCCTGCCGGTCGGCCGCAGCCTGGCCGGCGACGGCCAGGCGCTGCCGGTCGTCCACGCGCTCACCATCGGCGTCGACAGATACGACGCGCCCGGCATCGCCAATCTCTCCTTCGCCCGCAGCGACGCGCGGACGCTGGCCCACGCGCTGACCGCGCTGTCCGGGAAGTCGGTGCGGATGGGGCTGAACGCCAGCCTTTCGGACGGGCAGGCGACGCCGGCCGCGATCCTGTCGCAGGCCGGGCGCATGGTCGAGGCGGCGAAGGCGGGCGAGACGGTGGTCGTCTCCTTCGCCGGGCACGGCCTTGCCGGTCCGGACGGGCGCTTCTACATGGCGGCCAGCGGAACGCGGCTCGACGACATCGCCGGCACGGCGCTCGCCTGGGACGATCTCGCGCGCGTCCTCGTCAAGTCGCGGGCGCGCGTCGTCGTGTTCCTCGACGCCTGCCATTCGGGCGCCGCCGGCACCAGCCTGTTCGCCAGCAACGACGACGCCGCGGCCGGCATGCTGGCCACCGTGCCGTCCGGCCTGCTCGTCTTCTCGGCCTCCAAGGGCCGGCAGTTCTCGGAGGAGGCGGCCGCGACCGGCGGCGGCGTCTTCACCAACGCGGTCGCCGACGTCATCGCGCGCCGGCGCGAGGCATACGACCTCGACCACAACGGCGCCATCGAGGTGTCGGAACTCTATGCCGGGGTGAAGCGGCGCGTGTCGGAGCTGACCCAGGGCCGCCAGGTGCCCTGGCTGGCCCGCAACGAGATGATCGGCGATTTCTCGCTGTTCTGAAGTCCGTCCGTGATCGCCGGATCGGGACGGCAACGTTGACGCCATGGCGCAATGCCCGCGCGGGATTTCCCGTCGAGCGTCGCCTGTTGTCGAGGACCGCCGTCGTCCGCTGTGGGCGTGAGGGTCGCCATAACGCTTGCAACAATGCCGTGCCATAGGACAAAAGCGGGTCGGCAAATGTGTCCTAGGTCGTTGGAAGGGATGAGCAGGTGAGCGTACTGATCACGGGTGGCGCAGGCTACATCGGAAGCCACATGGTCTGGGAGCTTCTCGACGCACGGGAAGAGGTTGTCGTCCTCGATCGCCTGTCCACCGGTTTCGAATGGGCGGTCGCGCCGGAAGCCAAGCTGGTCGTCGGCGACATCGCGGATTCCGAGTTGGTCGCCAAAGTGATCCGCGAACACCGGGTCGATGCGGTCATCCATTTCGCCGGCTCGGTCGTCGTCCCGGAGTCGGTTTCCGATCCTCTCGCCTACTACGAGAACAACACCTGCAAGACACGCTCTCTCATCGAGACGGTTGTTCGAACCGGCGTCCAGCACTTCATCTTTTCGTCCACGGCGGCGATCTACGGCGTGACGGGGCTGGAGCCGGTCGGAGAAGATGCTCCCCTGTCGCCGGAGTCTCCCTACGGCGCCTCCAAGCTGATGAGCGAATGGATGCTGCGCGACGCAAGCCTGGCACATGCGTTTCGATACACGGCACTGCGCTACTTCAACGTGGCGGGCGCCGATCCTGCCGGACGTACCGGTCAATCGACGGCCGGCGCAACGCATCTGATCAAGACGGCGGTCGAAACCGCACTGGGTAAAAGACCCTATATCAACATCTATGGCACGGATTATCCGACGCCTGACGGAACCTGCGTCAGGGACTATATCCATGTCGCCGATCTGGTTGCGGCCCACCGTCTTGCCTTGAACCGCCTGCGGGCCGGCGGCGCGAGCCTGACGGCGAACTGCGGATACGGGGTGGGACACTCCGTGCGCGAAGTCATCGAGGCGGTCCGACGGTCGTGGGGCAAGGATTTCGACGTTCGCGACGCCGCTCGTCGGCCGGGCGATGCGGCAGCCGTGGTGGCCGATGCTGCACTCGCGCGACAGGAGCTCGGCTGGGTGCCGCGCCATGACGATCTGGCGCGCATCGTATCCGATGCGTTGTCCTGGGAAGAAAAGCTGGCTGTGAAGAATTCCGTCCGTTGACGGCAACCGATCGTGCGCTTGTGCGCGGTCGGGCTTGCTGAGGCCCGGTTATTTAAATGGTGGAGCCAATCGGAATCGAACCGACGACCTCTTGAATGCCATTCAAGCGCTCTCCCAACTGAGCTATGGCCCCACACCCGGCGAAAGCCGGCGCCGTTTCCGGCGAAGAGGTAGACGCCTGCTTTCGCCGACGTCGAGTGAGGCGGCTTCTAGCGCCGCCCCGGAACAAGATCAAGCCTTATGGGAAGCAAAAAACAGGCTTGTTCGTCGCGGCCGGGTTCGCGCCGGGCCGCGAGGCTCGGAAAGTCAGATATCGTCGTCGTCGCCGCCGACGCCGATGATGTCGCTGACGTCGTCGTCGTCCTCTTCCTCTTCCTCTTCCTCGAGGAAGGTGTCGTCCTCCTCGTCGCCGAGGTCGACATCCTCCTCGTCGTCGATGTCGGGAAGGTCCTCGCCGCCCTTGGCGTCATCGTCCGCGTCCTCGAGGGAGATCACCTCCGGCGCGTCGTCCTCGCCGTCGGCTTCCTTCTCCTCGACCTCGTCCTCTTCCTCGATGACCTTCTCGGAGCCGGCGTCGAAGAAGGACCGGGGATAGGTCTTGCCGGTGTACGGCGACACGATCGGATCCTTGTTCAGGTCGTAGAATTTCCGGCCGGTTTCCGGATCAATGCGCTTTGTGCCGAGCTCGGTTTTCGCCACGTGCAACCTCATTCGTGAAAGTGGTCCCCATAGCCACAAGCCGCCGCCCTGTCAAAGCAAAAGCTGGGCAAAAGCTGGCCCGCCGGAAGCGGCGCGGCGGAAGGGGATGACCCCCGTCCAAACCCATGTTAGAAGCCGCCGCGCCGCCCGGGATCGCGGGCGCAGCGAGAGGTCCTCGAATGTCGCATCACCCCGCCGCCGCGCAGCCGGCCACCGCCGGCCGGTCTGGTCCGCTCTCCGGCACGGTCAGGATCCCGGGCGACAAATCGATCTCGCACCGCTCCTTCATGTTCGGTGCGCTGGCATCCGGCGAGACGCGCATCACCGGCCTGCTGGAGGGCGAGGACGTGCTGCGCACCGGCGAGGCGATGAAGGCCATGGGCGCCTCGATCGAGAAGCGCGGCGAGGAGTGGGTGATCCACGGCGTCGGCAACGGCTGCCTGCTGGAGCCGCGCGCGCCGCTCGACTTCGGCAATGCCGGCACGGGCTCGCGCCTGACGATGGGCCTCGTCGGCACCTACGACATGGAGACGGTCTTCATCGGCGACGCGTCGCTGTCGAAGCGGCCGATGGGCCGGGTGCTCGACCCGCTGCGGCAGATGGGGGTGCAGGTGCTGGAATCGTCGCCCGGCGACCGCATGCCGATCCGCCTGCGCGGCCCCAGGCGCGCCGCCCCGATCACCTACCGCGTGCCGATGGCATCGGCACAGGTCAAGTCCGCCGTGCTGCTGGCGGGGCTCAACACACCGGGCGTGACGACGGTGATCGAGCCGGTGATGACGCGCGACCATACGGAGAAAATGCTCCAGGGCTTCGGCGCGAAGCTGGAGGTGCAGACCGACGAGCAGGGCGTGCGCCACATCTTCATCGAAGGACAGGGCAGGCTGACCGGGCGGACGATCGCGGTGCCCGGCGACCCGTCGTCGGCCGCGTTCGCGCTGGTGGCGGCGCTGATCGTGCCGGGATCGGATATCGTCATCGAGAACGTGCTGATGAACCCGACCCGCACCGGGCTCGTCGCCACGCTCCTGGAGATGGGCGCGCGGATCGACCGGCTCAATCCGCGCAGCGCCGGCGGCGAGGATGTCGCAGACCTGCGCGTGCGCTCGTCCGAGCTCAGGGGCGTGGCGGTTCCGCCCGAGCGCGCGCCCTCGATGATCGACGAATACCCGGTGCTGGCCGCGGCGGCGGCCTTCGCGGAGGGCGAGACGGTGATGGAGGGCGTGGAGGAACTTCGGGTCAAGGAGAGCGACCGGCTGTCGGCCGTCGCCAACGGGCTGAAGGCCAACGGCGTCGACTGCGACGAGGGCGACAGTTTTCTGCGCGTGCGCGGGCGTCCGGACGGCAAGGGCATCGGCGGCGGTCTGGTCGAGACGCATCTCGACCACCGCATCGCCATGAGCTTCCTCGTCATGGGGCTGGCGAGCGAGAAGAAGGTGACCATCGACGACCGCGCGATGATCGCCACAAGTTTTCCCCAGTTCATGGGCCTGATGCGCGGCATCGGCGCGGAGATCGATTGAGCATGGCCAAGGTCGCGATGGTGGTCGGCGGTGGGTCGGGCATGGGCGCGGCCTGCGCCCGCAGGCTGGCCGAGGACGGCTTCTCGCTCGCCGTCCTGTCTTCGTCCGGCAAGGGCGAAGCCCTGGCGAAGGAACTCGGCGGAATCGGCGTCACGGGCTCCAACCAGTCGAACGCTGATCTGGAGCGGCTGGTCGCGGCGACGCTGGAGCGGTGGGGCCGCATCGACGTGCTGGTCAACAGCGCCGGCCACGGACCGCGTGCGCCGATCCTCGAGATCACCGACGAGCAGTGGCATGCGGGGCTCGACGTCTACCTGATGAACGTTGTGCGCGCCGCGCGGCTGGTCGCGCCGGCCATGGTGCGCCAGAAGGGCGGAGTGATCATCAACATCTCGACCGCCTGGGCGTTCGAGCCGAGCGCCATGTTCCCGACGTCGGCGGTGTTCCGGGCCGGGCTGGCTGCCTACACCAAGATATTCTGCGACACCTATGCGGGCGAAAATGTGCGCATGAACAACGTCCTGCCGGGCTGGATCGACAGCCTGCCGGAGACGGACGGGCGGCGCGCCAGCGTGCCCATGAAGCGCTACGGCAGGAGCGGCGAGATCGCGGCGACGGTGGCCTTTCTGGCCTCGGACGGCGCGGGCTACATCACGGGGCAGAATCTGCGGGTCGACGGCGGCCTGACGCGGTCGGTCTAGGGCCGGCGTGGACCTCGCAGCGCAGGGCCAGCTTTTCGACGCATCCCGTCAAGGCTGCCGATGAGCAGGCCGACTGTCGCCTCCTTCGTCATCACCATGCTGATCGTGGCGGCGATCGGCTTCTTCTTCGGCGCCGCGCTGACCGAGCGCGGCAACGGCGCTATCGGCATCGTCTATGCGTGGACGATCTTCACGCCGCTCTTCGCCTTCCAGCAGGCGGAATTCTTCGCGCCGTCCCGCCAGCGCATCGCGCGGCTGCCGACAGCCGCCTATTTCGCGGTCGAGCTCGTCGGCTACGTCGCGATCATCCTGCTCGCCTGCGCGGTCGCGGGGACGGGGCTGTGGCTGACGGGCGTGGCTGAGGCAGGCTGGAGGGAGGCGGTGATGCCGCCGAAGGGCGTGCTGCCTTATTCGCTGGCCGCCTCGCTGCTCACCATCTTCATCATGCGCCTGCGCGATCTCGTCGGGCGCGACGTGTTCGTCAGCCTGCTCACCAGCCGCTACCGCACGCCGCTGCGCGAGGAGCGCATCTTCCTGTTCTTCGACCTGGTCGGCTCGACCAGCTTCGCCGAGCGGCACGGCGACCTGCGCGCCCAGCAATATCTCGGCGAGATTTTCCGGGTGATGGCGGACCCCGTGCGGCGCTATCGGGGCAGCATCGACGACTACATCGGCGATTCGGCCATCATCTCCTGGCATTTCGACACGGGCGCGCGGCAGGCCGCCTGCATCCGCTGCGCACTCGGTGTCTTCGCGGCGTTGCGCGCCGATCCGGACTGGTGGATCGAGCGCTTCGGCGAGGTGCCGCAACTGCGCGCCGCGCTGCACGGCGGTCCGGTCATCACCGCCGAGATCGGCGTCGACCACCACAAGATCACCTATTTCGGCGACACGGTGAACACCACGGCGCGGCTGGAGTCGCTCTGCCGGACACTGGAGGCTCATTTCCTCATCTCGGCCGATCTTCTCGCCCGGGTCGAGCCGCCGGACGGCGTCGACTTGGAAGACAAGGGCGTCTTCAACGTGCGCGGGCGCGGGCAGGAACTGGCGGTGGCCGCGGTGACGGCCGGGACGATTTCCCGATGGAGCGCTACATGAACCTGGTGATCGCCATCGACGGGCCGGCGGCTTCGGGAAAGGGCACGCTCGCCCGGCGCCTCGCCGACTATTATCACCTGCCGCATCTCGACACAGGGCTGACCTACCGCGCCGTCGCGCACATGCTTCTGGCCAAGGGCTGGTCGCTCGACGACGAGGCGGCGGCCGTGGAGGCGGCGGGGCTGGTGGACCTTGGCGGCATGGATCGCGAGGCCCTGTCCGCGCATGCGGTGGGCGAGGCGGCTTCGCGCGTGGCGGTCTTTCCCGAGGTGCGGCGCATCCTGGTCGACAAGCAGCGCGGCTTCGCGCGCCGCGCCGGCGGGGCGGTGCTGGACGGGCGCGACATCGGCACGGTGGTCTGCCCGGACGCCGACGTGAAGCTCTACGTCACCGCGAGCGCCGAGGTGAGGGCCAGCCGGCGGCTGCGCGATATCGAGGGGCGAGGCGGTCAGGCCCGACTCGCCGACATCCTCGCCGACATCAACCGCCGCGACGAGCGCGACACGGGGCGCGCCGACTCGCCGCTTCGGCCCGCGCCGGACGCGCACTTGCTCGATACGTCCGAAATGTCTATAGAAGCCGCGTTTCTGGCAGCCCGGACCATCGTTGACGGTGTCCTGGCCGCGAGAAGCGACGCCTGATCCGGTTTCGTCGCCGCTTGTCTTCGGCCGGCGAAGCCCCATATCGGGCGCGAACCAGCCTGCCAGCACTTTCCTTGCGCCGGATGCCGCGAACCAAGCGGCGGGACATGTCCCGGGTGCGAAGCAGGCCGACGCAACGCGAACCAGGCGCCCCGCCCCGGGAAACGATCCCGCCGGGCATCAGGAGAACCAATGTCACAATCCAATCCCTCGCGCGACGATTTCGCCGCGCTTCTCGAAGAATCCTATTCCAGCGGCCATGCCGGTGAAGGCCAGGTCGTCCGGGGCATCGTCACCGGCATCGAAAAGGACATGGCCGTCATCGACGTCGGCCTGAAGGTCGAAGGCCGCGTCGCCCTCAAGGAATTCGGCGCCAAGGCCCGCGACGGTCAGCTCAAGGTCGGCGACACCGTCGAGGTGATGGTCGAGCGCATCGAGAACGCGCTGGGCGAGGCCGTCCTGTCGCGCGACAAGGCTCGCCGCGAAGAGAGCTGGGTCAAGCTCGAGGAGAAGTTCAACAAGGGCGAGCGCGTCGAAGGCGTCATCTACAACCAGGTCAAGGGCGGCTTCACGGTCGACCTCGACGGCGCGACGGCGTTCCTGCCGCGCAGCCAGGTGGACATCCGCCCGATCCGCGACGTCACCCCGCTGATGCACAACCCGCAGCCCTTCG
>JAPUFC010000005.1 GCA_027492275.1 Mesorhizobium sp. | reverse complement strand
CGCACCTTCACGTTGTAGTCGACAACCCGCTTAACAGGCACAAGGATCTTCATGGGCTTTGGCACCTCTTCCCTTCAATGGGCACGCGGCGTGGCCAGCCTTGGGAGAGGGGCGAGCTAGGCGTGCAGGACCATCCGCGTCGCGCGGACAACGACCGTCGCGGCGGTGTTTACGGGTGCCGGCGTCGCAACGTCAATATGACATGGCGGTTCAAATCGTTTGAATTACTGCCTGCCCCATCGCGGCGCCGCTTGGCGTGGCACGGGCTTCACGGCGCTTTGCTGTTCCACCTCGACCGCGCGCGGCGTGACGATCTCGCGATCGAGGAGGGGTACGTCGCGGCCGCGCAGGACGAGGACCAGCAGGGCTCCCGCCAGGATGCCGCCGACATGGCAGGCCCACGACACCTGGTCGTCGCCGCCGAAGGCGAACATGCCGAACTGGAAGGCGATCCACAGCGCCAGCGCGGTCCAGGCCGGGATGCGCAGCGCAGGCGGCCGAAGGCGAGGATCCAGATCTTCACACGCGGATGCAGGATGAGGTAGGCCGTCACCACGCCGGCCACCGCGCCCGACGCGCCGATCAGCGGCACCTCGGACTCCTGCGCCAGCAGGCCGTGGAAGGCTGCGCCGGCGACCGCGCACAGCACGTAGAAGATCAGGAAGCGCACATGCCCGAGCGCGTCCTCGACATTGTCGCCGAACACCCACAGGAACAGCATGTTGCCGCCGAGATGCATGATGTCGGCATGCAGGAAGGCGTAGGTGACGTAGGTGAAACCCTCCGGCACCAGGGCCAGTTCCGGCGGCAGCTCGACATGGTCGAAGATCACGGAGGGGATGTAGCCGAGGCGGTAGACATTGCCGATGACGTAGGCGTCCGGCCCGAGCGCGGTCATGACGAAGACCAGCACGTTGGCGGCGATCAGTCCTATCGTCACATATTGCAGGCGGATGCGCTTGAGGCTGTTGGCGTCGTGAAGCGGGATGAACATGCTTGCCCCTGCTCCTCGGTCCTGCCGCCTACCTGCTCTGGCCCGGAACCCATAGCACGTCCGCCTTTCCGTTGTCATTGACGACGCGGCCGGCGACGAAGAGGAAGTCCGACAGCCGGTTGACGTAGCGGATCGCCTCCGGGTTCACCGGCTCGTCCGGCTGCGCGGCCAGCGCGACCATCAGCCGCTCGGCGCGGCGCGCCACGGTGCGCGCGACATGCAGCGCCGCCGCCGCCGGGCTGCCGCCGGGCAGGATGAAGGAGCGCAGCGGCTGCAAGCCGGCGTTCAGCCGGTCGATTTCGGCTTCCAGCCGGGCCGTCTGCCCGGCGACGATGCGCAGCGGCTCATAGTCGAGCTTCAGCCCGCGGTCGGGCACGCAGAGGTCCGCGCCGAGGTCGAAGAGATCGTTCTGGATGCGGGCGAGCGTGGCGTCGATCTCCTCATGCGCCGCCGCCGTGTGCAGGCGCGCCATGCCGACGCAGGCGTTGGCCTCGTCCACCGTGCCGTAGGCCTCCACGCGCAAATCGGCCTTGGAGCGGCGCTGCCCGTCGCCGAGCCCGGTGCTGCCGTCGTCGCCGGTGCGGGTGTAGATCTTGTTCAGCTTGACCATGGCGGCCTCCTTGAGCGGTGTTCGTTTTCACGAAATCGGTAGAACCGCTCCATCCCTTTGTTTTAGCCGCGTTTCCGGACGCAAAACCGCTTCGCGCTTTTGCTGGAAATGCTCTAGCGGCTGAAATAGACGGTGAGCAGGATCAGGCACAGCGCGATGAACTGCAGCAGCACGCGCATCTGCATGAGCTTGTTCGACGTGGTGCCGGAGCCGCCGCGCATCATGTTGACCAGGCCGCGTATGAGCACCACGACGACCGCCACCATGACCAGGATGGCGAGGATGTTGAAGACGGTTGCCATGGATGCTCCGATGCGGAAACGAGGTCAGCTCGTCGAGGCGACCAGCCTGTAGAAGAGGGCGGCGGGAAGGACGCGCTTCAGCGCGACGCCCAGCCTTGCCTGCCAGGTGACGAAATAATGCGGCCGGGGCCGGCTGGAAAGCAGGGCGTGACGCAAAACCGCATGAACCGCCTCCGGCCCGCGCTTGCGGCTGGAGCCGGAGCCGCCGGCCAGCATGCGCCGCATCTGCGCCTCGTACTGCGCGCGATGGACGGAATTCTCGCTGTCGATGCGTTCGCTCAGCCAGGATATGCCGTTGACGCCGAAACGGCTCTTGAGCGGACCGGGCTCGATCAGCGACACGTGGATGCCGCTGCCTTGCATCTCGGCGCGCAGGCACAGCATCAGGCCCTCCAGCGCGTGCTTGGAGGCCACGTAAGCGCCGCGATAGGGCATCGGCACGAGGCCGAGGATGGAGGAGACCGATACGATCCTGCCGTGACCCTGCGCTCGCATCAGGGGGATGACGCGCCGCGTCAGCTCGTGCCAGCCGAAGAAATTGGCCTCGAACTGCTCGCGCAGCGCCTCGACCGGCAGGTCCTCCACCGCGCCGACCTGCGAATACCCGCCATTGTTGAACAGCGCGTCCAGCCGGCCACCGGTGCGGGCCGCCACCTCGTCGACGAGCCGGGCGATGGAGGCCTGGTCGCGATAGTCCATCGGCAGGGCCTCGACGCCGTCGGCCGTCAGCGCCGCGATGTCGGCGTCGCGGCGGGCGGTGGCGAAGACGCGCCAGCCTTCCGCCTTCAGCGCCCGCGCGCAATGGGCGCCGATGCCGGAGGAGGCGCTGGTGACGAGTATGGTGCGCGGCTGCGTCATTTCCGGCTTCCGAGCCTTGCCATGCGGCCGAAACCCTTCCCATATTCGCGCACGGGACACAACCGGACGGAGGCGGGACTGACGCAGCGGGAATCACGGCCGATCGGCGGGGGCGCGGCCTGAATGCGCCGCATCGTCGCCCTCAAGCGGATCGTGTGGGACGCCTTCGGCCATTTCAACAATGACGACGGCTGGGCCATGGCCAGCCATCTGGCCATCACGGCGCTGATGGCGCTGTTCCCCTTCCTGATCTTCGCCACGACGCTGGCCTCCTTCCTCGGCGCGCAGGCGTTCTCGGAGACGGCCGTGCACCTGATCTTCGACACCTGGCCCGAGCAGATCGCCGATCCCATCGCGCGCGAGGTGGTGAGCGTGCTCACCGTGCAGCGCAGCGACCTGCTCACCTACGGCGTGCTGCTGGCGGCCTTCTTCGCCTCCAACGGCATCGAGGCGCTGCGAACCTCGCTCAACCGCGCCTACCGCGTGCCCGAGACGCGCAACTTCGTCTACCGGCGCATCCAGAGCCTCGCCTTCGTGTTCATCGCCACGGTCGGCTTCATCGTCATCAGCGTGCTGCTTGTCTTCGGCCCGCTGATCGCGCGCTTCGCGGAGGCGCGGATCGAATGGATCAGCCCCTATATGGGCACCATCACGCTGTGGCGCTTCGTCATCGCGTCCATGACGATCGTGTTCGGGCTGGTGGCGGTGCACAAATGGCTGCCGGCCGGACGCCGCCGCTTCGTCGACATCGTGCCCGGGATCATCCTGACGCTGATCGGCTGGCTGGTCGGGTCGACCGTGTTCCCCACCTATCTGGACAATTTCTCGTCCTACACGACGACCTATGCGGGGCTGGCCTCGATCATGATCGCCGTGGTGTTCCTCTACATCGTGTCGGCGATCTTCATCATCGGGGCGGAAGTGAACGAGGCGATCCGACGCTATCTCCTGGCGCGGGCGAAGCTCAAGGACTAGGCTGTAGTGACAATTTAGGATTCCCATTTTGTGCGGGATTTGATTCAAGGC
>JAPUFC010000004.1 GCA_027492275.1 Mesorhizobium sp. | reverse complement strand
GGCGGCAGTGGCGGCTTCGGGGGCGGCGGCGGCGGCGGCAGCACCGCCGGAGGCCAGGGCGGCGCGGGAGGCTTCGGCGGCGGCAACGGCGAGCCAGGCGTCGGCGGCGGCGGTGCGGGCTTCGGCGGAGCGGTCTTCGTCATGGGCGGCGGGTCGCTGACCATCGAGGGCGACAGCGGCTTCAGCGGCGGAGCCGTTTCCGGCGGATCCGGTGCAAGCGCCGGCTCTTCGGCGGGCTCCGGCATCTTCCTGCAGAATGCCGGCGTCACCTTCAGCAGCGGCGCCGGCGACAGCCAGACGGTCGCGAACGATATCGCCGACGACAGCGGCAACATTGGCAGCGATGGCGGCTCAATAACCAAGAAGGGTGCCGGTCGCACGACCCTGTCCGGCGATATCGACATAGCCGGCTCGGTCACGGTCGAGGACGGCACTTTGGCCCTGTCGGGGGCCAACGCGATAGGCGGCGGCATCGTCGTCGGCGGAGGCGGGCCGGGCACCAGCGCCACGCTGTCGCTGCTGAGCGACGGCGCGGCGGGCGGCGCAGGCGGCCGCATCACCACCAAGGGCTCGGTCGTCGACTACGGCGACGGCGTCACGATGGCGACGCCGATCGATCTCGACAGCGACGACACGCAGTTGCAGGTGCTGACCGGCGCGGCCGAGCAGTCCGGAATCATCGTCGAGCTGAACGGCCCGCGCCCGCTGGAGAAGACCGGCGACGGCACGCTGACGCTGTCGGCCGCCAACAGCTACACCGGCGCGACGACGGTGACGGCGGGCACGCTGGTCGTCACCGGCTCGCTGGCGTCCACCGACGTGCAGGTGGGCGGCGGCGCGACCTTCCGCGTCGACCATGCCGATGACGGCACGACGGACGCCGGCGCGCTGAGCGACGACGCCACCGTCACGGTGGCCACGGACGGCACCTTCGACGTCGCCGCCGACGAGACGCTGGACGGCGTCACCTCGAACGGCGCCATCGACCTCAACGGCAACACGCTGACCGCGCTGGGCGGCGTCACCGTCGCCGCCGGAACGGTCACCGCCGACGAGGCCGGCGGCTTGGTGGAGACGCCGCTCTTCACGCAGAACGGCGGCACGGTCGACGAAAACGTCACCGTTTCCGGCGACGCCTACGTCATGACCGCCGGCACGCTGGAAGGCACGGTGGACAGCACCGCCTTCTCGCAGACGGGCGGCGACGCGAGCACGGCGACCGTCAATTCCGATTATCGCGTCGTCGCCATCGGCGGCACGATCGCCGAGAACGGCCCCGACGGCATCGACGTCGAAAACGACAATGGCGGCATCACGATCGTCACCACCGCCGACGGCGACATAGACAACGATGCGCCCGTGGCGACCGGCGCGGGCATCCGCGCCGCAACGACCGGAGCCGGTCACGACATCTCCATGACGCTCGGCGGGAGCGTGCGCGGCGACACGGCCGGCATCGTCGCCTCGACCGACGCGGCCCAAGGCACGTCCGGCGTCACCATAGACTTCGCCGACGACATTACCGGGGAGAACGGCCACGGCATCGCCGTGACCTCGGGCGGCGCGATCGCGGTGCACAACACCGGCGGCTCGGGCGTCACCGTGCAGGGCGGCGGCAGCGGAAACGCCGGCGTCTCGCTGCAAACCTCGCTGACCGCGGGCCTCGGCATCCATCTTTACGGCTCGTCCGGCACCATCCTCGGCCCGACGGACGGCACGGTCGAGACGACCGGCGGCGCGGACATCCTGATCGAGAACTGGGACCGCATCGAGGGCCAGAACGGCGACGGCATCCGCGCCAGGAGCAATGGCGGCGACGTCGACATCAGGAACGTCCTCGCCGTGCGCGGCGCGGGCGGCGGCGGCATCGACGCGGCGTCCGCCGGCGGCGGCATCACCATCACCGGCAGCGGCACCGGCTACACCGACGACAACGGCACGCCCGGCAATTCCGCCGACGACACGACCTACACCGGCATCGTCGGAACCGGCGGCGACGGCATCCACGCCGACGCCTCAAAAGCCGGCGAGGGCGGCGACATCGTCATCGGCGGCGCGGGCGCGCTGGCCAACGGCGCGATCACGGGCTCCGAGGACGGCGTCGAGGCGATCACCGACGGCGCGGGAACGGTGACGGTCACGGCCGGCGGCGCGATCATCGGCCAGGCCGGCGCGGGCATCGTCACCCGCACCGCAAGCGGCCAGAACACGGTCGGCGGATCGGGCGGCATCGCCGGCGTCGGCTACGGCATCGACGCGAGCTCGGCGCTGGGCGGCGTCACCGTTTCCGGCACGGGCGGCACCAGCGCCACCGCCGCCGACTCCATCGCCATCAAGGCCGCCATCACCGACGCGAACGCGACGGCCGATGTCGTCGTCAGCCGCTCCGGCGCGGTGACCAACACCGGCGGCGGCACCGCCGCGGGCATCGACGCCCGCAATGCGGGCAGCGGCAAGGTGGACGTCGATTCCGGCGCGGTGACGCTGGCCGACGCCTCGCTCGGCACGTCGATCAACGCCGTCTCCTCCGGCGGCGGCGCGATCACCGTCGACAATGGCGGAGCACTGAACGGCGGGGCCATCGGCATCAACGGGCAGACGACCGGCGCGGGAACCGTCACGGTCACCACGGGCGCCGCCATCGGCGCCACGGACGCCGTGTCGAACACCGGCATCACCACCTCCACCGTGGACGGCCGGAACCAGGTCAACGTCAACCATTCGATCGATGCCGACATCACCGGCGTGCTGGCACAGAGCAGCGGCACCGGCCTGGTCGACGTGAACCAGGCCGCCGGCACGACGATCACCGCCGGCACCACCGGCCTCTACGTCCTGCAGTCGGCCGGGGGAGCCGGCGGCGACATCGACATCGACACGGCCGGCACGATCGAAGGCGGCCTGCGCGGCATCTTCGCCGCCGTCGGCGGCGGCACGACCAGCGGCGGCATCGCCATCGACGCGCTGTCGGGCGCGGACATCAACGGCGTGACGGCCATATCCGCGACCATTTCCAACGCCGGCAACGCCAGCGGCATCGCCATCACGGCCCGCACCGGCTCCACCATCGACGGCGGCACGACCGCCATCCGCGCCAATACCGAGGGCACGGGCGCTGTCGACATCACCATCCAGTCCGGCGTAACGGTCGACCAGACCGCCGACACCGCGATCATCGCGACGGCCGACGAGGGCAAGGTGACGGTGACCGCGAATTCCGCGGTCTCCTCGCAAAACGGATATGCGGTGGACGCCTCGACGGAAGGCGGCGTCGGCGCCAGCGGCGACGTGACCGTCACCGGCGGCGGCACATTGTCCTCCAGCAGTGGACCGGGCGCGATCCGCGCCGTCAGCGACACGGGCGGCGTCCACGTCGGCGGCACCGGGCAGACCACGGCGGGCGGCGCGAACGCGGCGGCCATCGAGGCGCGCATCAGCAGCGCCTTCGCCACCGGCGATGTCGTCGTCGACCGCTCCGGCGCGATCGGCAACACCGGACTCGGCGCGGCGACGGGCATCTTCGCCCGCAACGAGGGCAGCGGCGCCGTCGACATCGACAGCGGCGCCATCACGCTCGCCAACGCATCGCTGGGCTACGGCATCTATGCCTCCTCCACCGGCGGCGGTAACGTCTTCGTCGACAATCACGGCGCGATCAACGGCGGCGCCACCGGCATCGAGGCGGTAAGCAACGGCGCGGGCAACGTCACGGTCACCACCGGGGCGGCCATCGGCGCATCCGATTCGGTCAGCGGCGCTGGCATCGAGACCCAGACGGAGACGGGAACGGCGCAGATCAATGTCGGCCACGCCATCGTCGCGGACACGACCGGCGTCCGCGCCATAGCCAATGGCGGCGCCATCGACATCAACCATTCGGCGGGACTGATCGCCGCCGGCGTCACCGGCATCGATGCGCAGTCGGTGGGCGGGCAGGTCGACATCGATCTGACCGGCGGCGCGGCCATCGATTCGGCCGGGACCGGCATTCGTGTCGCCGGCGCGTCGGCCACCGTCGCCATCGGCGCGGGGGCGACGGTGGACGGCGCGGCCAGGGCCCTCGTCGCCGACGCGACCGCCGCGACCTTCAGCAACAGCGGCACGGTCACCTCGACCGGCCGTGCGCTGAGCGTCAACGGCGGCGCGGCGCGTCTCAACAACCTGTCCGGCGGCACGGTGACGGGCGACCTGGAGTCGCTGCTGGGCGCGGACAGCTTCGTCGACAACCGCGTCGGCGCCACCTTCACGCTGAACACCAACGGAACGTCGACGCTCGCCGGCACCGACCGGATCGACAATGCCGGCCTGTTCCGCGCCACGGGCAGCACGGTGAACGGACTGGAGATGTTCGACAACAAGGCGGGCGGCGTCTTCCTCGTCAACGCGGCGGGCGTGTCCGGCTCCACCGTCACCTTCGGCGGCCTCGGCCTGTTCTCCAATGCCGGCACCGTCGACCTCGCCAATTCGCCGGCCGGCGGCGCGCTGGTGGTCGACACGCTGGTGCTCGACGGCGACTACCGCGGCGAGGCCGGCAGCCAGATCGCCGTCGACATCGACCTCGGGCGCAACAACACGAACGGCGAGCAACTCAGCGACCAGGTGGTCGTCGGCGGTTCCTTCACCGGAACGACCAACATCGCCTTCAACCTGCTGGACCCGACCAGTCTCGGCCTGCAGGACAATCCGATCATCGTCGTCGACCTCGATTCGGCCCAGCCCGGCACCTTCACCTCGACCGGCCTGCCGGCGCTCGGCGGCATCGTCGAATACCAGTTCGGCCAGATCGGCGAGGACTGGGGCGTGACCTCGACGGTCAACCTGTCGGCGGCGGGCGGCGTGGCCGCCAACGTGACGCTGGCGCAGTCCATCATCTCGATCATGGCCAACCGGCCGTCCAGCCCTTATGTCAGCGGTCTCGCCGGCATCGAGGACTACCATTCCGGCCCCGGTTTCTGGATGCGCGGCGTGGCGGGCGCGGCCCGCACCGAGACGTCCGTGGTCGACAATCTGGGCTTCAGCTCGAAGGCGACGGTCGATCTGACCTATGCCGGCGCGCAACTCGGCGCGGATCTCGGCTGGTTCAATGTCGGTGACGGGGATCTGACGGTCAACGCGGGCATGACCGCCGGCTACAACACCGGCAGGACGACGCAGGACGTCGTCTCCGTATTCAGCGACCGGGTCACGTCGAGGACCAAGGGCGACTTCGATTCGCGCTACGTCAGCGGCTACGTGACCGTCGCGAAGGACCGCTTCTTCGCCGACCTCCAGGCGCGCTTCGACCGCACCGACTTCACCTTCGACAACACCAACCCGCTGCTCGGCCTGAACGACGCGCATGTCAAATCCGACCGCGTCTCGGTCAATGGCGGCATCGGCTATGCGGCCGAGATCGGCGAGCGCCTCGCCTTCGTGCCGTCGGTCGGCTTCAGCTATGCGCGCACCAGCACCACCGGCGTGACCTTCGACAACGGCTCGACGCTGGACCCGCAGGCTTACGAGACCATTCTGGGCTTCGGCGGCGCGACGCTGGTCAAGACGTTCATCCTGCCGGACCAGATCTCGGCCGTGTCGCCCTTCGTGACGGGCACGGTCTACCATGATTTCGGCGACGACCCGGGCTCCATCTTCCGGCTCGGCGACGTGTCGCGCGAGATCACCAACCAGAATCTCGGCACGTTCGGCGAACTGTCGGTGGGCGCCGACTATCTGCGCGTCTTCGGCGGCGACGGCACCGGTGCGGGCGGACCGCTGAAGCAGCTCAACGCCAACATCCGCGCCGACTTCAAGTTCTCGGACCGGGTGCTGGCGGCGGGCGTGAACGCGCAGCTCCGGCTGCAATACTGACGGGAGGGGAAACGCCATGCGCCGGACATTGAGAGCAGCGATGGTCGGCATCACGGTCGTCGCCGCGGCTTTGCCGGCGGCAGCCCAGACGCCCAAGGACAGCCGCGTCGCCGAGCCCGCGCAGCAGCAGGCGAACCCCCAGCCGTGGAGCATCGCCTGCTCCGGCCGCGGAAACTCCGCCGAACTGGCATGCACCGCCTCGCAGACGCTGGTGGCCAAGAACACCGGACAGCGGGCGCTGGCGGTCAGCATCTGGCGCAACACGCAGGCCGCGGGCGGCTACATGGCGCGCTTCAGCCTGCCGCACGGCGTCTCGCTGCCGGACGGCATCGAACTCGGCATCGACCAGGCGCAGCGCACCAGGCATGTGATCGCGGTCGCCGACCAGAACGGCAGCTATGCCGTCGTGCCGCTGGACGAGGCGCGCATAAACGCCATGAAGCGCGGTTCCATCCTCAACGTGCGGGTGAAGGGCGCGACCGGCGACGAGGTCATCCTGCAACTGTCGCTGGCCGGCTTCACGGCAGCGCTGGCAAAACTCTGACGATCCTCTCCGAAGCGGAAGCGCGGCCCTCGAAAGCCTGAGCCCGACCGGGCTTAGGCCGCCTGTCGCGACTCAGCGAAACGCGCCGATGACGATCGGCATGGGCCGCTTGAGGACCGGCGCAGGCGATTCGGCCCCGGCGACGCGTAACGGCTTTCGCTTCGCCGGCTGCGCTGCGCCCGCCGAAGCGGTCGCCGCGATTCCCGCTGCCGGAGCGCCGGCTGCGGCATCTCCCCCGATGGGACGGGAATCGGGCAGAACCCGGATCACGGGATCCAGCGTCGTCGCCCCGTTGCCGGGCATCGGCATGCCGACCGACCGCATGTCGGCAAGCGCGCCGCTGCCGGACGCACCCGTGATCACCGCCTCGGCGTGACCGCTCACACCCGGCGGCGTCGGAATGAAGGCATCCGGAACGCCGGCCTCCTCGGACCCCGCAGCCATCGGCGCCTCGATGAAACGGCTGAGCCGCATCCCCTTGGCGTCGGACACCGCATAGCCGAGCTCGGTGGGCGTCACGAGGGTCGACGCCGCGCCTGTTTCCCCGGCGACCGCGCCCCACGTGACAAGCCCGCCGGCCAGCACCGATATCGCCAAGCGTGAAAGGATGCTCTTCATCAGGTTCAGCTCGCCGCTCCCGAAGTCGCAACTATCATTCGTGATTGTAACAGCTTTTGCCGGAATCGCCAGATCGCACGCATCGGCATCGCGCATCGGCTGCATGACGGGCTCTTTCCGACGGTTCAGCTAAAACGAAAGCCAAACGCAAACAATCTGAAACAGAATGCGCCTGCGGCGGCATGTCCCCGAAACAGAAGCGGATGAAAAGGACGCCAACGCAAGGAGACGAGAACAATGGCCACCAGGAACAGCGCGGCAAGCTGGCTCGCCCGCGTCGCGATCGCCACGGCGATCCTCACCTCGATCGGCCTGCTCGCCGCACCCGCGAGCGCCCTGCCGCAGGCTCCGGCGGCGCTGGCCGCAAGCTGAAAAACCCGCGCCTCGGGAACCGAAGCCCGCGGAAACCCGTCTTGTCCCGCACAATCTCGTCCCGTTCGCATCCACCCGTTGACCACCGTCACAAGGAACACAGCCATGAAGTCGAACATCGCCGCCTCCATCCTCACCGTCCTGCTCTACGCGCAGGGCCTGCTGGGCTTCGCCGGCCTGACCACCGTCGTGGTCAAGGAGTGGAGCCGGTCGGAGCCCGTCCTGGTCGTCGGCGTGGCCAACATGCGCTGATGCGCGGCTTCGCCCCGCACCCGCCCTTCTATCTGGCGGCGGGCGGGTCGAAGCGGTATCCCGTGCCGCGTATGGTGACGATGCTCTCGGTGTCGAGCTTGCGGCGCAGCCGCACGATCCGCGAATCGATCGAGCGGTCGAAGGCGTCGGCGCTTTCGGCCGGCGCGGCGGCCATGATGTCGTCGCGCGACAGCACCTTGCGCGGGCTGGCGGCGAACAGGCGAAGCAGCGCCACCTGGCCGGCGGAAAGCTGCTCCTCGCCGCCCGAGCGATGCATCACCAGCGCGGCCTTCAGGTCCACGGTCGAATTCTCGAGCACCAGCAGGTCGCGCGCGCCGCGCCCGCGCCGGGCGAGCAGGCCCGCGATCCGCGCCACCAGCTCGCGGTGGCCGACATCGGCCGCCACCACGTCGGCGGCCCCGAGCTCCAGCGCCAGCACCCTGTCGATGAGCTCGCCGCGGCCGGTCGCGACCACGAAGCTGGGCCCCTCCTGCCCGGCGTGGCGGCGCAGGAAGTCGAGCGACGCGCCGGCCGGCAGCCCGTCACCGATCACCGCGACGTCGGCGGCGTGCCGGGCCAGCAGCGAATCGGCCGCCCACTCCTCGCCGGCGGCATGGACGTCGTAGCCGCGCCGTTCGAGATAGTCGTCGAGGCCTGCCTGGTCGGGCATGCAGATGAGAGCGATGACCGGCCTGCCCGCCATGAATGAACGCCGCCTCCTGAGCACGGGATACTGGACATCATGTTTATACCCAATCTAGTTTCCGCCGATAGCGGAGGCGCTAGTTCCCTGGCCAGCAGGATCGTCATTGTCGAGGACGAACCCGATCTTCGGGATGCCGTCGCCGAGTATCTCGGCGCGAACGGCTACGACGTCGCCACCGCCGACAACGCCGCCGCCATGCGCGGCCTGGTGGAGTCCGAAAACTTCCATCTCGCCATCCTCGATATCGCCATGCCCGGCGAGGACGGGCTTTCGCTGGGGCGCTGGCTGCGTTCCCAAATGTCGATCGGCATCATCTACGCGACCGCCGCCGGCACCGCGCTGGACCGCGTCGTCGGGCTGGAGCTCGGCGCGGACGACTATGTCGTCAAGCCCTACGAGCTGCGCGAGCTGCTGGCCCGCGTGCGCGCCGTGCTTCGCCGCGTCCCCCGGCCCGGCGAGCCGGGAGCGGAGGCCCGCGCGCCGGCCGGCTCGCCGCGGCATCGCGTCGTCGCCTTCGGTCCGTGGCGCGCCGATCTGGACGGACGCGCGGTGACCGGCCCGGGCGGCGCGGTACTGGACCTGGCCAAGAGCGAGTTCGACGTGCTGGAGGCGTTTCTGGCCCGCGCCAACCGGCTGCTCAGCCGCGCCACCATCTCCGAGGCCATCGGGCTGGCGGAGGATTCGGAAGCCTCGCGCGCCGTCGACATCCGCATCATGCGCCTGCGCAAGAAGATCGAGGCCGATCCCGCCAACCCGAAGTTTTTGCGGACGGTGCGCGGCGAAGGCTATATCTTCTCCCTGCCAGACGACAACCAATGAGCCCAGGCGATGCAAGGACCGCCTCGACACACCGCATGATCGAGACCCTGCCGCCCAGCATAGACCCGTCGATCGCGGCCCCCGGCTTCACGGTCGCCGGCGCGCGCGTGGCGCGCCGCTTCCGCGAGCTGGCCGACTGGCAGTCCGTCATCGAAAGCCAGCTCGAACTTTTGGCGCGCGGCTTTTCCTGCCACCGGGCGGTGCTGTTTCGCCTGCGCGAGGTGCCGGGCCGCGGCTTCGTGCAGTCGGTTTCCTCCTACTGGGTCGACGAGACGGTGCTGTCCAAGGCCCCGCCCGCCACCATCGACCAGAAGACGATCCAGTCGGACGACCTTCTGGAGCGCCTGTCCGAGGAGGTGCGGCAGGGCAAGATGTTCGCCGGGCGCACGCGCGACATCGACGGTTTCCTGCGCGACGATTTCGAGCGGCAGAGCATCAAGGCCTTCCTCTCCGTCTCGATCTTCGCCCACGGCCACCTGTGGGGCACGCTGGCGATCAACGACTGCCTGGTGGAGCGGAGCTGGACGGCCGACGAGAAGGCCGTGATGGAGATGGTCGCGCTGTCGATCGGCGACGCCATCGAGCGCTCTCTGTCCGACGCCCATGTCAGCGAGATCATCCGCCGGACCATGCTTCAGGCGTCGCTGGATGCCATCGTCGTCATCGACGAGACGGGCTCGATCATCGAGTTCAACCCCGCCGAAAAGATGTACGGCTGGACCCGTGCCGAGATCCTCGGCAAGGACCTTTTGGAAACGATCATCCCCAGCTTCTATCGCAAGGGCTACGCCAGCGGCGGCGACTACATGCGCGGGCGCGGCGCGCCGATGATCGGCCAGCGCATGGAGACGGTGACCCAGAACAAGCAGGGCGACATCTTCCCCATCGAGCTGACGGGCACCGAGATGCGGCTGGCCGACCGCCGCCTCTTCCTCGGTTCCATCCGTGACCTGCGCGAGCGGCGCCGCGCCGAGGACGAGATCAACCGCCAGCGCGAAAGGCTGCACCAGAACGAGAAGATGGCGGCGATGGGTTCGCTGCTGGCCGGTGTCTCCCACGAATTGAACAACCCGCTGGCCGTCGTGGTGGCGCAATCGACGCTGCTGCACGAATTCGCCCCCGACCAGCCGACCAAGCAGCGCGCCGAGAAGGTGCGCGCCGCCGCCGAACGCTGCGGCCGCATCGTCAAAAGCTTCCTCGGCATGGTGCGCCTGCATCCTACCCTGCCGACCGAGACCGATCTCAACGCCGCCATCCGCTCCGCGCTGGAGGTGACGGCCTACGGCGCGCGCTCCAGCGGCATCGCCGTGGACACCGATTTCGCCCCCGGCCCGATCACCGTGATGGCCGACGCCGACCACATCACGCAGGTGGCGGCGAATTTCCTCATCAACAGCCAGCACGCCATGGGGCCCATCGACGGCGAGCGGCTGATCCGCGTGCGAACATTCGTCGCCGGCGACGGCAGGAACGGCTTTTCGGTCGAGGACACCGGCCCCGGCATCCCGGCGGCGATCCGGCATCGCATCTTCGATTCCTATTTCACCACCAAGCCGGTGGGCGTCGGCACGGGCATCGGCCTGTCCATTTCCAAATCGATCGTCGAGCGCCATCAGGGCACCATCCGCTTCGAGGAGAATTTTCCGCGCGGCGCGCGTTTCGTCGTCGAGCTCCCCGCCGTCGCCGGGGTCGCCGTACCCGCCGGCCGCGAGGAGCAGCGCGCCAGCGGCGTGCGCCATGCGCTGCTGATCGACGACGAGCCGGACGTCGCCGCCTCGCTCGCCGACATCCTCGGCCTGATGGGCGTGAAATCGCGCATCGTCACCGCGTGGAGCTCGGCGCGGCAGGTGCTGGCGGCGGGAGAACCGGATCTCGTCTTCTCCGACCTGCGGATGCCCGAGGCGAGCGGCATGACGATCTATCGCGAGCTCCTGCGCCACCGGCCGGGGCTCGCCCGCCGCTTCGTGCTGGTCACGGGCGACATGCTGGGCGCGCGCGCCGAGATCGACGGCCAGCCCGTGCACGAGCGCCCGCTGGTGCTGGAAAAGCCGTTCAGCACGCTCGACGTGCGCTCCATCCTGTCGTCACTGAACGATCAGGTGAAGGCGAGGCCATAGGCGTTCCGGTCGGACTGCTCCAAACAGCCATGCGGCGAAAAGAAAAGCCCCGCCCGGGGAGAGGCGGGGCGGCCCGGAGGAGCGGGCCAAAGCGCTGGAGGCGCGAAGTTCAGAAAATGTTCGGCGTGGTCGCGCTTGCTTCTCCGCCAGCGATCAGCCGCACCTGATGCGTTCCGTCGCGGCCGGATTCACGAGCGATCACCGACAGACACTGGACGCTTTCAGCACCCCAGGCCTGTCCCCGACAGGGATCGTCGGCATTCAAGCGAACGAGGCGCGGGCCTTTCTCCGGCAGATCGCGAGAAACGTGTTGAACCGGAGCTCGAGTCGACGTTCCGGTGGAGGCAAGCGTGATGCCCGCCGGCAGCAGAAGAGCGGCCGATGCGACGGCCGCCAGGGCGACTGTCGCGAACATGGCCATCGGATGGTCTGCGCTGCGGCGGCGAAGTGAAAGACGCTGACGCGAAGGGATTTCGATTTCACGGTCTTGATGGATGGCGGACATGCGCGGCCCTGTTTCGTAATTGTTCGTTTTGCTCTATAACGAAATTAAGCGCGCTTTGTTTCCATCCGATGCTGTATCTTTTGATAATTTGTAACGAAGGTTAACGCCCGCATCGATTCCTGAAACGGGCGTCGCGCCAAAAGGTTCATTTGCGCAGCAGGTCGGCCCACTCCGGATGGCGGCGGAACTGCGCGGCCGCGAACGGGCAGAGCGGGATGATGGTCTTGCCGGCAGCGCGCGCATCCTCGACCGCGCGTGTGACGAGCTTCAGCCCCACGCCCTGCCCGCGGAACGCATCCGGCACACCCGTGTGGTCGATGATGATCTGGGTGTCGCCGACCTTGCTGAACGTCATCTCGGCCTCCTCCCCGCTTGCGGCGCGGAACACGTAGCGGCCCTTGGAACCGGTCTCCTCCAGCGTGATTTCGGTGTCCGACATGGTCATGCTCCTCTCTGGTTGAATGGCTTGAAGTGGCTGCGGGCCGCCTCCATTTCGGAGGGGCGCAGGTCATGACCGCCATCATGCCAGACGACGGAGACATTGGCACCTGCCGCACGCAGCCTGGCTTCCAGCCGTCCGGTCTGGTCGGGCGGACAGATCGGGTCGCGGCGTCCGGCCGTGATCAGGATATCCTTGCCGGCAAGACTGCCGGAGATCGCCGGATCGAACGGGATCAGCGGATGCATCAGCGCCACCG
Organism: Mesorhizobium sp.; assembly: GCA_027492275.1. Lineage (GTDB taxonomy): Bacteria > Pseudomonadota > Alphaproteobacteria > Rhizobiales > Rhizobiaceae > JAPUFC01. Next base: position 17,014 of record JAPUFC010000004.1, on the reverse strand, counting down.
CGTCGAACAGGCCGGGCTCGGCGAACAGCACCAAGGCGAGCACGTTGGCGCCATTGGAGTAGCCGAGACCGAGCACGGCGGAGGCGGATGTCCTGTCCCGCTCCGCCGCGGCGAAGCGCGCCATCTTGGCCGTCGCGCGGGCGAGGTCGGCCATGTCGTACACCCCCTCGCCCGTGCGGCGGAAGAACCGCGCCGCTCCGTGTTCGGACACGTCGCCACGCGGCGACACGACGGTCGCGGCGGGCAGGAGCTGCCGCCCGAGCCCGGCGAGCTGGTTTTCGTCGCCGCCCGTGCCGTGCAGGGTCAGGAGCAGCGGGCCGCCCGGCGAACCGGGCAGCACCCTGGCGAGATAAGCCTCTTCGGCAAGCGTCGTCATTCCCGCCTCCTACGCGTCCAGCGGCTGGAGCGTCTTTTCCAGAAAGGGCCTCAGATGCGCGTGCTGGCTGGGCAGCTTGAGCGCCTCGCCAAGATGCGCGCTATCCTCGTCGCGGCCGAAGCCCGGCTCGTTGGTCGCCACCTCGAACAGCACCCCGCCCGGCGTGCGGAAGTAGATCGCCCAGAAATAATCCCGGTCGATCACCGGCGTCACCTGATAGCCGGTGTCGAGCAGCGCCTTGCGAACCTCCGCCTGCCTGGCCCGGTTCTCCACGGTGAAGGCGATGTGATGCACGGAGCCGGCGCCGAGCCGGGCGGCCGGCGCGCCGGGCACCGTCTCGATGTCGATCACATGCGCGCCATTGCCGTCCTTCAGCGCCAGCCGCTTCACATTGCCCAACACGTCCACCGGCTCGTAGCCCATGAAGCCGAGCAGTTCCTCGGTCCGCCCCCCGTCGCGCAGCCTGAGCGCGGCGGAATGGAAGCCGCGAATGGCCTCCGCGTCGCCGACGCCGCCCTTGTCCCAGGGCTGCCGCCCGTCGTCGCGGTCCTCCACCAGCGCGAAGGCGTCGCCGTCCGGCCCGTCGAACAGCAGCCGGTTCTCGCCGAAGCCGGTCTCCGTGCCGATGCCCTTGACCTTCGCCGCCTCGAGCCGCGCCAGCCAGTAGCCGAGCGAGCCGGCCGGCACCGAGAAGGCGGTGCGCCCGACCTCGCCCGCGCCCGGCATCCCCTTGGCGATGTGCGGGAACGGGAAATAGGTCATGACCGAGCCCGGCGTGCCATGCTCGTCGCCGTAATAGAGGTGGTAGACGTCGGGCGCGTCGAAGTTGACCGTCTTCTTCACCCGGCGCAGGCCGAGCGTGTGGGTGAAGAAGGCGTTGTTGATGGCGGCATCGCCGGCCATCGAGGTGACGTGGTGAAGGCCCTTGATCTGATGAAGCATGATCGTGCCCTTTCATCGTGCGCGGCGCGGGATGCGCCTCTCCCGCTCAATATCGGGCAACGGCCGCGTCAATGAAAGACACGCATCTCAGCATGGATCGTTCACGATTATAGAACGGCTGCGGTGAGAGTGTCATGCCGATTCCGGCGGGCCCTTGCGGCGGCGGCGGATTTCGGCTCCAAATCCCACCGGATCATCGCTTCATGCCCCGGACGAAACGCCCCAACATCCTGTTCATCACCTGCGACCAGTGGCGCGGCGACAGCCTGTCGGCCGCCGGCCACCCGGTCGTCATGACGCCCAACGCCGACGCCCTCGCCGCCGAAGGCGTCATCTTCCTCAACCATTTCGCCGGAGCTGCGCCCTGCTCGCCCGCCCGCGCCTGCCTGTATACGGGCCTCTACCAGATGAACAACCGCGTCTGCCGCAACGGCACGCCGCTCGACGCCCGCCACGACACGCTGGCGCTCGCGGCGCGGCGTCTGGGCTACGATCCGACCCTGTTCGGCTACACCGACACCACGCCGGACCCGCGCCTGCGCGGCGCGGACGATCCGGCGCTCAGGACCTACGAAGGCGTGCTCCCCGGCTTCTCCGTGCGCGTCCTGCTTCCGGAACACCAAAAGCCGTGGCTGTCCTGGCTCGCCGCGCGCGGCTCCGGCAACGGCAAACCTTTTCCAGACGCGCATCGGCCCGTCGGCGGCGTCGGCGAGACCGTGACGAGCGCGCCGGCCGCCTATTCGCGTGACGAGACGCCCGGCGCCTTCCTCGCCGGCGAATTCGTCCGCTGGCTTTCCGAGCAGGACGCCGGCACGCCCTGGTTCGCGCATCTGTCCTTCCTCAGCCCGCATCCGCCCTTCGTGCTGCCGGAGCCGTGGAACACGCTCCACGCGCCCGACGACCGCCCATTCCCGCGCCGGCCCAGCCGGGACGCGGAAGCGGACGCCCATCCCTTCCTGCGCTATGCGCTGAAACGTGCGAAGAAGGACGACTTCCTGCCCGGCATGAAAGGCAGGGTGCGCGACTTCTCCGACGCCGACTTCCGCCAGATCCGCGCCACCTATCACGGCATGATCGCGGAGACGGATTCGCAGCTCGGCCGTCTGTGGCGGGCGTTGAAGGCGCGTGGGATGTGGGACGACACGGTGGTGGTCCTCACCTCGGACCACGCCGAGCTGATGGGCGATCACTATCTGCTCGGCAAAGGAGGCTTTTTCGACGGCGGCTACCACATCCCGCTGATCGTGCGCGATCCGCACCGCGCGGGCGGCGCGGGACGCCGCGTCGAGCGCTTCACCGAGGCGGTCGACGTGATGCCGACGCTGACGGCGCTGATGGGCGGCCGCCCCGCGCCGCATCTCGACGGCGCGTCGCTGGTGCCGTTCCTCGACGGCGGCGAGCCGCCATCCTGGCGCGAGGAAGCGCATTGGGAATTCGATTTCCGCAATGTCCCGAAGCAGGAAGCCGAGACACGGTTCGGCATCGCGTCGGAGCAGTGCAACCTCGCCGTGCTGCGGGGGCAGCGCTACAAATACGTGCATTTCGGCGGCGGCCTGCCGCCCTTGCTCTTCGACCTGCGGGACGACCCGGGCGAGCTTCGCGACCTCGCGGACGATCCGGCGCATATGCCGGTCAGGCTGGATTGCGCCGAGCGCCTGCTGGCCTGGCGCGCGCGCCATCTCGACCGCACCCTGTCGCTCTCCCAGGTCACGGAAAACGGCCTTGCCGGCCATGTTGCCGGCGCTGCGTACCCATGAAAAAAGCCCGCCTCGGAAAAGGCGGGCTTTTGTTCTCCCGACGGGAGGTTACTGCACCATCAGGCGCTGCTGGTCGCGCTGCTGGGCGTAGGTCGACTCGTCGTAAGTCGGCTGCGCCTCAAGCTGCTCCTTGGTGAAGGTCGTGTAGAGGTACTTGTTGCCGTCGGCGTCGGTCATGAAGGACAGGTTGTCCGCGCCGATGGCGACCTTCTTGGCGCCGATGCCGAGGAACCCGCCGACATCAATGATGTAGGCGTCGATCTTGCCGTCCTGCGTCAGCAGCACATCGCCGACCTTGCCGACATTGGCGTCGCTGGCGCCATAGACCGTCGAGCCGACGAGCTCCTCGGCCGTCATCTTGTCAGCCGGCAGTTCGGTCAGCGTCGAGCGGTCGATCGCGCCCGTCTGCATCGTGTCGGTGCTGCCGTTGGCGGCAGGAGCCGCCGGCATCGGCGTGGCGGGGGCCTGCGCGGTCTGATCGGCCGGAGCGGGCGTCGTGCCAGCCGGAGCCATCGCCGTATTGGCGGCCGGGGCGGGATCGTAGGTGGCGCGGTCGAAGGCAGGCAGCGCCTCGAGCTGTTCCTTGGTCGTGTTCGCCACCAGCCAGCGGTCGCCGTTCCTCTCGGCCCAGTCGAGGGCGCTGAACTCGACAGCGACATCCTTCTGGCCGAGGCCGAGGAAGCCGCCGACGCCGACCACGACGGCGTTCATCATGCCGTCCGCGCCGATGACGATGTCCTTCACGTCACCGATTTTCTTGGCGTCTTCGGCGGCCGTGTCATAGACGTCCTCGCCGATGATGTTGGACGCAAGATGCCCGTCGGCCTTCAGCGCCGGAGCAGCCGGCGTGCTTTCCATCGGCGCGGCCGGCGTGGCGGGAGCGGGGGTGGTCGCGCTCTGCGCGTAGGCGCCCGTGGCGATCAGCGTTGCGACGGCGGTGGTAGCCAACAGTTTCCTAACCATGATATCTCTCCTGTGTGCGTGACGATCTCATTGCACCGCCGCGCTGGTCCTGCTTGTCGAAGGGGAGGGCCGGCGCGGCACCACGGGGTCACAACGTGACGACCCCGGCATGGTTCCCCCCGCGAACGTCATTAAGGCCGCCTGCGGCAGAACGCGCGCATGAAAAGGCCGCCACGGCGAAACCGGGCGGCCCAAGGGATGCGGCGATCGCGAACGTCTACCGTTGATCGGCGAACGGGTCAGGCTTCGATTTCCTGTTTTCCTTGTAGATGGCGTAGGCCGTCGCCGCGATCACCGGGGCGATCACCAGCCCGAGCGCGCTGCCCTTGCGTTGCAGCAGGGACGGAACGGCGGCAGCCACGGCCGCGACGCCGATCGCAGTCATGTCCGGCCTGCGCTGGCGGCCGATGCCGCGCCGGCGCGCCTTTCCGGTCATCTTGTTGATCAGGAGCACGATTAGCGCCAGAAGGATGAAGCCGCCGCCGAAGAACAGCGACGTGTAGAGCGGGCCGTAGCGGGGAACCACCGCCGTATAGGCCGCGCCGATGAGGAAGCCCACGCCCACCAGGCAGAACACGGCGGCGAGGCAGTAGGCGACGACCGCGCGGCGGAGGCGCCGCACGGCCAGCGCCGTCTCGCCCGAGGCGAAGGCGGCGGCCAGCGATGCGAGCATCCCGGCCAAGAGCTAGCGCCTCGACAGAAGCGCGAACAGGTAGCCGACGCCTGCCGCCAGGGCGAGCGACGTGATCGGCTTCTCGCGGACCATGTCGACGAGCTGCCCCTCGATGTCGCGGGCGTTGGCGCGCAGATTGTCAACGGCGGCCTCGCCCTGGGCGCGAAGCTGTTCCGCGCTCTCGGCCGCCGCCCGCCGCGCCGCGCCGTAGCCATGCTGGCCGGTGCGGGCAAGCTGCTCGCCGAGCTTCTCGATATCGGACTTCAACTGCCGGATATCCGCCTCCAGATTGGCTCTCGGATCGGCGGTTTCGTTGTTCTTGCCGGAAGCGGCAGTCGCCATGTCGTCTCTCCTTGACTGGAATCCCTCGGACGTCTTCGCACAATGGGGAAACGGACCGAAAGTTCCCCATTCTGTCGGCTCGCGGGAACTCTACGCCATCCCGTCGCGTTTGCCGAGCCTTGGCGATCCGCGAACGCATGCCTTGCCGCCGGACCGGAGTGTCATTTGTAAATGACGCCGCGGGCGAACGGCTCCATTGGCTGGCGCGGCCACGGAGATTCGCCCCTTTTGTCCCTACCGCTTGAAGGCTTGCGCATCCTGGTGATCGAGGACGAATTCCTCATCGCCCTGGACATGGAGCAGCTATGTTCCGACAACGGGGCCGCCACCGTCGCCATCGTCAGCAGGATGGTGTCGCCGCAGGACCTGCCGGACTGCGACGTGGCGATCCTCGACCTGAAGCTGTCCGGCGTCTCCACCGTTCCGCTGGCGCAGCATCTGCGGCAGCGCGGCGTGCCGTTCGTGCTGGTTTCCGGCTATCAGGACAGGGACGAAATCTCCCGCCAGTTCCCCGGCGCGCCCGTCCTGCCGAAACCCTACATGCCGGAGGACCTGCTATCGGCCGTGGCGAGCCTGGCCGCGCGGCCAGGCTCGGATCTTTAGGGTTCGGCTCAGGCGGCGTTGGAGCCGGTCACCTGCGCCGAGATCGAATCCGGTCCGAAATCCGTGTCGCCGGAAATCTGCAGGATGTCCTGCAGCTTGCTGCGGGCGCGGCTGACCCGGCTCTTGATCGTGCCGACCGCGCAGTTGCAGATCTCGGCGGCCTCCTCGTAGGAAAAGCCGGACGCGCCGATCAGGATGATCGCTTCGCGCTGGTCCTCCGGAAGCTGCTCGAGCGCCGCGCGGAAGTCGCGCAGGTCGACCTGGCCGTGCTGGCTGGGGTGCACGGCCAGCCGCGACGTCATGATGCCGTCGCTGTCCTGCACCTCGCGCCCGCGCTTGCGCATCTGCGAATAGAACTCGTTGCGAAGGATGGTGAAGAGCCATGCCTTCAGATTGGTGCCCGGCTGAAAGCTCTCATGCTTGTCCCAAGCTTTGACCAGTGTCTCCTGGACAAGGTCGTCGGCCTTGTCGGAATTCTGCGCGAGCGACACCGCGAATGCCCTGAGGCTCGGTATCGTGGCCAGAAGGTCGGCGCGAAACGCGTTGGAGACGGCCATCCGTCAGCCCTTCTTCCGCGTCGTTTCCGCGGTATCGAGTTGCTTCAGGAGATCGCTGAAACGGTCCGGAACCTCGTCCGAAAGAAGTTCGTCGTAATATTGCTTGAGCTTTCGCCCGATCTCGGAATTGGTGCCCAACGGATCGGAAGCCCCGTTCCCGCGCCGCCCGGAGACGACCTCGTCCTCACCCGCTCTTTTCGCCATACGCTGCCTGCTCTGCCTTCGCTGCTTGGGCGACCCCGATCGCACATGCTTCATTTATGGTATACGCTTCGGCCGGGAACGCCGGCTTCTGAAATTGGTTCCCTTTCGCGAAAAATTTTCCGGAACTTTCTTTCGCGCGCGCGCGTTGAGGGAAAAGTGCGCTCGCACTGCACAGCCTACGTCCTTGAGGGAGACGCCTTGAATGACCTTGTCCGCCACCATCGCCCCCCATCTGCCTTTCCTGAGGCGCTTCTCGCGCGCCGTCTCCGGCTCGCAGCACAGTGGCGACGCCCTTGTCGCGGCGATGCTTGAGGCGATCATCGCCGATACGAGCATTTTCCCGAAGGCGTCGAGCGACCGCATCGCGCTGTACCAGCTTTTCACCCGGATGTTTACGTCCATTTCGATCCGCGTGCCGCAGGAAAGCGCGCCGTCGGCCTGGGAGCAGCGCGCCGCCGCCAATCTCGCGGCGCTCGCGCCGAAGGCGCGGCAGGCCTTCCTGCTGGTCGCCGTCGAAGGCTTCTCGCATGAGGAGTCGGCGGAGATCCTGGGCATTTCCGACGAGGAATTCGCCGCCCTGCTGACCGAGGCCAGCAACGAGATCTCGCGCCAGGTGGCGACCGACATCCTGATCATCGAGGACGAGCCGCTGATCGCCATGGACATCGAGGAAATGGTGGAAAGCCTGGGCCACCGCGTGGTCGGCACGGCCCGCACGCACGCCGAGGCCACCGCCATGTTCCAGAAGACGCGGCCGCGCATGGTGCTGGCCGACATCCAGCTCGCCGACGGCAGCTCTGGCCTCGACGCGGTGAACGAGATCCTGTCCTCGACCTCCGTCCCGGTCATTTTCATCACCGCCTTCCCGGAGCGCCTGCTGACCGGCGAGCGGCCGGAGCCGGCCTTCCTTGTCACCAAGCCCTTCAACCCGGACATGGTGAAGGCCTTGATCAGCCAGGCGCTGTTCTTCGACCGGCAGGCCAAGGCCGCCGCTTGACATCTATCGCCAGGCGATGACGAAAGAGGCCGCCACGGAGCGGCCTTTTCTGTGGAAGGCTGGAACCGGTATCCCCGTTCCCCGTTTCAGAAACGAGAATTCAAGGAGATCGACCATGCTGTACTGGGCCCTCGTGTTCCTCGTCGTCGCCATCATAGCCGGCGCGCTGGGATTCGGCGGCATAGCGGGTACCTCCGCGGGGATCGCGCAGATCCTGTTCTTCATCTTCCTGGCTTTCCTGGTCATCTCCCTTCTGGCGGGCCTGTTCCGGCGAGCATGAGGAATCATTGAGTTGCAGTTGCTGGGAGCCGCACCCCTCAACCGGCTTCCAGTTGCCGCCGGGCAGGCCCTTTCAACGGGGCATGTACCGGCGGCGCCTTTTTTGAGTATCAGAGTGAGCGGACGGGCAGCGCTCGGGCATGAGTGACACGGGCAAGCAAACGGTATCCGAGACGGCACTCCTGCGCGCGCTGCGCAACACCGGCGTGTCCGTCCTCTATCAGGATGCCGGTCTCCTGGTCACCCGCGGGGAGAATCTTCCAGCTGCCTGGACGCGGGGCCACGATCTCGCGGGCCTGACCGACCATGAGTTCCTGCCCCCAGAGGCGGCGAAGCAGGTGGTGACGCTGAAGCGCGCCGTGCTTGCGGGCGCCGCTCCCGGCCGCACCGAGATCAGCGTGCCCGGCGAAGACGGCGAAAAATGGTTCGACCTGTGGATCGACGGCGACCGCTCGGCGGACGGGCAGGTCCGGCAGCTCGTCACCACCGCCGTCGACATCACCGAGCAGAAGCAGCGCGAGCAGACCCTGCGGATGCTGTTGCGGGAGGTGAGCCACCGCTCGAAGAACCTGCTCGCCATCATCCAGAGCATCGCCAGCCAGACCGGCCGCTACGCGCCGACAATCGGCATCTTCCTCACCCGCTTCCGGGGCCGCATCCAGTCGCTCGCCTCCTCGCAGGATCTGGTGACGTCGTCCAACTGGCGCGGCGCCGACCTTCGCGACCTGCTTTTTGGCCAGGTCGCGCGCTACACGGCAACGCCCGAAAACGCCATCGTCTTCTCCGGCGCGCGGCCCTGGCTGACGCCGAACGCCGCGCTCCATGTCGGGCTGGCGCTGCACGAGCTGGCTGTCAACTCGGTCTCCTACGGCGCGCTGGCCAGCCCTGACGGAACCGTGACCGTCACCGCCAGCGTGACCGAGGCCCCGGAAACGGTCCTGTCGCTGAACTGGACCGAGAGGATCGGCGCAGCCGCCGACGACACCGCGCGCGAAAAGCGCTTCGGCAGCGTCGCGCTGGAACGCGTCGTGCCCGCCTCGCTCAACGGGTCGGCGGAGCTCACCTTCAGGAACGGCCTCCTCACCTACGAGCTGAAGGTGCCGAAGTCCAATTTCGAGATGGACTGAGCCTTAACCCGCTGTTTACCACGACGCTTCATCTTCTCTTTACCCACGGGGGAACCAGGGCGGCGCGGGGGCGTTCACGGCACGCAAGCATCGGGAGAGGCCCACATGATCCGCGACATCGAGAAGTTCGAGAATGCCGCCCGCATGGCGATGGGCAGCTATGATGCCGCCGCCGCCGTACCGATGGCCACGCCGGCATCCGCGACGAATATCCCGTGGCTCGCCGTTCTCGCGGCGCTGGCCGGCGCGGCCCTCTTCCTGTCGGTCCTGCTGTAGGCCGTCGGCCGGGAGCGGAACCCCGCTCCGCCACGGGCGTTTCGTGGTGGAGAGGATGACCGCCATGGAACACATCGCCGCCTTCCTGCTGATCGTCGGGTGCACCGGCGGAACCGCCGATTGCCGCGAGCTTCCGGCTCCGACGCCGGTGTTCGAGACGGTGGAGGATTGCGAGGGACTGCGCCAGCCGGCGATCGGCGCCTACGCTTCCCGCTATCCGCGCGTGCTGGGCGTCTGCGTCGCGGTCGATCCCGCCGAGGAGGACGAGGACGCCACGATCCTCTGGAGCGTCACGCCCGCCGGCCAGCTCGAAGCCTCGCTGGAACGTAACGGTTTCACGGTCGCGGCCGATTTCCAACGCCGCGAAAAAGGCTTAGTTCGTCAACATTGATCGCATCGGTTTTGCCGCGCCATGACGGAGCGGCGCGTTGAGGAGAGAGGATATGAAGAAGATCGCTTTGGCCCTGGCGTTTGCCACGGCGCTTGCCGGCTGCACCACGGCCGAGAACGACGCCGCCCTGGGCGGCGCGGCCGGCGCGGCCATCGGCGCCGTCGTCACCGGTGACGTCGGCGGGGCGGTGGTCGGCGGCGTGGTGGGTGCGGCGTCGGGCGTGCTGCTCGGCTCGGCCACCCGCAAGGGCGAGTGCCGCTACCGCGACCGCCACGGCCGCATCTACGTCGCATCCTGCCCGGCGGGCTACCGCTGAGGCAAAAGGCCGGAGCGCAACGCGTTCCGGCCTTTTCTTCTCTGTCCCGAGATTCGCAGCTATTCCTCGCGAATGGCGTAGCCGGCGCCGCGAATGGTCCTGATGACGTCCGGCATGCGGTTGTTGTTGACCGCCTTGCGCAGGCGGCCGACATGGACGTCCACCGTCCGCTCGTCGATGTAGATCGTCTCGCCCCAGACATTGTCGAGAAGCTGGCTGCGCGAGAAGACGCGGCCGGGATGCCGCATCATGAATTCGAGCAGCCGGAACTCGGTCGGCCCCAGCTTGATCTCGTTCTTCTTGCGGTAGACGCGGTGCGCCTCGCGGTCGAGCACGATGTCGCCGACCTTGAGCACCGACGACAGCACCTCCGGCTTGGCGCGGCGCAGCAGCGCGCGCACCCGCGCGATGAACTCCGGCGTCGAGAACGGCTTCACCAGATAATCGTCCGCGCCGGTCGACAGCCCCCTCACCCGGTCGGATTCCTCGCCGCGCGCGGTCAGCATGATGATCGGCAGGCGCTCCGTCTCGGGACGCATCCTCAGCCGCCGGCACAGCTCGATGCCCGACACGGCCGGAACCATCCAGTCGAGCACGAGAAGGTCCGGCACGTTCTCGTGCAGCCGTATCTCCGCCTCGTCGCCGCGCGTGACCACCTCGACCTGATAGCCTTCGGCCTCGAGATTGTACTTGAGGAGGACGCCGAGGGATTCCTCGTCCTCCACCACCATGACCTTCGGTGCGATCATCGCCGCCCCTTCCCCGCTCAGTCCACGCGAACGGTCATCGATGTTTCGTCGAGCTTCGGACGGCTTGTCAACAACTGCGTCCCGGTCAGCACGTAGTAGCCGTTCTCGGCGATGTTGGTGACGTGGTCGCCGATGCGCTCGAGGTTCTTGGCGCAGAACAGCAGGTGCGTGCAGGGCGTGATGTTGCGCGGGTCTTCCATCATGTAGGTCAGCAGCTCGCGGAACACGGAGGTGTAGCCGACATCGACCTTCTGGTCTTCGGCGCGCAGCCGTTCCAGCCCGGCCGCGTCATGCGCGGTGAACAGCGAGATCGCGCCGCGCACCTGCTCCAGCACCAGCGCCGACATCGCCTCGATGCCGTGCGACAGGCCGCGCGGCGCGGCGGTCTGCCCGACCGCGCCGACGCGCTTGGCGATGTTCTTGGCGAGGTCGCCGATGCGCTCCAGGTCGCCCGCCATGCGGATCGCGCCGACCACGGCGCGCAAGTCCTGCGCCATCGGCTGCCGCCGCGCGATGAGCGTGATGGCGCGGCCGTCCAGCTCGCGCTGCTTGGCGTCCATCAGCGCGTCGTCGGCGATGACCCCTTGCGCGCGCGCCACGTCGGCGGCCAGCAGCGAGCGCATGGCGCTGTCGACCATGGCCGTCGACAGCGCGCCCATCTCGCGGATCAGGCGGTCGATGTCGCCCAGCTCTTCGTCGTAGGAGGTGACCGTGTGTTCGCCCATCGTCCTGTCCTCGTATGCCCGCGCCGGCCCGATCAGCCGAAGCGTCCGGTGATGTAGTCCTGGGTGCGCTTTTCCCGGGGGCTGGTGAAGATCATCTCGGTCGGCCCTTCCTCGACGAGATTGCCGAGATGGAAGAAGGCCGTGCGCTGCGACACGCGCGCCGCCTGCTGCATGGAGTGGGTGACGATGACGATGGTGAAGTTCTGCTTGAGCTCGTCGATCAGCTCCTCGATCTTGGCGGTCGCGATCGGGTCCAGCGCCGAGCAGGGCTCGTCCATCAGGATGACCTCAGGCGACACGGCGATGGCGCGCGCGATGCACAGGCGCTGCTGCTGCCCGCCGGACAGCCCGGTGCCCGGCTCGTGCAGGCGGTCCTTCACCTCCTCGAACAGCGAGGCCTTCTTCAGGCTGGAGACGACGATCTCCTCCAGCTCCGTCTTGCTGCGCGCCAGGCCGTGGATCTTGGCGCCGTAGGCGACGTTCTCGAAGATCGACTTCGGGAACGGGTTCGGCTTCTGGAACACCATGCCGACGCGCGCGCGCAGCTCGACCACGTCGAGCGCCGGATCGTAGATGTCGTCGCCGTCGAGCTCGATCCGCCCGGTGACGCGCGCCCCCTCGATCGTGTCGTTCATGCGGTTGAGGCAGCGCAGGAAGGTCGACTTGCCGCAGCCCGACGGGCCGATGAACGCCGTCACCGCCTTCGAGGGGATGTCGATCGACACCTCGTGCAGCGCCTTCTTGGCGCCGTAGAACACGGCGACGTCGCGCGCCTTGACACGCACCTGCCGCGCTTCCTTGTCCGGCGTGCGGACCGTGGCGCCCGCGCCGATCTCGGACTGCTCGATGATGGCGTCGGCGGAGGTCATCTGCATCGTCTCGGTCTCCGGTTTCGGGGTCGGGCTCACGCGCGCCGTTCCAGCTTGCGGCGCAGGTAGATGGCGAGGCCGTTGAGGGCCAGCATCAGCGCCAGGAGCACGATGATCGCGGCGGAGGTGCGTGCCTCGAAGAAGTTGCGGTTCTCGTTGCCCTGCCACAGGTAGATCTGCACCGGCAACGCGGCCGACTGGTCGAGCGGCGTGCCGGGCACCGAGGCGACGAAGGCGTTCATGCCGATGAGCAGCAGCGGCGCGGTCTCGCCGATCGCGTGCGCGATGCCGATGATGGTCGCCGTCAGGATGCCCGGATAGGTGACGGGCAGCACGTGGTGGAAGACCATCTGCGTGCGCGACGCGCCGAGCCCCAGCGCCGCCTGCCGAAGCGAGGGCGGCACGGCGCGCAGCGAGGAGCGCGTGGCGATGATGATGGTCGGCAGCGTCATCAGCGTCAGCACCAGCCCGCCCACCAGCGGGGCCGACAGCGGCAAATGGAAGTAGTTGATGAACACCGCCGCGCCGAACACGCCGAACACGATGGAGGGCACCGCCGCCAGATTGTTGATGTTGACCTCGATCAGGTCGGTCCAGCGGTTCTTCGGCGCGAACTCCTCCAGGTAGATCGCCGCCATGACGCCGACGGGCACCGACAGCAGCATCACCACCAGCATCATGTAGAGCGAGCCCATGAAGGCGCCGGCCAGGCCCGCCGCCGCCGGGGCGGAGCGGGAATCGACATTGGTGAACAGGCCCCAGGCGAACTGGAACCGGATCGTGCCCTCGGCATGGAGCCTGTCGGCCAGGGCGCGGGCATCGTCGCGAAGCTGCTGCTGCGCGTCGGGCAGGCTGCGGTCGATGGTGCCCTTCAGCCAGTTGTCCACGTTGGCCGAGGCGAGCATGGTGACGGGGATCGTCCTGCCGAGCAGCGAGGGGTCGGCGACGAAGCGGTCGCGCAGCCGGAAGCGCTCGTTGTTCTCGACGATCGAGAGGATCTGGCGCGAGTCGATCTGGAAATCCGGCGCCTTGGCCCGCACCGCCTGCTCCACGATCCTGTTCCAGTTGACCAGCGTGACCTGGCGCTCCCAGTCCTGCATGGCGCGCCGGTAGTCGGCGGGCGTCTGGTCGAGGCTCTGCACCGGCTTCGGCTCGACCTTGACGATGGCCGGATCGAAGGTGACGTCGAGCAGCAGCTTGGCCTGCGTGAAGGCCGGCAGGCCCTTGGCGAGCACCATGGCGAAGAGCAGCACGACGAAGCCCATGGCGAGCGCCGTCGCCAGCATGCCGTAGAAGCGGAAGCGCGTTTCGCGGCCGTGGCGGGCGCTAAGGCCGGCGCGGATCCTCTGGAGGCGCTCGGCCGAGCCGTCCGACGGCGCGGCTGCGGTGGCGGTGTGGGCGGGCATGGCTATTCGTACTGCTCCCTGTAGCGGCGCACGATCTGCAGAGCGACGACGTTGAGCACCAGCGTCATGGTGAAGAGGGTGAGGCCGAGCGCGAAGGCGACCAGCGACTGCGGCGAGGCGAAGTCGGTGTCGCCGGTGAGCTGCTTGACGATGGTCACGGTCACCGTGCTGGTCGGCTCGAACGGGTTGAGGCGGAAATACGGGCTGTTGCCGGCGGCCAGCACCACGATCATCGTCTCGCCGATGGCGCGGCTGACGGCGAGCAGGAAGGCGCCGACGATGCCCGGCAGCGCCGCCGGCAGCACCACGCGCCGGATCGTCTCCGAGCGCGTCGCGCCGAGGCCGAGCGACCCGTCGCGCATGGCGCGCGGCACCTGCCGCAGGATGTCGTCCGACAGCGACGAGATGAACGGGATGATCATGATGCCCATCACCACGCCGGCCGTGAAGGCGCTGGTGGCGCGGATGTCGAGGCCGACCAGCGCCCCGGCCTTCGAGAAGAACGGCCCGACGGTGACGAGGGCGAAGAAGCCGTAGACGATGGTCGGGATGCCGGCGAGGATCTCGGTGACCGGCTTGACCGTGTCGCGTACGCGCGGCGAGGCGTATTGCGACAGGTAGATGGCCGTCATCAGGCCGATGGGCAGCGCCACCAGCATGGCGATGCCGGCTACCATCAGCGTGCCCCACAGCAGCGGCAGCATGCCGTATTCGCCGTCGGCGTTGCCGGTGGTGGAGAAGCCGGGAGCCCATCTGGTCGAGAAGAAGAATTCCAGCGGGCTGACGAAGGAGAAGAAGCGCAGCGATTCCGCCAGCAGCGAGGCGATGATGCCGGCGGTCGTCAGGATGGCGACGCCGGAGCAGGCTATCAGCAGCACGCGGATGACGGTCTCGAAGGCGTTGCGGGCGCGGAAGCGCTGCGAGATGCGCTGGCGCAGCCAGACGATCGCCAGCGCGCCGGCTCCCGCCGCGGCCGCGACCACGATGGCGAAGGCGAGCAATTGGAATTCGCGCAGCGACTGCCCGGCGGCGTTTTCCCACGGCGCCGTCTCGCCGGCGACGCCGAAGCCGGAGGCGATGTCGCGGACGCGCCTGATGCTGGTGGCCAGGTCACCCTCGCCCTGCGCGGCGATGTCGGCCGGCAGCAGCGAGAGGATGTAGGACTGCGTGATGCGCTGGGAGAAGATCAGCCAGAAGGCGAGGATGACGAGCGCGGGGACCAAGGCCCACACCACCGTCAGATAGCCATGGTAGGCGGGGCGCGAATGCAGCTTGCCGGCGGTCGCCTCGATCGCGCGGCTGCGCGACCAGCCGACCTGATAGGCGATACTCATGAGGGCAAGCAGGACGGCGGCCGTGACGAGCGAGTTCACTGTGGTCGACCCTTCAAGCGTCTGCGCTGGCGCTGGGATGAGGACGCTTCGCCGCGCCGGGCGAAGGGGAGGCCCCGCTGTCGCGGAGCCTCCGGGGCTCATGCGGCGGCTTACTTGACGTCTGCGGCGGTCAGGACCTTGCCGGCCTTGAAGTCGGCGACCACCTCGGCGGTCTTCTCGGCCGGCTGCGGGATCATGCCGGCGGCTTCCAGCGTGCCGCCATTGCCGGCCATCTGGTCGGACAGGAAGAACTCGACATACTCCGCGATGCCCGGCACGACGCCGATGTGCTCGCCCTTCACGTAGAAGAACAGCGGGCGCGACACCGGATACTCGCCCGAAGCGATGGTCTCCAGCGAAGGCGTGACGCCCGACACGGTCGCGACCTTCAGCTTGTCGCGGTTCTGGTCGTAGAAGGACAGGCCGAACACGCCGACCGTGTCCGGATTGGCCTGCAGGCGGGCGAGCGTCTCGGTGTAGTCGCCGGCGATCTCGACGACGACGTCCTTGCGCAGCGTGTTGCAGGCCTTCTCGGCGGCTTCCTTCTCCATCTCCGGCAGCCCGGCCTTCTTGCAGCCGGCGGCGACGACGCGCTCCTGGAAGACCTCGCGGGTGCCGTGGTTGGAAGCCGGCACGGCCAGCGCGATCGGCTGGTCGGGCAGCGAGGCGTCGATGTCCTTCCAGTTCTTGTAGGGGTTGGCGACGAGCTTGCCGTCGACCGCCACCTGCTCAGCGATCGCCTTGTAGACGTGGACGGGCTCGAGCTTGAAATCGCCCTTGCTGGCGCTGGCCGCGAACACGATGCCGTCGAAGCCGATCTGGATTTCCTGGATCTTGGCGACGCCGTTCTTGTTGCAGGCCTCGATCTCGGCCTTGCGGATCGGACGCGACGAGTTGGCAATGTCGATCGTGTTGGCGCCGACGCCCTCGCAGAACTGCTTCAGGCCGGCGCCCGAGCCGCCCGAGCCGACGACCGGCGTCTTGAAGGAGGGGAACGCGTTGCCGAATTCCTCGGCGACGATCGAGGCGAAGGGGAGAACGGTCGAGGAACCCGCGATCTGGATGGTGTCGCGCGACTGCGCGGCGGCGTAGCCGGCCGAGGCGGCGAGCGCGAAGGCGGCAGCCGACGCGGCGAGGAAAGCTTTCTTCATGGGGCCTGCTCCTGTTCGGATGATGGTCCGGATATGGTCTCGGGCGGCGTCCATCGCGGCGCCCGCTGTGCCATTAAGCCCGCTCTATTACAGTTGCATGACAGTTTTATATCAGTCCGGTGACCCTGCCCCGCAAAGCAAAACGCCCCGCGCGGAGCGCGGGGCGTTTCGTTGGTCGGCAAATCCTGGCGGCGTCAGTAACCGCGCGGGCAACGGTCGACGTAACGCTGGCCGTAACGGTCGCGATAATAGCAGCGGCCCGGTTCGTTGGCCCGGCCGATGAGCGCGCCGGCGACCGCGCCGATGGCGCCGCCGACGAGCGCGCCTTCCGCACGGTTGTGCGGCGAGGCGACAGCGCCGCCGATGACCGCGCCGCTGACGCCGCCGATGGCAGCGCCCTGCTCGGTCTGGGAGCATGCCGCGATGGGCAGAAGCAGCGCGAGCGTGAACAGAACTTTACGCATGATGGGTCTCTCCTGACGTTCCCTTCGTGCCCTACAACGCGCGACACGGGAATTTGATCCCGTGAGCGCGAAGAACATTGCCGGCGTCTAGTCCGCGTACTCGTCCAGCGTGTTCTCCACGGCGGCGATGTTCATCTCGAGCTGTGCGATGCGCTGGAGGGAGCTCTGGCTCGGCGCCGCCTCGGACAGGGCGAGCGCATGGATCAGCGCGCGCTGCTCGTCCTTCAACCGTTTCACCAGGGCTTCCAGCTTTTCGCGCATGCAACATCCTCGTTTTGTATCGCTATAGGATGATGCGGCCGGCCACTCAACCGGGAAGTTCCGACGCCGCCCATGAAAGAAGAAGCCGTGGCCACCTGTTTGCAAGTCAAGCTTACGCTGCGTGATCGTTCTTCGGAATACCTCAGAACATCTCGACCCCGCCGGCTTCGATCTCCGCCGGCGCGTCGTGCGCCTCGGACAGGAGCCGGCGTT
>JAPUFC010000003.1 GCA_027492275.1 Mesorhizobium sp. | reverse complement strand
ACCGCACCGCTTCAGCCGCGACCCAAGCCACCTAACCTCGGGACTGAACAACTAGAGCAGGCCGGCGCGCGAGGGATAGGCCCAGCCGAGCCGCTTCGAAGGCGCAAGGCCGGAGCGCGCGAGCATCTCGGCCATGCGGATGGCGGCGTCGACGCCATCGATGACGGGCAGTTTCAGCCTCTCGCGCAGCTCGGCGGCGAAATCGGCCATGCCCGCGCAGCCGAGCACCGCGGCTTCCGCCCCGTTCTCCATCGCCAGCGAAATGAGACCGGAAAGCTTCTCGCGCGCGCCGCTTTCCGGGCGATGCAGGTCGAGGACCGGAATGTCGCTTGCCAGCACCTGCGGGCAGCGCCGCTCGAAGCCGTAGCGCAGGATGTTCATCTTCAACGTAGGCACGGAGCGCGACAGCGTCGTGACCACGCAGAATTCCTGCGCGACGAGGCTGGCCATGTGAAGCGCCGCCTCGCCGACGCCGATCACTGGGCGCCGGGACAGCGCGCGCGCGGCATCGAGGCCAGTGTCGTCGAAGCACGCGATGACATGCGCCATCGCGCCGTCTTCCTCGGCTTCGCGCAACGCCTCCAGGAGGCCCGGCACGCACAGCGCGCCGTCGAAGGGTCCCTCGATCGCCTCGGGGCCGCGCGGCGATTGCCGCACGAGAAGCTCCGTGTCCATGGAAGCCGAGCGGGCGGCCGCCGTGCCGATGTCGCGCGTCATGGACGCGGTGGTGTTCGGGTTGATGACGGAGATCTTCATCGCCGTCACGCCCAGCGGCTTGTGGGCACCGGGTCGATCAAGCGTTCGTAGGCGATGGGCGCGTTTGCGAGGTGTCCCGCCACGATGCCGCCCTGCCAGCGCAGATAGGCGTCCGGATCGATCCGCGGCGTCGTCCACATGCCATGGTCGATGTAGGTTCGCGCGGCGGCAAGGAGGATGTCGATCGGCAGGGCGGGGAAGGTGGCGGCGAGGAAGTCCGCATAGTCCTCCGGGTCGCTCGCCTTGATCCACTTCATGCCGCGATCGAGCGCCGAGGCGAAGCGCGCCTGCACCTCCTGCCGCTCCGGCGTGCTTTCGTCCTTCGCGTAGTAGACGCTCCACGGCACGTTTCCGCCGGTGATCGGCAGCGGCTGCACGACGCGGCCGCGCCCCTGCGCCTCCATGCGCAGCGCGTTCGGATAGTCGATGACGAGATAGTCCCCCATGCCGCCGTGAAAGAGTTCCGAGAGCATCGCGCCGTCGAGGTCCTGCACATAGCCGACGCGGGCGGGATCGATTCCGTGCTCGCCGAGGCAGAGCTTGAGGAAGAGGCCGACGCTGGCGCCGTTGCTGCCCTTCATCATGACGACCTTGCCAGGCAGCTTCGTCCAGTCGAAATCCTCCGCCTTCTCCCTTCCGACCACGGCCAGGGGCGCGCGCGCGGCGACCTGGGCGAAAGGCGTGAAGCGGGTGCTGCGGCCGAGATACATGGAGGGCACCCAGATGCCGCCCAGCACCGCCTGCGCCGTCCCCCCGCGCAGCGCCTCGAGAACCAGATCCCACGGCTTCGGCACCTCCGCGGTCACCCGGAGTCCTTCCTCCTCGAAATACCCTTTCCAGACGGCGACATATTCCGGCAGGTAGTTGAGGCTGTGGCCCGTGGCCGAAATGTGGAAATCGATCATTTGCGCGCTCATGCCTCCGCCGTCGCCGAAACCGGACGCGGGTCCGGCAATGCCTGTTCGGTATCCGCCGAATACCAGGTCGCCGCATCGGCGTCGTAGCCGAGCGAAACCTTCGCGCCGGGCGCGACGTGCGGGTTGCCCGCCACGCGCACGAAGATCAGGTCCTGCCGCAGGAGGTCGCCGGACGATTTCCCGTCGGCCGAGATCGCGCGGCATCCTAGGATCACCTCCGCGCCGAGCCGCTCCACCAGCACGACCTGCGCGGGGATGCCCGGCCGGCCTTCCGGCAGGAGCGTCAGCCGCTCCGGCCGCAGCCCGAGGATGAGCCGTTCGTCCGCCGGCAAGGCGCCCGGATGCCGCCAGCCGGCGCCGCCGTCCAGCGCCAGCCGCGACCCATCGCGCCGCACGCCGAGCAGGTTCATCGGCGGGGCGCCGACGAAGCGGGCGACGAAGGTGTTGGCCGGCCGCGCGTAGATCTCGTCGGGCGTGCCGATCTGTTGGATCTCGCCATCGTTCATGACGATGATGTTCGTCGCCATGGTCATCGCCTCCACTTGGTCGTGCGTGACGTAGATGAAGGTCTTGCGCACGCGCTGGTGCAGGGCGGATATCTCGGATCGCATCTGCGTGCGCAGCTTCGCGTCGAGGTTGGAAAGCGGCTCGTCGAGAAGATAGAGCGAGGGGTCGCGCACCAGGGATCGCGCCAGGGCGACGCGCTGGCGCTGGCCGCCGGACAGGCTGGCCGGCCGCCGGTCCATCAGCGGCGTCAGCTCGAGCTGTTCGGCGATCTGGTTCGTGCGCGACGCGATGTCCGGACGGCGCATGAGCTTCCAGCGGACGATCGAGCTCACCAGCGGGATGTGGTGCCACGTCCGGAAAGCGTCCATCAGCAGCGGGAAGGCGATGTTCTCGCGCACCGTCATATGCGGATAGAGCGCATACGACTGGAAGACGAAGGCGACGCCGCGCCGGCTGGGCGACCAGTCGGTGACGTCCTGTCCGTCGAAGGCCAGCGCGCCGTCGGTGATCTCGGTGAGACCCGCGATCATGCGGAGCAGCGTGGACTTGCCGCAGCCCGAGGGGCCCAGAAGGACGAGGAACTCGCCGTCCTTGATCGAGGCGTCGAAGCGCGGAATGATGGTCGAGTTGCCGAAGCGCTTCGTGACGTCTTTGAGCTGTATGTCGGGCATGACCTATCCCTTCACTGCGCCGGCGGTGATGCCCGCGACGATCTTGCGTTGGATGAGAAGGAAGAACACCACCGCCGGCAGGCTGAAGATCAGGGCCGCGCCCATCACCGCGGAGAGCGGCGTCTCGTACTGGCCGATGAAGGAGGCGAGCCCGACGCTGGCCGGCCACAATTCGCGGTCCCTCAGGAAGGTCGCCGCGAACAGATACTCGTTCCATCCGGCGAAGAAGGAGATCACCGCGGCCGCCGCCAGCGACGGCGCTATGATCGGCAACACGATCATCGTGAGCACGCTGATGCGCGGGCAGCCGTCGACCGCCGCGGATTCCTCGATCTCGTAGGGCACCGCGTCGATGGCGCCCTTGATGATGAAAGCGGCCACCGGCAGCGAGAAGCCGACATTTGCGAGCACCAGGCCGAGAAGGCTGTTGAGCAGCCCGAGCGTAATGAACATCGCGTAGAGCGGCACCAGGATGAGGGCCTCCGGCACGACCTGCGTCATGAACATGAGGAAGCCCAGCGCGCCCTTGCCATGGAACCGGAAGCGGCTCAGCGCATAGCCGGCGAGCGCGCCCAGGACGAGGCTGAGCGTGGTCGTGCCGACGGCGATGATGCCGGTGTTCACAAGCCAGCGCATCAGCGGAAGCTGGGTCAGATCCGTCAGCATCGCCGGCAGGTTGCCGAGCTGCGGCCACGGCACCTGGCCGGTGTTGTAGAGCTCGGAGTTGAGCGACAGGGCGGTGGTCGCCATCCAGTAGATGGGGAAGCCGCCGAATATGACGAGCGCAAGCACGAGAACGACGTGCAGCAGGCTTGTCAGGCGTTTGCTGGTCATCTGGAGCTCGACCTCTGGCGACGGATGTTGAACAGCGCGTGGATCGCCGCGACCGTGAGCGCCAGCATGAGGCCGACGACGCCGTAGGCGCTCGACATGCCGAGGTCGTGGTTCTCGAAGGCGACCTGACGCAGCTTGACGATGAGGGTGCTGGTGCTTCCGACGGGCCCGCCGCCGGTCAGCAGATAGATGATGTCGAACCGGCGGATCGACCACACCATGACCAGCAGCGAAACGAGCTGCAGCGTCGGCAGGATGTGCGGCAGCGTCACCGCGCGGAAGACGCTGAGCTTGTCGGCGCCGTCGATGACGGCGGCCTCCTTGACCTCTTCCGGCACGGATTGCAGCGCCGCCAGCATCACGAGCATGACGAAGGGCGCAACCTGCCAGACCGTCACCAGCAGGATCGACGGCAGGGCCATGTCGGTGCTGGTCAGCCACGAGATGCGTTCCAGCCCGAGGCCGGTGACGACCGTGTTCAGGATGCCGGAGCGTTCGTTGAATATCCACAGCCACACCAGCGCCGCGGCGACGTTCGGCACCGCCCAGCCGAAGAGCAGGACGCCGCGCACCAGCGTGCGGCCCCGGAACGGCCGGTTCAGCGCCAGCGCGGCGATCATGCCCACCGCGACGCCGAGCACCACCGCCATGATGGAGTAAGTGAGCGTGATCCTCAGGACCGAGTAGAACTCCGGATTGCCGAAGAGCCTCTCGTAATTGCCGAAGCCGATGAATTCGCTCCGGTTGGGGTTGGCCAGCCGCGTGCGGGTCAGGCTGAGATAGACCTGCCGGCCGAGCGGGTAGAACATGAAGACCAGCAGATAGGCGGCGGGCAGGACGACGAAAGCATAGGGCATGAGGCGCGCGATTCCCTGCGGACCTCGACCTTTACGGCTCGTTGGGGCCGGAACGGCGGCGGGCCGTTCCAGCAGGGCTTGATTGGACATCGGCTATCCCTCGTGGGAGCAGCTCGGGCCGTTCCTCAGAACATGCCGTCGACGCGTTTCTGTGCCTTGGCCAGGGCGGCGGCGGGATCGGTGCCGGTGATCAGCACCTCCTCCACGGCCTCCATCACCGGACGCATGATCTGGGTGGTTTCCACCTCATGGCCGGGGATCAGGACCGAATGGCTCTTGGTCGCCACTTCGGCGAAGGTCGTCGCCCAGGGATTGGCCGCGACGAAGGCGGGATCGAGCGGCACGTCCGTGGCCAGCATGTCGGGGCCGGACGCCTTGCGCAGCCCGGCCTGGCCCTCGGGGCTCATCAGCCATTTCAGGAAAGCGGTCGCCTCCTTCTGATGCTTGCTGTTGGCGTTGACGACGACATAGATCTGCTGATGCGCGCCGGGATGGGCGAACGGCATCGCCGCCGCGTGGATGTCGGAGCCCTTGGTCGTTCCGCCGGAAGCGATGTTCAGCGTGCCGCCGGAATTGTCGATGCTGTAGCCGACCTGCCCTTCCTTGAAGCGCGTCCGCTGCGTGGGGAAGTCGTCGCCGACCGGGATGACCTTGGCGTCGTAGAGCGCCTTGAAGGCGGTGACCGCGGCGACTGCCTCCGGCGTGTCGATGGTCAGCTTCCCGTTGCCGTCGACCCAGTTGACGCCGTAGCCGTAGGCCCAGCTCTGGAAATCCATGTAGAAGCCGGAGAAATCGCTGATCTGGTGGCGCGCGGTGAAGCCGATGGAGCCCGGCGTCTTCTCCTGAACGGCCCGCGCGCTGGCGATCAGCTCCTCGACGGTGGTCGGCACCTTTGCGCCGGCGGCTTCGGTAAGCTTGCTGTTGTAGATCAGCGCATAGGCCGCGCGCTGCCAGGGAACGCCCAGCGTCACGCCGTCGACGATGCCGTTGTCCTTGGTCGTGTTGAGCGCGACGCCCTCCGCCGCCGCGCCGACGTCCACCAGGAGGCCGGCGTCGGCCAGCGCGTAGAAAACGCCTTCCTGGATGATCGCCACATCGGGGCCCGCGCCAGCGCCGAACTCGGTCATCAGCCGGTCGCCATAGTCCTTGGAGGGGATGCCGAGCGCCTTCAGCTCGATGTTCGGCGCGGTCTTCTCATAGGCCTTCACGGCATTCCACAGGCCCTCGCCGCGCAGCGCGTCGAGCCATTGCGAGTTGGAGACGACGAGCGTCACCTTTTCCTGCGCCATGGCGCCGGTGGCGGCCGCACAGGCCAGGGCAACGGCGAATACATGCTTCAAGATGCTGGTTCTGGTCATTTCGGTTCACCTCTGTCCGGTTGATGATTTTCTTGTTGTTCTTGTGTCAGGCCTTCACGCGCAGCGGGGCGAGAGGCGTGTTGCAGCTCAGGTTCTCGCAGCCGTCCTCGGTGACGAGATAGCAGTTGCCGACATTGCAGCCGGCGACCATGGGCTCGAGCCACTGCGAATGCAGGACGAAAGTCATGCCTTCCTCGAGCCGGTCGTGATTGTTGGACGCGATGTTGTAGGGCGTGAACTTGGCCATCGATACGCAGTGGCCGACATTCGGGTTGTGCGGCCCCGTCGCCGCCGGGTAGACATGCATCAGCTTGCGGCCCTGCCGCTCCCAGTCCTCGTCCGGGACATGCCGCTTCTGCACCAGCCGCGGCGAGCCGTCCTCGTTCGACTGCCAGTTGTAGGGCATGGTCCGGCTGTCCGACGAGGTCAGGTAGCCGCGGCGGATGTAGGGCTCGAACGAGGCATCGGCGATGCGCGACACGAGTTCGCCGGGCTGCACGAGGGCGGCGGCCGCCTCGACGCCCTCGACGCACATCTGCAGCACCTCCTCCTGCTTGTCGGTGATGTCGCCCACGGCGATCATGCGCGCGATCTGTGCCGTGTAGCCGTGATAGCTGACGCTCGATATGTAGAGGTTGATCAGGTCGCCGGGCCTGACGATGTGGCCGTATGGCTTGCCGCAATGGGTGCCGTACCGGTTCACGCCGATCTGATAGCCGTCGCCCCATTCGCCGCCGCGCGACATCTGGGCATAGGTGAAGGCGGCGTAGATCTCATGGTCCGTCACGCCCGGCCGGATGACATGGTAGGCCGCCTGGATGCCGATGTCGGCCAGTTGCGCCGCGGCGCGCACGATTTCCTGTTCGCGCTTGGTGCGCCGGCGCTGCATACGCTCGATGATGCCGGCGTCGGGCACGAAACGGCTGCGCGGCAGCCGTGCCTTCAGCCCGTCCCAGTACGGGCCCGAGCTCGCGTCGCCGAACAGGCCGACCTGGCTGCTGGCAAGACCGTTGCGCTCGAGATGCGCCGCGACCGCTTCCACGACGCGATCGACGGTGCGGCCCGGCCGGTTGTAGGTCTCGCGGCCCCAGGTGCCCACCTGCCATATCTCGTCGACCAGAACCGGTTCGCCGGCAGGCGGCAGAAGCACGGAGCTGCTGAAGAAGGAGAACATGACCAGCGGCTTGTCGTCGTCGGTCGGGATGACGAGCACGCCCTCCCGCATCCAGTCGCAGATGTAGCGAAGGTAGGAGTTCGACGTCTTGTAGGAGCCGATCGAATCCGAATGGACCAGGATGAGGTCGTGCCCCGCGACGGTCGCCTGCCGCCGGATGTGGCGCAGCCGTTCGGCGAATTCATCCTCGGGAAGCGGATTGACCGGCTCGAACTCGAAGCTAGGCCGAAACCCGTCGAGGAGCCTCTCGCAGGAGGCGTTGGAGGTTGCCGGTCGGGTCTTGGTCAACATTCGTAAGGCTCCTTTCACCCTATTAAGGAGCCGCCCAAACTTTACTGCAACAAAAATTTCATAGAGGGAATCGTTCCCGTTGCGCCGCTGAAAAAAATCCGTCGAAAAGCACCAGATCATTTCACCGGATTACAGTCGAAATCCAACCCAATCGCCTGAATCTCGTCATAATTCACGGTTTATGCGCTATTCGCCGCTGAAGCTGCAAGCGGGAAATAGGCGTATTTTTTTTTACGCTTCTCGTTCTCACGCCGCCACGGCATGTCCTGCCCGCTGCCGTTCGGCGAAGCAGGATGACCTGTTTGGGTGCAAGTCCATGCCCGATTTTTAGACGCATCATCGGCGTCGGCGGCTCATCGACAAGGACGCCTGTCCGCGCGGAAAGATCCCTCGGCCGCGACGAGCGCCGGAAGCGCCTGCGCAGTCTAAACCAGACCGTCGACCAACTGGTCGACGATGATGCGGCTGGCCTGAAGCCGCGACAGCCTGCCGCTGCGGTCGTGCCATATATGGATGGCGTGGATCGCCTCGAAGATCGTGAAGATGGCGATCAGCGGCTCCTTCACCTTGAACTCGCCGGCGGCCGCGCCTTCGCTGAGCAGGTCGGCGAGCTTCTGCTCGCGCTGGCGGCGTCGCAGCCTCAGCGCGACCTTTTCCTCCTCCGACATCTCGTCGAAGTTGCGCATCATGATCGCCGTGCTGAACGCCTCCGCGCTATGGGCCGCATAGGCGTAGAGGGTCTGGCGCAGCCGCTCCGCCCGCGAGGGATAGCTCGCCTCGAAGGCGCGGCTGATGACGTCGTCCGCCTCGTCGATGGAATCGCGGCAGATCGCCTCGAGGATGCTCTGCTTGCTCTTGAAATAGTAGTAGAAGGCCGGCCGCGTCAGGCCGAGCTGGTCGGCGATGTTCTGCAGGGTGGCCACATGGTAGCCATGGGTGGCGAACAGCCGGGTGGCCGCGGCCAGGATGTCCGGCCGCCTGGTCTGCGGGTCGGCGCGCTGCACGCGCCTGCCGTCGCCGAACCGCTCCAGCGCCCAGGCCAGATCGTCCGCGTCCAGCTCGCCACGGTCGACGGCCGCCTTCAGCGCGTCCGTCACCGATTTTTCGGCATTGTCAGGCAAATGCGTTCTCCTCTTGCGCAACGGCGTGCTCAAAGCATGGCACGCAGCCGCTCCTTCTGGATCTTCGTCGCGGACGTTGGCCATTCGCGGACGAAGCGCACGATGCGCGGAACCTTGTATTTGGCAATACCGGCCTTGCAGTAGGCCACGATCTCCTCGGCCGTCGCCGTTGCGTCGCGCGCCAGCTCGATGAACGCGGCCGGCACTTCGCCGAGCCGGTCGTCGGGCGCGGCCACCACCTGCGCCACCGCAACGGCGGGGTGGCGCAGCAGAAAGGTCTCGATCTCGGCGGCCGAGACGTTCTCGCCGCCGACCTTGAGCATGTCCTTGATGCGGCCCTTGAAGGTCAGCCGGCCGCCTTCGTCGAGCGTGCCGAGATCGGCGGTGCGGAACCAGCCGGGCTCGGACTCGCCGGTCAGCGGCGAGCCCGGCTCCTTGTGGTAGCGCGCGAACAGGCAGATGCCGCGCACCCACAATTCGCCGATCTCGCCCTGGGGCCGGCGCTCGCTGGTCTCGGGATCGCGGATCGACAGCTCGACGCCGCGGATCGGCGGGCCGGCTGTCTCGGCGCGCTGGGCAGGCGTATCGTCGAGATTGTTGATGCAGATCGAGCCGGAAAGTTCGGTCGAGCCGGTCACCGATATCTGCAACGCCTTGGGGAAGGCCGCGCGGATGCGCTCGATCTCCGGCGGGGCGGCCGCCGTGGTGACGAGCTTCAGCGAATCGAGCGACAGTCCCGTGCGCCGCATAGCGTCCTGCAAGCCGAAGTAGAAGGCCGGGAAATTGGCGAACGCGATTGTGGGTTTGCGGCGCGCCAGATGCTCCAGCACCATGTCGGCGTCGAAATGCGAGGCCGAGACATATTCCGCGCCGGTGGCGAGCGATCCGATCAGCGCCACGAAGGCGCTGATGTGGCACATCGGCGCCGGGTTCCAGATCACGTCGGCCTCGGTCATCGCCAGACGGTCGACGGCGGCGCGGATGCACGAGGTGGTCAGCCCCTCGTGCAGCAGCACCACGCCCTTCGGCCTGGACGTGGTGCCCGAGGTGTAGAGCAGCACCGCTGTGTCGCTCAGCCCCACCGCCTGGCGCCGCGCCTGGATGACCGGCGTCTCGTCGGATTGCCCCGGCTCGATCCGGCCGATCCAGGGCTCCGGCCGCGGCCCGAAGGCCAGTATGAAGCCGAGCTTCGGCGCCTCGGGCAGAGCGATCGCGCCGGCCCGCTGGCCGGCCAGTCCCGGCAGGGCCTCGCCCAGGCGGGCGACATAGTCGATCCGCTCGCCGGCATTGTTCAGCGCCGTGTCGGCGATGGTGACGATGCCCACCATGTCGGCGTGCTTGATGACATGCGGCAGTTCCTCGGCGCGGTAGCGCGTGTTCATGACCACCGGAATCGCGCCGATCATCGACACTGCGAAGAAGGATTCCAGCAGCCTCGACGAGTTGGGGATCAGCAGCCCGACATGGTCGCCGGCGCCCACTCCCTCGGCGATCAGCGCATTGGCGACGTGGGCGGCGCCACGCCACAGCGCGCGAAAGGTCACCTCGGCGTCGGGGAAGGACGCGGCCGTGCGGTCCGGCCATCGCAGCGCCGCCTCCCGCATCATGTGCGGCAACGTCGTCGCCTCCGGATTGGTCGTCATGGCGTTCCTCCCTTCGCCGCTGCTCCCAGGCAGCGCTTCATAAGACCATTGACTGACCTGAAAGTAAATGTATTCTGGATGCAGAACGAGGATCGGGATGGAGAAGACATCCTCGTTCTTGGGAGGAACCAATGAACGGCTTCAGCATGTCTCGCCGTGCCCTTGCGCTTGCGTGCGGCACCACATTTCTCGCTCTTTCCGGCGCTCCGGCCTTCGCCCAGGCTCTCGAAGGCACCATCAAGCTCGACTCGCTCCTGTCGCTCACCGGCGCAGCCGCCTTCGCCGGCGTGTCGTCGCAGGAGGGCATGGATTTCGCGGTCGAGGAGATCAATTCGAGCGGCTATCTCGGCTCCGCCAAGCTGGCCGTGAACTATGTCGATGTCGCGCTTTCGACCGACCAGGCGACCGCCGCGGTGCGCGGCTTCATCGACGGCGGCGCGGTAGCCGTCGTCGGCCTGACGCTCGGCAACCATGCGCTGGCCGTCGCGCCGCTCGCCCAGCGCGCGCAGATGCCTCTGATCGCGGTCAACACCGGCGGCCTGACGGCGCTCACCCAGGCCGGCGATCATGTCTATCAGGTCGACGTCGCCCAGTTCCGCTACGCCGGCAAGATGGCCGACGCGCTGAAGGACCTGGGCGTCAAGACCACCGCGGTGCTGTTCAACGACGACGTGCCGGCGATCCGCGATCTGTGGAACACCTACAATTCGACCGAGCTGCCGCGCGTCGGCATCAAGACCGAGCCGGTGATCAACGCGGTCAGCACCGCGACCGACCACAGCGCCGCGATCACCACAATGCTGGCGGCCAATCCGGACGCCATCGGCGTCGTCACCCGCGCCGGCTCGCCGACCGTGATCGCCCAGTTGAGGCAGCTCGGCTACAAGGGCGTCATCTGGGGCCAGGCGGGTCTCGCCGGCGGCGTCGCCGTCAATGCCGCCCCGGCCACCGAAGGCGTGCTTTTCACCGCCAATGCAGCGGCCGGCTCGCCCTATCCGACGATGGAGAAGTTCTTCTCCGGCTACCAGCAAAAGACCGGCAAGGTCGGCTTCGCCTTCGCCGCGCAGGGCTACGACGCCGTGTGGGCCGTGGCGCGCGCGCTCAAGACCTCGGGCTGCGCCAGCCGCGAGTGCGTCCAGAAGGGCCTGAGCGAGCTGATGAAGACCGGCTACGAGGGCGCCCTCGGGGCCGTCACCTTCCAGGACAGGAATGCGATCGGCCCCGGCGCCGTCGTGCGGATCAAGAACGGAAAAGAGGAGTTCGTGAAGTGAACAAGCATGTCAGCGCGGTGCCCGCGCCGCCCGCCGGCTTCCACGAGGAGCAGCGCACCTTCGTGCTGCCGATCGACCACATCTCGGCGCGTCGTTTCGCCCACGCGTCGACCTTGACCGACCCGATCTACTTCGACGACGAGGCGGCGCGGAAGGCAGGCTACGAGAAGGCGATCGCCCCGATCACCTTCATCTCGTCGATGCTCGACTACACCGACGGGCCGCCCGAGCACGAGCTTAAGGAAGACGGCGTCGGCCGCGATCTGTTCCCCTCGATGGTCAAGCCCGACGCGCTGCTGATGGGCGGCGGCCAGGACATCGAGTTCGTCCGCCCGGTCTATCAGGGGGACGTCGTCACG
Source organism: Mesorhizobium sp. (assembly GCA_027492275.1). Taxonomy (GTDB): domain Bacteria; phylum Pseudomonadota; class Alphaproteobacteria; order Rhizobiales; family Rhizobiaceae; genus JAPUFC01. The sequence goes on along the minus strand of JAPUFC010000003.1, from coordinate 112,776 downwards.
GTCGTGCGCAAGGCGGTCAATCACTACAAGCGCCCCTCGCCGCGCTTCGGCGAACTCGACTTCGTCGTCGAGGAGAGCGTCTGCACCAACCAAAAGGGCGAGGTCGTGATGCGCATCAGCGACACGCTGATCGTCAAGCAGGACTGAGCGGGCCGCAAGGCCCTCTCGTTTTCGCACTCTCATCAGGATAGCAGCTATGTCACTTCAGCCCGGCGCGTCGATCACGACGCTCATGAAACGGCCGACCTCGGTCGCCATGTTCCGCTTCTCGGCGGTGATGTGGAACGCCCACCGCACCCATATCGACCACCCCTACGCCACCGAGAGCGAAGGCCACAAGAGCACGCTCGCGCAGGACTACCTGCTGGCCACCTACCTCTCCGAGATGCTTATCGCCTGGGGCGGGCCGCACAGCCGCGTCACCAGGCTGAGCTACCGCAACCGCGGCCCGGTCTACGCCAACACCGAGGTCAAGTGCTGGGGCAAGATCGTCTCGGTCGCCAGGGAGGCGGGCGGCACCAAGGTCGAGCTCGAGGTCGGCATCGACAATTCCGACGGGCTGACCTGCGTGCCCGGCCGCGCCACCATCATGCTCTCCGACCTGGACGGACCGCAGGCGGTGCAATGACCAACCTCATCCTGCAGCAGTGCCTGAACGGGCTCGTGCTCGCCTGCAACTACACCCTCTTCGCGCTCGGGCTGAGCGTGATCTGGGGCGTGCTGAAAGTGCTCAACCTGGCGCATGCCGAGATGTTCACCTTCGGCGCGCTGGCGGCGGTCTTCGCGGGCCAGGCCGGCGGCTTCCCGCTGCCCGTGGTCTTCGCGATCGCCGTGGTGACGGGCGGGGTGCTGGCCTTGATCGTCGACACGATCGCGTTCTGGCCGCTGCGGATGAAGAGCCTGAGCGTCGAGGATTTCGAGCTAAGCTCGCTGATCACCAGCCTCGGCGCGTCCACCATCCTGGTGTCGCTCGCCGCGCGCTGGACGAACAACCAGGCGGTCTCCATGCCGCCCGGCGTCTTCACCGTCGAGGCCTGGCGCTTCGGCCCGCTGGTGCTGACCAACGTGCAGGTGATCGTCTCGATCGCCGCCCTGCTGCTCACGGCAGTCACCTGGTGGGTGGTGCGCCACAGTCAGTTCGGCCGGGCGTTGCGCGGGCTGGCCTATTCGACCGACATGGCCAAGGTCGTCGGCATCCGCACCGAGACGCTCTACCGCGCCACGCTGTTCGCCTGCGGAGCGCTGGCCGCCACCGCCGGCCTGCTGCTCACCATCCTGATGGGCAGCGTCGACGCCCATTCCGGCGCCAACCTCATGCTGAAAGCGATCGCCATCATCGTGCTGGCCGGCTCCGGTTCGATCCTCGGCCTGCTGGTCGGCGCCGTCATCCTCGGGCTGGGCGAAACCGTCGGCACGCTGTTCCTGCCGAACGTCATCCAGAGCGCGCTGCCCTTTCTCGTCATCCTGGTCGTGCTGCTCGCACGCCCGAGCGGGCTGTTCGGCCGCTCCGAAGCCGTGAGGACCTGACATGGGCGCCGAGTGGACCGCGACGCTGATGCTTTGCGGCATCTATTCCATGACGGCCATCGCCACCCAGCTCGGCATGATGTGCGGCGCGTTTTCGCTGGCCCCCATCGGCTGGATGGCGATCGGCGCCTATGCCGCGGCGCTCGGCGCAACCAGATGGATGGTCGGCGGTTTCGAGGCGCTGCTGATCGCGCTTGCGGTCGCGGCCTTGCTCGGTCCGGTGGTCATGCTGCCGGTGCGCCGCATCTCCGGCCTCTATTTCGCACTGGTGTCGCTCGCTTTCGTGCTGGTCATCCAGTCGGTCGTCTCGCATCTGGAATACACCGGCGGCGCGCTCGGTATCTTCGGCGTGCCGCTCGACACCGACCTGCCGGTGGTCGTCGCGGCGCTGGTCCTGTCGGCCGCCGCCGCAGCCTTCCTGTCTTCGGGGCGGCGCGGTCGCGCGCTTCGCGCCGCCGGCCAGGACGCCATCGTCGCCCAGGCCATGGGCGTCGACGTCTTCCGCCTGCAACTGGCCGTCGGCGCGGTGGGCGCCGTCATCGCGGCCGCCTCCGGTTTCCTCTATGCCGGCTATATCGGCTACGTCGATCCCACTCAGTTCGGCTTCAGCCTGGTCGTCCAGATCATCGTCATGGTCATCGTCGGCGGCCGCGGAAGCTGGGTGGGCGCCATCATCGGCGCCTGCTTCATCACCATGCTGCCGCTGGTGCTGCGGCCGCTGGCCGAATGGCGCGACGTCTTCAACGGCGCGCTGCTGATCGCCGTCGTGCTGCTACTGCCGGGCGGGCTCGTGGAGATGGCGAAGCTGACGCTGCGCCGCGCCAGGCCGGCGCCGGCCGCCGCGCTGCGCCCGTCGCTCGCCAACGAGGAGAGCCGCTGATGCTGCTCGAAGCGTCATCGCTGCGCCGCACCTTCGGCGGCCTGGTTGCTGTCGACGACGTCTCCTTCGGCGTGGGCCAAGGCGAGATTCTCGGCATGGTCGGCGCCAACGGCTCGGGCAAGACCACCTGCCTCAACATGCTGACGCGCCTGCTGCCGGCTTCCGGCGGCGCCATGCGCATCGACGGTCGCGACTATGGCCGCACCCCGCCGCACCAGCTCATACGGCAGGGCATCGCCCGCACCTTCCAGAATCTGCGCCTCTTCAAGGACCTCACCGTGCGGGAAAACATCACGCTCGGCTGCCAGGCGCGGCACCGCGAAAGCGAGGCCGCCCTGCGCCGCCGCGTCGACGCGCTGATCGAGATGGGCGATCTGCAGAGGCAGCAGGATCTGCTGCCGGCCTCGCTGCCCTACGGCACGCAACGCATCGTCGAGATCGCGCGCGCGCTCGCCGCCGAGCCGCGTCTGGTCTTCCTCGACGAGCCCTTCGCCGGCATGTCGAGCGAGGAGGCGCGCGGCATCTGCGATCTGCTCCTGGGCCTGCGCCGCAAGACCGGCATGGCGCTGGTGATCGTCGACCACAATGTCGAGGTGCTGACGGGCATCGCCGAGCGGCTGGTGGCGCTGGCCGAGGGCCGGCTCGTCGCCGAAGGCCAGGCCGCCGCCGTGCTGTCCGATCCCACCGTCATCCGATCCTATGTTGGCGCCGATGTCTGAGCTGCGGGTGGACAATCTGGACGTCGCCTATGGCGGCATCAGCGCGGTGCGCGGCGTCGGTTTCTCGGTCCGCGGCGGCGAGGTGCTGGCCATCGTCGGCCCCAACGGCGCCGGCAAGTCCAGCACGGCGCGCGCGGTCATGGGCCTGGTGCCGGCGCGCGGCCGCGTGCTGATCGACGGGCAGGATCTGCTGGGCTTGCCCACGCATCGCCGCGCCGCGCTCGGCGTCGCCTTCGTGCCGGAAGGGCGCGGCCTGTTCGCGCCGCTCTCCGTGCGCGACAACATCCTGCTCGGCGGCTACCTCGTGTCCTCGGCGGACCGCAGCAAGCGCCTGAAGGAAGTCTGCGACCTCTTCCCGGTGCTCGGCCGCCGCCTCGACCAGGAAGCAAGTTCGCTCAGCGGCGGCGAGCAGCAGATGCTGGCCGTGGCCCGCGCGCTGATGACCAGCCCTTCCGTGCTGATCTGCGACGAGCCGTCGATGGGCCTGGCGCCGGCCGTGTCCAAAATGCTCTTCGACACGCTGCGCGAGATCGCCGGCAGGGGCGCGGCCGTTATCGTCGGCGACCAGAATGCGCGGCGGCTGTTCTCCATCGCCAGCCAGGTCTGCGTGATGCGGCTGGGCTCCATCATCGCGCGCGGCGCGCCGGGCGAGCTCGGCACGGCCGATGCGCTGGCGCAGCACTATTTCGGCACCCGCGCCCCGGCGCCGGCACAAGAAAGGGCATGATCATGGCTGGTAGCGAAAAGGGCCGGCTCGTCGGCAAGGTCGTCATCGTCACCGGCGCGTCGGGCGGCATCGGCCGCGCGACCGCGCTGCGGCTGGCGGAGGAGGGCGCCAGCGTCGGCTGCGTCGATCTCGCCGCGCCGACGTCGGTGGAAAAGGAGATCGCAGCCGCCGGCGGCGCCGCGCTCGCCATCGCCGCCGACGTGACGAAAAAGGCGACGATGGATGCGATGGCCGAGGCAGTCGTCCGGCGCTTCGGCCGCATCGACGCCGTGCATGCCAATGCCGGCATCCCCGGCGCGGGCAGCGTCATCACCGCCACCGAAGAGCACTGGTCCAAGGTCATCGCCGTCAATCTCACGGGCATCTACCTGACCATGCAGGCCGTGGCGCCGATCATGGTCGAACAGAAATCCGGCTCCATCATCGCCATGACCAGCGTCGCCGCCTTCATGGCCTTCGAGGATGCCGCCCCCTATGCGGCCTCCAAGGGCGGAGTGATGGCGCTCGCCCGCCAGGCCGCCGCCGATCTGGGCAAGCACGACATCCGCGTCAACGCGATCGCGCCGGGCATGGTGCCGACGGGGTTCCTCGACGCCACCATCGCGCTGCGCGGCGGTGCCGCCGGAGTCGAAAACGCCACGCGCGACACGGTGATCGCCAGGACCGCGCAGGCCGGCCTGCTCGGCCGCGTCGGCACGCCCGACGAGATCGCCTCCGTCGTCGTGTTCCTCGCCAGCGACGAGTCGCGCTGGATCACCGGCCAGACCTTCACCATCGACGGCGGGCTGTCGGCCCGCTGACCTCCAGCATCCGGACCAGGACCATGAACAGGACAGCCACGGACGACATCGCCGCCGGCCTGAAGACGCTTGAGGCCGAAGGTTTCATCCCGCCGCTCAAGATCGACCATTTCGGCATCGCCGTGCGCGACCTGGGGGCCGCCACGCGGCTGTTCACCGAATTCCTCGGCGCCCGCATCGTCGCCGGCGGCATCAACCATGCGGCCAGGCTGCGCACGACCTTCGTGCAGTTCCCCGACGGCGGCAAGATCGAGCTTTTGCAGCCCACCGGCGAGAACCCGATCCACCATTTCCTCGAAAAGCGTGGCGAGGGCATCCACCACGTCACCATCCTGGTGCGTGACGTGAAGGAAACGGCCGACAGGCTGAAGGCGGCGGGTTTCCGCGTCGTCGACGAGGACTTTTCCGCGCCCGGCTGGAAGGAAGCCTACATCAGCCCCAAGAGCGCCTTCGGTTGCGTGCTGCAGATCGTCCAGGTCGACGCGCATTATGGCAAGCCGGTCGACGGCATCACCATCGAGGACGTGCTCGCCGACCGCTGGGAGTGGGTCGACCAGAAGCCGACGCGGCGCTAGGCCGGCAGCGCGCTCGTAAAGTGAAATTCCGTGGATGGCGACTTGCGTCCCAATCCATCGCGGTTCGCCCCCCGCATCGGAATGGCGAGCGATTGACCGAAGGCGCTTATGAAACAGCGCGCCATGTCCTCAGGCGTAGCGGGCTGCGAGCCGGCCCATCATGCGCGCGTAGAGCCGGCGCGTCAGGCGTTCGAAGCCGAGCGTCGCAAGGACCGCACAGGGCAGGATGGAACTGAAATAGAGGCCGCGCAGGCGAGCCGTCTCGCCGCGGCGCTGCATCTCTGACAGGATTTCCGGCGCGGTCTCGTAGTAATGCGCGACGTCGCGCCGGCCGGCCGCGTCCGCCATCATCACGCGGTCGCGGAAACGGCGCAGCGCCGTCAGCTCGAAGCAATCATCGTCGAGGCCGACGAGTTCGCAGCAGGCGGTCGTCAGGAAGCATTGCGCAGGCTTCGGCGTGTTCTGCGCGCCTGGCGGTTCGACGCCGAGCCCACGGACGCGGCGATTGTAGTCCGGTACAAACCTCATTTCTTTCAGCGCATCGGCGGTTCCGGCCAGCGCCACCTCATAGATGGTGTACGTCTTGTCTCCGATCTCGGCGGTCGCCTTGAGCGAACTGGCGGCGGCGAGACCCGCGAGATCGGCGCCGAACAGATCGGCGGCGTTGATGTCCTCGAAACTCTGGACGGTAAGGGTGCGCAGCGGCTTGTCGTCGACAAGGATCGTGACCGGCATCGCACCCTGGTTGTTGCTGGTGGTGCTGATCCGCAGCAGGCCGGAATAGCCTTCCCCGGTGGACCAGTACTGAAGCGTCAGCTCGCCTTTGCCGCCGATCAGGATTTTGGGGCGCGTATCGGGCTGGGCAGTCTTTCGGCCGGCATTTGGGCGAACGACTTTTCCAGTCTTGTCGAGGACCGCGATGTCGTCGGCGACAGCCTGCATGCTGCCGCCGCCCACCGTCGTGGTCTCGACGCCGCCCGAAAAAACCTTGAGGCGCTCGGCCGGTATCCAGGCCCGTGCCTGATTGCCGGCCGAAACGATATGCCAGGGACCGATATCCTTGATCACATCCTCATACGGATTTTGCGGGATGCCATCGGGAAGAGGCTCGGGCTGCGGCGGCGCCGCCTGCTGCCGCGAAGGGTTCCGGGAATTGTAGTCCCCGCTGCCCTGGCCGCGCGCCAGGGTGGCGGGCGCCGTCAATGCGAGCGAAGCGAGTGCGAGGAGACGCCGCCGGTTGGCCTTGAACGACATTCCGACTCCTTCTCCACTATATCCGCGAAGCGCGAGGCCAGGATAGAGGCCGTTCACCGCGGGCAAAGGGACGCAGGCGTTCGGCACTCGGCAGATTTCATCGGTTTCCGTAAAGGAAAGCATGGATCGGCGAAACAGACAAGCGCCGCGTGGCGTTGATCCCGTGTCGTTGCCGGTCTGCTTCAACTATCGGTTTCGCCCGGCGCGCGTCTCGACGAAGGCGCGCTGCGCCTCCCGTGCATCGTCGGTAAGCGACAGCTCGGCGGAGACGCCCTGTTCGAAGCGGTAGCCGTCGCGCATCGGCATCTCCTCGACCACGTTGAACGAGTGCTTCACCCGCGCCACCGTCGTCGGGCTCTTGCCCGCGATCTCGGCCGCGATCTCCCTGGCGGCCGGCAGCAACTGGTCGACCGGCAGGCAGGCTTCGACGACGCCGAGGCGGTAGAGTTCCGCCGCTGGCACGCGTCGCCCGGAGAAATACATGAGCCGAGCCTTGGAGCGCGGGAAAATCTCCAGGAACTTGGCCCCGCCGGCCAGCCCCACGTCGATTTCGGGCATCTGCACGAAGGCGGTATCCGCGACGAGAAGGATGTCGCAATTGGCCATCAGCGCGAAGCCGGCGCCGATCGCCGGACCGTTTATCGCGCCGATCACTGGTTTGACGCAATCGCGGATGGCGTAGAAGCTCTCGCGCGTGATGCGGTTGTGGCGGATATAATCGCCCGACTTCGCCGACATACCGGAGCGCTCCTTGATGTCGGCGCCCGCCGAGAAGACCTTGCCCGAGCCGGTCAGGATCACGCAGCGCACGGCGGGATCGTCGCTCATCGTGTCAAAGATCCAGGTGATCTCCTCGCGGGTGCGCCGGTTCTGCGCATTGACCGGCGGGCGGTCGAAGGTGACGGTGGCGACCCCGTCCTCGATCTCAACTTTGAATTGCTCGAGATCCATGTCGTTCTCCCGATCGGCGCGAATGTGCACCGGCGATAGGGTATGACCGGCGGGGGGCCAATCGCCGCGAGGCGAAAAGCATCTTTGAACACCGTGCAACGGCTTGCTCATCCTATTGATATTAATAAGGAAATTCCGACATTGCAAAGTAGCGGGCTGTTGGACAAGGCGCGAATGCTGCGCGAGAAGCGGTCTTGCGACCGGATCGGCAGGACAGGGCATGAGCGGTATAGACATCGAGCGCGACGGGCGCGGCGTGGTGACGCTGTGGCTCTCCAATCCCGACCGGCAGAACGCGCTGTCGAACGTCATGGTGCGCGAGCTCTGCGCCGCGATGGCCGCGCTCGCCGCCGACGAGGACTGCCGCATCATCGTGCTGCGTGGCCGTGGCGGGGTGTTCTGCGCCGGCCGCGACCTCCACGACCTGAGCGCGCTGCAAAAGGCGTCGCGCGGCGAGATCGACAGGATGTACGATTTCATGGAGGAGATGAACCGCCTGACCTACTTCTCGCCCAAGCCGGTCGTGGCGGTGGTCGAGCGCTTCGCCTATGGGATCGCGGCGATGCTGGCGAGCTGGGCGGACGTATCGATCGCCGAGGAGACGGCGCAGCTCGGCTATCCCGAAGTGCGTCACGGCATCGTGCCTTACGGCGCCGCGCCGACCATGCTCAACACATTGCCCCAGCGCGCCATCCTCGATCTGATCCTGACCGGGCGGCGCATCACGGCCGCGGAGGCGGTGCGCCTCGGTCTCGTCACGCGAGCGACGCCCGCCGTCGACCTCGACGCAGCGCTCGAGGCGACGGTCGCGGACCTCCTCGCCGGTGATCCCTTGGCGCTCTCCGGCATCAAGGCATTCGTGCGCGAGTGCGAGCGGTTGAGCTATGATGAGGGCATCCGCGCGGCGACCGCGCGGGCCAAGGCCGGCACCGGCAACGCGGCAACCGTCGGCGGCATCGGCAATTTCCTCGCCAGCCATCAGAAGCACCCCCAGAAGCACCGGTGACGGCCGCGGCCATTCAGATACGAGGCAAAGAGAGACCATGAGCAAAGCGCCCCAGCGGGTCATCCATGTCGGCGTCGGCGTCTTCGGACGACGCTGGTGTACGGAATTCCTGAAGACCAACATCGCCGACGGCACGATCGAGGTCGTGGCGGTGGTCGACCGCAATTCCGAAAACCTCGAGATCGGCCGAAAGGCGCTCGGCCTGCCGCCGGAGCGCGCCTTCACCGATGCGGCCGCCGCGATGGCCGCTTTCCCCGCCGACTTCTGCACCGTTGCGGTCACGCCCGCCCATCATGAGGAGGTGATCGACGCGGCGATCGCCCATGGGCTGGACGTGCTTTGCGAGAAGCCCATCGCCGACACGATGGCGGCAACCTTGCGCATCGAGAAGAAAGTGCGCGAGGCCGGCCGCAAGATGGCGGTGACGATGAGCCACCGCTACGACCAGGACAAGCAGACGCTGCGCCGCGTCGTCGGATCGGGCGTGCTTGGCCGCATCAACGCCATCGGCATGCGCTTCCAGGGCGACATGCGCCAGCACATGGCGTGGAGCGCCCTGTTTCGCCACGAGATGGAGCACCCGCTCCTGATCGAGGGATCGATCCACCACATGGACATCATCGCCGACCTCGCCGGCGCGCCATGCGCCAGCGTCACCGCGACGACCTGGCGGCCGGACTGGGCCGAGTACAAGGGCGACACCGATGCGATCGTGACGCTCGGCTTCGACAACGGCGTGCGCGCGGTCTACGAGGGCTCGTGCTCCAACGCCGTCGGCCTCAACACCTTCTACAAGGAATACATCCGCGTCGACGGTGAGCTCGGCACCGCGATCCTCAACCACCGCGACCTGGAGCTGTTCGTGCGCCAGGACATCTGGCGGCAGCAGCACCAGGAAGGGTCGGGCCAGAAGATTCCGCTGCTGCAGCAGCCGAAATGGATCAACCACTGGCTGATCGAGCGCTTCGCCGAATGGCGAGCCGGCGGCAAGCCGCTGGAAAGCGAAGTCTCGGCCAACGTCCAGACTTCCGCCATCATCTTCGCCGCGATCGAGAGCCAGCGCACCGGCCTTCCGGTCCGGTTGGGGCCGTTCATCCAATCCTTTTCGCCGGAAAAGACATGACCGGGCGGCTCCATGGCAAGACGGCCATCGTCACAGGCGCGGGCTCGGGCTTCGGCGCCGCGATAGCCACGCGCTTCGCAGGCGAGGGCGCGACCGTGATCTGCGCCGACCTTGCCGGCGACAAGGCAGCCGCGATCGCGGCCTCCCTGGGCAACGGATCGAGCGCGCGCGCCTGCGACGTCGGCGACCCCGCTTCGGTGGCCGCGCTTGCCGAATACGCCCGCGCGCGCCACGGTCATGTCGACATCCTGGTCAACAACGCCGCCATCTCGCAGCGGCCGAAGCGCACGGCAAAGTCGGAAGTCGCCGAGATCGAGCGGCTGTTTTCCGTCAACGTGCTCAGCATCCAGCATATGATCGTCCACGTCCTGCCGCTGATGCGCGAGCGCGGCGGCTCGGTCATCAACATGACCTCGGTGACGGCGATCCGGCCGCGTCCCGGCATGACCTGGTACAACGCCACCAAGGCGGCGGTGATCTCGGTCACGCATTCGATGGCGGGTGAGTTCGCCGCCGACAGGATCCGTGTCAACGCGATCGCGCCGGGCGTATCGCGCACGCCGATGTTCGATGCGATCTTCGGTGCGGGCGAACGGGCGGAGCAGGCCTACGGCCAGCTTGTCGAGACCTTCCCGCTCGGGCGCCTGTCGGAGCCGGCGGACATCGCAGCCGCGGCCGTGTATCTCGCCTCCGACGAGGCCTCCTTCATCACCGGCGTGGTCCTGCCGGTCGATGGCGGACGCCTGATCGGCTGACCGCCGTCGGTTCGGCCGAAGCGCCCGCTCTGCGGATGCAGGCGCCTCAGCGGACGAAGCCGAAATACTGCGGCAGGGCGAGTGAGAACCAGGGCACGTAGGTGAGGACGGCAAGCACGGCGATCAGCACGGCTATGAACGGCCAGATCTCGGCCAGTATGTCCTTCACCGGTATCCTGTTCACGCCGCTGACGACGAAGAGGATCATTCCGTAGGGCGGCGTGACGAGGCCGATGGTGACGTTGAACGTGACGACGACGCCGAAGTGAACCGGATTTATGCCGAGCGCGTGGATGGTCGGCATCAGCAGCGGCACCATCACCAGGATGATCGCGGAGGCGTCCATGAAGCATCCGAGCACGAGAAGCAGCAGGTTCACGAACAGCAGGAACGTCACCGCGGAAATGTCGGCTGCCTGGAAATAGGCGGCGATATCCGCGGGAATGCGCTCGACGGTGAGGATATAGCTGAACACGAACGCGCCGAAAAAGACGCATGTGATGATCGCCGTGACGCGGGCGGTCTCGATCAGCGCGTCCCATATCTCGCGTAGGCCAAGTGCCCGGTAGACGATCGCCGACAGCAGGAGGGCATAGAGGCTCGCGACCGCCGCGGCCTCGGTCGGGGTGAACGCGCCGCTGTAGATCCCGCCAAGCAGGATGCCCGGCATCAGCATCGGCAGGATGGAGCGCAGCAGGATGCTCACGATCCGCGCCCCGGCCGGCAGGGAGATCGTGGGATAGTTCCGCCGCCGCGCGATCCAGGCGACCATGAGCATCATCGCCGCCGTCATCAGGATTCCCGGCACGACCCCGGCCATGAAGAGAGCGCCGACCGACGTGGACGTCACCAGCGCGTAGAAGACCATGATGATCGAGGGCGGAAAGATCGGCCCGATCGTTGCCGAAGCGGAGGTGACCGCCGCCGCGAAGCCGCGCGTATAGCCTCCGCCCTCGACCATCATGCGGATCAGCACGCGACCGACGCCGGCGGCGTCCGCGGTCGCCGAGCCACTCATGGCCGAGAAGACGAGCGACGTCATGACGTTGACGTGCGCGAGGCCGCCGCGCCGCCGCCCGACCAGCGCGATGCAGAGCTGAAGCAGGCGGTCGGTGATGCCGCCATCGTTCATCAGCCGCGCGGCGAAGACGAACAGCGGAACCGCCAGCAGCACGAAGGAAGCAGCCAGGCCGTGGAGGATGAGTTCGCCGGCATAGCTCGGGTCCTGGCCGGACAGGATGAAGTAGAGGATTCCTGACCCGAACAGCGTGAAGCCGACGGGGAAGCCCATGGCGGTGGTGGTCACCAGGGCGACGAGCATCCAGATCAGCGCGGTAGACATCGGCGGCCCTACAGTGCCTGCCGCCAGTCCCGGCCGACCAGGCTCGCGATCGCGGCCAGGATCTTCAGCGGAAAGGCGACGAAGAAGATGAAGTAAGGGAAGAATGCGATCTGGTACGAGATGGCGAGCGAGCCGGTGTATTGCGTCTCCAGGAAGAGAAAGTAGTCCCAGGTCGCCTTGCCGGCCCACACGAAGATCACGAGATAGAAGGCGTTGGCGAGGATCGCCATGATCCTGCGCGATTGCGGTCCAAGCGCGTTGTAGAGGATGTCGAACCGGATGTGCTCGCTGAACCTGATCGTGGTGCCGGCAGCCCAGAAGACCATCCAGAGAAAGGTTATTGTCGCCAGTTCCTGGGAGGTCGACAGCGGCGAGCGCATCACGTAGCGCATGAAGGTCTGGGCGACCAGGGTCACGAAGATGACGAGCAGCATGGCGGCCGCGACATAATCGGCCGCCATGGTGACGATCCGCAGAATCCGCGCGGTCGGTGTCTCGCCTGTCTCGGACATGCTCTGCTCCAGGGGAATGCCCAGCTCGCGAGGGCGGCGTGAAATCCGCTTACTTCAGAGTGCAGCCGGGATCGGAGGGCAGCGCCTCGATCTGCTCGTAGAGGCCCGCCGGCCAGGCCTGCGCGAACTTCGACGCCAGGTATTTTTCCTTCATCCGCGCGCGGAACGGCGCGACGTCCGGGGTCGTCACGGTCATGCCGAGCTCGCCGGTCAGTTCGGCGATCGCGCGTGCCTCGGCGCGCTTGCGGTTGGTGATGGTGAAGGCGGAGGCGACGTCGGCCGCTTCCTTCACGACCTGCTTCTCCTCGTCGCTCAGCGAATCCCAGAACTTCTTCGACGTGGCGATGAGGTCGACGCCGAGCAGGTGGTTTGTCTCCACGAGCTGTTCGGTCACCTCGTAGAACTTGGTCGACTTCATCGCGGTCGAGAAGCCCGCGAAGGCGTCGACCGTGCCCGTCTGCAGGGCGAGATAGAGCTCGCCGAAGGCGATCGGCGTGGGCTTGGCCCCCAGCGCCTCGGCGAGGAACTGGAAGGCTTCGTTGCCGACCTCGCGCATCGTTATGTTGGCGAGGTCCTCCGGCCTGGTCACGTCCTGCTTCTTGCGCAGAACGAGCGTCCGGCTGCCGATCAGCGCCTGGTTCAGCGGCACGATGTTCATCTTCGCTTCGATGTCGGCGCGAAGCTTCCTGCCGAAATCCGAGTTGAGGATCGCGCAGTAGTGCTCGACGTCCCGCACGAGATAGCCGGCGGTGAGGATCGAGGCTTCCGGCAGGTTCGGCGACACGTCGAACACGTTGACGAAACCGATGTCGAGATTGCCGCGCTGCATCGCCGGGATCTGCTGCGACTGCGTGAAAAGCGTGCTCGACCCGTGCACGGCGACGTCGAAGCGCCCCGGCAGCGAGCGCTCCATATAGTCCGCCATCATATGCATGGCCTGGCCCAGTATGTCCTCGTCGGGCACCACGAAGGCGATGTTGATCTTCTGCGGCTCGGCCGCGGCGATGCCGCAGGCGAGCGCAAGGCCGCAGACCGCTCCGGCGGCTGCTTTCCAGACTTGAGCTTTCATCGGTTCCTCCCTTTTTTGTCTCGGCTCGTTTCAGGCGACCGGCGCGGGTCGGGCCGCGGGCGGATCCCAGACCACCGGCGCCCAGTCCGGATCGACCAGCCGCCGGCCGCCGCGCAGCGCGCCGATGCGGGCCATCTCCTCGGCGGTCAGCGTGAAGTCAAAGATCTCGAAATTGTCCTTGATGCGCTCGCGCTGTCCCGACTTGGGAATGGCGATCACGCCCTCCTGCTGCACGAGCCAGCGGAGGGTCACCTGCGCCGTCGTGCGGCGATGCGCCCTGGCGATATCCTCCAGAACCGGCTCGCCGACGATCGCCCCCCGCGCCAGCGGGATGCAGGCGGTGAGCAGCATCCCCTCGCCGCGCAATTCCCGGAGGATCGCGGTCTGGTCGAGGAAAGGATGGTATTCGACCTGGTTGCCGAACAGCGGCGCGCCGAAGGCCGAGGCCGCCTCGCGCATCCGCGCGACCGGAAAATTACTCATCCCGATGTGGCGGGCGTAACCCTTCTTCTGGACCTCGCGAAGCGCCTGCATGATCGGGCCGACCGGATAGGTGGGGCTCGGCCAGTGCGGCATCAGCAGGTCGACCTGGCTCATATCGAGGCGCTCGAGACCCTCCACGGTGCGGCGTTCGATCTGGTCGGGGTCGAGTTCGAGATAATGCAGCTTGGTCGCGACAAAGAAGTCGGACCGCGGCAGGCCGGAGCGAGCGACGGCGCGGCCGACTTCCGCCTCGTTCTCGTAGCGCGCGGCCGTGTCGATATGACGGTAGCCCACGTCGATCGCGTAACGCACGGCGTCGCAGCCAGCGTCGCCGCGAAGATGCCATGTGCCGAAGCCAAGCGCCGGCACGCGCTCACCATGGATGGTCGCAAAGATCATTCGTGAAGCTTCTCTCTCCCAGGCCCGACGCAACATTCCACCGCGCAGGCACGGCAGCGCCGCCGCATGACGTCATGGTCGTCGAGGTTCGTCGAACGCTAACATCGCTCCACGCGGCGGATAAATGCGCAGGGCGTGAACGACATCTTCTCCCGAGGTGAAAACAACGTCGGCGGTTGTCGTTTCATGTCGCGCAACTCAGCTTGTCGCATCGATGCCGGTGACAGGGCCTGCCGCGCGTGGCACCGAACGGCGATGACCGACGCCGACCTCCAGATCCGCCTCGCCTGCCGGGCCATTCTCGACGACTATGCCGTCGCCGTGGACGCCGGGGACACCGCGGCGATGACCCGGCTTTTCACAAGCGACGGCGTGTTGAAGAGAGGCGATACGCTGTTGAGCGGCGCCGCCGAAATTCCACGCATCGTCGAGGGCCGGCCGTCGGGCACCGTCATGCGCCACCTGCTGACCACCGTCTCGATCACGCCGGGGCCGGACGGGCGCCAGGCCACCGGTCACGCCTATTACCTGCTCTACAACGCGCGCGGCGAAGGCCTGCCGCTGCCCTTCGACCCGCCGTTCAGCCTCGGCGACTGGATCAGCCGCTTCGTGCTGACCGACAAGGCGTGGAAGCTTGCCTCGCATGAGGTGCGGCGCGTCTTCGTCCGCCCTCAGCCGGCAGCCGGCTAAGGCGGCCGCGATGTCGGGTCCGCTCACGGGCGTCCGCGTCGTCGATGTCGGCTCCTTCATCACCGGCCCCTTCGCGGCGATGCTGCTCGCCGACCTCGGCGCCGAGGTCATCAAGGTCGAGCGGCCGGGCGGCGGCGATCCGTTCCGCAGCTTCGAGCGCGGCCTCTATGGACCGCAGTTTCGCGCCTTCAACCGCTCGAAGAAAAGCATCGTGCTCGACCCCGACGATGACGGCGACCGAAGCCTGATCGAGGAACTGGTGCGCCGGTCCGACGTCTTCATCCAGAACACGCGCCCCGGCGCGCTGGAGAAGCGCGGGCTCGGCGCGGAGCGGCTGCGCGCCGTCAATCCCCGGCTGGTCTACTGCGCCATCACCGGCTTCGGCCGCGACGGGCCGGAGGCGCAGCGGCCCGCCTACGACACCGTGGCGCAGGCCGCGTCCGGCTACCTCAGCCTGTTCGTCTCGCCGGGCGACACGACGATCAAGGGACCGGCGGTGGCCGACGTAGTGACCGGCCTCTACGCCGCCAACGGCATCCTCGCCGCGCTCAACCGCCGCCATGCGACCGGCAAGGGCGCGCTGGTCGAGGTGGCGATGGTCGCGGCCGCGGCGCATTTCGCCAGCGAGCCCTACCAGCACTATTTCGAGAAAGGTGTGCCGCCCGCGCCGGCGCATCGCTCGCACATCTCGCAGTCCTTTGCCTTCGAATGCGCCGACGGCCGCATTCTCGCCGTTCACATGTCCTCGCCGGAGAAATTCTGGCAGGGCCTGCTCACGGCGACCGGCCGCCACGACCTGGCGACGGACCCGCGCTTTTCCACGCGGCTCCAGCGCATCGCGAACTACGACGCGCTGGAGGACGTGCTGAAGCCGGTGTTCCGGCAGCGCCCTTTGGCGGAGTGGCTGGATCTGATGACCAGACACGACGTGCCGCATGCTGCCGCGCACAGCCTGCCCGACGCGCTTGCCCAACCGCAGGCAAGGCATCTCGGCATCGAGATGAAGGCGAGCCACCCGACCGAGGGTGACGTGCGCGGCATCGCCAGCCCCATCGCCTTCGACGGTGAGCGCTTTCCGGGCTTCGAGGCGCCGCCGACGCTCGACGAGCACGGCGCCGAATTGCGCGACTGGCTGTCGCGTCCGGCGTCAGGGTGATTGCCTGGTTCCCGTGTCCGATGCCGCCTGGATCGCCTCCAGGAGCTTGTGCGTCGCCACCGCGTCGGCGAAAGACGGCGTGGGAGCGCGGCCGTGATCGAGCGCATCGATCAGCCGAAGGTAGAGCCGGGCCGTGTAGTATGGCGGGCCCGCCAGGTCAGAAGGAAGGCGTGGGTCGGCCGTTTCGACCGCGACCGGCTCGAACGGCTTCTTGCGGCGGCGCGCGATGGCCACGTCGAGTTCGACGCGCTGGATGCCGACCGGCGAGACGCCCACGGGCGGCCTGGTGGTGACGACGATGTCGCCATCGGTGCCGTTGATCTCCAGCCGCACGCCGGTCGGGTTCGCCATGTCCGCCTTGATGTGGGCGGTGGCGACCGCGCCGTTGACGAGGCGGCCCGTCACGAGCACTTGGTCGGGGGCCGTCACCTCCATGATCTCGCCGGTTTCGACGATCTCGCAGAGCGGATGCTGCGTGGTCACCAGGGCGGTGAGATCGCAGAACGCCCCGAGCATGTGGCAGAAGGAATCGAGCGAATGGCCGCCAGGCACGGTGAGTCCCGTCGCGCCGCTCTCCTTCTTGGTGCGATAGGCCTCGGACGCCGGCAGGCGCGGCCCCCAGTTGTTGAGCGAAGAGACAAGCGTCGCCGAGACGAGCTTGCCGATCGCTCCCTCGGCGACCAGCCCGCGCACCGTTTCCAGGTAAGGCGAGGCGCGCCCCTGCAGACCGACCATGGTGGTCACGCCCGCTTTGTCGGCGGCGCTGCGGATTTCCTCGGCCTCGCGGGCATCGATGCCGAGCGGCCACTCGCAGAACACATGCTTTCCCGCTGCGATCGCGCCCAGCGCGATCTCGCGGTGGTGGGCGACCTTGACGCAGACGGCGACGATGTTGACGGCCGGGTCCGCGACCAGTTCGCGCCAGTCGGCATAGGCCTTTGCGGCGCCGAAGCGCTCGGCCGAGGCGCGGGCCGTCTCCATGCGCGTCGTGGCGACGGCGGCGACATCGAGCCGGTCGATCGCCCCGACGGCCGGCAGATGCGCCGCAAGCGCCCAGCCGCGCTCGGGATTCGCACCCACCACGCCAACGCCGTAGCGCACCGCTTCTGCCTTCGCCATGCCGGATACTCCTGCTTCCTTCGGGGCGCACCATAAAGGAAGAAGCAGGAGCCATCGTTTCGCCGGCTGGCAAGCTGCTTGCTCCGCCGCGATGCGTCGGGGGCGCGATGCGCCGGCCGTAGCCTGTTATGACGGCTCATCCAAAGGAGGGAGGCACGATGGCCAACTGGCGCAGGACGGACGATCTTCTCGGAGCGGCCATCGGTGGCGGGGCGCTGCCCTCGCTGGTGGCGGGCGTCAGCGACAGAAACGGTGTCGTCTACCGTTTCGCGCGGGGCGGCCTCGATCGGAACGTCGATTTCGACACGATCTTCTGGATCGCCTCGATGACCAAGGCGCTGACCTCGATTGCGGCGATGCAACTGGTCGAGGACGGCAGATTGCCGCTCGACACGCCGATCGGAGAGGTCGTGCCGGCGCTGGCGCGCCGACAGATCCTGTCCGGCTTCGACGGAGCGGGTCGCCCGGTCATGCGTGACGCGGAGGTGCCGATGACGCTGGCGCATCTGCTGTCGCACACGTCGGGCTTCTCCGAGAACGTCTGGAGCGCCGACATGCTGCGTTATGTCGAGACGACCGGCACGCCTGCCGGCGGCACCGCCAGGCTTGCCGCGCTCGATCTGCCGCTGCTGTTCGAACCGGGCTCGGCCTGGTCCTACGGCATAAGCCACGACTGGGTCGGCCAGGCTGTCGAGAAGGGCGGCGGCAAGCGGCTCGACCGCTGGTTCGCCGACCACCTGTTCGGCCCGCTGGGCATGAAGGACACGACCTATTTCCCGCATGGTGCTCAACTGGCGCGCATGGCGACGGTCTATGCGCGGCAGGCCGATGGAACGCTCGTCCCGTTCGAGCGCAAGCTGCCGGCCGAGCGTGAATTCATCTCCGGCGGCGGCACGATCCACTCGACGGCCGGCGACTACCTCGCCTTCCTGCGGATGCTCCTGAACGACGGCCGGGCCGGCGGCGGGCAGGTGCTCAGGCCTGAGACGGTGGCGCGGCTGTCGCAGAACCGGACGCCCGGAATGGTCGTCTCGAAGCTCGATCCGGCGATCCCGTCCATGTCGAATGCCGTCGAGCTTCTGCCCGGCAGGGCCAAGGGCTGGGGGCTCGGCACGATGGTCAATTTCGAGACGCTTCCGACCGGCCGTCGCGCCGGTTCGCTGGCCTGGGCGGGGCTGCCCAACACCTGGTTCTGGGTCGACCGCGACGCCGGCGTCGCCGGCGTGCTGATGACCCAGATCCTGCCCTTCGCGGACAAAGCCGTGCTTGACCTGTTCGAACGCTTCGAAGGCTCGGTCTACGCCGCCCTCGACCTGTGACGGCTCAGTAGGTCGCGCGGCCGCCGGAAATATCGAAGATGCCGCCGGTGGAGAACGAGCAGTCCTTGGAGGCAAGCCAAGCGATCATCGCCGCGACCTCCTCCGGAAGGCCGGCACGGCCCATCGGCACGCGGGAAACCCAGAGCTTCTGCATCTCCGGCGGCTGGCTATGGAAGAGGTTCTTCGTCGCGATGATGGCGGGCGCGACCGCGTTGACGCGGATGCCGGTCTGGGCGAGCTCCTTGCCCAGAGACTTGGTGAAGGAATGGACGGCGGCCTTGGAGGCGGAATAGCCCGACGAAAAGGGATTGCCCTCCTTGCCCGACACGGATCCCAGATTGACAATGCGTCCGTAGTCGGCCTTCTGCATGTGCGGCACCACCTCGCGCGAGCAGAGGAACGTGCCGGTCATGTTGACGTCCATCATCTTGCGCCACAGCGCCAGCGAATAGTCGACCACCAGGGTCCGCGGATTGGTGACGCCGGCCCCATTCACGAGGATGTCGATCTTGCCGTGCCGCTCGATGACGCCGGCCACGCCCCTCTTCACGGAATCCTCGTCGGTCACGTCGACTACGAAGCCCGATGCGCCTGGAAAATCGGCCGCGGTCTTCTCGACCGCGGCCGGGTCGAGATCCCAGACCGCCACCGTCGCGCCGGACTGGACGAAGCGCTCCACCGTGCAGCGGCCGATACCGCCGGTGCCTCCGGTGATGATGGCGACGCGGTTCTTGAGGTCGATCTGGTTCATGACTGGTCCTGCATGGAGAGTGAGAATTTCGGTCAGCCGTCGCCGTCGCGGCGAGGAGCCGTCTGCGCTTCGCCGGCCAACACCCGCTGCACGCCGAAGAAGCGCTCGATGAGCAGCACGAAGACGGCGGAGAAGACGATCATCGTCACGGCGAGCGCGGCGATCATCGGTGTCAGGTCGAAGGCCGCAAAGGCGTAGAGCTCCACCGGCAGCGTCTTGTAGGCCGCGCCGGTGACGAAGATGGAGACGCCGACATCGTCGAAGGAGATGATGAAGGCGAAGGCGGCGCCGGCGATCACGCCGGGCATGATCTGCGGCAGCGTCACTTCCACGAAGGCGCGCAGGGGCGAGGCGCCGAGATTGCGGGCGGCGAGTTCCTGGTTCCAATCGAAGCCAGCCAGCGCGATCGCCACCATCCGCACCATGTAGGGCACGGTCAGGCACACATGCGCGACATAGAGCCGGATCGCCGGCCCGCCGATGCCGAGCGTCGAGAAGAAGATCAGGATGGCGAGTCCCGTCATCACCAGCGGCACGAACAGCGGCGCTCCCGCCAGCAGCAGGATGAGGCCGCGGCCGGGGAACCGGTAGCGCGTCACCGCGATGGCGGCGAGCGTGCCGAGCACGGTGGCGGTCAGTGTCGCCTGCAGGGCGAGCACGATGCTGTTCATGGCCGCGTCGAGGAACACGCGCTGCCTGAGCATGTCGGCGTACCAGCGCAGGCTGACGCCTTCCGTCGGCAAGCTGATGTAGCCGTTCGACGTCAGCGAGATCGCGAACATGATCGCGAGCGGCCCCAGCATGAAGATGCTGATCAGCGAGGTCCAGATGCCCAGCGCCCATTTCTCGAAGCGAAGCGCATTCATTGGAAGATCACCTTGCGGCGGCCGCCTTCGGCGACCCGCGTGGCGATCCACACGACGGCCGCGATGAGAACGAAGAGGCCCGTCGAGATCACCGCGGCCTCGGGCCAGTTGAAGTAGGTGATGGCCTGGTTGAACACCTCCACGGCCAGCATCGAGATCCGCAGGCCGCCGAGGAGCGACGGTGTCGCATAGGCGCTGGCCGCGAGAATGAAGACCAGGACGCTGCCTGCGAGAACGCCCGGAAGGCTGAGCGGCAGCGTGATCTCGAGATGCTGCCGCAGGCGGCTGGCGCCGAGATTGGCTGCGGCGGCGTAGAGGTTCTCATCGATCCGCCGGATCGAGGTCATCAGCGAGACGACCATGTAGCCGAAGAAGACGTGGGTCAGGCCGACGACCACCGCACCCTCGACATAGATCATCCGCATCGGCGGCAGGCCGATCGCGCCGAAGGCCTGGTTGAGGATGCCGCGGTTCGAGAGCAGGACCACCCAGGCGAGAGTGCGGACGACGACGCTGGTCAGCAGCGGGGACACCATGATCAGCACGATCGCCGACTGCCAGCGCGAGCCGACATTGCGCAGGTGCAGGGCCACGGGATAGGCGAGCACGAGGCTGAGCAGAGTGGTGAGAAGCGCGATGCGAAGCGTGCGGATAGCCACGCGGTGGTAGAAGGGATCGGCCAGCACCTCCTCGAAAAGGGCGAATGTCGGCCCCTCGCCCTTCGGGAAAAGGCCGAGGAGCATGATCTGCCCGACCGGGATGACGAACAGGACGGTCAGGAAAACGAGGAGCGGCAGTGCCAGAAGCCAGGCGGCGCGATGTCGGCGGAACGCGCTCATGCGGGTCCCGCTCCAGGGATGACGACGGCGTCCTCCACGTCCCAGCCGATCTCCACCTTGTCGCCGGACCTCAGCGTCTCAAGCTCCGGACTAGCCGAGAGGTAGCTCTCGATGCGCGTCGCGCCGACGAGCACGGTGGTCTGCACGACCGGTCCCAGATATGCGACGGTCTCGACATCGCCGCGGAAGGCATTGCCCGTGTCCAGGGCAGTGCGGGAGACGCGGACGCGATGGACCGGGATCGACACATCGACCTCTCCCGATGCGGCCGCCGGCAGCCTGATGCTCAGCCCGTCTGCGGCGAGCACGGAGCCACCATCGGCCGAGGCCACGGCTTCTCCCGTGAAGATGTTCTTGTGGCCGACGAAATCGGCGACGAAGCGGGTCCGCGGCCGGGAGAATATCTCGGTCGGAGAGCCGAACTGCTCGAGTACGCCGGTGTTCATCACCGCCACCCGGTCGGAGATGGCGAAGGCTTCCTCGAGGTCGTGCGTGACGAAGACCGACGTGATCCCGAAGTTGCGGTGGATTTCGAGGAACTCGGAGCGGAGCTGCTTGCGCAGCTTGGCGTCGAGGCTGGAGAACGGCTCGTCGAGAAGCAGGATCTTGGGCCGGATGATAAGCGCGCGGGCAAGCGCCACGCGCTGCTGCTGGCCGCCTGACAGTTCGCGCGGATAGCGCTCGGCGAATTCGGAGAGCCGCACCCGCGCCAGCATCGCATCCACCTCGCGGGCGATCTCGGCAGCCGGCTTCCGTTGCATGCGCAGACCGAAGGCGACGTTGCGGCGCACGGTCATGTGCGGGAACAGCGCATAGTTCTGGAACACCATCGCGGCACCGCGCTGGTGGCTGGACAGCTTGTCGACGCGGGCGCCGTCGACCGAGACGGAGCCGTCGTCGGGCTCGAGGAAGCCGGCGATCATCTTGAGCGTCGTGGTCTTGCCGCAGCCCGAGGGTCCGAGGATGGTCAGCACCTCGCCGCGGGCGACGGAGAGCGAGACGCCTTTCACCACCGCCTTGCCGCCGTAGCGCTTGGTGACGACGTCAAGCGTCAGGTAGTCGGTCGTGCTTGCGGGCGGGAACTGGGCGTGGGATGTCACGATCAACCTTCCGGAAAAAAGCCGCGCCCCGGGCGGGACGCGGCCAAGACTAGTCGGAACCAGCGTTATTCGGCCATCGCGCGGACGAACTGCTGCGTCCACTTCTCGCGATTGGGCTGAAGCACGTTGCCGTCGATCAGGATGAAGGAGGAGACGTCCTTCGGGTTTGGCGCGCCTGCCGCGATCAGGGCATCCGGCACCGAAACATCCGTATTGACGGGGCTGGCCTTGAACTTCTCGACCAGCATCGACTGGACGCGCTCGGACAAGAGCTCGTTGATCACTTTCTGCGCCATGGCCGGGTTCGGGCCGTTCTTGGCGACGGCCATGGTCGTGAACTGCAGCAGGCCGCCCTCCTGCGGGATGACGAACTTGAGCGGCGCGCCCCGATCGGCGAGCGAGATCACGAGCTGGTGGGCGAGGACGCCGAGGTCGAAGTCGCCGAGTTGGGCGCGCTCGACATGCTTGGCGCCCGACGGGTCCACGGTCTCGATGCAGTCCTTGAACGCCAGCACCTTCTCTATGCCGGCCGGGATGTCCTGCGGCTTGCCGCCGCCCAGCATCATCAGCGCATAGTAGCCGAACGAGACGTTGGGATGCATGTAGCCGACGCGGTGGCACAGCTTCCGGTCGACGAGCTCCTGCCAGGAGGTCGGCGCAGCCCAGCCGGCCTTTTCGTAGGCCTGGGTGTTGTAGAACATGCCGATGCTCTGCATGATCGTGCCGACGCCGTAGCCGTCGCCGAGCTTCGCCTGCGGCGCGACCTTTGCGAGGTTGGTCACCACGGCGGGATCGAGTTTCTCGAAGATGCCCGCCGCCATGCCCTGGGTGAAGGTCATCTCCTCGCCCATCACCACGTCGACGTCGGGATTGGCCTTGGCCGCGATCGCGCGGGTGACGTTGTCGGACGAACTGCCCGCGGTAAAGCGGACCTCGACGTTGTTTTCCTTCTCGAACGGTTCCAGCGCCGTCTCCAGCACCTCCTGCCAAAGGCTCCCGAAGGAGGCTATGACGACCTTTTCCTGTGCCATGGCGGTCTGCACGGTCGTCAGCGCCGCGCCCACCAGTAGAGCCAAACCTGTCAGTCCAAGCCTGTATGCCATGAAGATTCCTCCCTCGGCCGGTCTCCTCCGGCCAACCAGGGGCAGACACTATTGGAGCGGGTTGAATCGGGATACCGGGTGCAGCGAAAACCAGTTTTGCGATCCGTGCAAGCACTGCGGCCATTTCCGGCCGGACCTTGCAGGCAGTAAAACCGGCACGGTGCCGACGCCCGGAATGCGGTGCGGCTTTCAGCCCATGCAAAGCTGTTTGTCTGGATCGCCGATGGCATCTGGCGCGCCCGGGGGCTACGGACGGGGCATGCATCGCAGCGCGGGGGGAATCTATGCAGCTCTATTCCAACGGGATGTCGCCCTACGGGCGCAAGGTAATGGTCGTCATCCGCGAACTCGGCCTGCTGGACAGGGTCGAACTGGTGGAGTCGCAGCCGCGGCTGAACCCGGAAGGCGTCATTCCGGTCAACCCCGTCGGCAAGATTCCGGTGCTCGTTCTGGAGGACGGCACGACGCTCAGGGATTCGCCGGTGATCGCCCAGTATCTGTGCGACACGTTCGGCGGTTCCGCCCTTCTTCCGCGGGGTCCGCGGCGGTGGCGGGCCCTGACCGAGGTGGCCGATGCGGACACCGTGATCGAATCGGGCATCCTCGTGCGCAATGAGAGACTGAGGCCGGCCGAACGCCAGTCGGAGGAGTTCATCGACTGGAACCTCGCCAAGGCTGTGCGCGCCATGGCCGCCTTCGAGGCCGACGCGCGGTCCATCGGATCGCGCTGGGATCTCGGCACCATCGCTATCGGCTGCGCCATCGGCTATCTTCAGCGGCGGCTGCCGGAATTCGAAGGGCTGCTGCGCTATCCCGCGCTCGCGGCGCTCTATCCGACCCTTTCGGAGCGGCCGGCCTTCGCTGCGACCGAGCCCGCCTGAGCGCAGATCACATTTCAGGGAAGGAACACCCCATGGATACGAGAAATCTCGGTTCGAGCGGCCTGCGCGTCTCGGCGGTCGGCCTCGGCTGCAACAATTTCGGCGGCCGCATCGGCCTCGACGCCACCACCGCAGTCGTCGACCGGGCGATCGATCTCGGGATCACCCTGTTCGACACGGCCGATTCCTACGGCAATCGCGGCGGTTCCGAGACGGCGCTCGGCCAGTCGCTCGGCGACCGGCGCAAGAAGATCGTGCTCGCCACCAAGGTCGGTTGGGCGATGGACGACGACGGCGTGTTGAAGGGTGGGGCGCGGCGCTACGTCATGTCGGCCGTCGAGGACAGCCTGCGCCGCCTGAAGACCGACTGGATCGACCTCTACCAGTTCCACGTCGTCGACCCGCTGACGCCGATCGAGGAGACGCTTCGGGCTTTCGACGACCTCGTCCGCGCCGGCAAGGTCCGTTATGTCGGCTGGTCGAACGCGGCCGCGTGGCAGCTTGCGGACGCGGTTTGGACCTCGCGCCATCACGGCCTCGCCCGTTTCGTCTCCACCCAGGCCGAGTTCAGCCTGCTCGAGACCGGTGCGCGGCGCGAACTCATCCCGGCCTGTGCTGCGATGGGGGTCGGGCTGCTCCCCTTCTTCCCGCTGGCGAGCGGTCTTCTGTCCGGCAAGTACAGGCGTGGCGAGGCCATGCCCGCCGGCACGCGCCTGGCGACCACGCCGAAGATGGGCGAGCGCTACATGACCGATGCGAACTGGGAGAAGCTTGCGGCGCTGGAGGCCTTCTCGGCCGCGAACGGAAAGACGCTTCTCGACGTGGCGTTCGCGTGGCTGCTCTCCTTCAACGCCGTATCGAGCGTGATCGCGGGCGCCACGAGGCCCGAACAGATCGACGCCAACGTCGCCGCGGCCGGATGGCGCCTCGATGCCGCCCAGCGCGCCGAGGTGGACCGTATTCTCGCCGGCTGAGGAGGGTTCAGCCCAGCCGCTCCTTGAAATAGCCGGCGATGAAGTCGACGAAGACACGCACCTTGCTGGGCGCCTGCCGCGACTGCTGAAAGACGGCGTAGACGCCGTTGTCGAACTCGATATGGCTCGCCTCGAATTCCGGAAAGAGGCGCACCACCTTGCCCTGCGCGATCTCGTTCTGCACCGCCCAATCGGGCATGATCGCGACGCCGTGCCCGGCCTGCATCGCGTGCAGCAGCGCCGGGCCGTTGTCCGAGCGCAGACTGCCGCTGACCGGCACCTCGATGAGCTGGTCGTCCGGATCGAGGAAACGCCAGATCGTGCGGCCCAGGTTGAGCCGGTAGGTCAGGCAGTTGTGCCCGCTCAGGTCCGACGGATGCCGCAGCGGCGGCGACTTGTGGAGATAGGTCTGCGTCGCGCAGACAATCCTTTCGGCATTGCATAGCTTGCGGGCGATCAGGGAGGAATCCTCGAGCTTGCCGATGCGGATATCGACGTCGATGTTCTGCGCGACCAGGTCGATCGCGTAGTTCGACATGGTCAAATCGACGCTGATGTCCGGATAGCGCTCCATGAACTCGGGCAGCGCCGGCACCACGTACTGGATGCCGACCAGCATCCGCGAATGAACGCGCAGCGTGCCGCGCGGCGTCGCCTGCAGGCGCGCGACGCTGTCATTCGCCTCGTGGATCTGCAGAAGGATCTGCTCGACGCGCTTGAAATACAGTTCGCCGGCCTCGGTCAGGTTGAGCTTGCGGCTGGTGCGGTTGAGAAGACGGCCGCCGACCTCTTCCTCGAGCGCGCGGATGATGCGCGATACCGTGGCCGGCGACACGCCCGCGCGACGCCCGGCGGCGGACAGGCTGCCAAGCTGGACGACGGCGACGAACAGTTCCGCCGCTCTCAACCATTCCAAAGGCGATCCTCCCATCTCCCGGAATATGAAAGCTGACCTATCGCGAGAGGCGGTTCTTTGCAACGGCTGCACAGCCGCGAGCGACTGGACCGCCGTTCCTCGTTCCGCCCCGTAGGGCGATCTCGTTGCGAAACATGAAAAACTGCTACTCGCAGGATAGCCCTTCGCCGCACCCGGCCTGTTTGCTACCCGAAAGCACGTGACGAGCAGGAGGAAACAAGTGGCAGTCGGAGGTTATGTCAGCGATCTCGACGTGGGGGACCGGATCGGACCGCTCGCCTATACGATGAGCAAATTCGTGGTCCGGGAATACTGCCACGCGAACGAGCTCCACCACGCTTTCGTGCAGGGCGTGGACGGTCCGATCGCTCCGCCGACCCTGGTCCATCTCGACAAGCTCAGACTCTATCGGCACGGCTGCCCGAAGGGCACCGGTCCGAACGCCCGCATCCACTACGAGTTCGACGCGACGATCCATGGTGCGGTCACGGCGGGCGAGCGTCTGACGGTCGCCGGAGAGGTGACCGAGCGCTATCAGAAGAAAGGCCGGGAATACGTCGTGATGGTCATCGAACTCCGCCGCGCGTCGGACGACGCGCTGCTCATCGCCTACAAGGACACCACCGTCCTTGCCTACCGCAAGTCGGGAGAGGCGGCGTGAGCCCGCGCGCGCCGCTGATGGCGCTGGAGATCGGGGCGGAGCTGCGCAGCGCGCCGCGTCCGATGACCCGGGAGCGGATGCGATGGTATGTGGACGTGCAGCCGACGGTGGCGGCCGACGACGGCCGCATCCACACCCAGCCCCCGACCATTCACGACGACGACGACTATGCCCGCAAGCAGGGCCTGCCGGCGATCATCGCCGACGGGATGATCTCGACCAACTGGATCCTCGGCCTCTTCTTCGACGCCTTCGGCCCCAGCCTCGCCGAGAAGGGCCGGCTGAAGACCAAGTATATCGCGCCGATCTACGAGGACCAGGTTGTGATCGCGGTCGCGCGACTGACGGCCAGGACAGCGCAGGCGGATGGCGGCTTCGGCTATCTCTTCGACGTTTGGTGCGAGGACGATACCGGCAAGAAGCTGACCGTCGGCGACGCGCTCATCCACGCGCCGGCTTGATTTCGGGCACAGCAGGCAGGACCGGACATGACGAAGGACAGCAGCACGAAGGGTGTCCTCACCGGCATCAGGGTCGTCGACTTCTCCCGCGTCTTTGCCGGCCCGGCGGCCGCGCAGGTGCTGGGCGATCTCGGCGCGGACGTGGTCAAGGTCGAGAACCCCGACGGCGGCGACGAGGCGCGCCAGCTTGGCCTGACCGAAGGCACCGATCCGCGCCTCGGGGTCAGTCCGTCCTTTCTGGCGCTGAACCGCAACAAGCGATCGATCGCGCTGGACCTGCAGACCGCTGCCGGGCGCTCCGTCGCCCGTCGCCTGATGGTGGGCGCCGACGTCGTGATCCACAACTTCCGCCCCGGCACGATGAAGCGCTGGGGTCTCGATCTCGACGATCTCGCGGCCGACAATCCAGGCCTCGTCTTCGGCGAGTTCTTCGCCTACGGTCCAAGCGGGCCGCTGGCCGACTTCGGCGCCAACGACCTTGCCCTGCAGGCTCACAGCGGGCTGATGAGCCTGACCGGAGAGCCCGGTCGCCCGCCGGTGCGGGTCGGGTCCGCGGTCATCGATCTGCATGGTTCGATGGCGCTGGTCAGCGCCATCCTCGCCGCCCTGTTGCACCGCGAGCGCACGGGAGAGGGCCAGCGCGTGGAGACCTCGCTGCTGCTCAGCTCCGCGCACCTCATGAACTATTTCTACTCCGAGTACTGGATCGACGGCGTCGTGCGCAAGCCCATGGGCACCGCGAACCATTTGAGCGTGCCCAACCAGGTTTTCCCCACGGCTGACGGCCAGGTCGTCATCATCGCGCCAAGCGATGGGATGTGGCGGCGTTGCGCCAACGCACTCGATCCCGAGACCCTGGCACGGGCGGAATACGCGACGGTGCGCGACCGCCAGACCAGGCGCGAAGAGGTCATCGAGGCGATCTCGGCCGTGACACGAAGAATGTCCAGCGCGGACGTGATTTCACGCCTCGGCCGTGTCAAGGTCAACGTCGCGAAGGTAAACTCGGTCGGCGACG
Source organism: Mesorhizobium sp. (assembly GCA_027492275.1). Taxonomy (GTDB): domain Bacteria; phylum Pseudomonadota; class Alphaproteobacteria; order Rhizobiales; family Rhizobiaceae; genus JAPUFC01. Next base: position 84,800 of record JAPUFC010000003.1, on the reverse strand, counting down.
CGGCCGATCATGAGCAGCTCTCCATCTCCGGCGGCCTCACATCGTTTCGGTATCGCGAAGAAACGGTGAATGCCGTCTCCAGTCCGTTCCGGCTTGGCTCGACGCCGTCTGTCGTCCGGTGCCAGCCGCCGAAACTGGATGAACACCGCGACGCCATTCTGTCGGAGTTGGGCATCGGCGATGCCGAAATCGACGCACTGAACGCGGACGGGGCTTTTGGCAGCCCCCTCGCGCCTTCGTGAGACCATGGCCGTTTCAGGGGCGTGCGGGCAACGTCCACGCCCTGAACGTCGTCAATGGCGATCGTCGGTCCCCGTCTGCGAAGGAACAGACGCCGGCCCTTGTCTTCTTGCAAGAATTGGTACGCCCACGGGTTGTAGTGCTTTAACAATGATTTCAATCGCCTAAGTTGTCCAACCGACACCCACGCTCAATTTCATGGGATTGAGCTATTCTCGACCTCGTCCAACCAGCGATCTGATTTCTTAGGTTAGATAGCTCTTGAAAAAATGCGTTCGTGGCGCGGAGATTTTCAGGCGCGCGGGTCCCCTGTTGACTGCGCCAAAGCCTCCAGCCAGATGGCAACCGCCACGGCACCACCATCTGGAACGCCTATAGCTCGTTCGCCGAGATAGCTCGCTCGGCCGAGGCGGGGGTGCATGTTCCTTGTCATCTCCGTGCCCTTACGAGCCGCCGCAGCCGCGGCAGCAACAGCCGTAGCGGCGGCTCCGCCGTCCTCTGCGACTTTTCGGAAGGCTTCAGCGGCTGGCGCGAGAGCATCGACCATGGTTCGGTCGCCGGGGCGGGCACCCCCAAGTTCCAGGATGGCCTCCACCCCGGCTGTGAAAGCTTCAGAAAGCGCACCGGTGGACATTTCGCGTCCGTCGAGGCTACGCCCGGCCCGCAACAGCGCCGTGGCATAAAGCGGCCCGGAACTTCCTCCAATCGCACGACGAAGAACGCCTGCCATGGCCGACAGGCCATGCGCCGGGGTGGTCCAGTCATCGTCCGGCATGGCGTCTATGGCGCGCGCGGCGCGCGACATGGACATACCGAGGTCGCCGTCTCCGGCTCGCGCATCGAGATCGGTCAGCTCGGCTTCACTCGCTAGCAGCGCTGCGGAAACTGAGCGGGTCAGAGCGCGCAGCGCAGCCGACCGCTGGGTGGCGCCCTCATCGATGGCTTGGCGCTTCTCTGTCGGGGCGGATGGCGGGGTGGCTGTCGCCGTATACGGGTTCAGTCGCCCTTCGCCCGGCCAGGCCGGAGCGTCGGTGGGAGCATCGATCAGCGCGAGGGTGGAATTGTCCAATGCCATGAGAGACAGGGATGCGCCCTGCATATCGAGCGCCGAGAGCAGCGTGCCGGACCAGACGCGTTCCACTTTCAGCCCGCGTTTGGCAAGGTCATTCAGCGCGGACCGGTTCAGGATGGCTAGCTCCATCGGCGACGTGCCACCGAGCCCATTGACGAGCAGCGCGATCCGATTCCCTTGCTTGAGGCCAAGATCGCCGATGATGGCGTCCAGCAACGTAGCGACGATCTTGTCCGCCGGCTCCACCGGGACGCGGCGGACGCCAGGCTCGCCATGAATGCCGAGGCCAAGCTCCATGTCGGAGTCGCCAAGGGCAAAATTCGGGCGGCTTGCCGATGGAAGGGTACAGGATTGCAGCGCCACGCCCATCGATCCCACGCCCGCCGCCGCCGCTCGAGCCAGCCGTGCAACCTCCGCCAGCACGTCGCCGCGCGCAGCAGCCGCGCCCGCGACCTTGTGCACAAGGATGGTTCCGGCGATGCCGCGCCGACGTTCTCGCGCTACGGTTCCGGAAAGGGAGACATCGTCCGCGACGACGACGACTTCGACGGGAATGCCTTCGGCACGCGCGATTTCTGCGGCAAGGCCGAAGTTGAGGCGGTCGCCTGTGTAGTTCTTCACGATGAGGACGACGCCAGCGGGCCCCGCGCAAGCTCGGATCGCCGCAAGGACGGCATCGCTGGACGGCGAGGTGAAGACGTCGCCGGCGGCCGCCGCAGTCAGCATTCCGAAACCGACATAGCCCGCATGGGCGGGCTCGTGTCCGCTGCCGCCGCCGGAGATGACGGCGACCCTTCGCTCGGCCGGAGCGGGTAGCGGGTAGCGGACCACGACATTTTCGTTATCGAGAACCGCCAGGCCTGGCGCGCCGGCGACCGTTCCTTCAAGAAGCTCGCGAACCACGGAGAGCGGCTCATTGATAAGTTTCTTCATCTGCGTGGTCCTGACCTGACATCCACTCGAAGGTCTTAGAGCCCTTCGACGATCACAGCGTGCTTCTTGGCCGGCTCCACGATCTCGAAGATGCCGTCGAAGCCTCCGGGTATGACGCAACTGTCTCCGGCGACGAGCTCGATAACGGTGCCGTCCTGCGAATGCACTTTCACACGGCCTGCCAAGAGATGGATAAACTCGTGCTTGTTCGCGGGATAGGTGAGGCGGTAAGAGCCGGTTTCGAGCCCTTCCCAGATGACGCTCCTGAAGCGATTGGTCGGGTCGACGAAGTAGGTTTCCAGAAGCTGCTTGGGATTGCCCGACACGAGCGTCTCGGGCGGCGAATACTTCTCGAGGAACACCGGTTTCAATTCGGCGTACTTCATCGCGTTGATGGACATGACTTTCCTTTCGGGAGGCAGATTATGTGGAGGATGTTCCGTCTTCGAGGACGAGATGGCCGGGGGAAACTTCCCGGTAGGCCCTGGTCGTCGCCGGGGTTCCCACGGGGCGCAGTGCGGTCCCGGGCGGTAGCGGGTTCGCGGCGACCGGATTGCGCGCCGCGTTCGGATCGGGATTTGGCACCGCTGCCAGCAGCGCCTGGGTGTAAGGGTGCCGGGGCGTCTCGAAGATGGCGCGCCGCGGACCGATCTCGACGATCTCGCCGAAGCGCATCACCGCGACCCGATCGCTCAGCCGCTCTACGACAGCCATGTCATGCGAGATGAAAAGGCAGGCAAGCCCGAACTCTCTCTGTAGGTCGATGACGAGATTGCAGATACGTGCCTTCACGGACACATCGAGCGCCGACACCGCCTCGTCGGCGACGATCAGGCGAGGGCTGAGCGCCAGTGCGCGCGCGATGCATATGCGCTGCCTTTGTCCGCCGGAAAATTCATGCGGGAGCCTGTCACCCATCGAGGCGTGCAGCCCGACGCGCTGCAGCAGGTCGTCGACACGGACATCCACACCGTCAGAGCGCCCCCAAGCGCGGAGGGGCTCGCTGATGGAGTCGCGTATCCGCTTCTGGGGATTGAGGCTGGCGACGGGATCCTGGAAGATCATCTGCGCCGCCATGCGCGCCGAACGCAAATCGGCACCGTCGAGCCTGGAAACCTCCTTGCCGTTCAGCCACACCTCGCCGGCGAATGGGTTGACGAGGCGCAGGATCGCGCGACCGGTCGTTGACTTGCCGCTCCCGGACTCGCCCACCAGCCCGAGCGTTTCCCCCTTCCTGATGTCGAAGGAGACGTTCTCGACGGCATGCACATTATGCGTCACGCGGCCGAACAGCCCCGACCGCACTCCGAAACGCACGCTGAGGCCGCGCACGCTGAGCACGGTCTCGAGCGACGGCACCGGCGTCGCCGCCGGTTGCGTCTGGGAAGCGACTTCATCTCCACCGACCGGGAAGCGCTGGGGCCTGTCCGTGCCCTTCAACGACCCGAGGCGGGGCACGCTGGCGAGCAGATCCTGCGTGTAGGCCTGCGCCGGCTCGGTCAGCACTCGTCTCGATGAGCCCTCTTCGACGACTCTGCCGTGGCGCATGACAACGGCACGGTCGGCAAGCTCGGCGACCACGCCCATGTCGTGGGTGACGAAAAGCGTCGCCATGCCGGTCTGCGCCTTCAGTTCGCGCAGCAGGTCGAGGATCTCGGCCTGGACGGTCACGTCGAGCGCCGTGGTCGGCTCATCCGCGATCAGCAGTTGCGGACGGCACGCCAGCGCAGTGGCGATCATCACGCGCTGGCACATCCCGCCGGACAGCTGATGCGGATAGGCGTCGTAGCGGGTCGCCGCATTGGCAATGCGGACCATGTCGAGATGGCGAAGAGCTTCCGCGCGCAAATCTCGCCCCGACAGTCCGCGATGCCGTTTCAGGACGTCGCCGATCTGCTTGCCCACCGTCATGGTAGGATGCAGCGACATCACCGGGTCCTGAAAGATCATCGCGATCCGCCGGCCACGCAGGCGCGCCATCTCCGACGGGGGAGCGGACAGGAGGTCGCGGCCGTCGAACTGAATGCGGCCGCCATACCGAACGTTACGCAGGAGGCGCATGATCGACAGGGCCGTCACGCTCTTGCCAGATCCTGATTCGCCGACAAGCGCGACGGTCTCGCGTTCTCCCACATCGAAGCTGATCTCGTGCAGCACCGGAGTCTCGACCCGCCTTGCCTGGAAGGCGGCGGACAGTCGGGACACTGACAGCAGTGGAGCGCTACGCCCGCCACCACCTGCATCGTGCGGCAAAGAGCCGGTATCGAGGACCGGTACGGGCGCGTTCACAACAGGCCCTTTCTCGTACCTGCTGCATCCAGCACCTCGTTGAGTCCGTTCGCCAGCAGGTTCGCGGAAAACGCGATCAGGGCGATCGCAATGCCTGGGAACACGCCCAGCCACCAGGCTTGGGCGATGTAGCTGCGCGAGTCGGCCAGCATGTTGCCCCAGGTTGGCTGGGGAGGCGGCACGCCGAGACCGAAAAAGCCGAAGGCGGACTCGGAGACCACGAAATAGGCGAGCTGGATCGACGCTACGACGATGATGCGCGGCAGCGCCGCCGGCACGATATGGCGCGTGATGATCCACCAGTGGGTGCCGCCGCCAAGCGCGCTGGCCTCGACGAACTGCCTGCGCGCCGCAAGCCTGGAAACATCCCGGGCGATGCGGGCAAAGATCGGCCAGGAGAGCAGGGTGAAGGCGAGGATGATGTTGACCGCATTCGCGCCGAACAGAACCACAACCATCATGCCGACCAGCACGAAGGGCAACGACAGCTGCGCGTCGATCGCTATGCCGATGACCGTGTCTACCCACCCTCCGAAATAACCGGCGATGACACCGATGAAGAGACCGATTGCCCCGCCCAACACCGCCCCGCTCGTGGCAACGAGCAGGGGAACGCGCGCGCCGACGAGAAGCCTGGAGAAGGCGTCACGGCCGAACTGGTCGGTTCCAAGCAGGAAAATCCTGCCGTCGGAGAAGGTCGAGCCAGGCGGAAGCAGCCGGAAGCGCAGATGCTGCTGAAGGGGATCAAACGGCGTCATGTATGGAGCGAGCGCCGCCACCGCCGCGAGGGCCGTCAGCATGATGCTCGCAACGAGAAGCCGCCGGTTGTAACGGGACGGACGAACTGTTGGAAACGTTTCGCTGGCCGCCATCCTCAGTCCCTCAACCTTGGATCGAGGATGACGCTGACCGCGTCGGCCGCGATGTTGAGCAGGATCACGATCGATGCGCTAAAGAGCACTATCGCCTGAACCATCGGATAGTCCCGCGCGAGCAACGACGACATCGCCAGCGTGCCAAGGCCGGGCCAAGCGAACACAGCTTCCGTAACGACCGCACCGGACAGCATCGTGCCCGCCTGAAGGGCGATGACAGTGGTGATCGGCACCAGCATGTTCATGAACACGTAGGCGCCAAGAATGCGCGGCGTGCTCAGCCCTTTGGCGAACGCGGCCTTCACGTAGTCCTGCGAGGCGATCGAAAGCGTCGTGCTCCGCACCGTGCGGGTGAGAAGCGGAAGCTGAAAGATGGACAGCGTGAAGGCCGGCAGTATCACTGCCGACCATGTCTCGTTGCCGGAAGACGGCAACCAGCCCAGTTTCACAGCGAAAAAGTAGATCAGGATGATGCTGATCCAGAATGCCGGCAACGACTGCGCTGCCAGGATCATCGCTTCCGCAGCCCGGTCCCCGAGGCTCCCTGGGCGCAGTGCCGACCATATGCCGGCAGGCACCGCTATCAGGATAGCAACAAGGAGCGCGCAGGCGCTGAGATAAATCGTCTGGGGCAGCGCGCGCAGGATAAGGTCGATCACGGGGCTCTGGGAGACCAGCGAATCGCCGAGATCGCCACGAACAAAATTCCCAAGGAAGATGATCAGCTGTACGCTCAGCGGGCGGTCGAGGCCGAGGGAGCTGCGCAGGCTTTCGACCGTTGCCGGGTCCGCGGTGGGACCCGCCATCATGGTGATAGGGTCGCCCGGAGCCATACGCATCAGCACGAAGACGAATGCGACGACTCCGAACAGCACGATTATGCTGCGCAAAAGCCTGACGATCAGGTGCCTCATCGCACCCGCCGCCTCAGTTTGCCGGGCGGGCCGATGCCCAGTCTATCGTCTCATTCTTGCCCTGGCGTGCACCGGTCACGGCTTTGCCGATGCCGTTTACAGTAGGCATCTCGAAAAGGAAGAGCCAAGGGGCATCCTCCCAGATCAGTTTCTGCATCTCGTCGTAATTCGCCTTCAGCTTGGCCTCATCGAACTCCTGTCGACCAGCGACCATCAACTCTTGCACCCGGGGGTTCTTGTAGTCGCCCACATTCCAGGCATTGGAGACTTCATCGAACGGGACGACGCCAAAGTCTACATCCAGGATCGGATTGCCCCACGCCATGAGCGACAGGGCGTAGTTCTTGCCGGTCGTTTCGCGTTCGGTGCGGACCTGCTGAAGATAGGTTGCCCATTCCAGCGGCACGATCTCAGCCGTGATACCGACGTCCTGAAGCTGGCCCGCGATCGCTTCCGCCATTTCGCGGTCGCGATAGTAGCGGCCCATCGGCGTGACGAACTTGATCCGGAAGCCAGAGCCCTGACCCGCCTCGGCAAGCAGTTTCTTGGCCTTCTCGACATCATATTCATAGGGCGGCAGACCATCGGCCCAGTAGCGGGCGCCCTTGGCGACCGGAGCCGTGGCGACCGCACCCAGGCCACCGAAAAACGCCTCCTGAAGTGCTTCGCGATCAACCGCGTGATTGATCGCCCTGCGCACTCGCACATCTCGCAATGGCCCGTCCAAGCCCAGATTGAAGCGCACGAACATCATGCGGACGGTCGAAATATCCTCGACATCGCTGCCCGCACGTTTGATCGCATCGATATCCTCGACACGTACCGAGGCCGCAAAGTCCACCTCGCCGGCCAGAAGCGCGGCCACACGTGTGGCGTCTTCGGGGATCTTGCGGAACAGGATTTCCTGGAAACCGGCCGCCTGGCGCTTGTAGGAGGGGTTCGGCTTCAGCAGGATGCGATCGGAGCCCTCGGCTTCCGCGATCACATAGGGTCCGCTGCCGACCGGCGCCTTTGCGAATTCCTGCAGATCCGTGGCGGTGCGGGGGACAATAAAGGATTGGTAGGCCATGTTGGCGAGCGCGACGCGATAGGGGCGCTTGGAAACAAGGTCCACAGTGAGCTCATCGACGACGTCAACGCGATCAAGCCACGTGTTGTACATATAGTTGTTGAGCACATCCTTTCGCAGATAGCTTTCGATCGAGAACTTCACGTCCTCGGCGGTGAGCGGTGCGCCGTCGGAGAACGTCAGTCCCGGCTTGAGCTTGAAACGGATCACTTCCGGCGAAGGGCGAAGGATCTCCTGCGTCGCCGTGCCGGGGATCGGCTCGCCGTTCTCGCCGGGCAACACGAGCATGTCGAAGACCAGCGCATTGATGTCCCAGTCGGGTACGATCGACAGCAGCAGGGGATTGCGGCTCGGACCGATGGCGCCGTATGCGATGCGCAGACGGCCCCTGCCCTGGGCAAAGACCGCCCTTGGAGACACAGCTACCAAGGCGCCGGCGGCGCCGGCCTGGAGGAAATGCCTGCGATTGATGAAGCTTGCGATGTCAGTCATGTGAGTTCCCCATTTTTTTGTGATGGTTTCGACTATCGGACTTTGCCGTTGCGCCGATCGGCCGTGACAAGGTCACTATCCCTGTCGCCGGGGGTGCCCCAGCCGCCGCCGCCGCTCGACCGCACGATCATCCGGTCACCGGTGTGAAGGACTGTCTCCAGCTTCGACGGAACGAATTCCCGACGTCCGTCCGTTCGGATGATCTCGGTTTCGTGAGTGGCCGCGTCCCCGCCGCCATCATAGCCCTCGGCAGCGCAGTAGACGCGCTCGCCGCGATGGGACAGCGTGATCGGCCCACGCACGATCTCATATTCGCGCACGCAGCCCAGACCGCCCCGGAACCTGCCCGCGCCACCCGATCCTTCACGAAGGCCGAAGCGCCGGATACGCAGTGGGTATTCCCCTTCGATGGTCTCCACCGGCGTGTTCGTGCTGTTGGACACGTCGCTGGAGATCACGTCGACGCCGTCCATGTCGTGACAAGCGCCGCTTCCAGCCACGATGATGTCGGTGATGACGAAGCGGGAGCCATCATCGCGCTTGCCGCCGAAGGTGAGGATGACCGACTGGCTCCCTGGATCGGCCGACACCCGGTCCGGAAGCACCTGGCGCAGGGCTCCGATGATGGTCGTGGCCGATCGCATGATCGCCGAGGTCCGAGCATTGACCGGCGCCGGGAAGACCGGGTTCATCACCGTTCCTTCCGGAATGTGGATCGAGATCGGCCTGAAACAGCCGCCATTGGTCGGTATGTCGGGCCCGGTGAAAATCCGTATCGCGAAGCAGGCGGCGGCAAGCGCCCCGGACGGCACGCAGTTGAAAGGCCCGGCGACCTGTGGACTCGTGCCGGTGAAGTCGATGGACATCGAGCCATCCTTGATGGTGACCGCCGTCTCGAAGCGGATCCGCTCGTCCAGCCTGACGCCGTCATTGTCCATGAAGCCGACGTGGCTGTAGGTGCCGTCGGGAATCTCGCTGAGTGCCTTCCGGGTCAAGAACTCGGAACGGTCGAGTAACTCGTCGACGATCCCGACCAGCCCTTCTCCGTAGACATCCCAAAGTTCCCGAATGCGCTTCGCACCGACATTGCAGGCAGCGATTTGGGCATTGATGTCGCCAATGATGATGTCGGGGAGCCGGGTGTTGATCTTGATGAGGTCGAGAAGGGTCTTGTTGAACACGCCCGCGTCACGAAGCTTCATCGGCGGGATGCGCAGTCCTTCCTGGAAAATTTCCGTCGCATTGGTCGGCAGGGAACCGGGCGAGATGCCGCCAACATCCTGGTGATGCGTCAGCACCGCCGCGAGCGCGACCGGCTTTCCGTCGCAGAAGCAGGGCATGACGACCGCGATGTCTGGCAGGTGCGTTCCGCCATGATACGGATCGTTCAACGTGTAGAGATCGCCTTCGCGCATCTGCGCGACCGGAAACGTCTTCAGTATGGTGGTGACGATCGGTATCAGCGTCGACAGGTGGATGGGAATGGCCATTCCCTGAGCTATTGTTTCGCCGTTCAAGGTGAAGAGGCTGGACGAGGCATCCATGCCTTCCTTGACGATGACGGAGAATGACGAGCGCAGCACCGTGGCCTGCATCTCGTTGGCAATGCCTTCGAGCTTGTATCGCACGACGTCAGCAGTGATCGGGTCTATGCCCGCGGAGGCGGTGCGGCGATCCGACAGGAAGCTTTCAACCATCGCGTTCATTGCTTCCCAACCTTTTCCATCATGAGTGGTCCGTTCTGATGGACACGCGCACGCCACCCCGGAGAGACGACCACGGTCGTATCGGCCTGCTCCAAAAGCGCCGGTCCTTCGACGATCTGACCGATAGCTAGGCTGTGTCTGAGATATACGGGCGTATCCATGTAAGCGGTCTGGTCAAGGAAAAGCACTGGCCGCGTTGAGACAGCGCTTGCAGGTTGAGTGGGAAGGCTGTCATCGGCGACACTTTCCGTGGGGCGAGACACGCGATGGACGCTGCGGACGCTCACGATCATGACGGGTGCTTCAGGTGCATGGCCATAAAGCTGTTCATGACGCGCCACGAAAGAACCGTGAAGGCTGGCTGCGATATCCGGGACTTCCACGTCTAGCGGAACGTCGAGGAAGAAGGATTGGCCGACATAGCAAAGCTCCGCCGTATACTGCACCATCACTTCCGCCGCCTCGACCCCCTCCAGCGCCATCAGTTGGGTGAGATGGGAATCCAGTTCGGCCAGCTTCGCATGCAGTTCCGCCACATCGAGATCGCCGAGTTCGGCGCGGTAGCTGCGGGTCGTTTCATGCTCGATCGGAGCAGACAAAAGACCTTGGGCAGAGAGAACCCCTGGCGAACGAGGGATCATGATGCGCTCAATGCTGAGTTCGTCGGCGAGCGCGGTCGCGTGCGTGCCGCCGCCTCCGCCGAGCGGCACCAGCACGAAGTTGCGGGGATCGAAACCCTTGCGTGTCGAAACCAGGCGTATGCCTTCGGCCATGTTTGCGTTGACGACTCGGTGAACGCCAACGGCTGCTCGCTCGATCGTCAGATCCAGTGGGTCGGCCACCCGCTTGGCGACGGCGGCCAGCGACAGATCGGGATTGATCCGGAACGTGCCGTCGGCAAAATAGTCGGGATTGAGATAGCCGAGCACCAGGGCGGCGTCGGTGACGCTGGCCTCCGTACCGCCTTGGTCGTAGCAGGCAGGACCGGGCGAAGCACCACACGATTCCGGTCCGACCGAAAGCGCGCCGGACGCATCGACTCTTGCGATGGAGCCGCCGCCCGCGCCCAGTGCATGCACCTCGACCATCGGCACCCTGACCGGCCAGCCGCCAATGGATCCTTCCGAGGAGGTCAGCGGCATGCCATCGGCGATCAGCGCGATGTCCGAACTCGTGCCGCCGATATCGATGGTGATGAGGTTCCGCTCACCAACGAGCATGCCTTCGTTCTGCGCACCAATAACGCCGCCGGCGGGACCTGAAAGAAAGAGGCGGACAGGGCGCGAGACAGCGACTTCCGTCGCCATCGTTCCGCCACCCGACTGCATCAGCTGCAGCGTACCGGCGACGCCGGTCTCGGTCAGCACGGCCTTGAGACGGTTGAGGTAGCGCGAGACGACAGGCTTGATATAGGCGTCGAAGGACGTCGCCAGCGTGCGCTCATACTCCCGGAAACGAGGATCGACATCTACCGACAGCGATGTCTGGATATCGGGGAACTCGGCCTCGATCAGACGGCGCGTCGCCAGTTCGTGTTCGGGATTGAGGTAGGAGAAGAGATAGGCGACGGCGATGCAGGTCACGCCTTCGGCCTGAAGTTCCCGCACCGCATTGCGGACGGCGTCGAGATCGATGGGGGTGAGCACGCGGCCGTGCCCGTCGAGGCGCTCGGGAACTTCTTTGCGGCGGGAGCGCGGCAGCATGAATACTGGCGTCGCGGGGGTCAGGCGGATGCGATAGACGGGATCTCTCACCTGGCGGCCGATCTCGAACACGTCCCGGAAGCCTTCGCTGGTCAATAGGCCGATCCGTGCGCCCTTTCTTTCAAGCACGGCGTTGGTGCCGACGGTCGTGCCATGCACCACGCGCTTGATCAGGCGCCGGTCGATACCCCATTCTTGGCACGCCCGATCGAGCGCGTTCATGACGGCCTGGCTCGGATCGTTGGGAGTGCTCGGAACCTTGAGGAGACGCGTGGGCTTTCCGGCCACTTGGCATACCAGGTCGGTAAACGTCCCGCCGGTGTCGACCCCGATCGAAATGTCGCCCATCGAAGTCTGTTGCACTGCCGGTCTCCTTTAATGGAAGGAGGATCAAACTAAACCGAATGTTTGTCGAACAATGTGATCGAGGGGACCCCTCGAAAATTGTGGGGCTATCGACAAACCGATGGGCATGCTCCTTACCTGGGGGCGAAACCGCTGCCGGACAGGATGGCCGAATCGACGAGGCCTAGGCCGCCGCCGTCAGCCCGTTGGCGCCAGACGTGCTGATCTCGCCGCGAAGAATGGTTTCGAAGATGCGCGCTTCCTCTGTCGGACCTCCATCGGGGTGGAGAAGGGAGAGCCGGAAAATTGGCGGACGGTCGAGCGCAATCGGGTAGAGACTGGAACGATCCGGCTCGGATAGGAAAACGATTTCCGGCAGGATCATCATCCAGTCCGACGCGCGCAGGAGGCTGAAGGCCGCCGAAAGCGAATCCAGCTCCATGCGCCGCCCGATCGGCAGAGCGCTGTGCTCCAGATAGCGATCGATGATCTCGCGGTTCGGGTCGGAAGGAGACGGTATGATAATATTGATCGGTCGACTGGTCTCATCCAGCCGCAAGGAAGTGCCGCCGACGAGAATACCTGGAGTTTTCAGGAAGACGAATGCGCTGTCGTCACATGCCTGCGTCGACGTGACCGCCAGTGCCACACGGCCCTCTTGTCTGAGTTTGACAAGTGTCTGGGACGCAGCCTCGATAACGGTAAGCTGCACGCCAGGCAGTTGCCGGGAGAACTTATCGATCGTCGACGGCACGATATAGCGCGCCATCCAAGCGTTGACGCCAACCGTCAATGACTGCGTCCTCGAAGAACCGGTGCGCAGCTCACTGACCAGTGCCTTGTGGTTGAGCATAAACGTGGAACAATGCTCGTAGAATCGCTTGCCCGCGTCGGTCGGCTCTATGGTATTGTTGGACCGGCGAAATAGGCTCACGCCGATATCACTCTCAAGCCTCTTGATACACTGCGAGACTCCCGACTGGGTGGCGTGCATGCTGGCGGCGGCAGCAGAGAAGGATCGCAATCGATACGCTTCGAGGAAAACCTCGATCTCGTGAATGTGACGCATACCCAACCATGCCACAAATTCTTGTTCCACTGGAAGTGCGAAGAAGTCGAACCCGTTTGTTCGTTGCAGCCCATTGTTCAAGCCGGTACCGGACGCAGCGCAACTAATGCTTTCAGTTGAGGAGCGGCGTCGGTGGCCAGCGACAGCGGTCCAATAGGCCATGGCCCTGTGAACCGGCCCGCCGCGCCACGCCACACGGTCCGCTGAAATCGGCCTGTACTTTGGACCGGAACCGTATACTGGCACCGCCCTATCGAACCGGAGGGGTGGATGCTGATCGGCTACGCGCGCACGTCGACACTGGATCAGGAGGCCGGGCTGGAGGCTCAGGTGGCCGAGCTGGAGCGGCTTGGCTGCGAGCGGATCTATAGAGAGCAGGTCTCGGCCCTCGGCCGCCGCGCGGCTCTGGAGGGCGCGCTGGAGTTCTCGCGCGAGGGAGATGTGTTCGTCGTCACCAAGCTCGACCGCCTCGCCCGGTCCGTCCGCGATATGTGGACGATCATCGAGACGCTTCAGGCGAAGAACGTCGGCATCCGCATCCTGAACCTCGGCATCGATACAAGCACGCCGACCGGCAAACTGATGCTGAACATCCTGGGTGGCGTGGCCGAATTCGAGCGGGAGATGATGCTGGAGCGGCAGCGCGAGGGGATCGCCAAGGCGAAGGCGGATGGAAAGTACAAGGGACGGAAGCCGACCGCACGTCTACGGGCGGACGAGGTCCGTGCGCTGCGCGCGGCAGGCATGAGCATGGCGAAGATCGCGACGCAGCTTGGCTTGGGCAAGGCCTCGGTGGTGCGGATCGTGGGTGCGCGCTATGACGCGCCGTCCGCGCCTCGTTCTAGCGATGAAGGGGTCGCGCCTTCCCTCTGAAGCAGGTCCGCCGCCTGAATGCCAAGCGCCTGAGCGAGGCGCTCGACCACGTCGATGCTCGCCGCGTAGACGCCGCGCTCCAACGAGCTGATGTACGTCCGGTCTATGTCGGCGCGGTGCGCCAGTTCTTCCTGCGACAGACCTTTTGCCTGCCGTTGCGCCCTAAGATTCTGCGCGAAAACCTCTCGGATCTCCATGAGCGCGAGAACGCGCGTATGTCGAGTTTTTGAACACGGAGTATTCTCTACAGCGCGTACTCTTGATACAGATGCGCCGACAGGAAAGGGCGTTCATTCCGGCTGCGATGCCCCGAGCGTCGGGCAGGCTAGGAGTGAGAGGTGCCGTCAACCACGGAATGCGATCAGAGGGGGATCTGGCTTGAGCGTGCCATACGACGAAGACGGCGTGATCATGATGTTCCTGATCCTGGCGGCGGGGCTCTACTTCCTGCCGGCCATCGTCGGGTTCCTGCGCCGGCACCGCTATCGGTGGGTGATCCTCGTCCTGAACATCTGCGGGTTCACCGGAATCTTCTGGGTCGTCGCCTTCGCGTGGGCGGTGTTCCCGCGCGACCGCAGCTTTCTGGACCCGGTCCTCGGGAACGCCACCGGGCGGGGCGAGCGTACGGCGGGCGACGTCGCCGGCGAGGCGGTGTTCGCAGCCCAACGCGCCTACGCGTCCAAGCAGCGCGCAGAACCGACGCTGGATGTGCCTGTCCGCATCGCAGAGCCATTGTCGGACAGGGCGGAACCGCTGGCGAGCATCAAGAAGTTGAGGGAGGCCGGCGTGCTGACGCCGGAAGAGGCCGAACGTCACCGGGCTAGGACGCTTGGCTAGCTGAAGCGTGTGGGATCGATCATTCCTTAAAAGGAAGGGCAGATGCGAAAAAGGGGCCATACAGCCCCCTTTCGCTGATGCGGTCACGCTTTGGTTGCGAACCGCGTCTCCAGCATCTGGGCGAAGAAGTCCAACGATCCCCCGCATGCCTTAACCGCCTTTAAGACTTCGATGATGGCCGCAATGTTTTCGGAGCAGCATTCCTCCATCATCACGAGCGCCTCCTTAACTCCCGCGCGGTCAGCCTCCTTCCAAGCCCCTGCATCGGCAGTCTCGTCGATGATAGAGGCCATGTTGGAGACTGCCGGAGTGGACTGGTTCTGCAGCTCCTGGTGGACTTCTTCCTCTCGTGCTTCCTCGTCCGGGTCGCCACTCACAGAGCCCAGCGCCTGCACCGTCGCGGGCTGAGCCTTCTCGGTCTTCTCCTTCGGAACCTTGCCTTTGCGCCCCAGAGGCGCGGGCAACTCGTCGCGCGCCTCGTCGTCCGTCAGCGGCACACCCCGCTGCTCGGCTCGCGCCAGCACCTCCCTTGCGGTCTCCCCCTTGGTCCGGACAAACAGGTTCATCGTCGGTTCCGACAGGTTTGCGCAGGCGATGGCGTACTCCTGGCAATAACAGGCCAACTTCATGAGACGTTGGGCGCGCTTTGCACCCATGGGGCCAGGCAACTTCACCTGCAACCATTTGAGGAACAGGCCGTGTCCGGCCTTTTTCTTGAGCCCGATCAAGTAATCACCCGTCTTGCGGGCTTCATTGTCCAGCTTCTTGAACATCCGGCGCAGGACGGGAACTGCCGCCTCCAACTCCTTAACCGTCTCCGCAGGGAGAGACCCATAATCAAACGGCACATCAGGCTCGGTTTCTTCCTGGCAGTCGTCAATCTCTTCAGTCGCTTCGTCGTCAAGCATTCTCGTCTTCCTAATAAAATCGCGTGATGGGGATGGGGCAGGGGCGATAGGCTGACGACTAGGTAGTAACGGGGTGGGGCTTCCGCAAGGGCACCCACCTGACGGTGCCTTCTCTTGTTGGAAGAGAGCGGATTTCTATTGCGAACTCGTTGTCAATCTGGGACCCGTACATGTCGGGCGGCTAAGAATACGACCGGACTGGTCGTTTTTGTCCCGAGGTGTTGTTGACAAAACCGAGGTCAGTCGTGCGCTACCTGTCCTGTTGGTAGCGCCAGTGAAGTCTCCAGAACGCACCGTAGAGGTCGTGGAGCCTCTCCTCGGTGACGCTGGCCTTGAAGTTCGGATAGTCGAGGGTGGCGACCCTGTCGGTGAGGACGTCGGCCACCTCGTCCCGGCTCGTCCTGATCCGCCACCCATAGTCGGCGCCCGGAGTCCGTTCCATCGTGTGGGAGGGGAAGGCGCGTCGAAGATGTTCTGGACTTCGGGCGCGGACGAGAAGACCGTCCTCTCCGGTCGTATCCCTGACGATGGAGAAGAACCCGTCAGTCAGGCAAACCCACATCCGTCATCCTTTCGGGAGCGCCCTTTATAGGGATGTTGCTGTAAGTGACAGGAGTTTGCGGGTCTTCGGGATCGTCCGGGCATCATCCGTACCGGAGTGTCCGGTGTCGCCCCGCGTCCCCAAGTTCCCGAGGAAGACACGCCCACCGATTATGGAGTGATGTGGAGAGAGGATGACGCACATCCATCCGGGAGCTTGCCCATGAATGTGGATAGAGCGGGCAATGGAATGATGTCGACATGAAGGGGAGTGTCGGTCTCGATCCGTACCGGAGAGTCCCGATCGTTCCCGTCCCGTCATCGTCAGGGAATGTCCCCCGGAGACGGCACGTCATGGGAGGGGAAGAGTGTGAAGGTGAAAGGATCAGGGATGATGGAGACAAAGCTCATCCATTCTCCGGTCCCTGAGGCCGGAGATCGTCCCGTGGGGCCTGCCCGGGGAAAGCGGGACCGACGCGTGGCGAAGGCTCGCTTCATGACGACCATGGCGACGGACTTCACTATTTAGCGCGACGGCTACTTAGTGCGCGGAGAGATCCCGCAGGAACTTCCAGCCGGAGACGGCGGACGAGAGGAACTCGACCTCCTTGGAGGCATAGCGGACGGTGCGGGCGAGGTCCTCCGGCGTCGGTCCGATGAGCTGGACCAGCATCCTCCCGCGCGGAGAGACGGGCTTGCCGGAACCGCCGACGGTGTTGATGTCGGCACCGGGATTGGAGCAGAACCACGAGCTGGCGTTCGTCAGGAAGCCGTGGACCTCCACCCCTGCCGGCGGCCGGATGATGGCGTGGATGTGGTGACCGGGCCGCGTCTCGAAGAACACGATACCGTCCATCCGGTCGCTTTCCCGGTCCTGCCATTTCCGACCGAGATAGGCGCGATCCACCCGAGCCGCCCAGCTCCTGAACGCCGCCTCCAGCGCCGGCCTCGTTCCACCGGGCGACAGCATCGCCGTGACGTGGAAGAGAGGCCCGCCCAGGCCGGCGACCATCGTCACCAGGGCCTCCTTGTAGTCCTCGCCGTTGATGGTTTTCGTCGGGTAGAAACAGGTAGATCGCAAGGATATGTACTTTCCTGTGGCATCGATATACTTGGCGCGGCATGAATCTATCGGTACTTAGCGCCGGCCGGAGACGATTTCGTCAATGTAGACAATTTTTTCATTGCCAGGATGCTTTCGTTAAGCCAGAAGCCCCGCCACTCGCGGGGTCCGTCGCGCCGACATGGCCAGCACAACCCCGCCCCACAATCCACTATGAGGTCGACGCGCAGCGGCGACCCTTCATCGGGACGAGGACGCTGATGGCGAACCGTGTTGCACTGATCAGGAAGGCCGACGCCGCGCGACTGCTGCGGGCCGCGCGGGAGTCCGGCTACAAGCGCGCCCGAGTCATCGTCCACCCCGACGGACGGGTGGAGATGGTCGCCGACGATGTCGCGGGCACCGATCCCGATGCTGCCGACACGAAGCCCAATGACTGGGACGAGGTGCTGCATTGAGGCCGGGGCGCAGCCCCGGCCCGAATCCCTATCCGGGCGTATCCCGCCATGTCGACAGGCATGGCAAGGCCCGCTGGCGCTATCGCGCGAGAGGCATCTCCCCGATCTACCTGCCCGGTCCCTACGGCTCGGCCGAGTTCCGCAGCGCCTATGAGAAGGCGCGGTCGGAGGACGCCATCATCGAGCAGCGGCAGTCGCGCCACGATCACGGCACCTTCAACTGGCTGATCGAGCAGTACCGGCAGACGCCGTCCTGGCACAAGCTGGCCCCGATCAGCCGCAAGAACCTCCTGAACGAGCTGGAACGGTTCAGGATCGAGCACGGCGAGAAGACCGTCGCCGGCCTTCGTCTCGAGCATGTCGAGGCGCTGATCGCCAAGAAGTCTGCGACGCCGGCCTCCGCCAACCGGCTCCTGAAGCTGCTGCGCCGCCTGTGCCGCTTCGCCATGCGGCGAGGCCTCATCACCCGCGACCCCACCATCGGCGTCGACCGCTTCGCCGAGAACCCTGACGGCTTCCACACCTGGACCGACGCCGAGATCGCCACCTTCGAGGCCTTCCACGGCGTCGACTCCAAGGCCGTGCTGGCGCTGCGGCTGATGCTCTACGCCGGAGCCGCCCGGCAGGATGTCTGCCGGATGGGTTGGCGCAACGTCTCTGGCGACCGGATCGCCTACCGGCGCGGCAAGACCGGCGGTGACGTGGACCTGCCCATCCTTCCCGAGTTGAAGGAGGTTCTGGACAAGGTCAGCCGCAAGCAGTCGCTGCTCGTCACGCACAGCCAGGACAAGCCATACAAGCCGGAGACGATCGGCAACTGGTTCCACGAGCGCTGCCTGGAGGCCGGCCTCTGCCACTGCACCCCGCACGGGTTGCGCAAGGCCGGCGCCACCCGTCTCGCCGATGCCGGAGCCACCGAGTTCGAGGTCATGGCCTTCCTCGGTCACAAGTCGCCGACCGAGGCCCGCACCTACACCAAACGCGCCAACCGCAAGGCCCTGGCCGATTCCGGCATGGCCAAGCTGGTCAATTCCAGCCGCGCCGCCGCCCGGTAGCGGCTGAGCGGCCCCACGCAAGCACGGGGCTCCTTGCCGCCGCCGGCAAAATGAGAGATTTCCCATGAGCAGGAACTTCGACTGGCGCAAGCTGCAACATCTGGGCAAGCGCAAACTGTCCATCACCGACGACGAGGAGTACCGCAGCAACGACCGCGCCGCGCGCTGGCTGGCTCGGAGGGAGATGCGCAAGACGGACCCGAAGCAGAAGTCGCATCCCCGGAGGTAGGTCGCTTCCGAATACGGCGGGGAATTCCAGAGCCGCGTGGCGATCATCTCTCTGCTTCGGGGCGGACGGTCTGCTTTGCGCCCCCGCGGGTCGTTCGGGACTTATTCGCCAGCGCCTAAGAGAGCGGACCGGCCGATTTCTTCGACAAGCAACGCTGACGAATGGCGGTGGCGTCGGGGATGATTTCTATAATCCCGTCAATGCCTTTCCAAATTTCATCATGCCATTTCGTGCTTGACGATGGTAGGCCGGCGGCCTCGCAGCGGGCGAGAGGGGATCGCGGCATCGCTCGCGACGCAATCAGCTGGCGACGCGGCCTGTGCCGTAGTGGCGCAGAAATCTCACCACGCACCTTAGGAAGGAGAGCCATTTCCGGCGCTATTTCTGGCTCCGCGCTTATCGACGGATCGGCAATTCTGTGGATAGATCATGTTTTAGGGGGCCGGACGGGGAGGTGGCGGTGATCAAACGCTCGAAATTGCTGAAGTTGGCTGCCAAAAACCTGGGTTGTGTCGGCCCGGAAGGTGTCCAGATCGCACTGGACAATGTCGTTTGCTTGGTCGGGAAGAATAATTCCGGCAAATCGACTATTTTGCGCGCTTATGAGCTGGCAATAAAGCCGACCTTATTCTCAGGACCGCGCGATCGATGCCGCTGGGCGCCAGAAGGCGAACCGTCGGTCGTCGAGCTCGATGTTCACATTCCCGAAGGCGTGGCGAATGTCGACGAAAAGTGGAAGACGCCCAGCGGCGATCATCTCGTCGTGCGCAGCCAATGGGAATGGTCCCCCGACGGATCTTTTGTCCGTAGGACCTGGGATCCCGAGGCCGGCGCGTGGTCGGATGGCGAAAAGGCGGGTGGTGCGGACAATGTCTTCAAATCGCGATTGCCGCGGCCGCTTCGCATCGGCTCGCTGCAAGATGCGTCCGAAACCCAAGCGGTTCTGCTGGCGCTTGCACTTTCGCCTTTTGCGAAGGAGCTAGGCGACCTTCAAAAGGATCCGACCTCTGATCTGGCCAAGTCGGTCTCGAACCTTGCCAAGATCGTGTCCGGCCTCACCAAGACCCATGAAGACCGTTTTACTCAGATCGCTGGGCAGGTGCATGACGGTTTTGCGGGGGTGTTTCCCGGCCTTGGCATCCGGCTCGAAGTTGCGATGGCAGAGCCGAAATATGATCTGGAAAAGCTGCTCAAGGAAGGCTCCGGTATCCGCGTCACCGATGGCGATATCGAGACCTCGCTTGAGCAACAAGGGTCCGGGGCGCGGCGCGCGTTGTTCTGGTCGATGCTCACCGTCCATAATCAGCTGTCGCGGCGCAACGAAACGGAAGCCGCGCTCGAAAAGGCGGTAAAAGCCGCCAAGAAGGATGATGCCAAGGCCGCTGCGATCGAAAAGCTTGAAGCGTTTCGCAAGGGCGAGAAAGCGCTCGACGAAGATGACCCCGCCTTTCCAGGCTATCTCCTACTCATCGATGAACCTGAGAATGCCCTGCATCCGATGGCGGCGCGGGCGGCCCAGCGACACCTCTACAAGCTTGCTGAGGACCCCGAGTGGCAAGTCATAATGACCACCCATTCGCCCTATTTCGTGAACCCGCTGGAGGATCACACCACCATCGTGCGCCTCGAACGCAGCGGCGGCGACAAGTCCGCGCTGGGCAGTAGAACCTATCGGGTTGATGATGTCGTCTTCGACGCCGACACAAAGCGTAATCTGAAGGCGATCCAGCAAATGGATGTCGGCTTTTCCGAAGTGTTCTTCGGCTCGCATCCGATCCTAGTTGAGGGCGATACAGAACATGCCGCGTTTATCGCGGCGATCGTCGAAGCGGATCATGAGCTTGCCGATCGCGCGACCGCGATTCGGGCACGCGGGAAAGCTATACTGCCCGGCCTGATCACGATGCTCAGGCATTTTCGCGTACCCTTTAGCATTGTCCATGACGTTGACTGGCCCTTCAACCATGAGGGCGGCGGGAACGGCATGTGGACTATCAACCAGTCGATCTACGACGCGATCTTGGAATGTCGCTTAGCCGGGATCGCGGTCCGTCACCGCTGCAGCATCCCCGACTTCGAGCGCAGCCTTGGTGGGTCAGAACTCGGCAAGGACAAGCCATTGTCGGCATATATGCGCGTGAGTGGCGATTCAGAGCTGCGGGAGAAGCTGCAACAATTTCTAGTCGATATCTGTGACGGCGCAGAACTCGAGCCCTTCGGGCCGCTGCCAGATGGCCTTCTCTATATCGAAAAGGTCGGGGCGATACTGCGCGAATGGAACGGCGCGTATGGCACAGTGGATGATATACGGCTCGTTGGCAAGGCGAAGCCGCGAATCACAGTTCTTTGATCATGCACAAAGCTGGACTGCCCATGCAGCATTGGGAGCAACTGATAACCGGCGCAGAGCCGGAGCGCGAACGCCGGGTGCGGGTGGCCGCCGGACCATGGTCTGACCTCGCGCTGCATACGATCGGCTGGCGGGCGTTTCAGGATTTGTGCTCGCAGGTTTGTGAGGTGGTTCTGCGCCAGCCCGTCGAGATTTATCGCGAGGCGCAGGACGGCGGGCAGGACGCGGTCTTTCTCGTTCGCGGCCAAACCGGCACCACGCCGGTAGGTACCGTGCAATGCAAACACACATCGGACGCTGCGAAATCGCTTCGACCGAGCGATCTAACCCCTGAGATCGCGCATGTCGAAGAGCTGGTGAAAGCTGGGCTGGCCGACACCTACGCGTTCATGACGAACATGACCGTCGATGCCCCGGTGGCAGCCGAAATCCGCGTACGCCTTCGCTCGCTCGGTGTCCGCAAACCACACATTCTCGGCAGGCAATATATCATCCGCACCATCCGCAGCAGTGCCCGGCTGCGCGCGCTCGTCCCGCAAGTCTACGGCTTGGGGGATCTCACCGCCATCATCGACGAGCGTCTGACCGAACAGAGCCGCGCGCTGCTCGACAGCTGGATCCCCAAACTACGCACCTATGTGCCGACCCGAGCGCATCGTGACGCGGTCCATGCGATTGCCGAACATGGTGTTGTCCTGCTGCTCGGCAATCCCTCAAGCGGCAAGTCCGCGATCGGGGCGATCATCTCCACGATCGCGTCCGAAAATCCGGATAGCACCGTGCTCGCCCTGACAAGCCCACGCGATTTCGAGGCGGGCTGGAATCCGAACGATCCTGGACGGTTCTTCTGGATCGACGATGCCTTCGGCCCGAACGTCCTGCGTAATGACTATGTTCAGGATTGGATGTCGGCATTCGCCAAGCTTCGCGCGGCGATCGCGCATGGCAACCGCTTTCTGCTGACGTCGCGAAAGCACATCTACGAAGCCGCGCGCCTCCGTCTCGGCCAGCGTAACCTGCCGCAGTTCTCCAATGGCAGTGCGGTGGTCGATGTCGGCGATCTGACCAGCGAGGAAAAGTCACAGATCCTCTACAACCACATCAATTTCGGCGGTCAAAGCCAAAGCTGGCGGACGAGCGTCAAACCGCACCTCATCGCCGTTGCCGCGGTTCGTGATTTCCTGCCAGGGATCGCCGAGCGCCTAGGCGACCCAAGTTTTACCAAGGGTTTGGTGCCGCGTGAGGAATCGCTGGTCCGGTTCATGAAAGAACCGCGTGAGCATCTGATCGACACCATCAACGCGCTGGACGCGCAACTCCAAGCAGCCCTCATCCTTATCTATGTGCATCAGGCTGGCTTCGATGCTGCCGATCATGATTCCTCCGCCGCACGGGCGGTGGCCGAACTGACTGGGTTCAGCCTCACAAGAATTCAGGACTGTTTTGGTGAACTCAAAGGCTCGTTCCTGAAACTTTCTGGCGCAAAATGGACGTTCTCTCACCCAACAATTTCAGACGCGTTGACCGAGATCTTGCGTCAGAAGCCACATATGATGGCCGCCCTAATCCGCGGCGCCACCGTCGACACCATCCTGAGTAGTTTTACCTGCGAGGAATCCCCGCTCATCCGGGACGCGCTCGTGATCCCTGCCGCCCTTGACGACGCGCTCGTCGACCGGCTTGGCCGGACGCCCGACGAACGGCACCGCAACTGGATGTTGTTCCAATTCCTTGCTTATCGCGCCAGCGGCGCGGTCTTCAGCAAGGTGATGCGGCAATTCCCCGCCATCCTGAAACGCTTTTGCTGGACGACCGACCTGGCGTCCAATGACCCTCAGCTCGCGATGTTCGCGCGTGCATATGCGATGGGAATGCTCGATGAAGATATTCGACTCGAGGCAGCAGATGCGCTCGAGCGCGCGGTCCTAGATGATTTCGACGCATCGTTCTTTGACGATCCCGAACTGCTAGCGCTAGTTCCGCCGCTTCGTCTGGTTAAGTTGGGGTTGGCGCTGCGGACCAAGATGCTGCCTGCACTTAAAGAGCGGATCGAAGAAATTGCCGCTGATGCCGATCTCGACGAAGAGCCGGACAGTCACTTCAAGAAGCTGTTGGCAGTAATCGACCGCGTCGAGGCGATTGGAATCGATGAGCACGCCGAAATGCTCGTTTATGACGTTCGGGAAAGCGTCAAGCGTTCGGTTGAGTCGATTGAAGACCGCAAGCGCGAGCGGGATGAGGAGTCCGAAGACGATAGCGACTGGACGCATATCGTGACGCAGCGACGGCAATCGAGTTCGAGCCAACCACCAGCCGCGAATCGCTCGATCTTCGACGATGTAGATCAGTAGCTTGCCAGGCACCGCAACAGCATAGTCGGTCCACTGGTCGGCCTTGGTTTCAGTCCAACGAATCAATTGTTTTGGGATCGGGGACGGAGTTGCGCGTTGCGGATCGCTCCAGAAGGGCGGCTATAAAGGCAGCATTCTGAAAGGCGGAAAGACTGCTGACTGTCCCCAAGCACCAGTGCTTTGCGCATCATCCTTGAATACGAACCTGCACATGTCCTTCACACGCCGGACGGGCACATGATGATGAATGAGTACAACGAAGTTCAAGAAGAGGAAGCGGACTGCCTCGCCGGCGCGCTGCTTCTTCCTCGCGACGCCCTGCTTGAGGCGATCCGGCAGGAATGAGCGATACGGCTCTAGCCCTGCGTTCTGGGTTAGCGCCACACTGTTGCGCATACGGCGCAACAAGACCGGCATCGACAAGCTGCTCTCTTATCGCCGAGTTTGATCGGTATCAACGATGCGGTCGAACTCGCACCGGATGTAGAAGGGCGGTAGGACCGAGGACGGCATATCGAACAGGTTCGGGTGTTTGGCGTTGGCATCAGTAAATGTCCACGATCCGCGCTCGCACCTATTAGCAGCGGTATGCAAGTGGCCCATTCCCGCCCATCTCCGGCAAACAGCCCTGCAATATGTCAGTGATGGATTACCGCCGTCCGAGCCGATACCGCCAGCCGAATCATGAACAAGAATGTCCAACCTAGCTTATAAGGTTGGACATCGACCCTTGCAAGCCTCTGAAATCACATCGCTTTTTGGAAGGATTGGTACGCCCACGGGGAATCGAACCCCGGTTTGCGCCGTGAGAGGGCGCCGTCCTGACCGCTAGACGATGGGCGCGAGCCAGAGCCGCGATATAGGCCGCCGTTTTGCAAAAAGCAACCGCCCGCGGCGTGATCCCGAAAAATCGGGCGGAGGCAGGGTGCGCGGCCGGAAAGACGGGGTTCCGGCCCGCCTGCGGCCTACTCCGGAACGATCGGGAAGCGGCCGGCCATGCGCCGTCCGGCAAGGTCGTAGAGGAAGATTGCCCCGCCGCCGCCGGCGAATTCGACATGCAGCGACAGCCGTCCGCCCGACAGCGACTGCGACACGACGCGCGACCCGGCCGGCAGCGCGATCGTGCCCTCCAGCAGCGTCTCGCCTGGAATGGGGAGATCGGTCCCGGCCGTCACCACGGGCGCCGGCGCGTCGCGGTTCTTGTAGACAAGCGCGCCGACCACCACCATAAGGGCGGCAAGCAGGATGCCGAGATTGATGGCGACGAAGCGCACCAGCCTGCGCCGCACCTTCTCGACCGCCGGATCGAGCGGCTTGTCCTCTTCTTCTGCGGCATGGGGCCGGGTCATGGGCGACGGCGATCCTCTTTCGACGCATGTGGACGACGCTGATAGCGGAGGCGGTGCCGGATTGATAGTGCTGGCAGTCGCGCCGGAGGCAGGCGGACGCCGCCTCGATCAATGGCTTGCTGAAGCGATGGGCCCCGCACTGTCGCGCAGCCGCGTGCAGGCGCTCATCAGGCAGGGCGCCGTGACTGTCGATGGCGCGAAGGCATCGCCCAGCACGAAGCTCGTCGCCGGCCAGGCCGTGGAAGTCGCCCCGTCCGCCCCCGAGCCGGCCGAACCGCAGGGCGAGGACATTCCGCTCGCCATCCTGTTCGAGGATGCCGACCTGATCGTCGTCGACAAGCCGGCCGGCCTGGTCGTCCATCCGGGCGCGGGCAACTGGACCGGAACGCTGGTCAACGCCTTGATCCACCATTGCGGCGACAGCCTGTCGGGGATCGGCGGCGTGCGGCGGCCGGGCATCGTGCATCGCCTCGACAAGGACACCAGCGGCGTCATGGTCGTCGCCAAGAGCGACCGCGCCCACCAGGCGCTGGCCGGTATTTTCGCCGACCACGGCCGCTCGGGCGGGCTGGAGCGCGCCTATTGGGCGCTGGTCTGGGGGGCGCCGGACCGCGGCCAGGGCAGGATCGAGGCCCCGCTCGGCCGCGCCGCCGACCGCGTGCGGCGCGCCGTTGTGCCGGCCGGCCGGAGCGACGCGCGCCACGCGGCGACGCGCTACGAGGTACTGGAGCGCTTCGGCGAGCCGGCCCCCGCCTCGCCCCTGGCCTCGCCCCTGGCCTCGCTTGTCGAATGCCGGCTGGAGACCGGCCGCACGCACCAGATCCGCGTCCACATGGCCCATACCGGCCACCCGCTGATCGGCGACGCCGACTATGGCGCGGGCTTCAAAAGCCGCGCCAACCGGCTGCCCGAGCCGGCGAGAAGCCTCGCCCTCGCCTTTCCCAGGCAGGCGCTGCACGCCCGCCTCCTCGCCTTCCCGCACCCCGCCACCGGCGTCGCGATGCGCTTCGAGACCGAGCCGCCCGCCGATTTCCAGGCCCTGGCCGAAGCCCTTCGGAATCATTGAACCTTCGCTCAAATAGACTGACTGGCTTTGTTCACTTCGACGTGACACACCGTTCAGGCGCGAACAAAAGCTGTCTTTTCCTGTTTTGTTCCTATATATGAGGGTTCGCGCGGGGTGCGCTTTGCGGCCCCTCGCCTCATGCCCGCCTTGATCAGGGGGCACATCGGAGAGAGAGGAGGGCGCTTTATGGCCCAGTCACTGCCCAGCATAGTTTCCGGAGAAGGCGGCCTGTCCCGCTATCTGGAGGAAATCCGCCGCTTCCCCATGCTGCAGCCGCAGGAAGAGTACATGCTCGCCAAGCGGTACAACGAGCACGGCGACACGGAAGCGGCCCACCGCCTCGTCACCAGCCATCTGCGTCTCGTCGCCAAGATCGCGATGGGCTATCGCGGCTATGGCCTGCCGATCGGCGAAGTCATCTCGGAAGGCAATGTCGGCCTCATGCAGGCCGTGAAGAAGTTCGAGCCGGAGCGCGGCTTCCGGCTGGCCACCTATGCCATGTGGTGGATCAAGGCCTCGATCCAGGAATACATCCTGCGCTCGTGGAGCCTGGTGAAGATGGGCACGACGGCCAACCAGAAGCGGCTGTTCTTCAACCTGCGCAAGGTCAAGGGCCGCATCCAGGCGCTGGACGACGGCGACCTGCGTCCCGATCAGGTCTCGGAGATCGCCACGCGCCTCAACGTCTCGGAAGAGGAGGTCGTGTCGATGAACCGGCGCCTCTCGGGCGACGCCTCGCTCAACGCGCCGATCCGCGCCACGGAAGGCGAGTCGGGCGAGTGGCAGGACTGGCTGGTCGACGACCATGACAATGCCGAGACCATGCTGATCGAGCAGGACGAGCTCGACAACCGTCGCGGCATGCTGGCCGGCGCCCTGTCGGTGCTCAACGACCGCGAGCGGCGCATCTTCGAGGCGCGCCGCCTGTCGGACGAGCCGCTGACGCTGGAGGAGCTGTCGGGCGAGTTCGACATCAGCCGCGAGCGCGTGCGCCAGATCGAGGTCCGCGCCTTCGAGAAGGTGCAGGACGCGGTCAAGGCCGCCGCCAAGCGGCAGGCGCAGGCGCTTCGCACGATCGAGGCGCAGCCGGCCTGAGCATGAAGCGCCGGAAGAGAATCTGAAGATCGCGACGCGTTTTGGCAGTCTTCGAAAAAAGGCCGCGCCGGCAAAAGCCGGCGCGGCCTTTTTCTGTGAACCCGGCCTCGGGCGACCGTATAGATCCGCGATGGGCCCCGTTGGCGGAATTGGATTCCGCGCGTGCAAAAGTCAGTTGCCGTCCTTGTCCCATACATTGTCGAAGAACGCGTCCTTCCAGGAGTCCAGCCTGTTGCGCAGCAGGCCGCTCTTGTGCATGTAGTCCGCGATCTCCTCGAATCCTGCTGGCGTCGAGCTGAACTGGAACGCTTCCTTCTGGTCCAGTAGCTGCTCGACGAACTCCACCCCCTGCTTCTGCGGCTCGTGACGGTTGTATATTTCGGCGGCTTCCCGCCGGTTGGCCTTGATGTATTCGCCCGCTTCCTCATAGGCGTCGACGACGGCGCGATAGACCGTCGGATTCTTGGCCTTGAAGTCCTCCGTCGTGTAGATGAGCGTGGCCGAGATCATGCGGCCGAAGAAATCCTTGCTCTTGAAGATCGCCCGCGCGCCGGCCTGTGCCTCGATATAGGTGAATGGAACCGTGTTCATGTCGGATTTCACCTCGAACTTGCCCGATACCAGCGCCGCGGCCGCATCCGCGCCCGACATCGCGACCATGAGCGGATCGTAGCGGAACCGTTCCTCCCAGCCATATTTCTTGGCCGCCTCCATCTGCAGGATGATCGCCTGCGTCGACGTCTTCACATTGGCCATGGCGATGCGGTCGTCGGGCCCGTAGTCGCTCAGCGAATTGATCTTCGGATCAACCGTCATCAGATCGCAGGAGAAGACGGCGAGCCCGAGCATTCCCCGCACTTTCTGGGCGCCTGTCGTCTTGTCCCACAGCGTCAGGAGCGGCCCCATCGAGCTGCCGATAATGTCGGTATTTCCGGAGAGAAGGACGTCGTTGGCGATCTGCCCGCTTACGACGCGTTCAATTTTGACGGCGATGTCACCCAGCCCGAGCGCCTTGGCGTGCTTTTGGATGAGGGCCAGATCCTGCACGACATAATGCGACATCGACGGAAGCGCATAAGTATGCATGATGCGAACTTCGCTGACTTCGGCGAATGATTGCGTCGGCGCCAGTCCCAGAAACGCGAGACTGACCGCAGCCATCCTGACGATAAGCTTCATTTCTTCCTCCCTGTGATGATAGTCTAGTAAAATTCACATTATTATTGTCGTTCCGTGAAATTGAAGGAAACTTCCAAATCCTGCTCGGCTATGCGCCATCCGTCCGCCTGCCTCGACAGGCGCGCGCTGACGACCCCCAGGAGCATGGGCGCGCGCAGCTCGACAGGCGTGGGGGCAGGCGTCCCATCGTCATGCTTGTAGGTTTTGACGTAGACGACGGCGCTTGCCGTATCGGCATCCAGAACATTGACGATGACATTGGTCGCGATATGCCGGATGACCTGAAAATTTGACCGTGCGTTAAGCTCCGAACGTATCGCCTCATGCCCCGTAACGGCCTTGCCGAAGCGATGCCAGATCCCGTCGCGGGTAAATGAGTCGACGACGCTGTCATAATCGAACTCATCTATGGCGTAGAAAAGGTTCTGGATGACCTTTTCGCAGTCATGCTCGATGGAGCGGCGCTGGTGATCGCTGATCGACACCATGGAATTCCCCCCGATATCTTTTCTGATGCAGACGGACATTGCTTCTGCGAAGGATTATTCTTCCCCCTTCAGAAAGATATGACCTTGAAACCGGATATGTTCGAGATTGCCGCCGGAAAGTAGCCGCCTCGGGAGAAGCGGTCAATACAAAATTTTATCGCCCATTAAGTTCTTACATGCGATGGCGCGACATGACGGCTTTAGGGCGCCGTCGTCGCGGAAGGCAGGCGCCGGCGCGCCGGCCCACCGGGCACGACCCGGCCAGACGGCCGGCTGGATGGACTTGATCGCATGGAAAAGCCGCGCTGGATGAGCGCGGCTTTATTCGAGGGAGCGCCCTGCTCAGAAGCAGCCGTAGACCGTTCCGGGCCCATGGCAGAGCCCGCGCGAGCTTTCCGACGCGATGTCGTCGGCCAGCGCGCCGATCTCCGCCTTGCCGCCGCCGAACGCCTTCGCCTTGGCGATCAGCTCGTCGGCGCCGAGCGCATCGGACGAGGCGGCCGCCTCGGGCGCGATCGTCGTCACCAGCCGCGCGGCGGCGAGCAGCAGCAGCGGGTCTTTTCGCTCGATCCCGTAATTGGTCAGCTTTGACACGATGTCGAGCTGCTCGACGATGCCCGGCGTCAACGCCTGCTTCTCCTGCGCCAGCGCCGAACCCGTCAGTCCCGCCGCGAGCAGGCCCGCCGCCAATGCGATCCTTGCGATCATTGAAATCTCCCGCTCATTGAAAACTCCATGCCTGAATGCCCGGAACCCCATGCCCCGGACAGGGGCCGGCCACGGCGCATGCCGCGGCGGAACCGCCGGGGCGAAGACAACCTGTCATGATGGCGAATGTCGGGCGGCAAGCCGGCGCCGATCAATCCTTCTTGACGGCCAGCCGGGCGGCGAGCGCTTCCATGCGCTGCGCCAGCCCCGAAAGCGCGCCCACCAGGGCCGTGTCGGTCCGCTCCGACTTGGTCAGCGCCTCGTCGCGCGTCTTGCGCAGCGTCAGCACCTCGCTCTCGAGTCCCTTGAGGCGCTTGCCGATCTCGGTCAGCTCGTCCATCACCATGATGCCGGCCATGACGGTGAGCCGCTGGTCGCCGATCTCGCCGAAAGAATCCTTCAGATGCATGACGTAGCCGTCGAAGCGCGTGGCGAGATCGATCAGATGCTCTTCCTGGCCCTCGTCGCAGGCCATCCGGTACTGCTTGCCGTCGATCGTCACCGTCACCTGCGCCATGACGAAACTCCACGCATCCGCCCCGACCTCGCCGCGGCCCTACCGGTCCAGCACCGCACGGATCGTCTCCATCGCGGTGACCAGCCGGCGCGACACCTCGCGATTGGCCTCCTCCAGCCGCTCGCCGCGCGCCTCCGAATTGTCGAGCTCCTGCGCCAGCCGCGAACGGTCGGCGTTCATGCGCTGGATTTCGGCCTCGACCTCGACATAGTCCTGCTCCCGCTCCAGCCGGGCCTCGACGCCCTGCTCGAGCGTCTCCATCGCCCGTCCGAGACGGGCGATGACTTCCTTCAAGGTCGCTTCCCCGCTCATCCCCGTGGGGTCTCCCGTGGCTTCCTCTTGGGCCTGCCCCAGGGGCCTCCCGGTCCTCGGCCTCGGGTCAGGTTTTAGGCCTGAGCGGGCTCGTCTCGCGAATCGCCCGGTTTCAGAACAGCTTATCTCCGAAACATTAGACGCGGGTTGAAATCCGCGTCAACAAAGCGCTTCGCCTTTCCCCGGCAAACCGTTCGCCCGCGTTTTCCCGCGTCGCCCGCGATTCATTGACTCGGCCCCCTCACCTGCTATGTGCTTCGCCGAACAGCGGGCGGGAATGTCCCTCACCTGCTGCCCACAGAGCCTGCTGCCGAGAACCTGCTGGACGGACCTTCCGATGACCAATCGCGAAAAACATGACCGCATGGCCAATGCGATCCGCTTCCTCTCGATGGACGCCGTCGAGAAGGCCAATTCCGGCCATCCCGGCCTGCCGATGGGCGCGGCCGACGTCGCCACTGTGCTCTTCACCCGCTTCCTCAAGCACGATCCGCACAATCCGAAATGGGCCGATCGCGACCGTTTCGTGCTGTCGGCCGGCCACGGCTCGATGCTTCTCTACTCGCTGCTCTACCTGACGGGCTACGAGGACATGACCATCGAGGAGATCAGGAATTTCCGCCAGCTCGGCTCCCGCACCGCCGGCCATCCCGAATACGGCCACGCCTCCGGCATCGAGACGACCACCGGCCCGCTGGGCCAGGGCCTCGCCAACGCCGTCGGCATGGCGCTGGCCGAGCGCATCCTCAACGCCCGCTTCGGCGACGCGCTGGTCGACCACCGCACCTATGTGCTGGCCGGCGACGGCTGCCTGATGGAAGGCGTCAGCCAGGAGGCGATCGCGCTCGCCGGCCATCTGAAGCTGAACCGCCTGATCGTCTTCTGGGACGACAATTCCATCTCCATCGACGGCGCCGTGTCGCTTTCCGATTCCACCGACCAGGTCGCCCGCTTCAAGGCGAGCGGCTGGAACGCCTTCCACGTCGACGGCCACGATCCGGACGCCATCGCCGCCGCCATCGAGCAGGCTAGGGCGTCGGACAGGCCGACCATGATCGCGACCAAGACCACCATCGGCTTCGGCGCGCCGACCAAGGCCGGCACCAACAAGGTGCACGGCTCGCCGCTCGGCAAGGAGGAGATCGCCGCCGCGCGCAAGGCGCTCGGCTGGGAGGCCGCACCCTTCGAGATTCCCTCCGACATCCTCGACGCCTGGCGTCTCGCCGGACTGAACGCGGCCAAGCCCCGCAAGGATTGGGAAGCCCGCCTCGCCAAGGCCGAGGCCGGCTTGCGCGCCGAGTTCGAGCGCCGCATGCGCGGCGAGCTGCCCGGCGGCTTCGACGCCGCGATCAGCGACTACAAGCGCCAGCTCGCCGCCGACAAGCCCAAGGTCGCCACCCGCAAGTCGAGCGAGATGGCGCTGGAGGTCATCAACGGCTGCGTCATCGAGACCATCGGCGGCTCGGCCGACCTGACCGGCTCCAACAACACCAAGACCAGCCAGACGAAGAACATCACGCCCGACAATTACGGCGAGCGCTACGTGCATTACGGCATCCGCGAGCACGGCATGGCGGCGGCCATGAACGGCATGGCGCTGCATGGCGGCCTTATCCCCTACGGCGGCACGTTCCTCTGCTTCTCCGACTATGCGCGTCCGGCCATGCGCCTCGCCTCGCTGATGGGCATCCGCTCCATCTTCGTCATGACGCACGATTCGATCGGGCTGGGCGAGGATGGCCCGACGCACCAGCCGGTGGAGCATCTGGCGGCGCTGCGCGCCATCCCCAACCACAACGTCATGCGCCCCGCCGACGCGATGGAAACCGCCGAGTGCTGGCAGATCGCGCTGGAGAGCGTGAAGACGCCGTCGACCCTGGCGCTGACCCGCCAGAACCTGCCGGCGCTGCGCACCGATTTCGTCGAGGAGAACCTCTGCCGCTACGGCGCCTACGAGCTGGCTACCGCCAATGGCGAGGCCGAGGTGACGATCTTCGCCACCGGTTCGGAGGTCGAGATCGCCGTGGCCGCCAAGAAGCTGCTCGACGGCAAGGGCCATCCCACCCGCGTCATCTCGGTGCCCTGCTTCGAGCTCTTCGAGGCGCAGCCCGACGACTACAAGGCCGCGATCCTCGGCCGGTCGAAGGTGAAGGTCGCCATCGAGGCGGCGATCCGGCAGGGCTGGGACCGCTTCATCGGCACCGACGGCATCTTCGTCGGCATGCACGGCTTCGGCGCCAGCGCGCCGATCGAGGCGCTGTACCCGTATTTCGGCATCACCGCCGAGGCGGCGGCGCAGGCCGTGGAGGCGCGGCTGCGCGGCAAATAAGCGGGCGGCACTCCAACTAAATCGATTGCCGGGGCGGGCGCGGGAATGGATTCTTCGCGCTATCGCCGCTATGAAGCCGCCATCCATCGAGAGACGCCGCAGGAGAGCACTTCATGACCGTCAGAGTCGCCATCAACGGGTTCGGCCGCATCGGGCGCAACATCGTCCGCGCCATCTATGAGTCCGGCCGCACGGACATCGACGTCGTCGCCGTCAACGATCTCGGCCCGGTCGAGACCAACGCGCACCTGCTGCGCTACGATTCCGTCCATGGCCGCTTCCCGCACGAGGTGACGGTCGACGGCGACCAGATCGGCATCGGCGCGGAAAAATTCAAGGTCACCGCGATCAAGGACCCGGCGCAACTGCCGTGGAAGGAGCTCGGCGTCGACATCGCGCTGGAGTGCACCGGCATCTTCACCTCGAAGGACAAGGCCTCCGCGCACCTGACCGCCGGCGCCAAGCGCGTCATCGTGTCGGCCCCCGCCGACGGCGCCGACCTGACCGTGGTCTACGGCATCAACCACGACAAGCTCAGCAAGGACCACATCGTCATCTCCAACGCGTCCTGCACCACCAACTGCCTGGCGCCGCTGGCCTCCGTGCTGCACGACACGGTCGGCATCGAGAAGGGCATGATGACGACCATCCACTCCTATACCGGCGACCAGCCGACGCTGGACACGATGCACAAGGACCTTTACCGCGCCCGCGCGGCGGCCATGTCGCAGATCCCCACCTCGACCGGCGCGGCCAAGGCCATCGGCCTGGTGATCCCGGAACTGAAGGGCAAGCTCGACGGCATCTCCATCCGCGTGCCGACCCCGAACGTCTCGGTCGTCGACTTCAAGTTCATCGCCAAGCGCGCCACCACGGCGGAGGAGATCAACAACGCGCTGATCGCCGCCTCCAAGGGCAAGCTGAAGGGCGTACTGGCCGTCACCAGCCACCCGAACGTCTCGATCGACTTCAACCACGACCCGCACTCCTCGACTGTCGCGCTCGACCAGACCAAGGTCATGGACGGCAATTTCGTCTCGGTCCTGTCCTGGTACGACAACGAATGGGGTTTCTCGAACCGCATGGCCGACACCGCCGTCGCCTTCGCCAAGACCATCGCCTGACAGAGGCGCACACCGCGAAACGCCCGGCCCGCCGCTTCCCGCGGCGGGCTTCTTTACTGGCCGTGGCTGAGAAGCACGGTGGCCGAGATCGCGGCAAGAGCGGCCACAGCCAGCTTCCAGCAGTCCGCCCGCCGACGCAATCCCGGCAGGCCGAGCGGCTTGATGAGCTGCACCACCATCAGCCCGAGGATCACGAGGGCGAGCATCTTCGACATGGTGCCGGTGTGAACCGGACGCCTCGCCTTGTCAAAGGCTTCGCGCCTCGCCGACGCGTTCGCCCTAAGTCAGATGGACGGAACGACCCCGCAGGCTTTATCTAGCGGCCTGACATCGGCGGAGGGGAGGTCGACCATGACATCGCGCTACCCGGAGGTCTACGCGTCGTGGCGCCGTGATCCCGAGGCGTTCTGGGCGAAGGCTGCCGAAGCCATCGACTGGACGAAGCCATGGAACAAGGTCTTCGATCCCGCGATGGGCGTCTACGGCCGCTGGTTCCCCGACGCGCAATGCAACACCTGCTTCAACGCCGTCGACCGGCATGTGGCGGCCGGTCGGGCGCAACAGGCCGCGCTCATCTATGACAGCCCCGTCACCGGCACGAAGGCGAGCTTCACCTACGCCGAGCTGAAGCGCGAGGTCGTCGCGCTGGCTTCCGTTCTCCGCAACATGGGCGTCGGGAAGGGCGACCGCGTCATCGTCTACATGCCGATGGTGCCCGAGGCGGTGTTCTCCATGCTCGCCTGCGCGCGCCTCGGCGCGGTGCACTCGGTGGTCTTCGGCGGCTTCGCCGCGCGCGAGCTGGCGACCCGTATCGACGACGCGCAGCCCACCGTCATCGTGTCGGCCTCCTGCGGCATCGAGCCGGGGCGCACCGTCGCCTACAAGCCGCTGCTCGACGCGGCGATCGACATCGCGCGCCACAAGCCCGCGCGCTGCCTGGTCCTGCAACGGCCCGAACTCGGCTGCGACCTGATCGACGGCCGCGACCTCGACTGGGCCGACCAGGTGGCGCGGGAAAAGGCCGCCGGCGCCAATGTCGACTGCGTCCCGGTGGCGGCCACCGACCCGCTCTACGTGCTCTACACCTCCGGCACCACAGGCCAGCCCAA
Organism: Mesorhizobium sp.; assembly: GCA_027492275.1. Classification (GTDB taxonomy): domain Bacteria; phylum Pseudomonadota; class Alphaproteobacteria; order Rhizobiales; family Rhizobiaceae; genus JAPUFC01. Next base: position 50,153 of record JAPUFC010000003.1, on the reverse strand, counting down.
GGGCGTGGTGCGCGACAATGGCGGCCACATGGTCATGCTGAAATGGACCATGGAGAACGAGTTCGGCGTCAGGCCGGGCGAGGTGTTCTGGGCGGCGTCGGACGTCGGCTGGGTGGTCGGCCATTCCTACATCGTCTACGCGCCGCTGCTGCACGGCTGCACCACGATCCTGTTCGAGGGCAAGCCTGTCGGCACGCCCGACGCCGGCACCTACTGGCGCGTGATTGCCGAGCACGGCGTCGTGGCGCTGTTCACCGCCCCCACCGCCTTCCGCGCCATCAAGGGCCAGGACCCCGAGGGCAGTTTCGTGCCGAAATACGACCTGTCGCGGTTCCGCACTCTGTTCCTGGCCGGCGAGCGGGCCGACCCGCCGACGCTTGCCTGGGCGGAGGCCAAGCTCGGCGTGCCGGTCATCGACCACTGGTGGCAGACCGAGACCGGCGCGCCGATAAGCCAGAACCCGGCCGGCCTGGGCCTGCTGCCGGTCAAGCACGGCTCGCCCGGCGTGCCGATGCCCGGCTACGACGTCCGCATCCTCGACGACGCCGGCCACGAGGTGCCCGCCGGAACGCTCGGCAACGTGGTGGTGAAGCTGCCGCTGCCGCCCGGCGCGCTGCCGACGCTGTGGAACGCCGACCAGCGCTTCCGCGACGCCTACCTCGCCGAGTTCCCCGGCTGCTACAAGACCGCCGATGCGGGGCTGGTCGATGCCGACGGCTACCTGTTCATCATGGCGCGCACCGACGACATCATCAACGTCGCCGGCCACCGCCTCTCCACCGGCGGCATGGAGGAGGTCGTCGCCGAGCATCCGGACGTGGCCGAATGCGCCGTCATCGGCATCGCCGACGCGCTGAAGGGTCAGGTGCCTCTCGGCTTCGTCGTGCTCAACGCCGGCGTCGACCGGGCTTCCGTCGAGATCCAGCAGGAGATCGTCGCGTTGGTGCGCGACCGCATCGGCCCGGTCGCCGCGCTGCGCACGGTGGTCCGCATCAAGCGCCTGCCCAAGACGCGCTCGGGCAAGATCCTGCGCGCCACGATGCAGAAGATCGCCGACCGCGAGGAGTGGAAGATGCCCGCCACCATCGACGACCCCGCCATATTGGACGAGATCGCCGGTGCGCTGCGCGCGCACGGCATCGGCGTCTGAGGCAAGCCCACCGGGGGCTTTGTTCGCCCGGCCCCGCCCGCAAAGGAAGGGCCGGCGCAGTTTGGCAGCGGTGCCGGCTACGCGCCGAGCGCGCCCCAGACCTCCATGCCGCCGCGATAGATCATCTCCACGGAGACGTAGAGGATCACGACCAGGCCGACATAGGCGATCCAGCGGTGCTTCTGCAGGATGCGCGCGATGAAGCTGGCCGCGATGCCCATCAGCGCGATGGACAGGATCAGGCCGAAGACAAGGATATAGGGATGGTCGCGCGCCGCGCCGGCCACCGCCAGCACATTGTCCAGCGACATCGACACGTCGGCGATGACGATCTGCCAGGCGGCCTGCGCGAAGGTCTTGCGCGGCGCGCCGCCGGCCACCGTGCCGTCCTTGTTCAGATCGGCGTCGGCCAGCGCCTCGGTCGCGGCCTGCTCCTCGTGATGCGGCGTGCGCAGCTCGCGCCACATTTTCCAGCACACCCACAGAAGCAGGATTCCGCCGGCCAGCAGCAGCCCGACGATCTGGAGAAGCTGCGTCGTCGCGGCCGCGAAGCCGATGCGCAGCACCGTCGCGGCGATGATGCCGATCAGGATGGCCTTCGCCCGCTGCTCCTTCGGCAGTCCCGCCGCCGCCAGGCCGATGACGATGGCGTTGTCGCCGGCAAGCACGAGATCGATCATGATGACCTGAAGCAGAGCGGACAGCGCTTCGGTCGTTAGATATTCGCTCATATGGCACCCACTTGTTCAGGGGGCAGCTTTTCGAGCGGTCACGCGCACGGCCTCCGGTCCAGGGCATTGAAAATGCCACTGTCCACCCGGTTGCATTGCCGATTGCGATCCGCGATCCAGGCCACCCGATTGGACGTCCAGTCCGACATCGCAGCCTTGGGAGCTGCCAGAGGGGCCCGGTCTGGTGGGCGTGTCTGTAGCGAAGGACGCGGCGAAACTCAAGCCCCGCCGGTTTCGCCGTCGGCCTGCCGACGGTTCGGGGTGGCTGCTGACAATATGCTGTCAGGAGCGCTATGTAATGATCCTGCGATGATCACTCCGGCGATCACGGGACGGACGGATGCGGCGCGCCGACAGGCTCTTTCAGATCGTTCAGTATTTTCGCGGCGGCCGGCTGGTCACCGCGCAGAAGCTGGGCGAGTGGCTGGAGGTCTCGGAACGGACCATCTACCGCGACATCGCCGATCTGCAGGCGACCGGCGTGCCGATCGACGGCGAGGCGGGCGTCGGCTACATCATGAGGGAGGGTTTCGACCTTCCGCCGCTGATGTTCACGCGTGACGAGATCGTCGCTCTGGTGGCCGGCGCGCGCATGGTGCGCGCCTTCGGCGGCGCGGCGATGGCGCGGGCCGCCGAGGAGGCGCTGGTCAAGATCGGCGCCGTGCTTCCCGACGGCGAGAAGGACCGCATCGCGCGCACCGAGATCCACGCCCCGATGTGGGTCGTCTCCGACGCCGACCGCGCCGCCATCGACCGCATCGAGCGCGCGGTGGAGGCGCGCGACGTTCTCACCCTCACCTACCGGGACGAGCAGGGCCGCGACAGCGCGCGCGACGTGCGACCGCTCGGCCTGTGGTTCTGGGGCAAGGTTTGGACGCTGGTCGCGTGGTGCGAGATGCGGAGCGATTTCCGCACCTTCCGCATCGACCGCATCGCGCTTATCGAGGCGCCGGGCAGGACCTTCCGCCCGGAACGCGGACGCCAGCTCGCCGATTTCTACCGGCGTCTCGAGCGTGCCGAGAGCGCCGGCGAGCACCCCGCCCATCGCGGCATGGCCGGCTGACTGTCACGGGCCTGCCGAATCGGTCCATCCTTCCCGGATGGATTCCCGCCCCGCCCCTGAGCCGCCGATCCGCGTCGTCGACCATGATCCGGCGTGGCCGCTGCACTTCGCCGCGCTGCGCCGCGGCATCCGGGCGGCGCTGGGCGATATCCCCGCCGACATCCATCACGTCGGCAGCACCGCCGTGCCCGGCCTTGCCGCCAAGCCGAAGATCGACATCGACGCCCTGATCGAAGCGACCGCGTTGCCTCAGGCCGTGGCGCGCCTGCGCGCCGTCGAAGGCTACACCTTCCACGGCGACCCCTATCGGGACGGCAAGTGGACGTTCACGCGTCCGCACGGAGCCTATGGAGAAAGGCTCTATCTGTGCACGCCGGACAATCCCGTCCACGCGCAGCGCATGCTCTTCCGGGACTATCTGCGCGCGCACCCCGACCGGGCCGCCGCCTACGCCGCCTTGAAGCGGCTTCTGGCGGCGCGGGCCGGCGACGACTGGCAGGCCTACACCGGCGGCAAGAGCGCCTTCGTGGCGGAAACGGTCGCGCTGGCGATGGCCGGGCGCGAAGCGGAGCGGCTTACTCCTCGTCCTCGTCCGTGCGGCCCTTGAGCGCCGAGAGCTTGGCGAACACGGCGTCCGCGTCGAGTTCCTCGTCCTGGTCCCTGGGCTTGGGCTGCGCCGGCTGCAGGCGCTCGGTGAGCGCGGCGGGCAGCAGCGTGTCGCCCGTGGGGACCTGCTCGCGGCCGCGCGAGGCGCGCTGCACCTCGAGGTCGAGGTCGATCTGCGAGCACAGGCCGAGCATCACCGGGTCCATCGGCTGGAGATTGGCGGCGTTCCAGTGCTTGCGCTCGCGAATCTGCTCGATGGTCGATTTGGTCGTGCCTACGAGGCGCGAAATCTGCGCGTCCTTCAGCTCTGGATGGTTGCGCACCAGCCACAAAATGGCGTTGGGGCGGTCCTGACGCTTCGACAGCGGCGTGTAGCGCGGCGCCTTGCGCTTGGATTCCGGCACCCGCACCTTCGGGTCGGATAGCTTGAGCTTGTGGTTCGGCTCCTTCTCGGCGCGCGCGATCTCCTCGCGCGTGAGCTGGCCCGTCATGATCGGGTCCATGCCCTTGATGCCCTGCGCGGACTCGCCGTCGGCGATCGCCTTCACCTCGAGCGGATGCAGCCCGCAGAACTGCGCGATCTGGTCGAAGGAGAGCGCGGTGTTGTCGACCAGCCAGACGGCGGTCGCCTTGGGCATCAGCAAGGTATTGGCCATGACAAAAGTCCTCTCGTTCGCCCGCGTCCCTGTCGCGGGCGGTGGCAAGCCACCGAAGTTGGGAAATCAGCCGCTATATAAACCGTCCTCCCCGCCATCGCAACGAAAATGCCGAAGCGCCCCCGTCGAGGCCGCTGCCCCGACGCCTCCACGCCACCCTTGACAGCCGAGCCACATTAAAATAACAATACGGTTATATAACCTATTGGATATTCATGAGCCCATCCGCATCCCCTCGACTCGACGTGATCTTCGGCGCGCTGGCCGATCCCACCCGGCGCGCCATTCTGGCCCGGCTTGCCGAGGGCGAGGCGGGCGTCAACGAGCTGGCGCAACCCTTCGCGATGAGCCAGCCCGCCATCTCCAAGCACGTCAAGGTGCTGGAGACGGCCGGTCTCGTCTCGCGCGGCAGAAGCGCCCAGTTCCGGCCCGTGCGCCTCAGGCCCGAGGCGCTGGCCGAGGCCTTCGGCTGGCTGGGCGACTATCGCCGTTTCTGGGAAGGCGGGCTCGACCGGCTGGGCGACTACGCGAAGCAACTCCAGGACAGGGACAGCACAGATGCCTGACACGAACGAAACCGTCGCCGCCCGCGAGGTCACCATCACGCGCGAATACGACGTGCCCGCCCGCTACCTCTTCCTTGCCTGGAGCCGGCCGGAGCACGTCGCGAAATGGTTCGGCCCGGTCGGCTGGCCGATCACGCTGTGCGAGATCGACTTCCGCGTCGGCGGCCGCTTCCGCTTCGCCATGACCGGGCCGTCCGGCGTCCAGAACACGCCCTTCGGCGGAACCTATCTTGAGATCGTTCCCGACCGGAAGATCGTCTTCGACAACGGCTTCGAGGGCTCGGACGAGCGGATGGTGATGACCATCACCTTCGACGAGAAGGACGGCCGCACCATGCTGACCCACCACACGGTCTTTTCCACCATCGCCATGCACGACTCCCATGTCGGCCAGGGCTTCGTGGCGGGCACCAATTCGGCGCTGGACCAGTTGGAGGACGTCGTGCGCGGGATGGCCGGCGCGGCATAAGGCGCGCGGCGTGGCTGTCACGGAATTGTCGCGCAACGGTCATGCCCCTGAAATACACCTCGCCCAAAGCAGGGACGTTCCACCCACAAGGAGACGTCTCATGCAACGCCGCTCCAGCCTGGTGCTGCTCACCGCAGCGCTGGCCGCCTCAGCAGCCTTCCCCGCCCATGCCGACATGATGTTCAACCGCGTCGCGAGCTTCCCCGTGGCGCTGAACCTGCCGGAGGCCGACCGCGAAAAGCCCACCTCGTCGGAAATCATCTCCGCATCCGAGGACGGCAACCTCCTCGCCTATTCCGACAGCCCGCATGGCGGCGTCGGCTTCATCGACATCACCGATGTCAAGGCGCCCAAGCCGGCCGGATACGTCAAGCTCGACGGCGAGCCGACGACCGTCATCATCGACGGCGGCAAGGTGCTGGCCGGCGTCAACACCTCGCAAAGCAAGGTCGAGCCCTCCGGCAAGCTGGTCGTCATCGACATCGCCTCGAAGGCGGTCGAGGCCTCCTGCGACCTCGGCGGCCAGCCGGATTCCGTCGCGCTCAGCCCCGACAGGAGCTTTCTCGCGATCGCCATCGAGAACGAGCGCGACGAGGAGATCAACGACGGCGCGCTCCCGCAGATGCCGTCCGGCAATCTCAAGATCGTGCCGCTCTCTCACGACGGCGTGCCGGACTGCGCCGCTGTCCTGACCGTCGAGCTGACCGGCCTCGCCGAGATCGCGCCGGAGGACGCCGAGCCCGAATTCGTCGACATCAACGCGTTGGGCGAGATCGTCGTGACGATGCAGGAGAACAACCACATCGCGGTCGTCGACAAGGCCGGCAAGATCCTGTCGCACTTCTCCGCCGGCACCGTCACGCTGGACGGCATCGACGTGAAGAAGGACGGCGCCCTGCGATTCACCGGCAGGATGGAGGACGTCGCTCGCGAGCCGGATTCGGTGAAATGGCTGGACGATGACCGCTTCGTCACCGCCAATGAAGGCGACTGGAAGGGTGGCTCGCGCGGCTTCACCGTCTTCTCCAAGACCGGCGAGGTGCTTTACGAATCCGACAACTCCTTCGAATACAAGGTCGCCGAGATCGGCCACTATCCCGAGCATCGCAACAAGAAGGGCGTCGAGCCGGAAGGTCTCGCCACCGGCACATTCGGCCAGGACAGGCTGCTCTTCGTCGGCTCGGAGCGGGGCTCCGTCGTCGGCGTCTACAAGGACACGGGCGCGGAGCCGCAGTTCCTGCAGATGCTGCCGTCCGGCATCGGCCCGGAAGGCATGATCTCCATCCCGTCGCGCAACCTGTTCGTCACCGCCAACGAGACCGATCTCGGCGAGGACGGGCTGGCCCGCTCGCACGTCATGATCTTCGAGCGCGCGGAAGGCTCGGCAACCTATCCGATGATCACGGCCGCACCGGCCGAGGACGGCAAGCCGCTCGGCTGGGGGGCGCTCTCCGGTCTCGCCGCCGACCCCGCCGATGCGGGCAAGCTCTATGCCGTGTCGGACTCCGTCTACGGCAGCGCCCCGGCGATCTACACCATCGACGTGACCAAGACCCCTGCCCTGATAACCGGCAAGGTCATCGTCAACCGCGACGGCGCGGCGGCGCAGAAGCTCGATCTGGAAGGCATCGCCGCCGACGGCCAGGGCGGTTTCTGGCTGGCCAACGAGGGCGACGCCGCCAAGCTGACCCCGCACGCCGTGTTCCGCGTCGACGCCAAGGGCGCGATCAGGCAGGAGATCCCCTTCCCGGCCGCGCTGCTCGCCGGCGAGCAGCGCTTCGGCCTGGAAGGCATCACCACCATCGGCGAGGGCGACGAGCTGACGCTTGTCATGGCCGTCCAGCGCGAGTGGAAGGACGATCCGAAGGGACAGGTGAAGCTGCTCGCCTATAAGCCGAAGGCCAAGGAATGGTCGGCCGTGCGCTACCCGCTGGAAAAGGCGGAAAAGGGCTGGGTGGGCCTGTCCGAGATCACCGCGCACGGCGGCAAGCTCTACGTGCTGGAGCGCGACAACCAGCTCGGCGAGCTGGCGAAGGTGAAGCGCGTCTACGCCGTCTCGCTCGACGCCTTCAAGCCGGTCGCGCTCGACAAGGAGCTGCCGGTGGTCGAAAAGACCCTGGTGCGCGACCTGATCGGCGATTTGAAATCCGCCACCAACGGCTATGTGGTCGACAAGGTCGAGGGCTTCACCATCGACAGGAACGGCGAGGCCTACGCGGTGACCGACAATGACGGCGTCGACGACTCGTCCGGCGAGACGCTGTTCCTGCGCCTGGGCAACGTCGCCGCGATGAACTGATCCCAAGGAGACAAAAAAACCCGCCGGCGCAAGCGGGCGGGTTTTTCCAACGTCGAACTGTCGCGCCCGGACGATGCCGGGCGACGTGGTGTCAGCGGCCGCGGCCGCGGCCGCCCATCACGACGCTCTCGATCTGCTCGCGGCGGATGCCGATGTCGGCCAGCTCGCGGTTGCTGAGGTTGTTGAGTTCGCGCACGGTCGCGCTGTAGCGGCGCCAGTCGCGGTATTTGCGGATCAGATTCATCTCTCTCTCCATTCGCTTTGATGCACAGCAGATAGGCAGATGAGCCCGTTAATTGAACAGCGTAGTTCGCAGGGCAGCAATGCATCTGCTGCATTGCACCATTCATGATCGGTTAATGCGTGCTTTCGCCTGTCCGGCAGGCAGTTGCCCGCGGCGCGGTCAGGCCACGTCGAGGACGATCTTGCCGATGTGCTCGCCGGCGTCCAGGCGCTCATGCGCCCGCCAGGCTTCGGCGAGCGGGAACACGCGGTCCATCACCGGCTGCACCGTGCGCGCCTCCAGCAGCGGCCAGACCCTGGCCTCGAGGTCGGCCGCGATCCCTGCCTTGAACGCCACGGAGCGCGGGCGCAGCGTCGAGCCGGTATGCGTCAGTCGCATCATCATCAGGCGGGCGAAATCCGCCGTGGCCTTCGCCCCGTTCTGCACGGCGATCTGCACGATGCGGCCATCTTCCGCCGCCGCCTGATAGTTCTTCGCCACATAGTCGCCGGCCACCATGTCGAGGATCACGTCCGCCCCCTTGCCGCCGGTCGCCTCTCTGACCGCGGCGACGAAATCCTCCTCGCGGTAGTTGATCGCCCGCGCCGCGCCCAGCGTCACGCAGGCGGCGCATTTCGCGGCCGATCCGGCCGTGACGATCACCGTCGCGCCGAAGGCGGTGGCGAGCTGGATGGCGGTCGTGCCGATGCCGGACGCGCCGCCATGCAGCAAAAGCGTTTCGCCGGCCGCCAGCATGCCGCGCTGGAAGACATTGTGCCACACGGTGAAGAAGGTTTCCGGCAGCGCCGCCGCCTCCAGATGGCCGAAACCTTTTGGAACCGGCAGCGCGTTGGATTCATGCACGGCGGCATATTGCGCATAGCCGCCGCCCGGCGTCAGCGCGCACACCGCGTCGCCCACCCGCCAGCGTTTGACGTCAGGCCCGACGGCCGCCACCTCGCCCGACACCTCCAGCCCCGGCAGGTCCGACGCGCCCGGCGGCGGCGGGTAGACGCCCTTGCGCTGCGCCACGTCGGGCCGGTTGACGCCTGCCGCGCGCACCCGCACCAGGATGTCGCCGCCGGCAGGCATAGGCACCGCGCGCGTGATCGGCTTCAGGACGTCCGGCCCGCCGGGCTCGGTGATCGCGATCGCCGTCATCGTCGCCGGAATGGCCTGATCGGTCATGATGGTCTCCGCTTCTGCCCGGCCGGCTCGGGTCGCATCGTCTGGCATCGGGGCGAAACCTATGTATTCTTGGCCGCGAGCGATGCAAGGCGGAAACGAACAATGGCTTCATTCGAGGAGGAACCGCGCGCCAGACCCAGGCCGCACGAGATCGGCCAGGATCTGTCGACGCTGTCCGTCGGCGAGCTGAACGACCGGATCGCGCTCCTGAAGGGCGAGATCGCGCGGCTGGAGGCCGAGCTGCGCTCCAAGGGGACCACCCGCAGCGCCGCCGACGCGCTGTTCAGGCGCTAGGAAGCGGCGATGTCCGGCGCCGATGCGTTCATGGCCATCGCGGACCCGAACCGGCGCTTCCTGCTGGAGGAGCTGCGGCGCGGCCCCAAGACGGTGACCGAGCTGGCGGCCGGCCTGCCGGTGTCGCGCCCGGCCGTTTCCCAGCATCTGCGCATCCTTCTCGACGCGGGCCTGGTCAGCACGCGGGCGCAGGGCACGCGGCGCATCTACGCCGTGTCCAATGCCGGCTTTCTCGGGCTGAACGTCTGGCTGGACCAGTTCTGGACCGAATAGCTCGGGTGACGCGACCGTCCGCGCTTGCTAGACTGGCGCACGAAATGGATTTTCCGGTGCCACCATGATGACCGCGTCCCGAACCCTGCTCGCCCTCCTCATGGCCGTGCTCGTCATGCCGCTCCTGCTGCGGCCGGCCGACGCGCAGGAATGCCGCGCCGCCGCCGCTCCCGGCGTCAACTGGGAGGGCTGCAACAAGATGAACCTGATCATCGACCGCAGCAATTTCGAGAAGGCGCGGCTGAAGGGCGTGAACTTCACCTTCACCGACCTGAGCAACGGCAACTTCGCCGGCGCCGACGTGGAAAAGGCCGCCCTGCTGCGGGCGTCGCTGGAAGGCTCGAACCTCAAGGGCGCCAATTTCAGCCGCGTCGAGGGGTTTCGCACCATCTTCAACAAGGTCGACGCCTCGGGCGCGAGCTTCGCCAGCGCCGAATTGCAGCGCTCGACCTTCGGCGGCGCGACCCTCGTCGACGTCGATTTCACCAAGGCCGAGCTGGGCCGCGCCCAGTTCGACGGCGCCGCGATCCAGGGCGCGACATTCGCCCTCGCCAACCTGGCGCGGGTCGACCTCGCCAAGGCGAAGTTCTCGGGCCCGGTGGATTTCACCTCGGCCTTCTTCTTCCTCACGCGCATCGAGGGCATGGACCTGACCCAGGCCAAGGGCCTGGCGCAATGGCAGATCGATATGGCCTGCGGCGACGACAAGACGAAGCTTCCGGCGGGGCTCACGGCTCCGGCGGGCTGGCCCTGCGCCTTTCAGATGGACTGACCGCGGTTCTATCGAAGGCGGACGGCCGCCGTCTCGAGCCTGTCAATAAATAGATGAATTGAACCGGCGGCCGCATCGGCCGCCGGCGGGATCATGAAGGATGATCGACGCTCAGTGCCGCGTCGGCACCTGCAGTTTCGCAATCTCGTCCTTGAGTGCCAGCTTGCGTCGCTTCAGCGTCGCGATCTGGAGATCGTCCACGGACGGATGAAGCAGGGCCTCATCGATCTCGCGCTCGATATCGTTGTGACGGCGCTTGAGCTCTTCAAGGTGGTTGGCAAGCGACATGATTGGCTCCCTTTCATGGTTTCCTCGAACACCGCAGGGACTTTCCCGCCGCCGGTGCTGTCCCTCGAACAAGCATGACGGTGCGATGACAATGTGCCACCGAAGCGAAACCATGTCGAACGCCCTGTGGTAGCATTTCCCGCAGCCGCGAAATGTGCTATGGGCGGTGCCGCGTCGGTGGCCACCTCCTGAGTTAGGATTTCGGCATCGCCGTTCCAGTGCTTGACAGGCCTTTTCGAGGCGGAATTTGCAGACCACCGACATTGCCGACCAGGAGCAGGCGGAGATTCGCCTGGAGTTTGCGAAGCTCAAGCAGGACCATGCGGATTTCGACGCCGCCATCAACGCCATGATGGCCACCGGCTGCGATCCGCTGCAGATCCAGCGGATGAAGAAGAAGAAGCTGGCGCTGAAGGACAGGCTGCGCCAGCTCGAAAGCCGCGTCATTCCCGACATCATCGCATAGGGGCGCGCCGCTGTTGCGGCATCGCCGTGATTCGGCTAATCGGCCCCTTTCCCCGCGGAGGTGATGTTGGCCAAGGGCAAGGACGTCGCGATCATCATGGGCAGCCAGTCCGACTGGGCGACCATGCGCCACGCCGCCGAGACGCTCGGCCGGCTCGGCATCCCGCATGAAAGCCGCATCGTCTCGGCGCACCGCACGCCCGAGCGCCTCTACGAATTCGCCAGGGGCGCTCGGCAGGCCGGCCACAAGGTCATCATCGCGGGGGCCGGCGGCGCCGCGCATCTGCCGGGCATGACCGCGTCGCTGACGCCGTTGCCGGTCTTCGGCGTGCCGGTCGAATCGAAGGCGCTGTCCGGGCAGGATTCGCTGCTCTCCATCGTGCAGATGCCGGCCGGCATCCCGGTCGGCACGCTGGCCATCGGCCGCGCCGGCGCGATCAACGCCGCACTGCTGGCCGCAGCCGTGCTGGCGCTCGGCGACGCCGCGCTTGCCGCCCGGCTCGACGCCTTCCGCGCCGAGCAGACCGCCGCCGTGGCGAACGAGCCGTCAGACGCGGCGCCCGGCGCATGACCCCCCTCGCTCCGGGAGCCACCATCGGCATCATCGGCGGCGGCCAGCTCGGGCGGATGCTGGCCATGGCGGCCGCAAGGCTGGGCTACCGCACGGTCGTGCTGGAGCCGCAGCCGGATTGCCCCGCCGCGCAGGTCGCCAATCAGCAGATCGTCGCCGCCTACGACGACCCGGCTGCGCTGGCGCGCCTCGCCGCGACGGCCGCCGTGGTCACCTACGAGTTCGAGAACGTGCCCGTCGCGGCCGCGACCCGGCTGGCCGGCACGGTCGCCGTCCTGCCGCCGCCGCGCGCGCTGGAGGTCAGCCAGGACCGTGTCGCCGAAAAGTCCTTCCTGAACGGCATCGGCGTGCCCACCGCCGGCTTCAGGCCCGTCGAGGACGATGTCGACTTGGCCGCCGGCCTGAAATCCTTCGGCGGCAGCGGCGTTCTGAAGACGCGGAGGCTGGGCTATGACGGCAAGGGCCAGCGCGTCTTCCGCGACGTCGAGGCCGGCGGCTACGACGGCGTCTGCGCCAGCCTCGGCGGCGGCAACCTGATCCTGGAATCGCTGGTCCCGTTCGAGCGCGAGATCTCCGTCATCGCCGCGCGCGGCCGCGACGGCGCGCTCGCCGCCTACGACGCGGCCGCGAACGTGCATCGCGACGGCATCCTGCACACCTCCACCGTGCCGGCCGCCATCTCCCCGAAGACGATGGACAGCGCGCGCAAAAGCGCGTTCCGCATCCTCGAGGCGCTCGACTATGTCGGCGTCGTCGGCGTCGAGTTCTTCATGCTGCCCGGCGGCGACCTCCTGGTGAACGAGATCGCGCCGCGCGTCCACAATTCCGGCCACTGGACCGAGGCCGCCTGCGCCGTCTCGCAGTTCGAGCAGCACATCCGCGCCGTCGCCGGCCTGCCGCTCGGCCATCCCGCGCGCCATTCCGATTGCGTGATGGAGAACCTGATCGGCGACGATGTCCTGCGCGCGCCGGCCCTGCTGGCCGAGCCCGGCCTGGTGCTGCACCTGTACGGCAAGGCGGAAGCCCGCCCCGGCCGCAAGATGGGGCATGTCACCCGGCTGCGCCCGGCAGGCGCCTGATCGTCAGGGCGCGGGCGGCACGGGACAGCTCATGTCGCCTTCCTCGCAGTTCAGGTAGCCGCTCAATTGGCCGGTCCGCTCGTCGGTCAGCGCCGTCAGGCATTCGGAATACAGCGCCGGATAGATCGTGCCTTCCCTGCTGTCGGCGGTCGAAAAATCGCATTCCGCGTCGCGGAAGGCGATCCAGGCGCGCTGCGCCGCCTGCAGCCGCTTGCGCGCATCGGCATCGTCGGACAGGCGCTTCATGATGTCGCCATAAGCCTTGTTCAGCTTGCGGTCGGCGGCCTGGTGATCGGCGGCGGCGCAGATGTTCATGCCGGCCTGGCTTTCGTCGGCGCGGTCGCATTTTTGCGCCTGCGCGGCCGAAAGGGCGCCGAGCAGGCCGGCGATCACGGCCAGGGGCAGGGTCAGGCGATGCGGCATGTCCAGGGTCTCCTCCATCGGAACCCGCATCATTCCAGCAGGAGGACGCCGCCGCAAGTCGGCCCGCGCCACGCCGGCGGTTGACATCGCCGAGGCTCTTCGTCTAAGAGCCCAGCCCAAGCGGCGCGCCCTCACGAGGAGCGCGCCTTTCGATTTCGGCTGACGACGCAGGCAGACCAATGAAGATCAAGAACTCGCTTAAGGCGCTCAAGGGCCGTCATCGCGACAACCGCATGGTCCGCCGCAAGGGCCGCATCTACATCATCAACAAGTCGGCCCCGCGCTACAAGGCGCGCCAAGGCTAAGCGGACTCGCTGATCGCCTCCGCGTCCACGCATCACGCGAAATTCAGTTTGACGTTCCGCTGCCGGTGAATAGATTTCCCGGCATGCGGAACGTTTTCGTATGCGGCGCGGCTTTGCTCGCGCTTTCCCTCGCCTCCCCCCTTCGCGCGCAAGAGGCCTTGCCGGCGGCCGTGGAGCTTCCGCCGCCGGCGGACGCCAGGCCGGCCACGCCGCGCGAACGCCTCGACAAGCTGTTCACGGACCTGAAGCGCGAGCGCAACGAGCGCGCCGCCACACGCATCGCCTCGCGCATCACCGATCTCTGGAGCCAGTCCGGCAGCGCCTCGATCGACCTGATGATGGGCTGGTCAAAGGAGGCGATGGACAAGAAGAAATTCGACGTCGCGCTCGACTTCCTCGATCAGGTCGTCACCATGGACCCGGACTACGCCGAGGGCTGGAACCGCCGTGCCACCGCCCATTTCATGATGAACAACTATGCCAAGTCGATGGCCGACATCAACCGGACGCTGGCGCTGGAGCCGCGCCATTTCGGCGCCATCGCCGGCATGGCGCAGATCCTCAAGGCGACCAACCACAAGGACGCCGCGCTCCAGGCCTGGCACCGCGTTCTGGATATCTACCCGATGATGCGCGGCGCGCAGACCGAAGTGGCGACGCTGTCGGAGGAATTGGTCGGCGAAGGCATCTGAGCGGCGCCTTTGCGCGTATAGCACGTGATGAACCTGCTCTATGCCCTTGCCGCGCTCGGCGTCGGTTCCCTCCTGCTGCTGGCCGGCGTCAGCGCCATCGGCGCATGGCGCACCGAAAGCCGCTTTCCACCCGTCGGCGCCTTCGTCGAAGTGGACGGCGCGTCGATCCACTACGTGCACATGCCGGCCACCTCGCCCGACCTGCCGCCGCTCGTCTTCATCCACGGCGCCAGCGCCAATCTCAACGACCAGATGGTTCCGCTCCGGCCGCTGTTCGAGGGCCGGGCCGACATGCTGTTCTTCGACCGGCCCGGCCATGGCTGGTCGGGGCGCGGCGACGGCCATGACACCCCGCAGGGCCAGGCGCGGCTGCTCGCCGCGCTCATGGACAGGATGAACATGCCGCGCGCCGTCCTCGTGGCGCATTCCTTCGGCGGCGCGCTGGCGACCGCCTTCGCGCTCGCCTATCCGCAGAAGACCGCCGGCCTCGTCTTCCTCTCCGCCGCCACCCACCCGTGGCCGGGCGGCGAGACGGCCTGGTACTACCGCCTCGCCGCGCGGCCGGTGATCGGCAGGCTGTTTTCATGGACCGCCGTCTATCCGGCGTCGCTGGCCCGCATCGGCGGCGCGGCCACCTGCGTCTTCGCGCCCAACGCCGTGCCGGACGACTATCTGGAGCGCGCCGCGATTCCGCTGGTCACCCGCCCATCGGCCTTCCGCGCCAATGCCATCGACGTCGCCGGCCTTTACGACTATGCGGTGAAGACCGCCCCGGACTATCGCAGGATCTCCGCGCCAACCGTGGTCGTCACCGGCGATGCCGACACGATCGTCTACGAGGAGATCCACTCGGCCGGTCTGGCCCGCGACATTCCTGGCGCGGAGCTCGTCTGGGTCCGCAACCTCGGCCACAAGCCGGACTGGATCGCGCCGGACCTCGTCGTCGCCGCCGTCGAGAAGGTCGCAGGCAGACCGCGCGACCTCGCGGCGGTGGCGCGCCAGGTGGAAGCCCGCATCGCCGGCGACCGCTTCGGGGCCGGATGCCTCAGCCCGGAAGCGCCAGCGGCGGAATTGGCGCCCTCGTGAGCCGCCCCCGGTCGGGATCGACCGAGTTCTCGTCCGAACCGATATAGGCGATGCGCAGCATGTTGGTGGAGCCGGGCGTGCGCAGCGGCACGCCGGCCGTGATGATGATGCGGTCGCCCTTGGCCCCGAACTTCTCCTCGCTGGCGATGCGGCAGGCGCGGTCGACCATGTCGTCCAGATCGGTGGCGTCGGGCGAGACCACGCAATGCGTGCCCCACAGCAGCGACAGCCGGCGCGCCGTGGCGAGGATCGGCGACAGCGCGATGATCGGCACCTGCGGCCGCTCGCGCGCCGCGCGCAGGCCCGTCGTGCCCGAGGCGGTGTAGGTGACGATCGCCGACAGGCCGAGCGTCTCGGCGATCTCGCGCGCCGCCAGCGAGATGGCGTCCGCGCCGGTCGCCTGCGGCTGCGAGCGCTGCGCGTTGATGATGCCGGCGTAGAGCGGATCGGTCTCCACCTTCTCGGCGATGCGGTTCATCGTCGCCACCGCCTCGACGGGATACTTGCCGGCGGCCGATTCGGCCGACAGCATCACGGCGTCCGCGCCCTCGAACACGGCGATGGACACGTCCGACACCTCGGCGCGGGTGGGCACCGGCGCGGTGATCATCGATTCCAGCATCTGCGTGGCGACCACCACCGGCTTGCCGGCGCGCCGCGCCAGGCGCGTGATCTGCTTCTGGATGCCGGGCACCGCCTCCAGCGGCATTTCCACGCCCAGATCGCCGCGCGCCACCATGATGGCGTCGGACATCTCGATGATCTCCGGCAGCAGCGCCACCGCCTGCGGCTTCTCGATCTTGGACATCACCAGCGCGCGTCCGCGCGCGATCTTGCGCACCTCGGCAAGATCGTCCGGCCGCTGCACGAAGGACACGGCGATCCAGTCGACGTTGGCCCCCAGCACCGCGTCGAGATCGCTGCGGTCCTTCTCCGTCAGCGCGCCGACAGGCAGTTCCGTGTCCGGCAGGCTGACGCCCTTCTTGTCCGAGATGACCGTGCCCGAGACGACCGTGGTGACGATCGAGCGGCCGTCGGCGCTGACCGCCTTCAGCTCCAGCTTGCCGTCGTCGATCAGCAGCCGGTCGCCCGGCTTGACCGAGCGCAGGATCTCGGGATGCGGCAGGTGCACGCGGCCGGCGTCGCCTGGCGCCGGATCGTCGTCCAGCGTGAAGGTCTGGCCGACGACGAGCTCTTCCCTGCCCCTGGCGAACTTGCCGACCCGGAGCTTCGGCCCCTGCAGGTCGGCGAGGATGCCGATCGGACGGCCGACCTGCTCCTCGACAGAGCGGATGCGGCGCACCAGATCGCGCATCAGCTCGTGGTCGGTGTGGCTCATATTGATGCGGAACACGTCCGCGCCCGCCTCGAACAGCTTCTTCAGCATCGCCTCTTCGGACGAGGCCGGGCCGATCGTGGCGAGGATCTTGACCTTGCGGCTGCGTCTCATTGTGCCGCGCCGTTCCCGGCCGTGCCGTTGGCGGCCGTCTGGCCGTTGGGCGCCGGCGTGTCGGTGAGCTGCACCATCCAGCTCGACTGCTCGCCCGTGTCGTATTCCTGGAAGCCGGCGCGCTGGAAGCCGCGCGCGAAACAATCGTTCACGCCGGCGATCTTGAACTCTTTTTCCGCCACGCACATGTTGATCGGCCCGTCCCATCGCCCGCCGCGCTCGGCGTCTTCTGCATAAAGATAGTAATAGCGCGATGACAGCGGCCCCTCGATCAGCGTCTTGCAGCTCGACGCGTCGACATGCCACCAGCCTTCCGTGATCCAGCCCGACTTGGCGCGGTAGCCTATGCCGACGCCGACGAGGCTCTGGGTGGCGTTGCAGACGCGGAAATCCGCCGCCGCCTTTCCCGTGCCGGCAAGCAGCATGGCGGGCACGCACAGCGGCAGGGCCACGGCAAGGAGCATGGAACGCGAGGGCAGCCCCCTGGCGGTCTTCATCACGAATCCCCTCTGTGCAAAGGCATTTTCGGTCTTTTCGGCAATGTCCATACGCATGTCAACGCCGTTCCAATCGATTGAATCGGCTTTGCCTCCCATGCGCCCGATGCGGTTGCCATGAAAGATTGGCCAAAGGACGGCGTTGCGGCCGGGCCCTGTTCGTGGAAAGACGGCATGACGTTGAAGTGATCGCCCCTGACGCATGACCCGCTCGGCCCTTTTCGCACCCTTCCATCTCATCGAGGGCGACCGCGCCGCCGGCCTCGTCATCGTCGCCGATCATGCGCGGCGCGACCTGCCGGACGAATATGGCGACCTCGGCCTGCCGGCCTCCGAGTTCGACCGCCACATCGCCTACGACATCGGCGTCGAGCGGGTGGTGCGCGACCTTGCCGCGCTGACCGGCGCGCCGGCCGTCTACGCCACCTTCTCACGCCTGCTGATCGACCCCAACCGGGGCGAGGACGATCCCACGCTGATCCGCCAGCTCTATGACGGCGCCGTCGTGCCGGCCAACTACCCCATGCCGGTCGAGGAGCGGCAGCGCCGCCTCGACGGCTACTACCGTCCCTACCACGACGCGGTGGGCTCGCTCGTCGCCTCCGTCGCCGCGGCCGCCGGCCGCGCGCCGTTCCTGCTCTCGGTGCATTCCTTCACGCCTGTGATGCAGGGTTTCGTGCGGCCTTGGCATGCCGGCGTGCTGTGGGACACGGACGACCGCGCCGCGCGGCCGCTGATCGACATGCTGGCCGCCGACCCGACGCTGGCGATCGGCGACAACGAGCCCTATGACGGCGCGCTGAAGGGCGACACCATGTACCGCCACGCCATCGTCAACGGATTTCCGCACGCGCTGATCGAGATCCGGCAGGACCTCGTCGCCGACGATGCCGGCTGCCGGGAATGGGCCGAGCGGCTCGCCCCGATCATTGACGCCATCAACCGCCGTCCCGATATTCACAGGGTGAAGCGCTACGGGTCCCGCACCGGACCCGTGCCCGACAGGACAGAAGACGGAGGGTCGCGATGACCGAGCTCAGCGAGGACCGGAAACGCGATTTCGAGGCCGCCGCCTTCCGCCGGCTGGTCGAGCACCTGCGCGCCCGCACCGACGTCCAGAACATCGACCTCATGAACCTCGCCGGCTTCTGCCGCAACTGCCTGTCGAACTGGTATCGCGAGGCGGCCGAGGCCGACGGCGTGCCGCTGTCGAAGGAGGAGTCGCGCGAGATCGTCTACGGCATGCCCTATGCCGAATGGCAACGTCTCCATCAGACCGGGGCCTCGGACGCCAGCAAGGCCGCCTTCGAGCGCAACCGCCCGAAGGACCATTGAGCGGCGCGTCCCGCCGCACTTGACCCTCCCGCCCGCTTGAGGCATCGAACCCGCCGACCCGGCGCGGGAATCGCGCCCCTTCTCGCATGGAGCCCGCAATGGATGAGACGTCGCCCAAGGATACCGTCGCCGCCGGTGAACTGCGCCAGTTGATCGAGCGCATCGAGCGGCTGGAGGAGGACAAGCAGGCGATCGCCGACGACATCAAGGACGTCATGGCGGAGGCCAAGGGACGCGGCTACGACACCAAGGCGATCCGCGCCATCGTGCGCCTGCGCAAGAAGGACGCCAACGAGCGGCAGGAGGAAGAGGCCATCCTCGACCTCTACAAGGCCGCGCTCGGAATGGCCTGAGCCAGGCGACCCGGAAGCGAAGGCTAGGCCGCGCTCTCCAGCCGCGCCGCCCATGCGCCGCGCAGCTTGCGCGACACCTCGGCCTTGGCCTTGCCGAAATCCCCCGGCGACGTCCAGAAGCGGAGCGCCAGCTTCGCCGCGCCGTCGTCGCCGAGTTCGGCAAGCACCGCTTCCGGCGCGGGATCTTGCTGGACGCGCGGGTCGCTCCGGGCCGTCTCGACCAGCATGCGCAGGGCCGCGTCGATGTCCTCGCCCGGCTTGACGCCGATGGTGATCTCCGCCTTGCGCGTCCTGTTGCGGGAATAGTTGCGAACGGGCTGGTTCCACAGCGTCGAGTTCGGCGCCAGCAGGTAGACGCCGTCGGCCGTACGAAGCTGCGTGGCGAACAGGCCGATCTCCTCGACCGTGCCGGCGACCGCGCCGACCTCCACCGTCTCGCCGATCCGCAGCGGCCGCAGCACCAGAAGCATGATGCCGGCGGCGATGTTCTGCAGCGTGCCCTGCAGCGCCAGCCCGACGGCGAGCCCGATCGCGCCCAGCGCCGCGATGATCGAGGCGGTCTGCACCCCGAACTGGCCGAGCACCATGATGACGACCAGCACCAGCACGGCATAGCGCACGACCATCGCGAAGAAGCGCCGCAGCGTCTGGTCGAAGCCCGGTATCTGGCTGAGCCCCGCATAGACCGAACGCTCGGCCAGACCGGCGATGAACCAGCCGGCGACGAGCAGCAGGACCGCGCCGAGGACGGACATCGAATAGGAGACGGCCAGCGCGCTGAGCTGCGCCCAGCCGTTCTGGATGCTGACGACGGCGTTTGCGGGGTCGAGGTCCACGATCGGTCTCCTTCGGTGGCTTTCGGCCGCGATGGCCTGTTCGGACCTCGGCATAATCCCCGCACCGCGCATCCGTTCCGCCCGGCATGGCTGCCGGGCGGGCAGCCCCCATGGCGGAAAAGGCCGTCTTGAAAGTGCAATGCAACTCTGCCTATCTATTGGGTGTCGCCTGATTTGCAGGGCGACTGGTTGTTCTGGTTTGAAAGGGAAAACACTGAGAACAGCACTGCGGAAGAAGGCTGAGATCATGCCTTCGCCGGCCGGGATCAGCGGAACGGACGCATCCTCCCGCGCCATCAAGACAGTCCTTGCCAGTCTCGAAGACTCCAAGGCGGAAAACATCGTCTCCATCGACATGAACGGGAAATCGAGCCTCGCCGACCACATGGTCATCGCGTCGGGCCGCTCGAACCGCCACGTCGCTGCCGTCGCCGACCACCTTTTGAAGGCGCTGAAGGAAGCCGGCCTGGGCAATGCCCGGGTCGAGGGCCTTGCCGCTGCCGACTGGGTGCTGATCGACGCCGGGGACGTCATCGTGCATGTCTTCCGCCCGGAAATCCGCGAGTTCTACAACATCGAGAAGATGTGGCAGACACCGGATTTCGAGGACGAGACGATCCACTGAATGGTTCTTCCCGCGGCGTGGTCGGCGACCGCGCCGGCGGGACAGGGCGGAAGGGGCTGCGATGAAGCTGTCGGTCTTTGCCGTGGGCCGCATGAAGGCCGGCCCCGAGCAGGAGTTGGCCGACCGCTATTTCGAGCGTCTGTCGCGCGTCGGCGGCGCGGTCGGGCTGGATTTCACCGGCGTGGCCGAGATCGCCGAGTCCCGCGCCCGCTCGGAGGCCGAGCGCAAGCGCGAGGAAGGCGTCCGCCTCGAAACGTTCCTCGCCGAGGGCGGCGCGCTGATCCTCCTGGACGAGCGCGGCCGCAACATGACCTCGCCCGATTTCGCCGCGATGCTGGCCGGGTTGCGCGACATCGGCGAGCGCACCGCCGCCGTCGCCATCGGCGGCCCGGACGGCCACGATCCGTCCCTGCGTGGCAAGGCGAGGCTGGTGCTGTCCTTCGGCGCGCTGACCTGGCCACACCAGCTCGTCCGCGTCATGCTGGGCGAGCAGCTCTACCGCGCCGCCACCATTTTGTCGGGCCACCCGTATCATCGGGCGTGAACACGCGCGGCGAATGCCGGCCGGCGAAATTCCGACAAATTGCGCCGGCACGGAAAGAGCGGTCCCGGTATGGGAAGTTGTGGCGCGCGCCTTTCATGGTTGATGATTCGTTAAGAGTGCAGCCGCTAGAATTCGCGCCGGCGCAGGCGTCGGACAGGAGCGAGCTCGGGCCGATGGCGATCGGATGCAGAACACGGGGATTGGGCGTCGCGCTCGCGGCGGCGATGCTGGCCGGCACCCTGCCGCCGCTGGCGAACGTCGCGGCCGCGCAGGAGACGCCCGCCCGGAAAACCGCGTCCCTGTCGCCCGCCGAGCAGCAGCGCGCCGAATACGAGCGCATCAGCCGCGAGATGTCGCTGTCGGACGAGAAGATGAAGGCGCTGACGGCCGAGATCGCGGCGGTGCGCAAGGACAGCGTCTCGATCACCGCCGCCCTCGTGCAGTCCGCCAAGACCGAGCGGAAACTGTCCCAGGACATCGAGGAGATCGGCGGGCGCATCCAGCTTCTGAACGGCCGCAAGGGCGAGATCGCCCGTTCGCTCGCCGCCCGCCGCGACGTGCTGGCCGAGGTGCTCGGCGCGCTCCAGCGCATGGGCTTGAACCCGCCGCCCGCCCTTCTGGTCAGGCCCGAGGACGCCCTGTCCTCGGTGCGCAGCGCCATCCTGCTCGGCGCGGTGGTGCCGGAGCTGCGCGCGCAGACGGAGGTGCTGGTCGCCGACCTCGCCGAACTGTCGAAGGTGGCGGCGTCCATCGAGGCCGAGCGCGACCGGCTCGCGGCCGCGGTGTCCGGACAGGTGGCGGAGAAGGAGCGCCTGTCGCTGCTTCTGGCTGAGAAGCAGCGGATCGAGAGCGAGGGCGCGAAGGAACTGCTCGCCGAGCAGGAGCGCTCCGAAGAGCTCGCCGCGCGTTCCAAGAGCCTGAAGGAGCTGATCGCCTCGCTTGAGCAGCAGGCGGCCACCGCGGAGGCCGCGCGCCGCAGGGCCGAGGCGGAGCGGCTCGCCGCGCCCGTTCCCCGCGACAACCGCCTCGCCGGCCATGTCGACTTCGCCAGGCTGAAGGGGACGACGCCGCTGCCGGCCAGCGGCGCGTTCCTGCGCCGTTTCGGGGCCGCCGACGGTAACGGCGGCGTGATGCTCGGCGACACGCTTGCGACACAATCGGGGGCGATCGTCACCGCACCATCGGACGGAAGCGTGCTTTATGCCGGCCCGTTCCGCTCCTATGGTCAACTCTTGATCCTCAATGCCGGCGACGGCTATCATGTCGTCCTGGCGGGGATGAGCAGAATCAACGTCGCGCTCGGCCAGTCCGTCCTGGCGGGGGAGCCGGTGGGCGCGATGGGCGAGGCGAGGGTGGCGGACGCGTCCGCCTCCTCCGGTGGAATTGCGGCGCCGGAACTCTATGTCGAGTTCCGCAAAGATGGAAAACCCGTCGATCCGGCTCCGTGGTGGGCGGACCGATTTTCTGGAAGGACAGGAAATGGTACGTAAGTTCTCGCTGCTCTTCGCCGGAGCCCTGATGGGCGCCTCGGCCATGAGCCTGGTGCACGGTGTGCCGAGCTCGACGGCGAATGCGGCGGGTTCCGAGACCTACAAGCAGCTCGCCATCTTCGGCGACATCTTCGAGCGCGTCCGCGCCCAGTACGTGACCCCGCCGGACGAGAAATCGCTGGTGGAGAGCGCCGTCAACGGCATGCTCACCTCGCTCGACCCGCACTCCTCCTACATGAACGCCGAAGCCGCCAAGGACATGCGCGTCCAGACCAAGGGCGAGTTCGGCGGCCTCGGCATCGAGGTCACGATGGAGAACGAGCTGGTCAAGGTCATCACCCCGATCGACGACACGCCGGCCGCCAAGGCGGGCGTGCGGGCCGGCGACTTCATCTCCAAGATCGACGACACCGAGGTGCGCGGCATGACGCTGAACGACGCGGTCGACAAGATGCGCGGCCTCGTCAACACGCCGATCAAGCTGACCATTCTGCGCGAGGGCGCCGACAAGCCGCTCGACATCACCGTGGTGCGCGACATCATCAAGGTGAAGGCCGTCAAGTTCCGCGTCGAGAACGACGTCGGCTACATGAAGATCACCTCCTTCACCGAGAAGACGCAGGCCGACCTCGACGACGCCATCACCAAGATCAAGGCGCAGATCCCCGGCGACAAGCTCAAGGGCTACGTGCTCGACCTGCGGCTCAACCCCGGCGGTCTGCTCGACCAGGCGGTCAGCGTCTCGGACGCCTTCCTCGACCGCGGCGAGATCGTCTCGACGCGCGGCCGCGACCCCAAGGACGTGTCGCGCTTCGACGCCCGCGCCGGCGACGAGATCGACGGCAAGCCGCTGGTCGTGCTGGTCAACGGCGGTTCGGCGAGCGCCTCCGAGATCGTGGCGGGCGCCCTGCAGGACCACCGCCGCGCGACGGTCGTCGGCACGCGCTCCTTCGGCAAGGGATCGGTGCAGACCATCATTCCGCTGGCCGAGAACGGCGCGCTGCGGCTGACCACGGCGCTCTATTACACGCCGTCCGGCAAATCGATCCAGGGTCGCGGCATCACGCCCGACATCAAGATCGACCAGCCGCTGCCCGAGGACCTGAAGGGCCGCGACGTGTCGCGCGGCGAATCCGAGCTCAAGGGCCACATCAAGGGCGCCGAGGAAAACGAGGAAGGGTCGGGCTCCGCCGCCTACGTGCCGCCGGACCCCAAGGACGACGTACAGCTCTCCTATGCGCTCGACCTGCTGCGCGGCGTCAAGACCGATCCGGCCTTCCCGCCCAATCCCGACAAGGCGGTGATGAACCAGTAACCCGCGGGCGGGCTTGATCCGGCCTCATCGTCGTGATTCCTTCGCTGCCGGGACCGCAAGGTTCCGGCAGTTTGATTCGGGGGAGCTCGGGTCGAGCCATCCGGGAAAGGACGCCGTGACCGGCACGCGCAGGGAGATCGACCGGCCGCTCGGCCAGCTTGCGCCGGTGCGCGGGCGGCGGCGCATCCTGCCGCCGCTGCGCTCCCTCGTCTTCGCCGCGGCCTGCGTCGCCACGGTGGCCGTGTCGGGCGCCATCGCGCTCGGCGACAGGCCCTGGCGCAACCCCGCCGCCAGCGCCGTCAGCACGCCCGACGTCACCGGGGCTGAGACAACGGGCACCGACATAACCGGGACCGTCCGGCGCGAGCCGCTGCCGGCAGCCGCGCCGCAGCCTTTGCCGGCCTCCCCCGCCATCGGCAATTCCCGCTCGACCGCCTCGGGCGGCCCGCAGATCATCCGCGTCCAGCCTGAGCCGGGAGAGCAGGTGGCGGGCATCGCCGTCATCCGCGATCCTTCCGCGCTCGGCCAGAACCTGCGCGTCGCCCACATCCCGGAAAAGGCGGTGCTGGAGGAGGGCCCCGCCGGCCCGCTGCCGATCCGTGCCGAAGACGGACGCCGGCCCTTCGACGTCTACGCCCGCCCGTGGTCGGGCACGCGCGGCGCGCGCGTCGCCATCGTCATCGGCGGGCTCGGCCTGTCGCAGACCGGCACGCAGACCGCCATCGAGCGCCTGCCGGCCGAGGTGACGCTCGCCTTCGCGCCGCAGGGCAACAGCCTGTCGCGCTGGATGCAGGAGGCGCGCCGCCGTGGCCACGAGATCCTGATGCAGGTGCCGCTGGAGCCGTTCGACTATCCCAACGTCGATCCCGGCCGCAACACGCTCACCGTCGCCGCCACGGCGGAGGAGAATTTGAAGAGCCTGCGCTGGGCGCTGTCGCGCACCACCAACTACACCGGCATCATGAACTATATGGGCGCGCGCTTCGTCGCCGACCGCGCCGCCATGGAGCCGCTGATGGCCGAACTCGGCCGGCGCGGGCTGCTCTATCTCGACGACGGCTCCTCGGCACGCAGCGTCGCGCCCGAACTGGCGATGAAGGACCGCGTGCCCTTCGCCGCCGCCGACGCCGCCATCGACGGCGAACGCGACCGCGGCGCCATCCTGAAGCGGCTGGACCAGATCGAGGCCACGGCCCGCGCCAAGGGTTTCGCGCTGGCGACCGGCTCGGCCTTCGACGTCACCGTCGAGGCCGTCGTCCAATGGGCCGCCGAGGCCAAGCGGCGGGGCATCGAGATCGTCCCCGTCTCGGCCCTGGCGCTCGATCCGGAAAAAGGCTGAGCCATGGCGAAGAAGACGGCCGTCGACCCCGAGACCCTGCCCTACCGCCCCTGCGTCGGGCTGATGGTGCTGAACCGCGCGGGCAAGGTGTGGGCCGGGCGGCGCATCGCCGGCGCCGACAGCGAGATGGCCGGCTCCGACAGGCTCTGGCAGATGCCGCAGGGCGGCATCGACAGTGGCGAGGAACCCTATCCGGCGGCGCTGCGCGAGCTCTACGAGGAGACCGGCATGCGCTCGGTGAGCCTGCTGGCCGAGGCGCCCGGCTGGATCAACTACGATCTGCCGCGCGAGCTGGTCGGCATCGCCCTCAAGGGCAGGTTTCGCGGTCAGGCGCAGAAATGGTTCGCCTTCCGCTTCGAGGGCGACGACAACGAGATCGCCATCAACCCGCCGCCCGGCGGACACGAGGCCGAGTTCGATGACTGGGCCTGGAAGCCCATGGCCGATTTGCCCGACCTGATCGTGCCCTTCAAGCGTCCCGTCTACGAACAGGTCGTCGCCACGTTCCGCCATCTGGCCGGCTGAAAACGCAAGAAAGCGCCGCTTTGGCCGAAGGCCGCGCACTCTTTTGCACGTTTCCAAGGGTCGGCCCACCAAATACCGCGCTTTCATGCAAAGATTTGGTGGAATATTGCGTAAAAAACGCTCCTGACCTATAGATCCTTGCGAAAGCAAGGGGGTCGATCGCGACGTGGCTGGGTGCTCTCCGGTGCCGCTCGAACAGGCGGGCGCCATTCTCACCATCGATCTGGGCGCGTTGCGCCGCAACTTCCGCCTGCTCGCCGCGCGGCTGCACGGCCAGGCCGCCTGCGCGGCGGTGGTCAAGGCGGACGGCTACGGTCTCGGCGCGGACAGGGTGGCGCAGGCGCTGCGCGACGAAGGCTGCGAGACCTTCTTCGTCGCCCATGTCTGCGAGGCGACCGCGCTGAGGAAAGCGCTCGGGGCCGCGCCGTCCCTCTTCGTCCTCAACGGCCTGCCACCGGGCGCCGAGGGCGCTGCGGCCGCCGCCGGCCTCGTTCCGGTCTGCAACAGCCTCGAGCAACTCGACGCCTGGCGCGCCGAGGCCGGACGCCGGGGCGCGTCGCTGCCGGTCGCGGTGCAGGTCGACAGCGGCATGACGCGTCTCGGCATGAGCCCGGGCGAGGTCGAGCGCCTCGCCGCCGAGCCCGAAAGGCTGGCCGGGCTCGACCTGCGTCTGGTCATGAGCCACCTCGCCTGCGCCGACGAGCCGGCGCATCCCGCCAACGAAAGCCAGCTGAGGGCCTTCGCGGCGCTGCGGCGAAAGCTGCCGCCGGCTCCGGCCTCGCTGGCCAACTCCTCCGGCATCTTCCTCGGCGAACGATTTTATTTCGACCTGGCGCGGCCGGGGGCGGCGCTTTACGGCGTCAATCCGCGTCCCGGCGAGCCGAACCCGATGGAGGCCGTGATCGAGCTGTCCGCCCGAGTCATCCAGACCCGCGAGGTCGCGGCCGGCACCGGCATCGGCTACGGCCACACGCTTCTGGCCGCCGCGCCGCTGCGCACCGCCACCATATCGATCGGCTATGCGGACGGCTGGCCGCGCCGGGCCGCGGCCGCCGCCTATCTGGGCGACGTGAAGCTGCCGTTCGCGGGGCGCGTTTCGATGGATTCGATCATCCTCGACGTCTCGGCGCTGGACCGCGGCCGGCTCCGGCCCGGCGACCTCGTCGAGCTGATTGGCCCGCACCAGGGCGTGGACGACGTCGCGGCGCTGTCCGGCACCATCGGCTACGAGATTCTGACGGGGCTCGGCAGGCGTTTCCACTGCCGCTATGTTGATTGAGGGACGGAGGCGAACGATGCGCATCCTGATACTGGGCGCCGGCGTGATCGGCGTGACGACGGCATGGTATCTCGCGGAGGCCGGGCACGAGGTGATCGTGGTCGACCGGCAGGCGGGACCGGCGCTGGAGACCAGCTTCGCCAATGCCGGCGAGGTCTCGCCCGGCTACGCCTCGCCCTGGGCCGGCCCCGGCGTCCCCGTGAAGGCGATCAAATGGCTGACGATGAGGCACGGCCCCCTCGTCGTGCGCCCGAAACTCGACCCCGCCATGTGGCTGTGGCTGGCAAAAATGCTGCGCAACTGCACCTCGGCGCGCTATGCGGTCAACAAGGCGCGCATGGTGCCGCTGGCCGAGTACAGCCGCGACTGCCTGCGCGCGCTGCGCCAGGAAACCGGCATCGCCTATGACGAGCGCAGCCAGGGCACGCTGCAGCTCTTCCGCACCAGCAAGCAGGTCGACGGCACCGCCTCCGACATCGCCGTCCTGGACGAGTTCAACGTGCCCTACGAGATGCTCGATCCCGCCGGCTGCATCGCCGCCGAGCCGGGCCTCGCCGCCGTGCGCGACAAGATTGCCGGCGGCCTGCGCCTGCCGGGCGACGAGACCGGCGACTGCAAGCTGTTCACCGAGCGCCTGACCGAGATGTGCCGCGAGCGCGGCGTGGTCTTCCGCTTCGGCGTCGAGACGGCCAGGCTGCGCAAGCACGGCGAGGCCGGCAGGCTCGTCGCCATCGACACCAGCGAGGGCAAGATGACGGCCGACGCCTTCGTGGTGGCGCTGGGCAGCTATTCGCCGCGCTGGCTGGCCAAGCTCGGCATCCATGTCCCCGTCTACCCGGTGAAGGGCTATTCGATCACCGTCCCGGTCGCCGACGAGGCTTCCGCGCCCGTCTCGACCGTCATGGACGAGAGCTACAAGGTGGCGATCACGCGGCTGGGCGATCGCATCCGCGTCGGCGGCACGGCGGAAATCTCCGGCTTCGACCTGACGCTGCGCGATTCCCGGCGCGCCACGCTGGAACATTCCGTCGGCGACCTGTTCCCGAACGGCGGCGACCTGTCGCGCACCTCCTTCTGGTGCGGGCTGCGGCCGATGACGCCGGACGGCCCGCCCGTCGTCGGCGCGACGCGCTATCCGAACCTGTTCCTGAACACCGGGCACGGCACGCTGGGCTGGACCATGGCCTGCGGCTCGGGCCGCGCGCTGGCCGACCTGATCTCCGGGCGCAAGCCCGACATCGACCTGTCGCAGCTCGGGCCGGGCCGCTACGCTTGATGGCGCCCCCTCCCCGCTTCGCAGGGGAGGATAGGCGTTTCTGACGACCTCGACCCCGATCCCCCCCCCCCGTTCACGGGGAGGGGGACCACGAAGTGGTGGAGAGGCGCTACCCTTTTAAATGAACAGCGCCCGCTCCTTCTCCACGGCGCGGATGATGAACGCCGAGGCGGTCTGCACGCGCCGCAGCGGCCGCACGGATTCGTGATAGACCAGCCAGTAGGCTCGTCGGATCGGCGCGATCGCCGGCACCGCCACGAGATCGGCGGCCTCGCGGGCGATGAAGGCGTGCAGGATGCCGATGCCGGCGCCGGAGCGCACCGCCGCCACCTGCCCCAGCGCCGACGACACGGCGAAGGCGGCGTTCCAGTCCGGGCTGAACTCGGCGGCATAGTCGAGCGAGGGCGTGGCGACGAGGTCCGGCACGTAGCCGACCAGCCGGTGCCGGGCAAGCTCCTCCGGGCTCGCCGGCAGGCCGTGGGCCTGCGCATAGGCGCGCGACGCATAGAGCCCGAGCGCATAGTCGACCAGCTTGACCGCGAACAGCCTGCCCTCGGACGGACGCTCGACCGTGATGGCTATATCCGCCTCGCGGCGCGACAGCGAGAACGAGCGCGGCACCGGCACGAGCTGGATTCGCAGCGCCGGGTGGCGCGCCGTCAGCGCGCCGAGCCGCTGCGCCAAGAAGGCGACGCCGAAACCGTCCGGCGCGCCGATCCGCACCGTGCCGGAAATCTCCTCGTCCTCGCCCGCCACCTCGGCGCGCGCCGCATCGAGGTCGGCCTCCATGCGCTCCGCGACATGCAGGAAGCGTTCGCCGGCCGGCGTCAGCGCGCTGCCGGCCGTATGGCGGCGAAAGAGTTTTGCGCCCAGCGCCGTCTCCAGCTTGTCGATGCGCCGCGCCACCGTCGCGTGGTTCAGCCCCAGCCGGCGCGCCGCGCCGAGGATCTGCCCGGTCCGCGCTACGGCGAGGAAGATGCGCGCATCGTCCCAGTTCATCGGGCAACGTCCAGCGGATACATTGCAGCCTTATTGCACAAAATGGCGCTCGCCTTCCAGCCGTTATTCAATCCATGCACATCGGCTGCGATTTCGCTGGCGTTGCCAGCAGCCCGGCGCGGACGGACAATGCGGCATCAAAACAGCCTCAGGGAGAACGGCCATGATCGAGTACGGGCATTTCATCGGCGGCAAGCGCGTGCCGGGCGCGACCGGCCGCAAGCAAGATGTCATGCAGCCGATGGACGGCAGCGTGCGCGGCACGGTGGCGCTGGCCTCCGCCGCCGAGCTGCGCGCCGCGGTCGAGAACGCCAAGGCCGCCCAGCCCGCCTGGGCGGCTACCAACCCGCAGCGCCGCGTGCGCGTGCTCATCAAGTTCCTCGAGCTCGTTCACAAGGAGTATGACGAACTGGCCGAGCTTCTCGCCCGCGAGCACGGCAAGACGATCGCCGACGCCAGGGGCGACATCCAGCGCGGGCTGGAGGTCATCGAGGTCTGCATCGGCGCGCCGCACATGATGAAGGGCGAGTTCACCGACGGCGCCGGCCCCGGCATCGACGTCTACTCCATGCGCCAGCCGCTCGGCGTGGTCGCGGCCATCACGCCGTTCAACTTCCCGGCCATGATCCCGCTGTGGAAGCTCGGCCCGGCGCTCGCCTGCGGCAATGCCGTCGTGCTGAAGCCGTCGGAGCGCGACCCCGGCGTGCCGCTGCGCATCGCCGAGCTGTTCGTGGAAGCGGGCCTGCCGGCCGGCGTGCTCAACGTCGTAAACGGCGACAAGGAGGTGGTCGACGCCATCCTCGACGACCGCGACGTCAAGGCCGTGGGCTTCGTCGGCTCGACGCCGATCGCGCAGTACATCTACGCGCGCGCCACGGCGAACGGCAAGCGCGCCCAGTGCTTCGGCGGCGCCAAGAACCACATGATCATCATGCCCGACGCCGACATGGACCAGACCGTGGACGCGCTGATCGGCGCCGGCTACGGCTCCGCCGGCGAGCGCTGCATGGCGATCTCGGTCGCCGTCCCCGTCGGCCAGGAGACCGCCGACCGCCTGATCGAGCGGCTGATCCCGCGCGTGGAAAGCCTCAAGGTCGGTCCCTCGACCGACTCTTCGGCCGATTTCGGCCCGCTGGTCACCCGCCAGGCGCTGGAGCGCGTGAAGGGCTATGTCGACCTCGGCGTCAAGGAAGGCGCGAAGCTCGTCGTCGACGGGCGCGGCTTCGCCATGCAGGGCTACGAGAACGGCTTCTACATGGGCGGCTGCCTGTTCGACGACGTGAAGCCGGAGATGAAGATCTACAAGGAGGAGATCTTCGGCCCCGTGCTCTCCGTCGTCCGCGCCAGGACCTACGAGGATGCGCTGAAGCTGCCCAACGAGCACGAATATGGCAACGGCGTCGCCATCTTCACCCGCGACGGCGACGCCGCGCGCGACTTCGCCTCGCGGGTGGAGGTCGGCATGGTCGGCGTCAACGTGCCGATCCCGGTGCCGATCGCCTACTACACCTTCGGCGGCTGGAAGGGCTCGGGCTTCGGCGACCTGAACCAGCACGGGCCGGACGCCTTCCGCTTCTACACCAAGACCAAGACGGTCACCTCGCGCTGGCCGTCCGGCGTCAAGGACGGCGCGGAGTTCGTCATCCCGACGATGAACTGAGCTGTGGGCGGGAACGGCGCCAGCGCGCCGCTCCCGCCGCTACTTCCACAGCCGGCCGGCTGTCATGGCCAGACGCCGTCCGGGACCGTGCACGGCCGCGAACAGCAGGCCGGCCAGGAACGTGAAGTGGTCGACGAAGAAGCCGAACTCGGCCTGGTTGCTCTCCCACCGCGACGGGCCGTGGAAGGCGAAGGCCAGGAAGACGACGTAGGCGCCGGCCAGCAGGCAGGTCTCCGAAAAATACGCCCCGCTCACGAAGCCCAGGATCAGCGCCACCTCGAAGACAGCGGCCGCCCAGGCGAGCGGCAGCGGAAACGGGAAGCCGGCGGCCGCGATGTAGCCGGCCGTGTCCTGCATGCCGGCGAACTTGAACGCCGCCGCCATGATGAAGACGCCGGCGAAGATCAGCCGCGCGACGAGTATGGCGATATCCTTGCTCATTGGAATTCCCCTCGTTGGTCGTTGGGAACGATCGACGCCGGAGGCGGGAACAGTGCCCCTCGACGCCGCATCGCCCGCTGCGATGTGATGACGACGAGCGGGCGGCGGGCGTTTCGACAGGTCGCGCCAAAAAAGCGGAGCGCCGGATCAGCGCATGGCGGCGGCCTGCGCGTGCAGCCGCAGCAGCGCCATGAGGCGGTCGGCCTCGGCCGCCGAGGCGTCTTCGTCGCGGTCGAGGATGGCGCGGATCAGCGACACATGATGACCCGCCGCCTCCGCCAGCCCGGTGCCGCTGTGGAACCGGAACCAGAAGCGGCGGCTGTGCGCCTGCAACGGTCCGGCCACGCGCACGGCGAAGGGATTGTCGGCCGCCGCCGCGATCGCCTCGTCCAGCTCCTTGTCCGCCGCGAGGAAACCGCCCACGTCGCTCTTCAGCACCGCCTCGTGCATCGACACGGCGGACTTCTGGAAGGCTTCCGCGGTGGCCGGGTTCAGGAAACGCGCCGCCGAACGCGCCAGCACCACCTCGACACCCCGCCGCGCGTCTATGACGCGCAGCCAGTCGCCCGCATGCAACGGCGCGATCTCGATGCCGGCGCGCGACCGCACCGTCACAAGCCCCTCCCAGGCGAGACGCTGGATCGCCTCGCGCACCGGCGTGCGGCCGAGTCCGAGCCGCTCGATCAGGGCACCCTCGGTGGTCAGCGCGCCGGGCGCCAGCTCCAGCATCGCGATCATCCGCTCCAGCGTGCGATAGGCGCGCCGGGAGGCGGGCTCGGCGGCGGCGGGCGACAGTGCGGACTCGGCCAAGAATCGATCATCCAACTGATTTGAAATTCATATATCAGCGGCAAACGACGCTTGACAAGCGCGGCCCAACACTAGATATATTGGTAATATATCAAATGAGGTGATCCATGTGGCGCGGTGTCCTTCCGGCGGTGACGACGAAATTCACGGACGACGACCGGCTCGACCATGCCGAGATGGAGCGCTGCTTCGCGCTCCAGATGGAGGCGGGCTGCGACGGGCTGATCGTGGCCGGCTCGCTCGGCGAGGGGCCGATGCTCTCGCATGACGAGAAGCTGGAGGTGCTGGCGACGGCGAAGACCGTCGCGGCCGCCAAGCCCGTCCTGCTCACCGTCAACGAGGCCGGCACGCGCGAGGCGGCCGCCCTGGCGAAGCGGGCGGCGCGGGCCGGCGCGGACGGCCTCATGGTCGTGCCCAGCCCGATCTACCACACCGACCCCGACGAGACGGTGGCCGCGCTGCAGGCCGTCGCCGCCGCCGGCGACCTGCCGGTGATGATCTATTCCAACCGCGTCGCCTATCGCGTGGACGTAACCGTGGAGGTGATGGAGAGGCTCGCAGCCGACGCCCGCTTCGTCGCCATCAAGGAATCGTCCGACGACATCCGCCGCTCGACCGACATCGTCAACGCCTTCGGCGACCGCTTCGACCTGTTCACCGGCGTCGACAACCTCGCCTTCGAGGCG
Source organism: Mesorhizobium sp. (assembly GCA_027492275.1). Lineage (GTDB taxonomy): Bacteria > Pseudomonadota > Alphaproteobacteria > Rhizobiales > Rhizobiaceae > JAPUFC01. The sequence continues at coordinate 17,494 of JAPUFC010000003.1, read as the reverse complement.
CTGTCGGTCGGCGCCGTCGGCTGGGTCGCCGGGCTCGTCACCGCCTTCCCGAAGGAGACCGTCGCCATCTACCGGCTGATGCGGGCCGGCCGGCGCGACGAGGCGCTCGGGATCTACCGCTGGTTCCGCCCGCTGCTCGACCTCGACGTGTCGACCTATCTGGTCCAGAACATCAAGCTCGCCGAAATGCTGGCCATCGGCACCAACGACCGCGTGCGCATGCCCCGCCAGCCCCTGTCCGGCGCCCGGCGCGCGGCGGTGGAGAAGATCGTCCGCGACGCCATCGCCGGGCGGCCGGACCTGCCGGCGATGTGATCGCCCGGACCGATCGGGAGGAGGCCTGCTTGCCGGACGCACAGCCTGAAGCGATCGCCATCGTGGGCGGCGGCATCGTCGGCATCTGCGCCGCCGCCTTCCTCGCCGAAGCCGGCCTGCCCGTCACGCTCCTCGACCGCACCGGCATCTGCGAGGAGACCTCGTCGGGGAATGCCGGCGCGCTCGCCTTCTCCGACGTGCTGCCGCTGGCCCACAAGGGCATGATGCGCAACCTGCCGCGCTGGCTCATGGACCCGCTCGGCCCGCTGTCCATCCCGCCGGCCTACCTGCCCAGGCTGCTGCCGTGGCTGTGGCGCTTCTGGCGCGCAGGAGCTCCCTCGCGTTACGAGGCCTCCCTCACGGCACAGGCATCCCTCATGCGGCTGGCGCAGGACGAATGGATGTCGCTTCTCGACCGTTCGGGGATGCGGGAAAAGATGCTGCGCGAGGACGGCTCGCTGGAGCTCTACGAAAGCGAAGCCGAGTTCCGCGCCTCCCTGCCCGGCTGGGCGGTGCGCGAAAAGGTCGGCATCGCCTTCCGCCATGTGGAGGGCGGCGACCTCGCCGCGCTCCAGCCCGGCCTGTCGCTGCGCTTCGTCAGGGGCACCTTCGTGCCGGGCTGGAAGACCGTCGCCGATCCGAAACTGCTCGGCAAGGCGATCTGGGCTTTCGCCGCGGCGAAAGGGGCCCGTTTCGAGCCGGCCGTGGTGGAGCGGATCACGGCCGGCCCGGCCCTGCATCTGGCGGACGGCCGCACAGTTCACGTCGGCTCCGTCGTCCTGGCCGCCGGCGCATGGTCGCACCGGCTGGCCGCCGGACTGGGCGACCGCATTCCGCTGGAGACGGAGCGCGGCTACAACACCACGCTGCCCGCGACCGCCTTCGATGTCCGCCGCCAGCTCGTCTTCTCCGGCCACGGCTTCGTGGTGACGCCGCTCGACACCGGCCTGCGGATCGGCGGGGCCGTCGAGCTGGCCGGCCTCAGACGACCGCCGAACTTCGCCCGTTCGACGGCCATGCTGGAAAAGGCCCAAACGTTCCTGCCGGGACTCGACCCGCAGGGCGGGCGGGCATGGATGGGGTTTCGCCCCTCCCTGCCCGATTCGCTGCCGGTCGTCGGCCGCGCGGGACGCGCGCCGCGCGTGCTCTACGCCTTCGGCCACGGCCATCTCGGGCTGACGCAGGCGGCCGCGACGGGCCGCTTGATCCGCGACCTCGTTCTGGACCAAGCTCCGGCGATCGACCTTCTGCCCTTCTCGCCCGACCGATTCTAGGGCTCCATCGTTTCCAAGGAACGACATGTCCCGCCATTCCTTCCACTGCATCGACGGACACACCTGCGGCAATCCGGTGCGGCTGGTAGCCGGAGGCGGCCCCCTGCTGTCCGGCTCGACGATGATGGAGCGCCGCGCGCATTTCCTCGCCGAGTACGACTGGATCCGCACCGGCCTGATGTTCGAGCCGCGCGGCCACGACATGATGTCGGGCTCGATCCTCTATCCGCCGACGCGTCCCGACTGCGACATCGCCATCCTGTTCATCGAGACGTCCGGCTGCCTGCCCATGTGCGGGCATGGCACGATCGGCACCGTCACCATGGCCGTGGAGCACGGGCTGGTGCGCGCGCGGACGCCGGGCCGCCTGATGCTCGACACGCCCGCCGGCCTCGTCGTCGCCGACTATCGGCAGGACGGGCAGTATGTGGAGGAGGTGCGCATCACCAACGTGCCCTCCTTCCTTTATGCCGAAGGCCTGACGGTGGAGTGCCCCGGCCTCGGCGAACTGGCGGTCGACATCGCCTATGGCGGCAATTTCTACGCCATCGTCGATCCGCAGCGGAATTTCCGCGACATGGCCGATCATTCGGTCGGGGAGCTCGTCGCCTGGAGCCCGGTGCTGCGGCGCAGGCTGAACGAGAAGTACCGCTTCGCCCATCCCGAGAACCCGGCCATCGACCGGCTGACCCACATCCTGTGGACCGGCGCGCCCACCAGGCCCGGGGCGCACGCGCGCAACGCCGTGTTCTACGGCGACAAGGCCATCGACCGCAGCCCGTGCGGCACCGGCACCTCGGCGCGCATGGCGCAGCTTCACGCCAAGGGCCGGCTGGCGATCGGCGACGATTTCGTCCACGAATCCATCATCGGCTCGCTGTTCCACGGCCGCGTCGAGGCCGCCGCGACTGTCGGCGGCCGGCAGGCGATCGTGCCCTCCATCGGCGGCTGGGCGCGGACCACCGGCTACAACACCATCTTCATCGACGACCGCGATCCCTTCGCGCACGGCTTCGTGGTCGGCTGAGACCCCGTCACGGCGCAAATCGGCCGGACGATGCCGCTGATGCGCAACGAGCCCCCGTGCAATAGACGAATGATCGAAGGACGCGCCAAATTTCCGGTTGCTTTTGACCAGGAGGTCAAACAGATTGGTCTGTACCAATGGCAGCTTCCACGATGGTCCAGAGCGGGTCGGATTTGGCCGAAGGCAGGGGCGGACGGGCGCCGGCGCCCTCGCGTGCCGCCGCCGTGCCGGCCGCGGCCGGGTCCCGGAGGCGACCAGGGGAACGAAGAAGGACGCGCGATCGCCGCATGGGCGGCGGACGACGCGTCAGGGGAGCCTTTCCTAGATGGAATACTTCATCCAGCAGTTTATCAACGGGCTGACGCTGGGATCGATCTATGGCCTGATCGCGATCGGCTACACGATGGTCTACGGCATCATCGGCATGATCAACTTCGCCCATGGCGACATCTTCATGGTCGGCGCCTTCATCGCGCTGATCGTCTTCCTGGCGCTGATGACGGTCTTCGCCTCGATCCACGTGGTGCTGTTCCTGCTCGTCATGATGGTCGTGGCCATGCTGATGACCAGCCTCTACAACTGGACCATCGAGAAGATCGCCTACCGGCCGCTGCGCGGCTCCTTCCGGCTGGCGCCGCTCATCACGGCGATCGGCATGTCGATCGCGCTGGCGAATTTCGTGCAGGTCACCCAGGGCCCGCGCAACAAGCCCATCCCGCCGATGATCAGCCAGGTCTACCAGATCGAGGGCATCACCATCTCGGCCAAGCAGATCGTCATCATCCTGGTCACCGCCGTGCTGCTCGCCATCTTCTGGTACCTGGTCAACAAGACGTCGCTGGGCCGCGCCCAGCGCGCCTGCGAGCAGGATCGCAAGATGGCCGCGCTGCTCGGCATCGACGTCGACCGCACGATCTCGATCACCTTCATCATGGGCGCCTCGCTGGCCGCCGTGGCCGGCACGCTGTTCCTTATGTACTACGGCGTCGTCTCCTTCTCCGACGGCTTCGTGCCTGGCGTGAAGGCCTTCACGGCGGCCGTGCTGGGCGGCATCGGCTCGCTGCCCGGCGCCGTGCTCGGCGGCCTGCTGATCGGCTTCATCGAAGGCATGTGGTCGGCCTATTTCTCCATCGACTACAAGGATGTGGCGGCCTTCTCCATCCTCGCCATCGTGCTGATCTTCCTGCCCTCCGGCATCCTCGGCCGGCCGGAAGTGGAGAAGGTCTGAGTCATGGCCGCCATCACATCGACCGCCGCGCCGGCCGGCGACAATCTCCTCGCACGCGCCTTGCGCGAGGCGTTCTACGCCGGGCTCATCGCGCTCGGCCTGTTCTTCCTGCTGGTCGGCATCAAGACCGATCTGAACATCCGCAACCAGCTCATCCTGGTGCCGCGATGGGGCCTGCTGGCCACCGTCGTGGCGCTGGTCGCGGCGGGCCGCTTCGTCACGGTCGCCTTCATCCACCCGGCCGTCGAGCGGCGCAAGGCGGCGGCCGCCACCGCGCCGGTCGTGCAGCGCGAGCCCGGCTTCGTCCGCAGGAACCTCGCCGCCATCGCCATCGTCCTGCTGGCGGTCTTTCCCCCCGCCGTGATGTATGTGTCGGGGCTCCAGGGCTCGCTGAAATGGATCGACAATTTCGGCATCCAGATTCTCATCTACGTGATGCTGGCCTGGGGCCTGAACATCGTCGTCGGCCTCGCCGGCCTGCTCGACCTCGGCTACGTCGCCTTCTATGCCGTCGGTGCCTATTCCTACGCGCTGCTCGGCACGCATTTCGGCCTGTCCTTCTGGATCCTGCTGCCGGCCGCCGGCATCATGGCCGCCTTCTGGGGCATCATCCTCGGCTTCCCGGTGCTGCGGCTGCGCGGCGACTACCTCGCCATCGTCACGCTGGCCTTCGGTGAGATCATCCGCCTCGTGCTCATCAACTGGCGCGAGGTGACGCGCGGCTCGGCCGGCATTTCCGGCATTCCCAAGGTCGACTTCTTCGGCTGGTTCACCTTCAACGTCTCGGACCCCAACTACATCGCCAAGGTGTTCGACCTGCCGGTGTCCGGCGTCTACTACAAGGTCTTCCTCTACTACCTGATCCTGCTTCTGTGCCTGCTCACCGCCTATGTGACGATCAGGCTGCGGCGCATGCCGGTCGGCCGCGCCTGGGAGGCGCTGCGCGAGGACGAGATCGCCTGCCGCTCGCTCGGCATCAACACCACCACCACCAAGCTGACCGCCTTCGCCATCGGCGCCATGTTCGCCGGCTTCGCCGGCTCCTTCTTCGCCGCGCGGCAGGGCTTCGTCAGCCCGGAATCCTTCATCTTCCTCGAATCAGCCATCATCCTGGCCATCGTCGTCCTGGGCGGCATGGGCTCGCTGATCGGCATCGCCATCGCCGCGGCCCTCATGATCGGCGGCACCGAAATCCTGCGCGAGCTGACCTTCCTCAAGCAGGTGTTCGGGCCGGACTTCACGCCCGAACTCTACCGCATGCTGCTCTTCGGCATGGCGATGGTGATCGTCATGATCTGGAAGCCGCGCGGCTTCGTCGGCAGCCGCGAGCCCACCGCCTTCCTGCACGAGCGCAAGGCCATATCGGCCAGCTTCACCAAGGAAGGGCACGGCTGATGAACGCGCCTGCAATCATGAGCGAGCCGATCCTCAAGGTCGAGCATCTGTCGATGAAGTTCGGCGGCCTCGTCGCCATCGGCGACCTCTCCTTCGAGGCCAGGCGCGGCGAGATCACCGCGCTGATCGGGCCGAACGGCGCCGGCAAGACCACCGTGTTCAACTGCATCACCGGCTTCTACAAGCCGACCGAGGGCATGATCACGCTGACCCGCAGCACCGGCACGCAGTTCCTGCTGGAGCGGCTGCCCGACTACCAGATCACGGCGCGCGCCAGCGTGGCGCGCACCTTCCAGAACATCCGCCTGTTCTCCGGCATGACGCTGCTGGAGAACCTGCTGGTGGCGCAGCACAACAAGCTGATGCTCGCCTCCGGCTACACGGTGCTCGGCCTGCTCGGTTTCTCCACCTACCGCAAGGCCTCGGCCGAGGCGACGGACCTCGCCAGGCACTGGCTGGAGAAGGCCGACCTGATCGACCGCGCCGACGATCCGGCGGGCGACCTGCCCTACGGCGCGCAGCGCCGGCTGGAGATCGCGCGCGCCATGTGCACCGGCCCCGAGCTTCTGTGCCTGGACGAGCCCGCCGCCGGCCTCAACCCGCGCGAATCGCTGGCGCTCAACACGCTGCTCAACGACATCAAGGACACGACCGGCACCTCCATCCTGCTGATCGAGCACGACATGTCGGTGGTGATGCAGATCTCCGACCACATCGTCGTGCTGGAATACGGCCGAAAGATATCGGACGGCGATCCGGCCTCGGTGCGCAACGATCCGCGCGTCATCGCCGCCTATCTCGGCGTCGACGACGAGGAGGTGACGGACGTGCTGACGGAGGTCGGCAGCGAGCAGATCGTCGAGGAGCTCGACGCCGAGCCGGACCGCGCCCACGGCCCGTCCGATTCCGCGTCCATGATGGCCGGGCCCGTCAGCGACACGGTCGGGCACAGCGATCCGGCCGGCGAGACGGTCAAGGTCTCGCCGGGAGCCTCGAAGGCCGCGCAGGTCGACCGTCGCGAGAAATCCGGCCGCAAGAAATCCGAGGGAGACGCCTGATGGCCGGCAGCCTGCTCCAGGTCGAGGGCGTCGAGACCTATTACGGCAACATCCGCGCCCTCAACGGCGTGTCCGTCTCCGTCGAGGAGGGCGAGATCGTCGCCCTGATCGGCGCAAACGGCGCCGGCAAATCGACGCTGATGATGACGATCTGCGGCAGTCCGCGCGCGCGGACCGGCAGGATCGTCTTCGCCGGCACCGACATCACCCGCCTGCCCACGCACGAGATCGCCCGCCTGCGCATCGCCCAGTCCCCGGAAGGACGGCGCATCTTCCCGCGCATGACGGTGATGGAAAACCTGCAGATGGGCGCCAGTCTCGACAAGCTGAAATATTATGCCGAGGACGCGGAGAAGGTCTTCTCCCTCTTCCCGCGCCTCAAGGAGCGCATCAACCAGCGCGGCGGCACGCTGTCCGGCGGCGAGCAGCAGATGCTGTCGATCGGCCGCGCCCTGATGGCCAGGCCGAAGCTCCTCCTGCTCGACGAGCCCTCGCTCGGCCTCGCTCCCCTGATCGTCAGGCAGATCTTCGATGCGATCCGGGAATTGAACCGCACCGAGCGGCTCACCGTCTTCCTCGTCGAGCAGAACGCTTTCGGCGCCCTCAAGCTCGCCAATCGCGGCTATGTTATGGTCAACGGCAGGGTCACCATGGACGGCACGGGCCGGGAGCTTCTGGCCAGCCCCGAGGTGCGCGCCGCCTATCTCGAAGGCGGGAGGCACTGAGCATGCCCCGCCAAGGCGCCGGCCACTCGCCGGCACAGAACGAGCGCGGAAGCTAGGAGCCCGTCATGCAGGGAATTCTCTACGAGGAGCAGTCGGTCTGGCAGTTCTTCTTCATCACCTGCCTGCTGGGCGGCTGGGCGGCGTGGATGACGGGAAGGGCCTGCGCCCTCACCTGGCGAACGCCCGTCAACCTGTTCGTCTACGTCCTCGGCCTCGGCATCGCCGTGCGCTTCATCCACCACGCGCTTTTCGACGGCACCATGTTCGCGCTGCAATACTATGTCGTCGACACCGTCGTCCTGATGGTGCTGGGGTTCCTCGGCTACCGCTACACGCGCACCAAGCAGATGGTGACGCAGTACCGCTGGCTCTACGAGCGGTCGTCCCTGCTCGGCTGGAGGCCGAAGGCTTGAACTTTTTCATCATCCCGCTCGCGACGAAACAGGGTGACAAGTGCTTGAAAATCGGCAAACTTGGGCTTCTGCGATAGGGTGGGCGTCGCGTGAAGTCTGAACCTTGGCCCACTCGATGAATGGGAGCGTCATAATGAAGAAATCTCTCTTGTCCGCGGTCGCCGTCACCGCGCTGGTTGCCTTCGGCGGCAGCGCGTGGGCTGACGTCATCATCGGCGTGGCCGGCCCGATCACCGGCCCGAACGCCGCCTTCGGCGCGCAGCTTCAGAAGGGCGCCGAAATGGCGGTCGCCGACATCAACGCGGCTGGCGGCATCAACGGCGAGCAGATCAAGCTGGTCGTCGGCGACGACGCCTCGGACCCCAAGCAGGGCATCTCGGTCGCCAACAAGTTCGTCGCCGACGGCGTCAAGTTCGTGGTCGGCCACTTCAACTCGGGTGTCTCCATCCCGGCCTCGGAGGTCTATGCCGAGAACGGCATCCTGGAGATCAGCCCTGCGTCCACCAATCCGACCTTCACCGAGCGCGGGCTGTGGAACACCTTCCGCACCTGCGGCCGCGACGACCAGCAGGGCACCATCGCGGGCGCCTTCCTGGCGGAAAAGTTCAAGGACGCCAAGATCGCCGTCATCCATGACAAGACGCCCTACGGCCAAGGCCTCGCCGACGAGACCAAGAAGGCGATGAACGCTGCCGGCCTGAACGAGGTCATGTATGAAGGCGTGAACGTCGGCGACAAGGACTTCTCCGCCCTCATCGGCAAGATGAAGCAGGCCGGCGTCTCCATCATCTACTGGGGCGGCCTGCACACCGAGGCCGGCCTGATCATCCGCCAGGCTGCCGACCAGGGCTTGAAGGCGACCCTCGTCTCCGGCGACGGCATCGTCTCCAACGAGCTCGCCTCGATCGCCGGCGACGCGGTGGTGGGCACGCTCAACACCTTCGGCCCGGACCCCTCGCTCAATCCGGCCAACAAGGACCTGGTGGAGAAGTTCAAGGCGGCCGGCTTCAACCCGGAGGCCTACACGCTCTACTCCTACGCCGCCATGCAGAGCATCGCCGGCGCGGCGAAGGCCGCCAACTCGCTCGACCCGCAGGAAGTCGCCAAGGCGCTCAAGTCCGGCACCTTCCCGACGGCGCTGGGCGACATCTCCTTCGACGATAAGGGCGATCCCAAGCTTCCCGGCTACGTCATCTACGAGTGGAAGAAGAACGCCGACGGCAGCTACGGCTACCATCAGCAGATGTAGTCCGATCCGATCGCAACCGACGCGGAGCACCCGGCCATCGGCCGGGTGTTTTCGTTCAGGCATGTCTGTCATGCAGAAGGCCGGTTTGAAACGCGCCGCGAAAACTCTTTTGCACCGCAGCATTTTTACGCTAGATCGTCGGCAGGTTTGTGCGTTGCGGGGTGCCGATGCCGATCTCGAAGATTCTTGTCGCGAACCGTTCGGAGATCGCGATCCGGGTGTTCCGGGCCGCGAACGAGCTGGGTCTGAAGACCGTGGCAATCTGGGCGGAGGAGGACAAATACGCCCTGCACCGATTCAAGGCCGATGAGAGCTACCAGGTCGGCCGCGGCCCGCATCTGGAGCGCGACCTGGGGCCGATCGAGAGCTATCTCGCCATTCCCGAAGTGATCCGCGTGGCGAGACTGTCGGGTGCGGACGCGATCCATCCCGGCTACGGCCTGCTATCGGAAAGCCCGGAATTCGCCGAGGCCTGCGCCGAGGCCGGCATCACCTTCATCGGCCCGAAGCCGGAAACCATGCGCCGGCTGGGCAACAAGGTCGCGGCGCGCAACCTCGCCGTATCCATCGGCGTGCCGGTCATCCCCGCCACCGACCCGCTGCCCGACGATATGGATCGGGTGAAGGCGCTGGCCGCCGACATCGGCTACCCGCTGATGCTCAAGGCCTCGTGGGGCGGCGGCGGGCGCGGCATGCGCGTCATCCGCTCGGAGTCCGACCTCGCCCGCGAGGTGACCGAGGGCAAGCGCGAGGCGCGCGCCGCCTTCGGCAAGGACGAGGTCTATCTGGAAAAGCTGATCGAGCGCGCCCGCCACGTCGAGGTGCAGATCCTCGGCGACACCCACGGCAACGCCGTGCACCTGTTCGAGCGCGACTGCTCCATCCAGCGCCGCAACCAGAAAGTCGTGGAACGCGCCCCCGCTCCCTATCTGTCGCAGGCCCTGCGCGACGAGCTGTGCGGCTATGCGCTCAGGATCGCCGAGGAGACCAGCTATGTCGGCGCCGGCACGGTCGAGTTCCTGCAGGATGCCGGCACCGGCAAATTCTACTTCATCGAGGTCAACCCGCGCATCCAGGTCGAGCACACGGTGACCGAGCAGGTCACCGGCATCGACATCGTCAAGGCGCAGATCCACATCCTCGACGGCTTCGCCATCGGCACGCCCGAGAGCGGCGTTCCGGCGCAGGCGGACATCAGGCTGAACGGCCACGCGCTGCAGTGCCGCATCACGACGGAAGACCCAGAGCAGAACTTCATCCCGGATTACGGCCGGATCACCGCTTACAGGGGGGCAACAGGCTTCGGCATCCGCCTCGACGGCGGCACCGCCTATTCGGGCGCCGTCATCACCCGCTATTACGACCCGCTGCTGGAGAAGGTGACCGCCTGGGCGCCGACCCCGGCGGAAGCCATCGCGCGCATGAACCGCGCGCTGAGGGAGTTCCGCATCCGCGGCGTGGCGACCAACCTGACCTTCCTCGAGGCGATCATCAATCACCCGAGCTTCCGGGACAGTTCCTACACCACGCGCTTCATCGACACGACGCCGGAGCTGTTCGAGCAGGTGAAGCGGCAGGACCGCGCCACCAAGCTGTTGAATTACCTGGCCGACGTGTCGGTCAACGGCCATCCCGAGACGCGCGGCCGCCCCGCCCCCAACCCGAAGGCGGCGGCCCCCGTCGTGCCTTACCTGAACGGCGCGGTCCCGGACGGCACGAAACAGCGGCTGGACGCGCTCGGCCCCGAAAAATTCGCTGCCTGGATGCGCGCCGAAAAGCCGGTGCTCGTCACTGACACGACGATGCGCGACGGCCACCAGTCCCTGCTCGCCACCCGCATGCGCACGCACGACATCGCCGCCATCGCCGGCGCCTATGCGCGCGCGCTGCCGAACCTGTTGTCGCTGGAATGCTGGGGCGGCGCGACCTTCGACGTCGCCATGCGCTTCCTGACCGAGGACCCGTGGGAGCGGCTGGCGCTGATCCGCGAGGCCGCGCCCAACATCCTGCTGCAGATGCTGCTGCGCGGGGCGAACGGCGTCGGCTACACCAACTATCCCGACAATGTCGTGCAGCATTTCGTCAGGCAGGCGGCGGCAGGCGGCGTCGACCTGTTCCGCGTTTTCGACTGCCTGAATTGGGTCGAGAACATGCGCGTCGCCATGGATGCGGTCGGCGCGGAAGGCAAGCTCTGCGAGGCGGCGATGTGCTACACGGGCGACATCCTCGACCCCGCTCGCGCCAAGTACGATCTCAACTACTACGTCGCGCTCGCCCGCGAGCTGGAAAAGGCTGGCGCGCACATCCTCGCCGTCAAGGACATGGCGGGCCTGTTGAAGCCGGCCGCCGCGAAGGCGCTGTTCAAGGCGCTGCGCGAGGAAACCGACCTGCCGATCCACTTCCACACGCACGACACGTCGGGCCTGTCGGCGGCCACGGTGCTGGCGGCGGTCGAGGCCGGCGTCGATGCGGTCGACGCGGCGATGGACGCCTTCTCCGGCAACACCTCGCAGCCCTGCCTGGGATCGATCGTCGAGGCGCTGAAGGGGACGGAGCGCGATCCCGGCCTCGACCCGGAATGGATCCGGAAAATCTCGTTCTACTGGGAGGCGGTGCGCAACCAGTACGCGGCCTTCGAGAGCGACCTCAAGGGACCGGCCTCGGAGGTCTACCTGCACGAGATGCCCGGCGGCCAGTTCACCAATCTGAAGGAGCAGGCGCGCTCGCTGGGGCTGGAGACTCGCTGGCACGAGGTGGCGCAGGCCTATCACGACGTCAACCTGATGTTCGGCGACATCGTCAAGGTGACGCCCTCCTCCAAGGTGGTCGGCGACATGGCGCTGATGATGGTCAGCCAGGACCTGACCGTCGCCGACGTCGAGAATCCTGCGAAGGACATCGCCTTCCCCGATTCGGTCGTCTCCATGCTGCGCGGCGACCTCGGCCAGTCCCCGGGCGGCTGGCCGGCCGCGCTGCAGAAGAAGGCGCTGAAAGGCGAGGCCGCGATCGCCGTGCGTCCCGGCTCGCTGCTCAAGCCGGCCGACCTCGCCGCCGACCGCCGGTCGGTCGAGGAGAAGCTCGGCCGCAAGCTCGGCGAGCACGAGTTCGCGTCGTGGCTGATGTACCCGAAAGTGTTTTCGGATTTTGCCGCCGCGCAGGAGACGTACGGCCCCGTCAGCGTGCTGCCGACGCCGACCTATTTCTACGGCATGAAGCCGGAGGAAGAGATCTTCGTCGACATCGAGAAGGGCAAGACGCTGGTCGTCCGTTGCCTCGCCGTCGGCGACACCGACGACAAGGGCATGGTGACCGTCTTCTTCGAGCTCAACGGCCAGCCGCGCCGCGTCAAGGTGCCGGACCGCACCCATGGCGCCGCGGCGGCCAGGCTGCGCCGCAAGGCCGAGCCGGGCAATGAGGGCCATGTCGGCGCGCCGATGCCGGGCGTGATCTCGGGCGTCTCCGTCTCCGCCGGACAGGCCGTCAGGGCCGGCGACGTGCTGCTCTCCATCGAAGCCATGAAGATGGAGACCGCGCTGCACGCCGAACGCGACGGCATCGTCGCCGAGGTGGTCGTCAAGGCCGGCGACCAGATCGACGCCAAGGACCTGCTGATCGTTCTCGGCTGATCCGCGCTGGCCGCCGCCCCGTGATTGCGGGGTGGATGGCCGCCCTCCGGTCCGCTATGAGGACCTTCACCGCCGTGCTCCGGCACGGCAGCCAACAGAAGGATCGAGACACGATGGACATCCCCGTCATCGCCACCTCCAATGCCCCGGCCGCCATCGGCCCCTATGCGCAGGCGCGCGCGGTCAACGGGCTGCTCTTCGTGTCCGGGCAGTTGCCGATCGATCCCGCCACCGGCAAGTTCAACTCCGACGACCCGGTCGAGCAGATGCGCCAGTGCCTGAAGAACATCGCGAGCATCGCCGAGGCCGCCGGAACCTCGCTGTCCAACTGCGTCAAGACCACCGTCCTGGTGATGGACCTGAAGCGCTTCGCCGACATCAACGCCGCCTATGGCGAGGCCTTTTCCGCGCCCTATCCGGCGCGCGCCACCTTCCAGGTCGCCGGCCTTCCGCTCGGCGCGCAAGTCGAGGTAGAGGCGGTCATCGCCCTGAAGGCCTGAACGTCGCCGCCGGCTGGCCCATCGCCGGCCGGCCTGATCCGGCGGCAACGCATTGACTTCGCTCTAAACCGATTTAAGAAGCGTCGCGGGGGCTTGTCTCGAAACCTGTGATGCGATGGACGCCACGACTCTTCGACACTCCGCCGCGCGCGGCCGCCATGGCGTCTCCGCCGTCTTCTTCATGAACGGCTTCATCACCGGAAGCTGGGCTCCCCAGATTCCGGTGGTCATGGGCAATCTGGGCATCAGCGAGTTCACGCTGGGCCTTCTCATCCTTTTGTTCGGCCTCGGCGCCATCGCGTCCATGAGCTGGTGCGGCTATCTCATCGCCCGCCACGGCGCGACCGCCGTGCTGCGCGCCTTCGCCGTCGCCGGCACCATCTCGCTTCTGCTGGTCGTGCTCGCCCCCGGCCTGCCGCTCGCTGCCGCGGCCATGATCCTGTTCGGCGGCGTCATCGGCGGCATGGACGTCGCCATGAACGCCAACGGCGTCGCGGTCGAGAAGAAGCGCGGCCGCGCCATCATGTCCTCGCTGCACGGGTTCTGGAGCCTCGGCGGTTTCGCCGGCGGCGCGCTCGGCGGCTTCGCGATCGAACGCGCCGGCCAGGTCCAGCATGCCGTGGGCGTGACGCTTCTCGCCGCCGCGATCGTCGCCTGGGCGCTGCCGCGCCTGCTCGGCGACCAGGCCCCGGCCCAAGCGGCCAGGCCGAGGATCGGCCTGCCGAAAAGCCCGCTGATCTACGCCATCGGCGTGATGGCGCTGTTCTCGATGGTGCCGGAAGGCGCGGTGCTCGACTGGTCCGCGCTCTATCTGCGCCAGGAGCTCGGCTCGGACGTCGCCGTGTCCGGTTTCGCCTTCGCCGCCTTTTCCGCCACCATGGCGCTGGTGCGCTTCATGGGCGACGCGGTGCGCGACAGGCTCGGCGCGGTGACGACGCTGCGCGTATCGAGCCTCGTCGCCGCCGCCGGCATCCTCGGCGCCGGGCTCGCACCGTCGCCGTGGCTGGCGATCGCAGCCTTCGCCTTCTCCGGCCTCGGCATCGCCAACATGGTCCCCATCGCCTTCTCGGCGGCCGGCAACCAGAAGGATGTGTCCACCGGTGCCGGCATGAGCGTGGTCACCACCATGGGCTATTCCGGCATCCTCGCGGCGCCGTCGCTGATCGGCTTCGTCGGCGGCCATGTCGGCTTCGGGCCGGTCTACGTCGCGGTGTCAGCGCTGCTCGTCGTCGTGTTCCTGATGGCGAGGCTCGCGGCGAGCGCCGACTTCACGCCGCCCGACAAGGGTTAGAGCCGCCCGCCCGGCCCGAGGGTCAGCGGCCGTCCCGGCTTCCGCCTTTCGCCTCGGCCAGCCCGATGCCGCCGAGCACGAGCACAAGCGCCAGCGCGTGGTAGAGGTGAAAGGTCTCGCCGAGGATCAGGATGGACAGCAGCGTGCCGAAGATCGGCACGAGGTTGAGGAACAGCCCCGCCCTGTTCGGACCGATCAGCTCCACCCCGCGCACAAAGAAGACCTGCGCCAGCAGCGACGGGAAGATGCCGACGAAGGCGGTTATCGCCCATCCCTGGGGCGTCGGCCAGCCGGACCGGCCAGCCCACCACTCGATCAGCGCCGGCGGCATGGAGGTCACCGCGGCCGCGACCATCAGCGCGAACATGAAGGTCTGCCAGTGCATGGCCGGGCGGCGCCGAAGAGCGACCGTGTAGAGGCCATAGGAGATGATGGCGACCACCATGACGGCGTCGCCACGATTGAGGTCCATCTCCGAGAGCCGCCAGAGATCGCCATGGCTGACCGTGATCGCGACGCCGATCAGCGACAGGACGAAGCCGGCCGCCTGGCCCAGCGAGGTCTTCGTGCCATACATGAGGAAACTGACCACGAAGACGACCAGCGGCATGCTCGCCTGCATGATGGAGGCGTTGATCGCGCTGGTGCTCAGCAGCGCGAAATAGAGGCCGCCGCTGAAGACGGTCATTCCGCTGAAGCCCAATGCGAGCAGCAGACCGGCGTTCCGCTTCGCCGCAGGCCAGTCGCCGCGCAGCTTGTCGCGCGCGAGAAGGCCAAGGACCACGGCCGCCGCCACCCAGCGGACGAGATTGAGCAGCATGGGGGAGATGTGGCCGACCGCAAGCTTGCCCGCGACCGCGTTGCCGGCCCAGAAAAGCGTGGTCAGGGCCAGAAGGATGTAGGCGCTTCGGTGCATGTGGATCGTCCGGCGAGAGCCCTGCCTATCGGGCCGCGTCGGCCAAGTAAATGGCGTCGCGCCCCGGATTTGTTGTGCCTGAACCGGCGCGGCCGGCCAATGAACAGTCGCGCTCCCGGCCGAACCGCTCTATAGAGGCCTGTCGCGGACCGGCGACGGCATTTCCGCCTGCAATCGAAGACTTTTGGCGAAGGACGTTTGGATATGGCCAATGTGGTGGTCGTCGGCTCCCAGTGGGGCGACGAGGGGAAGGGCAAGATCGTCGACTGGCTGTCGGAACGGGCCGACGTCGTGGCGCGCTTCCAGGGCGGCCACAATGCCGGGCACACACTGGTCGTCGACGGCAAGGTCTACAAGCTCTCCCTGCTTCCCTCAGGCATCGTGCGGCCCGGCAAGCTGTCGATCATCGGCAACGGCGTCGTCTTCGATCCGCACCATTTCGTGGCGGAGGTGGCCAAGCTGCGCGACCTCGGCGTCGAGATCTCGCCCGACCGCCTGAAAATAGCCGAAAACACCGCGCTTATCCTGTCGCTGCACAGGGAACTGGACGGTTTTCGCGAGGACGCCGCCTCCAATTCGGGCATGAAGATCGGAACGACGCGGCGGGGCATCGGCCCCGCTTACGAAGACAAGGTCGGTCGCAGGGCGATCAGGGTCATGGATCTCGCGGACAAGGAAACGCTGGCGGCAAAGGCCGACCGGCTGCTGACGCACCACAACGCGATCCGGCGCGGCCTCGGCCACCCGGAGGTCGCGCACGATGCCGTGATGGCGGAGCTGGGCTCTGTCGCCGAGCATGTCCTGCCCTACATGGATCGGGCATGGAAGGTGCTCGACGAGGCGCGCCGCGCCGGCAAGCGCATCCTGTTCGAAGGCGCCCAGGGCACGCTGCTCGACATCGACCACGGCACCTATCCGTTCGTGACCTCCTCCAACACGGTGGCGGGGCAGGCGGCGGCGGGCTCGGGCGTCGGGCCGAACGCGATCGATTACGTGCTCGGCATCACCAAGGCCTACACCACGCGCGTCGGCGAGGGCCCCTTCCCGACCGAGCAGGACAACGCGGTCGGCGAGTTCCTCGGTACGCGCGGCCACGAATTCGGCACGGTGACCGGACGCAAGCGCCGCTGCGGCTGGTTCGACGCCGTGCTGGTCCGCCAGGCCGTGGCGGTCAACGGCATCAAGGGCATCGCGCTGACCAAGCTCGACGTGCTCGACGGGCTGGACGAGATCAAGGTCTGCACCGCCTACCGGCTGGACGGCGAACTGCTCGACTATCTGCCCGCCAGCCAGGCCGCCCAGGCCCGCGTCGAGCCGGTCTACGAGACGCTGGAGGGCTGGAAGGCCACGACCGCCGGCGCGCGAAGCTGGAACGATCTCCCGGCGCAGGCGGTGAAGTATGTCCGCCATATCGAGGAACTGATCGGCGCCCCGGTGGCGCTGCTCTCCACCAGCCCGGAGCGGGACGACACGATACTTGTGACCGATCCGTTTCAAGATTAGGTAACGATTCTCCCGGTTTACGCGCCGGGGGCAAACGACAGGTCGACTGAAGATGGCAGATTTCGTCGCGGTTCTGAAAAAGACGATCGACGGCCTCGGTGACACCACGCCGGCGACGCGGCGGAAGGTCTACGACAAGGCGCGCGCCACCATCGCCGCCAAGCTGGCCGCGATCAGCCCGCCGCCCGCGCCCGCCGTGGTCGAGCGCCAGAAGCGCGTGCTCGAGGATGCCATCGCCACCGTCGAGGCCGGCTATGCCGCCCCGGCAGCCGCCGAGGACGATCCTCTGGCCGAGCTGGAGAACGTCTTCGCCTCGCTCAAAAGCCCCCAGCCGCGCCCCGCCGAGCCGAGGACGCCGCCCCGGCCCGAGCCCCCCCGGCCCGAACCCAAGACCGAAAGACGCCCGGAGCCGCAGCCCGACAAGCGGCAGGAGCCGAAGGTCGACACATGGACCAAGCCGCAGCAGCAGTCGGCGCAGCGGCCCGCGCCCGGCGTCACGGCGCCGCCCGCCCCGCCGACGCCGAGGGTGGAGCCCGCCGTCGGCGTGGCGTCGCGCGATGACGACGCGCCCTTCACCATGCGGGGAGATGCGCCGCGGCCGCGCCGCAGCCATGCCGCGCTGATCGCGGTGGGCATCGTGTTCGCCGTGATTGCCGGCGCCGGCTATGGCGTCTGGCTGAACCGGGATGCCTTCGGCAGCCTGTTCGGCGGCGGCTCCACCGAGGTTGCCGTCACGCGGCCCGTCGTCGAGCAGCCGGCCGCCACGCCGCAGCAACCGGCCGAACAGCCCGTCGCGGCCGCCGAGCCGGTCCAGAACGCCGACCAGCCGAGTCCCGCCGCCGCGACCGACGGCGCGCCGAAGTTCACCCAGCGCCTGATGCCGGACGGCAGCGAGGTGGACGACGGCGGCGGCAGCGGCATTACCGGCGTCGGCGAAGGGACGTCCGTCGCCGCCGTCACCCAGCTTCCGGGAA
>JAPUFC010000002.1 GCA_027492275.1 Mesorhizobium sp. | reverse complement strand
CGCTCCAGCAGGTCAATCAGCAGATCACCCAGCTTCAGAATGAAGCGACCATGCTGATCAATCAGGCCCGCAATCTGGCGAGCCTGCCGTACTCCTCGCTCCAGCAGCTTCAGCAGTCTGTCCAGCGCACGCAGCAGCTTCTGCAACAGGCGCAAGGCATCGCCCTCAACGTCCAGCAGATCGACCGTGCGTTCCAGACCACCTACGGCAACGCCTCGATGTCCGCCTCCGACCAGGCGCTCGTGACGCAAGCGCGCGAGCGCTGGCAGAACACTGTCGGTGGCTTGCAGGACGCGATGCGCGTGCAGGCCGGCGTCGTCGGCAACATCGACACCAATCGCAGCGAGATGTCGGCGCTGGTCGACCAGAGCCAGGGCGCGACCGGCGCGCTGCAGGCGACGCAGGCGGGCAATCAGCTTCTTGCCCTGCAGGCGCAGCAGCTCGCCGATCTCACCGCCGTCGTCGCTGCCAATGGCCGCGCCCAGAGCTTGTCCGAAGCCGAGCGGGCGGCCGCGGCCGAGCAAGGCCGCGAACAGCGCCGCCGCTTCCTGACGCCGGGCACCGGCTACCAGCCCGGCAACGCCCGCATGTTCCCGAACGGCAACTGAGGGCACGGCGATGGACGGGAAGATGCTCGCGCGATTGGGCGCTGTCGTGTTCGTCGCGGTCGCGGTCACCGCGACCGCGATCGAGATGACCCGGAAAGAGGATGCGCCGGAGACCTGGCCTTCCGGCCGCTCCGCAGAGGCGCCGGCCGATCCCCTTCGGGAGGCATTGATCCGCTGCCAGGCGCTCGGCGAAGAGGGACCGCGCGATCCGCAATGCCGCCGTGCCTGGGCAGAGAACCGCCAGCGCTTCCTCGCACCCGGCGCTCGTCCCGCCGAGCGCTTGCCGGACATGCCGCCCGCACCGCGCGACGGTCTCACCCCTCCATCGCAGCGGACTGACGCGCCGACAGGGACACCCTCCGCACCGAACACTCCGCAGCTCGACGAGGCGCAATAAAATCATGGGCGGCACCGGCGTCATCGACCACTTCCTCGAGGTCTTCACCCGCTACATCGACAGCGGATTCGGTCTGCTCAGCGGCGAGGTCGCCTTCATCGCCACGACGCTGATCGTCATCGACGTGACGCTGGCGGCGCTGTTCTGGAGCTGGGGCGCCGACGACGACATCATGGCGCGGCTGGTCAAGAAGACCCTGTTCGTCGGCGTCTTCGCCTACATCATCGGCAACTGGAACAACCTCGCCCGGATCGTCTTCGAGAGCTTCGCCGGCCTCGGCCTGAAGGCGAGCGGCACCGGCTTCTCGACCGCCGACCTCATGCGTCCCGGAAAGGTCGCCCAGACCGGCCTGGATGCCGGCCGGCCGCTCCTCGATTCGATCTCCAGCCTGATGGGCTATTGGTCGTTCTTCGAGAACTTCATCCAGATCGCCTGCATGTTCCTCGCCTGGGCGCTGGTCCTGCTCGCCTTCTTCATCCTCGCCATCCAGCTCTTCGTCACGCTCATCGAATTCAAGCTGACGACGCTCGCCGGCTTCGTGCTGATCCCGTTCGGCCTCTTCGGCAAGTCCGCCTTCATGGCGGAGCGCGTGCTCGGAAACGTCATCTCGTCCGGCATCAAGGTGTTGGTGCTCGCCGTCATCATCGGCATCGGCTCGACGTTATTCTCCGAATTCACCTCCGGCTTCGGCGGCGCGACCCCGACGATCGACGAGGCTATGGCGATCGTGCTCGCCGCCTTGTCACTGCTCGGCCTTGGTATCTTCGGTCCTGGCATCGCCAGTGGCATTGTCTCCGGCGGTCCCCAGCTCAGCGCCGGCGCCGCGGTCGGGACCGGCCTCGCCGCAGGCGGCATGGTGGCGGCAGGGGCTGGCCTCGTCGGCGCTGCCGCATCAGGTGGCGCGGCTCTGGCCGGCGGGGCGGCCGCAGCCGCTCGCGGCGGCGCAGCCGTCGCGGGAGGTGCATCCACCGCTTACAGCCTCGGCGCAGCCGGCCAATCCGGCGCGGCCGGCGTCGCATCCGGCCTCGGTGGCGTCGCCCGCGTAGGCGGCAGCGCCGCCGTCTCGCCGCTCCGCCGCGCTGCGTCGCGTGCCGCCGAGAGCATGCGCTCCAGCTTCAATGCCGGCGGCAAGGCCGCATTCGAAGCCACGGGCGGCTCATCCACCATGGGCTCGACCGGTGGCGACGTCGCCGGCGACGGCGCGGCGCCCGCAAGCGCCGGCGGCCCGCCTGCCTGGGCGCAGCGGATGCGGCGCTCCCAACGCATGACCCATGCCGTCCAGGCTACGGCCCACGCCGTCCGCTCCGGCGACGCCCATGGCGGCGGCTCTTCCGTCAATCTCTCCGAAGGCGATCGCTGATGTTCAAACGACCCGCCACCCATTACGGCAAGGCCCCCGAGCCAGAGACGCCGTATCAACGCGCCGCCCAGGTCTGGGACGAGCGCATCGGCGCCTCGCGCGTGCAGGCCCGGAACTGGCGTCTCATGGCGTTCGGCTCGCTGATCCTCTCGGCCGGGTTCGCCACCGCGCTCGTGGTGCAGTCGGCGCGCGGAACCATCGTGCCGTGGGTCGTGCAGGTTGATCGGCTCGGTCAGGCGCAGGCGGTCGCACCCGCCGAGGCGGACTACCGTCCGACCGATCCGCAGATCGCTTTCCACCTGGCGCGCTTCATCGAGCAGGTCCGCAGCATCCCGGCCGACGCCATCATCGTGCGCCAGAACTGGCTTCGCGCCTACGACTTCACGACCGACCGCGGCGCGATGGCGCTGAACGACTATGCCCGCTCGAACGACCCGTTCACGAAGGTCGGCCGCCAGCAGGTCGCCGTCGACGTCTCCAGCGTCATCCGCGCCTCTCCGGACAGTTTCCGCGTCGCCTGGGTCGAGCGCCGCTACGAGAACGGCCAGCTCGCCGAGACCACGCGCTGGACCGCGATCCTGACGATCGTCGTGCAGGTCCCCCGCAACGCCGATCGGCTGAGGGCGAACCCGCTCGGCATCTACGTCAACGCCATCAACTGGTCACGGGAGCTTGGGCAATGAAGCCGTCTTTCCGTAAAGCCGGAAACCCGGCTTCGCACACACTCATATTCACGGCTCTCCGTAGAGCTTCGTTCCCCATGGTCCTGCTGGCAACGACTGCGCTCGTCGGCTGCGCCACCACCAACCCGCCGCCCGAGATCTCCTACGACAACGCGGCTCCCGCCGTGCAGACCGTCGATCCGCCAGCGCCGGTCACCGTGGTCGAGCTGCCGCGACCGCTCCCTCTGCCTGGCCAGTTGCAGCGCGTGGAGCCTTCGCGGCGCACGCCCGAGCCGACAGATCCGACCGCACGGGTGAACCAGGCTAATGCCGCTGCGCGTATCCAGCCAGTGCGCGACGGCTTCATCAACTCGATGCAGGTTTACCCATTCACGCAAGGAGCCCTCTATCAAGTCTACACCGCCGTCGGGCAAATCACCGACATCGCCTTGCAACCAGGTGAGCAACTCGTCGGCTCCGGCCCTGTCGCTGCCGGCGACACGGTCCGCTGGATCATCGGCGACACCGAGAGCGGATCGGGGGCGACGCGCCAGATCCATATTCTGGTGAAGCCGACGCGGCCCGAGCTGATGACGAACCTTGTCATCAACACCAATTTGCGCACCTACCACATGGAGCTTCGCTCCACCGAGCGGACCTATATGGCCTCGGTGTCCTGGCAGTATCCGCAGGACCAGCTCATCGCGCTGCGCCGGCAGAACACCGAAGCGCAGGCCGCGCAGCCGGTCGCATCCGGCGTCGATCTCGCCAACGTCAACTTCCGCTACGCGATCGAGGGTGACCGCGCGCCGTGGCGGCCGCTGCGCGCCTTCGACGATGGCCGTCAGGTCTTCATCGAATTCCCGCGCGGCATCGGCCAAGGCGAGATGCCGCCGCTCTTCGTCGTCGGCCCCGAGGGCAACACCTCCGAACTGGTGAACTACCGGGTTCGCGGGCACCACATGATCGTCGATCGGCTTTTCGCCGCCGCCGAGCTGCGCTTCGGTTCCGGTGATCGCCAGCGGCGCGTCCGCATCACTCGCACCGACGGGAGGCCGGCCTCGTGAGCGACAACCCGCCCCGGAATGAGGAAGTGCCGGACGACGACGCGCAGCCGCTGACGGGCGAGCCGGCCAGAGCCGCACCGATGCGGCTGCGCGCAGAACCGCCGCGCGTGACGCGGCTGTCCCGAAAGGTTCTCGCCGGCGTAGGTCTGGTCGCCAGCGTCGGGCTCGGCGGCGCTCTGATCTACGCCCTTCAGACCCGCGATGGCGGCCGACCCAACGAAGAGCTTTATTCGACCGAGAACCGCTCCACCGCGGATGGCCTAGCCGGTCTCCCGCGAGATTATTCTGGCGTGCCGCGGCTTGGTCCGCCGCTTCCCGGAGACCTCGGCCGGCCTATCCTCAGCACACAGGATCGCGGCCAGCCAGTGTCAACCCCTGGCATCGCCACGCCCTATCCCGGCATCAGCCCGGAAGAGCAGCGCCGCCTCCAGGAGATCGAGACCGCGCGGACCAGTCGCCTATTCTCCGGATCGGAAAGCCGCGGTGCGCCCGCTGCGGCGGGGGCTGCCCCGGCACTCCCGCCCGCACCGGATTTGGCGAGCCTTGGCCTCGCGCCCCCGCCAGCCACTCCCTCCGCACAGGATCGTCAGAACGCCTTTCTCAACGCGGCCACCGATCGACGGACGGTGTCTCCCGATCGCCTCGTTGCTCCAGCGTCGCCGAACATCCTTCAGGCCGGCGCAGTCATCTCGGCGGCGCTCATAACCGGCATCCGATCCGACCTCCCGGGCCAGATCACCGCCCAGGTGACCGAAAACATCTACGACAGTCCGACAGGACGCATCCTGCTCGTGCCACAGGGCACGCGCGTCATCGGCCAGTACGACAACAATGTGCAGTTCGGGCAAAGCCGTGTGCTGCTTGTCTGGAACCGGCTGATCTTTCCGAATGGCCGCTCGATCGTTCTCGAGCGCCAGCCTGGTGCCGACGCCGAGGGATATGCCGGCCTGCAGGATGGGGTGGATTATCACTGGTGGGATCTCGCCAAGGCGGCAGGACTTTCGACGCTCCTCAGCGTTGGCGCCGAACTTGCCGTCGACAATGATGACCGCCTTATCCAAGCGATCCGCAATGGCGGCCAGGACACGATCAATGACGCCGGACAGCAGATCGTCCGGCGCCAGCTAAACATCGCCCCGACATTGACGATCCGGCCAGGCTTCCCGGTGCGCGTTATCGTGACTCGCGATCTCGTTCTTGAACCGTATGGAGGATAATAGTGGCAAAGCTAAAACTTGGTCCAATCATCGACGATAAACCGGTCAAGGTGTCGGTGGAGTTACCGGCAGCCCTTCATCGCGACCTTGCGGCCTACGCCAACGCGCTCGGGCGGGAGCAAGGCCAGCTGATCAGTGACCCTGTGAAGCTGATCGTCCCCATGCTGGAGCGGTTCATCGCAACCGACCGCGGGTTCTCCAAGGCTCGGCGGACATCATCCAGCGGAACTTAGACCTAACCCATTGGGGCCCCTAGCACGTCTCGCCACATCTCGGATCAGTCCTTCTCGCCCGAGCCGAACCGCGCCGATGCTTTTCCGCCAACTCCTTGCCAATCTCCAGCAACCGCTTCAGCGCTGGATTTCGGTTGGATGCCGACCATACTACGCTGGACCCCACCGTCTCGGTGGCGGCGCCGATCGGAAGGAATGCAACGCCAGGATAGATCGCGCCCAAGGTGGAGTAAGTCGTCAGCGTAAGCCCGAAGCCCTTTGCGACCATGTTCAGCAGATTTTCCCGGCCCACCTGCTGGACAGAGATTCTTGGATGAAACCCCAGTCCGGATAGTTGTCTCACAAGATAGTCTTGAATTTCGGGTCCTGCTGCATCCGCGCTCACCAAGAAGATTTCGTCACGCACGTCCTGCCAGCCGACCACACCTCCGCCAGCACATCGATGATCTTCTGGCAGCGCAACGAAGATCCGCTCGTCCCAGAGGTGCTCGGCTTCGCAGCCAGGCAGCAGCGTGCTCCCCGTGATGAAGGCCGCATCAAGGCGGCCGTTCAGCACCCCTGCAGCGTTAGCTTGTGATGCGGCCTCTTGGACCCGGACGTCCACGCGAGGAAATCGGCTGCGGTAAGTTCCGAGTAGATCGGACAGGAAGCCGCTGGCCAGCGACGCCATCAAACCGATCCGCAAGTCGCCGATCTCGCCGCGCTGGGTGCTGGCCATGTCCAGCACGGCTTGATGGAGGTGGTCCGCACCGACCGCAGCGTCGCGCATGAAACGCTCGCCGGCCGGCGTCGTGCGTGCGCCAGCGTGGTTACGCTCGAAAAGCGGCACGCCAAGCCTGCGTTCGAGCAACTGAATCCGACGGCTGATGGTCGACTGGGATAGATTGAGGATGGTCGCGGCACGACGGAAGCTGCCGTGTTCGGCGACAAGCAGCGCATACTTTAAGTAGCGGAGATCAAGCGCAAGATCGGGCACGAGATGGCGACATACTTCGACCGAGTTGACAGCCGGGAGGCCCAGGCTCGCGCCCGCTTGACTGCAACATCGTGACGCAACCTGCGCCGCTATCGCGCCGCATCACTGGAACGAGATCGATCGCGTCAATCTGCTGTGGTGTGCCCGGTCTCACGGCTGCACCTCGCCGACATCCTCCAATGGGACGGCGGTGAACCTCGGAACCAAACGAATGTAGAGCAACTCGCTCAGCAGCTCCACGACGGTTTGCATCACGATAACCGCCGGAAGTATGGGGACCCCACCGGGGACCGCAAATGCGAGCGGCAACACCACCAATGAGTTCCGCGTCGCCGAACTGAAGATCACCGCCCGACTCGCAGGCGCAGACAGCCGGAAGCCTTTCGCGACCACAAAGCCAAGCATTGGCGCGACTACTGCGAACACGACGTAGAAGGGCAGAGCGCTCAAGGCCGCGCCCAGGGCATGGCCCACTTGGGGCATGACCGACGCCAACACCAAGAACAGCACAAGAGCTGTGGCCGGAACCGGGAACAGATCCAAGTAAGCAGCGGTCCGGCCAACTGCGCGATAGCGCGGCGAGAGAAGCTGAACCCCACCCGCCAGAACCAGCGGGAGGGCGATCAACCACGCGAACGCATGAATAAACGGCCCCGGCTGGACGAGAGCGCCAGCAGCCGCTCCCATGAACACCTTCAGATAGACCGGAAGGAGGAGCATCTGCAGGATCAGCAAGATCGGGGTCGCTGCAAGAAGCAACCTCGCGTCGCCGCGACCGAGATGCGTAAAGGTGACCACGTAATCGATGCATGGCGTAAGCAAGACCAACAGTACGGCCAGTCTCAACATCGGCTCATCCGGAAGGGAAAAGTAAATCCCCGCCGCGAGCAGCGGGATGACCGCAAAGTTCGCAACGATCAGCGCGCCGAGGAACCGGATGTTACGAAGCGCATCGCGCAGATGCGCGAGAGGGACCTGCAGAAAGGTCACAAAGAGCATAAATGCGAGGGCGGGATTTATCGTCGGCTCAAGCGCCGCACTTGTGGGGACCATGAGGCCAGTCACCGCGCCGACAAGGATTGCCGCGAAATAAATCCAGACTTGATAGCCCTCCAAATACTCCTTTGTACTCGTCACTCTCAATATCCCTTCACGCGCAGCAACCTCCCGCCCACGCGTGCCTGAAACCCTCACGACGGAGGAGGCGCTCGCGGGAGCACGCGGGAGCACAACCCCGCGCTGAACAAAATCTGTGGCATGAACATACGACCTCAAGTAACTTTAGATTCAAGAGGTTTTTTCGTTCGTAGGAGCAGCTGATGGCCGGCATTAAAATTGGTGAGCTTTCTTCGCGTGCCAACACGAGCGTGCCGACGATCCGGTACTACGAAGAGATCGGCCTGCTACCCAAGGCCGCCCGTGCCGATGGCGGTCACCGTCGTTACGACGACACCGATGTCGAGAGGCTGACCTTTATTCGTCGCTGCCGAGATTTCGGCTTCTCAATCGAACATGTGAGGGCTCTTGTCACCCTCGTCAAAGATCGGAAGGTGTCTTGCATTGCGGCCCGCGACATCGCCCAAACACATCTGGAGAGCGTCCGTGCGAAGCTGCTGGAATTGAAGGACCTGGAACAGACGATTGCGAATTTCGTCACGAACTGCAACGCCACATGCCTCGGCGGGTCAGGGCCCGAGTGCGTCATAATGGAGGAGTTGCAGCGTCCAATCCGCGCGGCGCCTCCCAACTCGTGAAACTTTCCTCGGCGTGAAACTTGTCGCCGATGGGCAACCGGCACTCATCAACGCGGTTATTCGCAGCAGCTAGGTGATGATACGCCGGCCAAGTCTTCCAAGATAGTACAATCCGGCCCCGGGCCGCCAGCGCACTGACTATCGCAGGTGGACACGAACCCCGCGATACTTCGTTCTAGAGCGCGCAACTCCTTCAGCTTCTGGCGGACCGCGAGGAGTTGCACAAGGGCGATGTCGCGGGTTTCCATGCACGACCTCGACCGATCTTGCACAAGCGATACGAGTGTGTGGACCTGCTCGATCGGAAACCCGAAATCGCGACATCGGCGGATGAATGTTAGAGCGTTTCCGATCATGCTGGATCATAGCCAGCGGCACTGAAGTAGTTTGCGCATTCGGTTGGATTGAAGGTGTCGATGATAATGCCGATGGCGGACCAGAGGCCGTCGATGGTTCGTTCGGCGGCCTTGCGGAGCATGGCCTTCAATTTGGCGAAGGCGTTTTCGATCGGATTGAAGTCGGGGCTGTAGGGCGGCAGGTAGAGCAGGCTCGCGCCGACAGCCTCGATGGCCGCGCGGATACCTGGCCGCTTATGGCTGCTGAGATTGTCCATGACGACGACATCGCCGGGTCGAAGGTCCGGGACCAGCACCTGGTCGACATAGGCCTGGAAAGCGATGCCGTTGATCGGCCCGTCGAGCACCATCGGTGCGACCATGCCGGAGTTGCGCAGGCCGGCGACGAAGGTCGTTGTCTTCCAGTGACCGTGCGGGATGGCGGCGCGCAGCCGTTCGCCGCGCGGTGACCGGCCGCGGGTGCGGGCCATGTTGGTCGAGGCCCAGGTCTCGTCGATGAACACCAGGCGGTCAGGGTCGAGATCGAGCTGCCCCTCGAACCATTCCCAACGCCGCATCAGGATGTCGGGGCGCTACTGTTCCGCTGCGTGCGCCAACTTTTTTCAGTGTGATCCGCCCCTCGCGAAGAACCGCCACAAGGTGGCGACGCCGACCGGCACGCCCGCATCGGTCAGTTCCGCGCGCAGCTCGCTGAGCGTGATGTCCGGCGTCCGCTCCAGCAGTCCAAGGATCAGCGGCGCGTGCGCCTCGATCCGACCCGAACGGCGATCCCCGCCAAGTGGCCCCGGCGCCACCGAGCCCACCACACGCTTCAAGGACGCCCAGCGGATGGCGCTCGAGATGCCGACGCCGAAGCGTAAAGCGGCTGCCCGGCACGAGGACCCCGCCTCGATCGCCGCGACAACACGCTCCCGAAGATCCACCGACAGCGCCTTCGACATGCCTGTCGGCCCCCTTCCGACAGCAGCTTGAATCAGATCCGCTCCGCGTCGGGGAAGAGATTTCGCGATTCAATCAGGTCGGAGGTCGCTCTAGGGGCTTGTGGCGTATACTGGCGTAGGGAATTGGCGAATTCGTATTGCTCGGTTTCGTCGATCCCGGCGAGCCCAATCAGACTTGAACTCGACACAAGAACCAACACCTGAAGAAGATGGTGCGGGTGGTCGGAATCGAACCGACACTCCTTTCGGAACCGGATTTTGAATCCGGCGCGTCTACCAGTTTCACCACACCCGCACATTTGCCGCCGATTCTAGCCGACGCTCTCTGCACCTATACTGCACCTAGAGCGAAAACCGAATTTCGACAGCCACTTCTCCTTCACCCGTAACCCGTTCAAAACACGCCGTTTTCAACTCGTCGTGTTTTTCTGTGGATTGATAGACAAACCACTTTTTGAGTCTGCCGCGTCTACCAATTCCGCCACAGGGGCGTTGGCGCGCTCGGGCGCGCCGCCGCCCAAGCGCACTATACGCAGAGCGGGCCGCCGTCAACCGAGCTGAACGAGGGCGGTCTGGCGCGCGCGACAGCACGCCTCACGGCGCGGCATTGTCGGCGGGCGCGGATGCCTTTAATCAGGCTGGCGCGCCCGTGCGACTCGACAGGTCGATGCCGGATGCGGCCGGGGACAGGGGAAAGCGATGCTTCGACGGCTCTACGACTGGACCCTGTCGCTGGCGGCCCGTAAATCGGCCGAATACTGGCTGGCCTTGATCGCCTTCGTGGAAAGCTCGGTGTTCCTGGTGCCGGCCGACGTGCTCTATCTGCCGATGGCGATCGCGCGGCCCGACAAGGCTTATCGCTATGCCATCGTGGCCACCGTGTTTTCCGTGCTCGGCGGCATCGCCGGATGGTTCCTCGGCCACTATGCCTATGAGGCGGTGGCCAAGCCGGTGCTGGAATTCTACGGCAAGCTCGACGATTTCGAAGCGCTGCGGCTGTCGTCCGGCACCGGGCTGATCCTGCT
The DNA here is from genome assembly GCA_027492275.1 of Mesorhizobium sp. Classification (GTDB taxonomy): domain Bacteria; phylum Pseudomonadota; class Alphaproteobacteria; order Rhizobiales; family Rhizobiaceae; genus JAPUFC01. Next base: position 19,011 of record JAPUFC010000002.1, on the reverse strand, counting down.
GATGCTGATCACGTCCGGGCTCGCCCACCTGCCGCCGATCAAGGTGGTGACGATCCTGTCGGGCGTCATCGGCTTCCCGCTCGGCTGGTTCATCCTGTCGGCCATCGTGGCGCGCGGGGCGCGTTTCCTGGCGCTCGCCTGGCTGCTGCGCCGCTACGGCGAGCCGATCCGCCATTTCGTCGAGAAGCGGCTCGGCCTGCTGGCGGCGGCCGCCGCCGCCGCCCTCATTCTGCTCTATATCCTCGTCAGATACGGGTTCTGAACCGCCACCGAGACCACGGACATGACCGCCGCAACCGCTTCCCGCCCGACACTGTCGTCCAGCCGCCTCCATCTCGGCACGGCGCTGTTCCTGGCCGTCGCCATGGCGGCGACGGTGGGCACCGCGCTCGGCTTCCAGCACATCGGCGGCTATATCCCCTGCAAGCTGTGCCTGGAGCAGCGCATCCCCTATTACGCCGGCGTGCCGGTGGCGCTGCTGGCGGCCCTGTCGGCGGCGCTGCGCCTGCCTTCGGCGGTGACGCGCGGGCTGCTCGCCGTCGCCGGCGTGCTGATGGCCTACGGGCTCTATCTGGGCGTGTATCATTCCGGCGTCGAATGGGCGTGGTGGCCGGGACCGACCGATTGCGGCGCGGTTAGCGGCCCGGCCGACACCGGCGGCAAGGGCGTGCTCGATTCGCTGAACGCCTTCGTGCCGCCCTCCTGCGACAAGGCGGCGCTGCGCATCCTGGGCCTCTCCTTCGCGGGCTGGAACGTCATCGCCAGCCTCGTTCTGGCCGCCGTCGCCTTCCGGGGCGCGGCGAAACACTAGGTCGCCGGCTGGCACGCTGTTGAACGCCATGCATATGCAATATATATTGCGGGCATGGCGGCTTCTATCGACTGGAGTTCCGACAAGAACGCGGAATTGAAGCTGCGGTATGGCTTCGGCTTCGAGCGCGTTCTCGTGGCTCTGGCGGAAGATGGCTTTCTGGATGAGCGTGCCCATCCCAATGCTGCCCGATATGGGCACCAGCGTCAGCTTGTCGTGGACATCGACGGCTATGTTTGGATCGTGCCGTTCGTTGCCGAGGGCGAGCGAGTCTTCCTGAAGACCATGTTTCCGAGCCGCAAGGCAACGCGCGACTATCTTGGAGGCGAAAGTGGAACGAGAAAGAGCAACGAGTCCTGACGACGACGACATGGTGGCAAGCACCGAGCGCGGCGAATGGGTTTCCGTTGGAAATGTTGTAGGGCGCCGGTCTTATTGGCGGGAGGCGGCCAGCGGCGCGATCGACGGGAAGCGCCAGCGCATTTCCATCTCGATCCCGCAGCGCGACCTGGCGCGCCTCAAAGCGCGGGCGGCCGAAGAAGGCATGCCTTACCAGACGCTGATCAACTCGATCCTCCACAAATTCGTGGAAAAGGCCTGAAAAGGATCGCGTGAAACGTGGCGTCGGTCCGTAACGCGGTTTGACGGCGCCTCAGACGAAGGCGCCGTGGCAGTGCTTGTACTTCTTGCCCGAGCCGCAGGGGCAGGGTTCGTTGCGGCCGACGCGGCCCCAGCTCGCGGGATCGTTGGCGTCGCGCTCCTCGGCCGGGACGGCGCGCATGGCCTGGAGAGCCGCGACGTTGCGCTTGCCGCCGAACGCGTCCGATCCCTCGCCGAAATCGTCCTCGCCGGTCGTGCCGTCGATGTGGTGGCCGTGGGTTTCAGGCGCTTCCGGCGGCGGGGCGTCGGCGGCCTGGCGCACCAGCTCGACGCGCATGAGCTGCGCGGTCACCGCCTGGCGCAGGTTGGCGAGCATTGCCTGGAAGAGTTCGAAGGCTTCGCCCTTGTATTCGTTCAGCGGATCGCGCTGGGCGTAGCCGCGGAAGCCGACCACCGAGCGCAGATGGTCGAGATTGACCAGATGCTCGCGCCAGAGATGGTCGAGCGTCTGCAGCATGATGGAGCGCTCGACATAGGCCATGACTTCGGGGCCGAAACGGTCCGCCCTTTCCTGAGCGGCCGCGTCGGCGGCGGCCGTCAGGCGCTCGCGCACCTCCTCGTCGGCGATGCCTTCCTCTCTCGCCCATTCGTCGACCGGCAGGTCGAGGTTGAGCCCGGCGAGGACCGCCTCCTTGAGGCCGGCGACGTCCCACTGCTCGGCATAGGCGTTTTCGGGGATGTGCTTGGCGACCAGGTCCTCGATCACGTCGTGGCGCATCTCGCCGACGGTCTCGGACAGGTTCTCGCCGTCCATCAGCGCGATGCGCTGCTCGAACACGACCTTGCGCTGGTCGTTCTGGACGTCGTCGTATTTCAGCAGGTTCTTGCGGATGTCGAAGTTGCGCGCCTCGACCTTCTTCTGCGCCTTTTCCAGCGCCTTGTTGATCCAGGGGTGGATGATCGCCTCATCCTCCTTCAGGCCGAGCTTCTGCAGCATGCCGTCCATGCGCTCGGAGCCGAAGATGCGCATCAGGTCGTCCTGAAGCGACAGATAGAATTTCGACCGGCCCGGATCGCCCTGGCGGCCGGAGCGTCCGCGAAGCTGGTTGTCGATGCGCCGGCTCTCATGGCGCTCGGTGGCCAGAACGTAGAGGCCGCCGGCGGCGAGCGCCTTTTCCTTGAGGCGCTGGATGTCGGCGCGGATGGCGGCTTCCTTGTCGGCGCGCTCCGGGCCCTCGGGCATGTCGGCCAGTTCCTGCGCGATGCGCATGTCGGCGTTGCCGCCGAGCTGGATGTCGGTGCCGCGGCCGGCCATGTTGGTGGCGATGGTGATGGCCCCCGGCCTGCCGGCCTGCGCGACGATCCATGCCTCCTGCTCGTGGTGGCGGGCGTTCAGGACCTGGAAGTCCTCGAAGCCTTCCTTGCGCAGGCGCTCGGCGAGATATTCGGACTTCTCGATCGAGGTGGTGCCGACCAGGGTCGGCTGGCCGCGCTCATGCGCGTCGCGGATGTCCTTGACGACGGCGCGGTACTTTTCCTCGACCGATCGGTAGACCTCGTCGTCCTCGTCGATGCGGCTCACCGGCAGATTGGTGGGCACCTCGGTGACTTCCAGCCCATAGATGTTGCCGAACTCCTCGGCCTCGGTCAGCGCCGTTCCGGTCATGCCGGCCAGCTTCTTGTACATGCGGAAGTAGTTCTGGAAGGTGATGGAGGCGAGCGTCTGGTTCTCCGGCTGGATCGCCACGCGCTCCTTGGCCTCGAGCGCCTGGTGCAGGCCTTCGGAATAGCGGCGGCCGGGCATCATGCGGCCGGTGAACTCGTCGATGATGACGATCTCGCCGTTCCTGACGATGTAGTCCTTGTCGCGCTGGAACAGACGGTGCGCCTTCAGCGCGTTGTTGACGTGGTGGACGATGGCGACGTTCTCGACGTCGTAGAGCGACTCGCCCTTCAGGTGGCCGGCGGCGCGCAGCAGGCCTTCCAGCTTCTCGGTGCCTTCCTCGGTGAAAATGGCGGTGCGCTGCTTCTCGTCCACCTCGTAGTCGGCCGGGTCGAGCTGGATGATGAAGGCGTCGATGGTGTTGTACATCTCCGAGCGGTCCTCCAGCGGACCGGAGATGATCAGCGGCGTGCGCGCCTCGTCGATCAGGATAGAATCGACCTCGTCGACGATCGCGTAATTGTGGCCGCGCTGGACCATCTGCGCGCGCTCGTACTTCATGTTGTCGCGCAGATAGTCGAAGCCGAGCTCGTTGTTGGTGGCGTAGGTGATGTCGCAGGCATAGGCGGCGCGGCGTTCCTCGTCGGACAGGCCGTGGACGATGACGCCGGTGGTGAGGCCGAGGAAACGGTAGACGCGGCCCATCCATTCGGAGTCGCGGCGGGCCAGGTAATCGTTGACGGTGACGACGTGGACGCCCTTGCCGGTCAGCGCGTTGAGATAGACGGGCAGGGTGGCGACCAGCGTCTTGCCCTCGCCGGTGCGCATCTCGGCGATGCCGCCGCCGTGCAGCACCATGCCGCCCATGAGCTGCACGTCGAAGGGGCGCAGGCCCAGAACGCGCCGCGCCGCCTCGCGCACCGTGGCGAAGGCGGGGATCAGCAGATCGTCCAGCGTCGAGCCGTTGGCGAGATCGGCGCGGAACTGCTCGGTGCGGGCGGCGAGCTCGGCGTCGCTCAGCGCGCGCAGCTCGTTCTCCATCGCGTTGACGGACTCGACGCGCGGGCGCGTGGATTTGATGCGGCGGTCGTTGGATGAACCGAAAATCTTCTTGGCGATCGCGCCGAGGCTGACCATCAGATGGTCCTTTCAATCCGTAAAGAGACGCCGGCGGGGCCGTCGGCGCGACAAGCCGCCCGAACATATCCCGAACAGGCGTTCAGGATGAATCCAGACGGCCGAACGCGCCCAAATCGGTTGTGGACGCAAAGTCGAAGGACAGATAAGAGGGGCCCGGATCGATGTCAACGCCGCAGCGGCCCGGCCTTTCGTGCCGAATTTCGCCATGATCGCGTCGCCTTTGGGCCGCAGCTCTCATCCCGTAACCGGAGGTTTCATGCGTTTTCCCATCAGCCGCGCCGCGCTGGCAGGCATCGGCTTCGCGCTCGGCGCGGCCGTGTCCGGCGGGGCTCCCGCCATCGCCCAGGACAACGCCGCTCCGGCCCAGACGCCGGCCCCCGCCCCGGCGCCCGATCCCAACACCGTCGTCGCCTCGATCGGCGGCCAGCCGGTGACGGAGGCCGACCTGACGCAGGCGCTGGCGGATCTCGACCAGCAATTCGCGCAACTGCCCCTCGAGCAGCGCCGCGCCGCCGCGCTGTCGGCCATCATCGAGATCCGCGTGATGGCGGACGAGGCGGTGAAGAAGGGCTACGACAAGGACGCCGACTTCAAGCGCCGCGCCGCCTTCCTGCAACTGCGCGCGCTGCACAGCGAGCTGGTCGACAAGGAGGTCGCCGACAAGCTGACGGATGCCGATGTCCGCGCCCTCTACGACAAGCAGATCTCCGAGACGCCGCCGGTCAACGAGGTGCATGCCCGCCACATCCTGGTAAAGACCAAGGAGGAGGCTGAGGAGATCGTCAAGCAGCTCGACGGCGGCGCGGACTTCCAGGCCATCGCCAACGAGAAGACCACCGATCCGAGCGGCAAGACGAGCGGCGGCGACCTCGGCTATTTCGGCCCCGGCCAGATGGTGCCGGAGTTCGAGAAGGCGGCGTTCGCGCTGGAAACCGGAGCCTACACCAAGGAGCCGGTGGAATCGCCGTTCGGCTGGCACGTCATCAAGGTCGAGGACAAGCGCCAGCAGCAGCCGCCCGCCTTCGAGCAGGTGGAGCAGCAGCTCCGTTCCATGGCGTTCCGCGACAAGTATTTCGCTCTGGTCAAGCAGCTGCGCGGCCAGGCCGACGTCAGCATCTCCGACCCGGCGCTCAAGACCGCCGTCCAGTCGATCGAGGCGCAGCAGCAGTAGCGCGCTCGCAGGCGGAGACGAGAAAGGGCCCGCGGCACCCCCCGCGGGCCCCTTTTCATGCCGGCTTGCGCGGAGGGCGGCGATCGGGCAAACGAAACGCGCCCGGAGGAGAGCAGCGCCGGGGCGGGCATCAAGCAGGGCGGCGCGGACGCTCGCGGCCTGGGAGGCGAATGACCATCTCGAAGCGATCAGCGAACAGGGCCGACCTGCCGACCGTGCGCCGCTTCGAGGCGGCGGGGTTCCGCGCCTGGCCGGCGACGAGCGTGCATTATGACGGCACCTGGGTGGTGCGGCTCACTCCCGCGCAGGCCTCCAAGCGCCTGAATTCCGTCAACCCGCTCGATCCGGGTGATCTGCGCGACCTGCCCGGGCGCATCGAGGCGGCGGCGCGCCGCTTCGAGGCATTCGGGCGGCCGCTGATCTTCCGCCTGTCGCCGCTGGCCGGGGACGGGCTGGAGGCGCATCTGGCGCGGACGGGCTTTCGCGCCATGGGCGAGTCGCTGGTCATGCGGCTCGATCTCGACAGCGCGGCGGTCGACGACGCCATGGACCAGATCCCGCTGAAGGATCTCGGGCGCTTCGCCAGCGCGGCGCTGTCGACGCGGGGCGGCGACGCGGCGGGCCGGTCCGGCCTGATCGAGGTGATCGGGGCGATCCGCGCCGAACCCGGCCTGTTCGTGCTGGAGCGCGACGAGACGCCGGTCGCCACCGCCGTCTGCGTCCATGATGGCGACCTCGCCGGCCTGTTCGAGGTGGTGACGAACGCCAGGGAGCGCGGCCAGGGCTTCGGCCGCCGGCTTGTTCTGTCGGCGCTGAAATGGGCGCGGCTGCGCGGCGCCCGGGCCGCATGGCTGCAGGTCGAGGCGGACAATGCGGAGGCCCGCCGGCTCTACGAGGCCATCGGCTTCCGCGAGATTTACCGCTATCACTACCGCGTCCTGGAGCTTGCGGCATGAGCGAGATGAGGAAGCTGCTGCTGGTCGCCGCCGTCGCTCTGGTCGACGCCGACGGGCGGGTGCTGATCGCGCAGCGCCCGCAGGGCAAGCCGCTGGCGGGCTTGTGGGAATTCCCCGGCGGCAAGGTCGAGCCCGGCGAGACGCCCGAGCAGACGCTGATCCGCGAACTCGCCGAGGAGCTGGGCATCGAGACCAAGGCGGCCTGCCTCGCGCCGCTGACCTTCGCCAGCCACTCCTACGAGACGTTTCATCTGCTGATGCCGCTGTATGTCTGCCGCCGCTTCTGGGGGACGCCGGAGCCGAGGGAAGGCCAGGCGCTGAAATGGGTGCGGCCGAAAAGCCTGCGCGACTACCCCATGCCGCCGGCCGACGAACCCCTGATCCCGATCCTGATCGACCTGCTCTGATTCCATGGGCGCTGGCCGGGTCGTCCGCATCCATCGTTAATCAAACCTTCAGGAAAAGCTGAAAAACTGCGGGAAATGTGCCGCTTCGGCACGATGACGGCAGGGATGCGGGCATGGCGGGCGACAATGGCCGGGATAGCGGGGATTGGGACGGCGGGCGCGCTTCCCGGGCCTTCGCGTCGGGCGGCGTCAGCATCCTGCGGCTGACGCTCCTGTTCGGCTCGGCGGCGGTCGCCTTCGCCCTGATCCTCACGCCGATGGCGGATAATTTCTCGCGTTCCCGCGACAATCCATTCGGCATCGACACGATGGCGACGGGTTCCATCGGCAGGCAGAACAGCTACACGATCCGCAAGAGCGTGCTGCAGCCCAGCCCCGCCTCGATCTGCGTGATCCGCAGCAATGGCGAGCGCGCCGGGGAGTGCTGATCGCGCGACGGTGGTTCAGCTTCCGTTAACGTTTCGCCGTCAAGAACTCTTAACCGGTCTCCGCTAGGGTCGGCCCCAAACGAGGAAGACCCATGCGCGCCATCTGCGTCCGTTTCCTGCACGACCGCTCGGGCGCGACGGCCATCGAGTACGGCTTGATCATCGGCGTGCTGTCGCTGGCGATCGTCGGCGGCGTCGGCAAGGCGTTCGACGCCATCGGCGATATGTGGGGCGACAACGACAGCAAGCTCCAGCAGGCGATCCAGTAACCGTCACGTTCCGGGCGGCTTGAGAACATCCTTTAGCGACACGGCGGCAGAGCCCGGCTTCAGCGGTTGCTGCTGCGAGGCGTGCGGCGCCCATCCCGAAAGCCAGACCAGCGAGAAGGTCGCCCGCACGCGCCCGTCGGGGTCGGAGAACCGTTCAGCGTAGATTTGCGCCGCGCGGGCGAAGAAGGCGCGGCCGACCGGCCTGCGCGAGCGCGCGACGAGCGCGTTGGCGGCACCCATGGCGCGCAGGTCGGCCATCAGGTGGAACATAGTGTCGTAGCGCGCCGTGACCGGCTCGATGTCGGCGACCGGCAGGGCGAAGCCCGCCCGCTGGAGAAGCGCGCCGGCGTCGCGGACATCGGTGAAGGGCGCGACGCGGGGGCTGGCGCCGCCCGTCAGCTCCGTCTCGGCGGCGAGCAGGCTCTCGCGCAGTTCCGCCAGCGTTCCCGCGCCCGCCATGGCGCCGAGGAACAGGCCGTCCGGCTTCAGCGCCCGGCGAATCTGCACCAGCAGGCCGGGTATGTCGTTCTCCTCCTGCAGGGACAGGACCGAGGCGACGAGGTCGACGCTCTCCGGCGGCAGGGGAAGATGCCCGGGCTCGGCGATCATCCCTTCTCCGCCTTCGAGGAAAGAGGCGTCCGCCTCCACGCGCAGCACCGCGTCGACCTTGCCGGAGGCGCGCAGCGCCGTCGCCGGCGCGGGCGTGACGCCGAACAGGGCGACGCCGGTGGCGAAACGCCGCTGGACGGCGGCCAGCCGGTCGGACAGGTCGTCGGCGGCGCGCTCGATCAGGAAGTCCGCGCCGCCCGGCACGGCGTTGGCCAGCGCGCGGCGGCGTCGCTCCACCAGCAACGGGGCGTCGAAGATCGGTTCCATGGTGCCTCCCGCCGCTGTGGCGCTGAAATTCCCGCACCCTCCGTCTCCGTTCTGCTATCCTTGCGCGATGATCGCAAGAGGCCGAAGCCTTTGCCGCAGTTGAAGCATCTCGCCGCCGCGGCGCTCGCCTTACCGGCGCGGCTGGCGTTTCCGCCCGTCTGCGCCGGCTGCCAGCGCCATGTCTCGCAGCCCGGAGCGCTCTGCCCGGCCTGCTGGCCGCAACTTCGGTTCCTAGAAAGGCCGTGGTGCGCGGTGATGGGCACGCCCTTCACCCACGACATGGGCGAGGGGTTCCTGTCGGCCGAGGCGATCGCCGATCCGCCGCCGTTCGACCGGGCGCGGGCGGCCGTCGCCTACACGGGCGTCGCGCGCCGGATGGCGCAGGCGCTGAAATACAGCGACAGGCCGGAACTCGCGCCCTGGATGGCGCGGTGGATGGCGCGCGCCGGGGCCGAACTCATCGCCGACGCGCAGGTTGTTGTGCCCGTGCCGCTGCACTGGCGGCGCTTCTTCCTGCGCCGCTTCAACCAGTCGGCCGAGCTCGGGCGCGCCGTCGCCGGTCTTGCCGGGTTGCCCTTCGCTCCGTCGGCGGTGCGCCGCGTCAAGGTCACGAAGCAGCAGGTGGGCCTGTCGTCGCGGGAACGGGAGGACAATGTGCGCGGCGCCTTCGCCGTGCCGGCCGAACAGCGGATCGCGGTGGAGGGACGGCGCGTGCTGGTGGTGGACGACGTCTACACGACCGGCGCGACCGTCTCGGCGCTGGCGCGCACGCTCAAGCGGGCGGGCGCCGGCGGCGTCGACGTGCTCACCTTCGCCCGCGTGCTGAAGGACGGGATGCCGGCCGGGGACTTTCACGATGACGGCCATGGCCCTATATGACAGGGCAGCAAGGCTGACGGATTGAGTGGAATGGCCGAGGTCACGATCTACACGCGCATGATGTGCGGCTACTGCACGGCCGCCAAGCGGCTGCTGGACAGCAAGGGCGTCGCCTACACGGAGCATGACGCCAGCTTCTCGCCGGAGCTGCGCCAGCAGATGATCGCGCGCGCCAACGGCCGCTCGACCTTCCCGCAGATATTCATCGGCGAAACCCATGTCGGCGGCTGCGACGACCTGCACGCGCTGGAGCGCGAGGGCAGGCTGGACGCCATGCTCGCCGGTCAGCCGGCCGGCTGAGCGATGGGAACCTTCACCGCCGCCGCCGTGCAGATGCGCTCGGGTAAGGACCCGGCCCGCAACGCCGCCGATTTCGAGGCGCTGGTGCGCGAGGCCGCGGCCAGGGGCGCGACCTATGTGCAGACGCCGGAGATGACCGGCGCGCTGGTCCGCGACCGCGCGGGGCGCGCGGCCTTCACCAGCGACGAGCGCGATCCGATCGGTGCGGCGGGGGCGCGTCTCGCGGCCGAGCTCGGCATTTACCTGCATGTCGGCTCCACGCCGATCGTGCGGCCCGACGGCAAGGTCGCCAACCGCGCCATGGTGTTTTCGCCGGAAGGCCGGCGGATCGCCTCCTACGACAAGATCCACATGTTCGACGTCGATCTCGACAGGGGCGAGAGCTGGCGCGAATCGGCCGTTTACGAGCCGGGCGGCGAGGCCGTGGTGGTCGATATGGGCAAGGCGAGGATCGGGCTGGCCATCTGCTACGACCTGCGCTTCCCGCAGCTTTTCCGCGCCGAGGCGCTGGCCGGGGCCGACGTGCTGACCGTGCCGGCAGCCTTCACGCGGCAGACGGGCGAGGCGCACTGGCATGTGCTGATCCGCGCCCGCGCCATCGAGAACGGCTGCTTCGTCGTCGCCGCCGCGCAGGGCGGTCTGCACGAGGACGGCCGCGAGACGTTCGGCCATTCGATGATCGTCGATCCGTGGGGCAGGGTGCTCGCCGAAGCCGAGGGCGACGAGCCATGCGTGGTGGTGGCGGAGATCGACACCGACGCCGTCGCCGCGGCGCGCGGGAAAATCCCCAATCTCAGGAACGCGCGCGACTTCACCGTCCGAAGCGCGGGGCGGGGCGCGGGCGAACCGGCGTCCGAAGGCGCGGCGTCATGATCCGGTTCTCGCTCGTCTGCGACAGGCAACACGACTTCGAGGCGTGGTTCCGAAACGGGTCGGACTACGACGGGCAGAAGGAGCGCGGTCTGGTCGAGTGTCCGCATTGCGGGTCGGTGAAGGTTGAAAAGGCGCTGATGGCGCCGGCGGTCTCGACGAGCCGCAAGCAGGAAAAAATCGCGCTCGCCATGGGCGAACAGCAGAAGCAGGCCATGGCGCAGCTCAAGGCGCTGTCGCAGAAGATGCGCGACAACGCCGAATATGTCGGCGACAAATTCGCCGACGAGGCGCGCAAGATCCATTTCGGCGAGGCGGACCAGCGCGGCATCTACGGCGAGGCGACGGCCGAGGAGGCCGCCGCGCTGGTCGAGGACGGCGTCGAATTCATGCCGATCCCGGTTTTCCCCGACGACCAGAACTGAGGGCCGTTCCGGCCGGCTGCCTCAGGCGGGCGGCGGGGCGAGATCGATCGGCCTGACGCGCTCGGCCAGCAGCATGTAGTTGACGTCCATGTCCTTCGACAGTTGCCAGCGGTCGGCGAGCGGGTTGTAGGTCACGCCCGAACGCGCCGCGACGGCGAGTCCCGACGCGGCGAGGGCGGCCTCCAGCTCGTCGGGCCGCACCAGCTTTTCGTACTGGTGGGTGCCGCGCGGCAGCCAACGCAGGACGTATTCGGCCCCGACGATGGCCAGCCCCAGCGCCTTCAGCGTGCGGTTGATGGTGGCAACGAACATGATGCCGTCCGGCTTCAGCATCTCGGCACATTTGGCGATGAACAGGCCGACATCGGCGACATGCTCGACAACTTCCATGTTGAGCACCACGTCGAATTTTTCGCCGGAGTCGGCGAGCGCCTCGGCGGTGGTGGCGCGGTAGTCGATGGAAAGACCCATCTCGGCCGCGTGCAGCCTCGCCACCTCGATGTTGGTCGCCGAGGCGTCGGCGCCGACCACCGTCGCCCCCAGCCGCGTCATCGGCTCGCTGAGCAGCCCGCCGCCGCAGCCGATGTCGAGGAAACGCAGTCCCTCGAAGGGCTTCGCCGCGTTCGGGTCGCGGCCGAAGCGGGCGGCGACCTGGTCGCGGACATAGGCGAGCCGCACCGGATTGAACTTGTGCAGCGGGCGGAATTTCCCGGCCGGGTCCCACCACTCGGCGGCCATCCTCGAGAAGCGGTCCACCTCGGCGTCGTCGATGGTCGATCCCGGATTGCTCATGGCGACATCCCTTTCGGCGCTCCGTCGGTCCTGAACGAAGTCGGATGCAGGAGCCGGATTGTCAAGCCGCGGCCGCGCGTGTCAGGAGCGAACCGATCCGGCCACGGCATGGATTGCACTTGGCGGATGACGGCTTATATGCAGTCCCGCCCCGACCGCGAAAACTTTTCCCACAAACGGTCCTTCCGCAGAATCCCATGCAGCCAGCCATCTCCGTCCGCAACCTGTCGAAAAGCTACGCCTCCGGCTTCGAGGCGCTGAAGAACGTCAGTCTCGACGTGCGCGAGGGCGAGATCTTCGCGCTGCTCGGCCCCAACGGCGCGGGCAAGACGACGCTGATCAGCACCATCTGCGGCATCGTCAGGCTCGACCGCGGCGAAGTCACCGTCGGCGGCCACGACATCGTCAGGGCGTATCGCGCGGCGCGGGCGCTGATCGGGCTGGTGCCGCAGGAGCTGACGACCAATGCTTTCGAGAAGGTGGGCGACGACGTCGCCTTCACGCGCGGCCTGTTCGGCAAGCCGGCCGACCCGGCGCTGGTCGAGCGCATCCTGAGGGACCTTTCGCTGTGGGAGAAGCGCGACGCCAAGATCATGACGCTGTCCGGCGGTATGAAGCGCCGCCACATGATCGCCAAGGCGCTGGCGCACGAGCCGCGCATCCTGTTCCTCGACGAACCCTCGGCGGGCGTCGACGTCGAGCTGCGCCGCGACATGTGGGAGCAGGTGCGGCGGCTTCGCCAGTCCGGCGTCACCATCATCCTGACCACCCACTATATCGAGGAAGCCGAGGAGATGGCCGATCGCATCGGCGTCATCAACAAGGGCGAGATCATCCTGGTGCAGGACAAGGCTGAGCTGATGCGAAGCCTCGGCAGGAAGCAGCTCACCCTGGACCTGGTGCAGCCGCTGGACGCGGTGCCGGAGGCGCTGTCGGCCTTCGCGCTCGAACTCGCCGACGGCGGCGGCAAGCTCCTCTACACCTACGACACGCAGGCCGGGCGCACCGGCATCACGACCCTCATCGGCGAGTTGCAGAAGGCGGGCATCCGCTTTCGCGACCTCCAGACCAAGGAGAGCTCGCTGGAGGACATTTTCGTCAGCCTGGTGAGGAAGGACGCATGAACCTGCGCGGCATGATGGCCATCTACCGCTTCGAGATGGCGCGGACCGGGCGCACGCTGATCCAGAGCGTGGTGTCGCCGGTGCTGTCGACCTCGCTCTACTTCGTGGTGTTCGGCGGCGCGATCGGCTCGCGCATCACCGACATAGACGGCGTGCCCTACGGCTCCTTCATCGTGCCGGGGCTGATCATGATGTCGCTGTTGCAGCTCTCCATCTCGAACGCCTCCTTCGCCATCTACTTCCCCAAGTTCACGGGCACGATCTACGAGATCCTGTCGGCGCCGATCTCGTATTTCGAGGTGGTGTGCGCCTATGTCGGCGCCGCGGCCACCAAGGCGATCATCGTCGGCCTGATCATCCTGGCGACGGCCGCGCTGTTCGTGCCGATGCGCATCGCGCATCCGCTGGTGATGGTGCTGTTCCTGGTGCTCACGGCGATCGCCTTCAGCCTGTTCGGCTTCATCATCGGCCTGTGGGCGGACGGGTTCGAGAAGCTGCAGCTCGTGCCGCTGCTGATCGTCACGCCGCTCGCCTTCCTGGGCGGCAGCTTCTACTCCATCCAGATGCTGCCGCCGTTCTGGCACGCCGTGTCGCTGTTCAACCCGGTGGTGTATCTCGTCAGCGGCTTCCGCTGGGCCTTCTACGAGACGTCGGATGTCGGCGTGGCGATCAGCCTCGGCATGACGCTTCTGTTCCTTCTCGCCTGCCTCGGCGTCGTCATGTGGATGCTGAAGACGGGCTACAAGCTCAAGAACTGAGGCGGGAAGGGCGAAGCTTGCGCCTGCGGCGCGATTTGGATATGAGCCGGCGACAGCATCCATAGCCAGGATTTCCGGCAAACCCGGAGACGATCCGGGCGAAAAATCCAGGCAGGGCATCCGCTTCCCATGGCGCGCATCGTGATGAAATTCGGCGGGACTTCCGTCGCCGACATCAACCGCATCCGCAACGTGGCGCGCCATGTCAAACGCGAGGTGGATGCCGGTCACCAGGTCGCCGTGGTCGTGTCGGCCATGGCCGGCAAGACCAACGAGCTGGTCGGCTGGGTGCAGGAGGCCTCCAAGGCCGACGGCGCCAATTTCAACATCTACGACGCGCGCGAATACGACGCCGTGGTCGCCTCGGGCGAGCAGGTCACGTCCGGCCTGCTGGCGCTGGTGCTGCAATCCATGGGCGTGCATGCGCGCTCCTGGCAGGGCTGGCAAATCCCGATCCGCACCGACAATTCGCACGGCGCGGCGCGCATCGGCGAGATAGACGGCTCCTTCCTCGTCCAGCGTTTCCAGGAGGGCCAGGTCGCCGTCATCGCCGGCTTCCAGGGCATCGCGCCCGATAACCGCATCTCGACGCTGGGGCGCGGCGGCTCCGACACCAGCGCCGTCGCCATCGCGGCGGCGGTGCAGGCCGACCGCTGCGACATCTACACCGACGTCGACGGCGTCTACACCACCGATCCGCGCATCGAGCCAAAGGCGCGGCGGTTGCCCAGGGTGTCCTTCGAGGAGATGCTGGAGATGGCCTCGCTCGGCGCGAAGGTGCTGCAGGTCCGCTCGGTGGAACTGGCCATGGTGCACAAGGTGCGGACCTTCGTGCGCTCCTCCTTCGAGGACCCGGACGCGCCCGGCATGGGCGATTTCGACAATCCGCCTGGAACGCTCATTTGCGACGAGGATGAAATCGTGGAACAGCAGGTCGTCACCGGCATCGCCTATGCCAAGGATGAGGCGCAGATCTCGCTGCGGCGCGTGGCCGACAGGCCCGGCGTGGCCGCCGGCATCTTCGGTCCGCTGGCCGAGGCCAACATCAATGTCGACATGATCGTCCAGAACATTTCGGAGGACGGCAAGTCGACCGACATGACCTTCACCGTCCCATCCGGCGACGTGGCCAAGGCGCTGTCCGTGCTGGACACGGTGCGCCAGACGGTCGGCTTCGACGCGATCCAGCACGAGGCCGGCATGTCGAAGGTCTCGGTCATCGGCATCGGCATGCGCAGCCATGCGGGCGTGGCGGCCACCGCTTTCAAGGCGCTTGCCGACAAGGGCATCAACATTCGCGCCATCACCACCTCCGAGATCAAGATCTCGATCCTGATCGACGGCGCCTACACGGAACTGGCGGTGCGCACGCTGCATTCGGTCTACGGCCTCGACAGGCATTAGCATGGCGTTGCTGCGCGGCAGGCGCGCCGGACGGCGGCATGGCTGGCCGACAGGCGAAACCATGCTATTTTTCTCGCGGCGGCGGAGTTAAGGCGAGCGCGACACCGCCGCGATGTGCTATGGCCGGATGGAAATCCGCGCATCACTTCGCGCGGGTGAGCGTCTTGGAGACCGTCGATGCGTGACATGGCCGCCGGCCCGCGCGTTCTGCTCAGACGACTCCGCGAACTCATGGCGGAGGCGCTGGAGCCGCAGGCGCGGCTCGATCGCATCGTGCACGCCATCGCCCGCAACATGGTGGCCGAGGTCTGCTCGCTCTACGTGCTGCGCGCCGATTCGGTGCTCGAGCTCTACGCCACCGAGGGCCTCAATCCGGGATCGGTGCACCTTGCCTCGCTGCAGCTCGGCCAGGGTCTCGTCGGCACGATCGCGGCGTCGGCGCGGACGTTGAATCTTTCGGACGCGCAGCAGCATCCGGCCTTCGCCTACCTGCCGGAGACGGGCGAGGAGATCTACCATTCGTTCCTCGGCGTACCGGTGCTGAGGGCGGGGCGCACGCTCGGCGTGCTGGTGGTGCAGAACCGCACGAAGCGCACCTATCGCGACGACGAGGTGGAGGCGCTGGAAACAGCCGCCATGGTGATCGCCGAGATGATCGCCGCCGGCGAGCTGGCGCGGCTGACGCGGCCCGGCCTCGAACTGGATCTCAGCCGCCCGGCGAGCTTCACCGGCCTGTCGTTCAACGACGGCATCGCGCTCGGCCACGTCGTCCTGCACGAGCCGCGCATCGTGGTCACCAACCTGTTCAACGAGGACGGCGACGTTGAGCTGGCGCGGCTGGAGACCTCGCTGGGCTCGCTCAGGCTGTCCATCGACGACATGCTGTCGCGGCGTGACGTGGCCTTCGAGGGCGAGCACCGCGCCGTGCTCGAAGCCTACCGCATGTTCGCCAACGACCGCGGCTGGGTGCGCCGACTGGAGGAAGCGATCCGCAACGG
Organism: Mesorhizobium sp.; assembly: GCA_027492275.1. Classification (GTDB taxonomy): domain Bacteria; phylum Pseudomonadota; class Alphaproteobacteria; order Rhizobiales; family Rhizobiaceae; genus JAPUFC01. The sequence continues at coordinate 3,140 of JAPUFC010000002.1, read as the reverse complement.
CCTGACGGCGGAGGCGGCGGTCGAGAAGGTGCAGAGCGACATGCGCGCGCGCATGCTGCACATGACCGATCCCTATCTGCGCGAGCGGATGAGCGATTTCGACGATCTCGCCAACCGGCTGCTGCGGCAGCTATTGGGCAAGAGCCCCGACACGGTCGCGGCCGCGCTGCCCAAGGACGCGGTGATCGTCGCACGCTCGATGGGGGCCGCCGAACTGCTGGACTACCCGCGCGAAAAGCTGCGCGGGCTGGTATTGGAGGACGGCGCGCCGACCAGCCACGTGGTCATCGTGGCGCGCGCCATGGGCATCCCGGTCGCGGGGCAGGTGAAGGGCGCCGTCTCCATGTCGGAGAACGGCGATCCGGTCATCGTCGACGGCGACGAGGGCACCATCCACCTGCGGCCGCAATCGGACCTGGAGGCCGCCTATGCCGAGAAGGTCCGGTTCCGCGCCCGCCGCCAGCAGCTCTACCGCGAACTGCGCGGCCGGCCCTCCGATTCGCGCGACGGCGTGCATGTCGACCTGATGATGAACGCCGGACTGGCGGTGGACCTGCCCCAGCTCGCCGATTCGGGCGCGGCGGGCATCGGCCTGTTCCGCACCGAGCTGCAGTTCATGGTCGCGTCGACCTTCCCGCGCGCCGAGGCGCAGGAAAAGCTCTATCGCGACGTGATCGACGCGGCTTCCGGGCGGCCGGTCACCTTCCGCACCATCGACATCGGCGGCGACAAGGTGCTGCCCTACTTCAAGGCGACGGCGCAGGAGGAGAACCCGGCGCTCGGCTGGCGCGCCATCCGGCTGACGCTCGACCGGCCGGCACTGCTCAGGACGCAGGTGAGGGCGCTGCTCAAGGCGGCCGGCGGGCGCGAGCTGCGCGTCATGCTGCCGATGGTGACCGAACTCGGCGAGATCGCGCAGGCGCGCGAGATCATCGACCGCGAGGTGCGGCATCTGTCGCGCTTCGCCCACCACCTGCCGACCAGCCTGAAGGTCGGCGCCATGCTGGAGGTGCCGTCGCTGCTGTTCCAGCTCGACGAATTGATGCGGGCGGTGGATTTCGTCTCGGTCGGCTCGAACGACCTGTTCCAGTTCGTCATGGCGGCCGACCGCGGCAACACGCAGCTCTCGGATCGCTTCGACCCGCTGTCGGCGCCGTTCCTGCGCGCGCTCAAGCAGATCGCCGACGCCGGGCGACGGCACCAGACGCCGGTGACGCTGTGCGGCGAACTCGCCGGCAAGCCGATCTCGGCGATGGCGCTGATCGGGCTCGGCTATCGCTCGATCTCCATGTCGCCGGCTTCCATCGGGCCGGTGAAGGCCATGCTGTGCGAACTGCCCGTGGCCGAGATCGAGGCGTTCTTCGCCGACAATCTGCACGGCTCCGCGACCATGCCGTTCCGCGCCCTGCTGCAGGCCTTCGCCGACGACCGCTCCATTCCGCTCTGAGCGGCCTGGTCCAACGGTTCGGCGTGGCGCGGCCGCCACCGCCCGGTAAGATGGCCAGACCGCATCGTTTGAAGAGTCCTCATGCCGATCCATGAACTGGCCGCGCTCGGGGCGGCGACATGCTGGGCGCTGACCGGGCTGATCGCCGCCGGCCCGGCCGGTCATCTCGGCGCGCTCGCCTTCAACCGGGCCCGGCAGCTTTTCGTGACGATGCTTCTGGGTGTCTACGTACTGCTGACGGGTAGCTGGCGCGCGCTCGATCCCCACCTGATCGCGCTGCTGGCCGCGTCCGGCATCCTCGGCATCTTTCTCGGCGACACGCTGCTGTTCGCGGGACTGAACCGGGTTGGGCCGCGCCGCTCCGGCGTGATCTTCGCGCTCAACGCGCCGATGGCGGCCGTTCTGGGCTACTTCCTGCTGGGCGAGACGCTGCCGGGCCGCGCCGTCGCCGGCATCGCATTGACCGTCTGCGGGGTGGCGCTGGCGATCCTTTACGGCAAGCGCCGCGACCAGCTCCATGTCTGGGAAACGGTCAAGGGACCGCTGTGGATCGGCGTGCTTCTGGGGCTCGGCGCGGCCGCCGGCCAGGCCCTGGGCTCGATCGTGGCGCGGCCGGTGATGGCGTCCGGCATCGATCCGGTGCTGGCGTCGATGGTGCGGGTCGGCGTCGCCGGCCTGTGCCTCAGCGCGCTGATCGCGCTGCCGATTCCCGCCGTGAAGCCCAGGGCGCCCATGACCCCGACGGCGGCCGCGCTGACCGCGCTCACCGGCACGCTCGGTCTCGGCGTCGGCATGACGCTGCTGCTCTTTGCCCTGTCGGGGGGCAATGTCGGCATCGTCTCGACGCTGTCGGCCACCTCGCCGGTAATCATCCTGCCTGCGCTCTGGATCCGGACCGGCGAGCGGCCGGCCGCCGGGGCCTGGGCGGGCGCGGCGCTGGTGGTGGCGGGCATGGCGCTTCTGTTCCAGCGCTGAACGGCCTGTCGAGCCGCGTTGAGCTTTCCGGCGTTCTCCGCTAATGGCGGTCGCCATGGCCTCTCTTCCCCGCGACCGCATGGACCAGCTCGTCAAGCGCTTCGACATGATCGAGGCGCGCATGGCCGCCGGCCCGGACCCGGAGGCCTATGTGAAGCTGGCCTCCGAATATTCGGAGCTGGAGGAGATAGCCGGCAAGATCCGGGCGCTCACCCGCACCGAGAACGAGCAGACGGACCTCGAGGCCATGCTGGAGGACCGCTCGACCGACGCCGAGATGCGCGCCCTGGCCGAGGCGGACCTGCCTGGCGTGAAGGAGCGCGCCGAGGCGCTGCGCCACGACATCCAGATCCTGCTCCTGCCGAAGGACGCCGCCGACGAGCGCAACGCGATCCTGGAAATCCGCGCCGGAACCGGCGGCGACGAGGCGGCGCTGTTCGCGGGCGACCTGTTTCGCATGTATGAGCGCTATGCGTCGAGCCAGGGCTGGCGCTTCGAACTCGTATCGGCCAGCGAGGGCGAGGTCGGCGGGTTCAAGGAGATCATCGCCTCTGTGTCCGGCAAGGGCGTGTTCGCCAGGCTCAAGTTCGAATCCGGCGTGCATCGCGTGCAGCGCGTGCCCGCCACGGAGGCGCAGGGGCGCATCCACACCTCGGCCGCCACGGTCGCCGTGCTGCCGGAGGCGGAGGAGGTCGACATCGAGATCAGGGCCGAGGAC
>JAPUFC010000001.1 GCA_027492275.1 Mesorhizobium sp. | reverse complement strand
ATCGTCCCGACGTTCACATGCGGCTTCGTCCGCTCGAATTTACCTTTAGCCATCGTGGCTCTCCGTCTTTACTGTTCCGCTTGGGAAACCGATGCCCGCCGTCCCGGCCGGCTTAGGCGTACTTCTTCTGGACTTCCTGCGCGACCGCGGTCGGAACCGGCTCGTAATGGTCGAACTGCATCGTGTACTGGGCGCGGCCCTGCGACATGGAGCGCAGATTGTCCACGTACTTGAACATGTTCGCCAGCGGCACCATCGCGTTGATCACCACGGCGACGCCGCGGCTTTCCTGGCCCTGGATCTGGCCGCGACGGCCGTTCAGGTCGCCGATGACCGAACCGACATAGTCTTCCGGCGTCACGACCTCGACCTTCATGATCGGCTCGAGAAGCTGCACGCCGAGCTTCGGCGCCGCCTCGCGGAACGCCGCGCGCGACGCGATCTCGAACGCCAGCACGCTGGAGTCCACGTCGTGGAAGGCGCCGTCGACCAGCGTCGCCTTGACGCCGATCATCGGGAAGCCGGCGAACGGGCCGGAACCCATGACGCTCTGCAGGCCCTTCTCGACGCCCGGGACGTACTCCTTCGGCACCGCGCCGCCGACGATCTTGGACTCGAACTTGAACTCCTCGCCCTCGGTGTTGGGCTCGAAGATCAGCTTGACGCGGGCGAACTGGCCCGTGCCGCCGGTCTGCTTCTTGTGCGTGTAGTCCTGCTCGAAGGTGCGCGTGATCGTCTCGCGGTACGCCACCTGCGGCGCGCCGACATTCGCCTCGACCTTGAACTCGCGGCGCATGCGGTCGACGATGATGTCGAGGTGCAGTTCGCCCATGCCGGCGATGATGGTCTGGCCGCTCTCCTCGTCGGTCTTGACGCGGAAGGACGGATCCTCCGCCGCGAGGCGATGCAGCGCCAGGCCCATCTTCTCCTGGTCGTTCTTGGTCTTCGGCTCGATGGCGATCTGGATGACCGGATCCGGGAACTCCATGCGCTCGAGGATGACCGGCTTCAGCGGGTCGCACAGCGTGTCGCCCGTGGTCGTGTCCTTGAGGCCGGCCAGCGCCACGATGTCGCCGGCGAAGGCTTCCTCGATGTCCTGGCGCGAATTGGCGTGCATCTGCAGCATGCGGCCGATGCGCTCCTTCTTGCCCTTCACCGTGTTGTCCAGCGACGTGCCCTTGGTGAGCTTGCCGGAATAGATGCGGGCGAAGGTGAGCGAGCCGACGAACGGGTCGTTCATGATCTTGAAGGCGAGCATGGACAGCGGCTCGTTGTCGTCCGCGTGACGCTCGATCTCGGCATCGGTCTTGGCGTCGACGCCCTTGATGGCCGGAACATCGGCCGGCGACGGCAGGTAGTCGACCACGGCGTCGAGCAGCGGCTGCACGCCCTTGTTCTTGAACGCGGAACCGCAGAACATCGGGAAGAACTTGACCGCGATCGTGCCCTTGCGGATCAACGCGCGCAGCTCGTCGTTCGACGGGATGTTGCCCTCCAGGTAGCTGTTCATCGCGTCGTCGTCCATCTCGACGGCGGCTTCGATCAGCTTCTCGCGGAACTGCTCGGCCCTCTCCTTGAGATCGGCCGGAATCTCGACCACGTCCCAGGCGGCACCCAGCGACTCGTCGCGCCACACCAGCGCGTTCATCTCGATCAGGTCGACGACGCCCTTGAACTCGCTTTCGGCGCCGATCGGGAGCTGCATCACGACGGCCTGTGCGCCGAGGCGCGAGCCGATCATCTCGTGCGAGCGGTAGAAGTCCGCGCCGATCTTGTCCATCTTGTTGCAGAAGATCATGCGCGGAACGCGGTACTTGTCCGCCTGGCGCCACACGGTCTCGGTCTGCGGCTCCACGCCGGCATTGGCGTCCAGCAGCGCGATGGCGCCGTCCAGCACGCGCAGCGAGCGCTCCACCTCGATGGTGAAGTCGACGTGGCCGGGCGTGTCGATGATGTTGAAGCGGCGCAGCTTCTCGTCGCGGCCCTTCCAGAAGGTCGTCGTCGCGGCCGACGTGATGGTGATGCCGCGCTCCTGCTCCTGCTCCATCCAGTCCATCGTGGCGGCGCCGTCATGGACCTCGCCGATCTTGTGCGACTTGCCGGTATAGTACAGGACGCGCTCGGTCGTCGTCGTCTTGCCGGCATCGATGTGGGCCATGATGCCGAAGTTGCGGTAGTCTTCGATCTTGAATTCGCGAGCCATGATGTCTGCCTCTTTTGCCTCTGACGCGCCTTACCAGCGGTAATGCGCGAAGGCGCGGTTGGCCTCGGCCATCTTGTGGGTGTCTTCACGCTTCTTCACGGCGGTCCCGCGGTTGTTGGCCGCGTCCATCAGTTCGCCGGAGAGGCGGTCGACCATCGTCGTCTCATTGCGGTTGCGCGCCGCAGTGATCAGCCAGCGGATCGCGAGCGCCTGGCGGCGCTCCGGGCGAACGTCGACCGGAACCTGGTAGGTGGCGCCGCCGACGCGGCGGGAACGGACTTCCAGATGCGGCGCGACATTGTCGAGCGCCTGATGGAAGACGGCGACCGGCTCCTGCTTCGTCTTGGCCTGGACCTGGTCCAGCGCGCCGTAGACGATGGTCTCGGCGATCGACTTCTTGCCGTCATACATGACGGCGTTCATGAACTTGGTGATGACGAGATCGCCGAACTTCGGGTCCGGGTTGATCTCACGCTTCTCTGCACTGTGACGACGGGACATGTCTTGTCTCTCTTGTCTCGTGGCTTCGGCGCAAAGGAAAAAGCGCCTGAAGCCGGGAAACCCTTACTTCGGACGCTTGGCGCCGTATTTCGAGCGGCGCTGCTTGCGGTTCTTCACGCCCTGCGTGTCGAGCACGCCACGGATGACGTGATAGCGCACGCCCGGCAGGTCCTTCACGCGGCCGCCGCGGATCATCACCACCGAGTGCTCCTGAAGGTTGTGGCCCTCGCCCGGGATGTAGCCGATCACCTCGAAGCCGTTGGTGAGGCGGATCTTCGCAACCTTGCGCAGCGCCGAGTTCGGCTTCTTCGGCGTCGTCGTGTAGACGCGCGTGCAGACGCCCCGCTTCTGCGGGTTCTGCTGCATGGCCGGGACCTTGTTGCGCGTCGCCGGCGTCTGGCGCGGCTTGCGGATCAGCTGGTTGACGGTAGGCATTAAACCCTCTTGTCTCTCAATTCCGTGTCCAACCCCTCGGGGCATTCCCAGGCGGCATCTCCATACGCGAATTCGGGCCGAAACCGCGCTTCGCGGTCCTGCCCGAACAAATCGCAGAGGAAGCGGATAGCCGCTTCATGCACGCCGGAAATGTCTATTCGCTCGTAGAACGAACCCTGTTTGAGGCAGAACTCCGGGACGCGACGTCCCGAACAGCTTGGCCTCACATCGGCTCAGACGGTGCGGCTTTAACCCCAAGCCCCGGTTCCGTCAACCCCGCGAGCCCCGAAAAACAGCGCCTCGCGGCCCCTGCGGGCGAGTTGAGGACACCATTTCGCGCCGCGCGAAACAATCTGTCCCTGTCGACGGCCGCGGACGCCGAATCTTGCCCGGCGATTTCCCGATCGGGGCGACAGCCCCCCTACCCGCGCGGGAATCGATGTCCTACATCGGCCCGAAAGACGCAGGAGCGCCCGCCATGAACGACAATGAACGCCCCGTCACGCTGATCACCGGCCGCGTCTACCGGTCGAAGGGCGGCCGCGCCGAGGGTCTGCACGTGCTGCTCGTGGCGCCCGACGACGATTCGGCCGTGCGCCGCGCGCTCGACGCCCTGACCACGGAAGGCTACGCCGAGGCCCAGCTCGACCAGATCGGCGAATTGCAGGGCGCGCCGGACGAGGAGCCGCATCTGTCCGCCTGGCAGGGCGCGATCGAGGGCGAGGTTTCGATCATCACCTTCGACGAGCCGGATCCCTGATGCAAAAAGGCCGCCGGATCGCTCCGGCGGCCTTTCTGTGTTTCGCCTGCGCCGACCCTATTCGGCGGCGCTCGACATGTCGGCCAGCATCGGCTCCGCCATCTCCACGCCCGAGGCCTTGCGGCGCTCGTCGAGGATCAGCTCGTCGCGATGCGTCGCGATGCGGCGGATCTGGGTCATTGTGCCGCCGGTGCCGGCCGGGATGAGCCGGCCGACGATGACGTTCTCCTTGAGGCCCTGCAGCATGTCGGTCTTGCCGGCCACCGCCGCCTCGGTGAGGACGCGGGTGGTCTCCTGGAACGACGCGGCCGAGATGAAGGACGGCGTCTGCAGCGAGGCCTTGGTGATGCCGAGCAGCACCGGCTGGCCTTCCGCCGGCTTCTTGCCCTCGTCCACCAGGCGCTCGTTCACCTCGTCCAGCTCGATCACGTCGACATGATCGCCCGGGATGTAGGTCGAATCGCCCTGCACCGTGATCTCGACCTTCTGCAGCATCTGGCGAACGATCACCTCGATGTGCTTGTCGT